>CAVXQO010000011.1:0-315822 GCA_963763985.1 uncultured Solirubrobacterales bacterium | reverse complement strand
AGCACCTCAATGACCACAGCACAAGCAGAGTCAACCATCCCAACAGGCACATGGCAATCCGATCCGGTGCATTCGCACGTCGGATTTGCCGTCAAACACGTCGTGGGAACCTTCCGCGGCAGCTTCGGCGAGTTCGAGGCGACGCTCAGCGACGCCTCCGGCCAGCCGCAGCTCTCCGGGCGAGTTCCCGCCGAGAGCGTTGAGGTCAAGGAGGAGACCCTCCAGGGCCACCTCCTCTCCCCCGAGTTCTTCGACGTCGAGAAGACGCCGGAGATCTCGTTCCGGTCGACTGGAATCGCCGCGGAGGACGGCCAGGTCGTCGTCGACGGCGAGCTGACCGTCAAGGGCATCACCAAGCCGGTGGTGGCCCGTGGCGAGGTCAACGGCCCCGCCCCCGGTCCCGACGGAAACGAGAGGCTCGGAATCGACCTGGAGACCAAGGTCGACCGTCACGATTACGGCCTCGACTGGCAGATGGAGCTGCCTGGCGGCGGCAAGACCCTCGGCGACGAGGTCACCCTCTCCGTTCACCTCGAGCTCATCAAGGAGGCGTAGATGCGAGGGTCCTCCGCAGAGAAGCGAGGAGGAACCCGTTCGTTGAGCGTGCTCGCGATCTCAGGAAGCCTGCGTCGCGACTCCCACAACACGACGCTCCTGCGGGCGGCGGCCGAGTTGCTGCCGCCGCCCGTGGAGCTCGAGATCTTCGATGGGCTGAAGGCGGTCGAGCCCTATGACGAGGACGACGACCATGGGACCGGCCCCGCCGGCGCGCGCCGCCTGCGCGAGGCGATCTCCTCGGCCGACGCCGTCCTGATCGCCACCCCCGAATACAACTCCTCGATTCCCGGCCAGCTCAAGAACGCGATCGACTGGGCGTCGCGGCCCCTGCGCGGCAACGCGCTCTGGGGCAAGCCCGTCGCGGTCGTCGGCGCCAGCACCGGGATGTTCGGCGCGGTCTGGTCACAGGCCGAGGCCCGGAAGACGCTCGCCGCGAGCGGGGCCCGCGTGATCGAGAAGGAGCTGCCCGTCGGTCACGCCGACGAGGCATTCACTGAGGACGGCCGGCTCGCCGACGTCGAGCTGCGCGAGCGGTACGTCGAGATACTCGACGAGCTGATCGCACTCGCCGAGCAGACCCCCGAGCCGATGCAGATCGCCGCCTGAGGCTGCGGCCGAGGGCCCGGCCGGTCCTCGCCTAGCCGGCGCGCTGGCGGCGAGCTTCGAAGAGGATCACCGCGGCCGCAACGGAGGCGTTCAGCGACCCGACGGCGCCGGCGACCGGGATCGAGACGAGCTCGTCGCACGTCTTTGCCACCCGCTGGCGAAGGCCCCTCCCCTCCGAGCCGAGGACCAGGACGGCGCGCCCGGTCCACTCGACCTCGGTGTAGGGCCTGCGGGCCTCGGCGTCCGCACCGTAGATCCAGGCGCCCCCCTCCTTGGCCCCGGCGAGCCAGTCGGCCAGGTTCCTGACCCTCGCGACGGGCAGGTGCTCGACGGCGCCCGCTGACGCCTTGCAGGCGGCGGCGGTGATCGATGCCGCCCGCCGCTCCGGAATCACGACACCGGCCGCCCCGGCCACTTCGGCCGCCCTGCAGACGGCGCCCAGGTTGTGGGGGTCCTGGATCTGGTCGAGGGCGACCACCAGTCCCTGGCCGTCGTCGGCGTCGAACAGGCTCTCCGGATCGGCGTACGGAAACGGGTCCACCTCGGCGACGACGCCCTGATGGTCCGGCGATCCGCAGAGGCGCTCGAGCTCATCCGCCGGCGTTTCCGGCGCCCGCCAGATCCTGTGGACCCGGCGGCGGCCGCGCTCCGCCTCGGCCACGGGCCGACGTCCGTAGATCCGCTCCCGGTCCGCCACTCCTAGCGTCGCCGGACGAGTCGCGCGCCGCCCGACTCGTCGCGGACCTCCCAGCCCAGCTCGGCCAGCCGGTCTCGAAGGGAGTCGGCGCGATCGAATTCCTTCGCGGCTCTCGCCTCCTGACGCTGCGCCAGCAGGTCCTCGGCCTCCGGGGGCGCCGGCTCCTCCTCCGCCAGCAGGGAGTCCAGACCGAGCAGTGGAAGGAGCTCCTCCAGCGCCTGGCGCGCTCCGGCCAGCTCCCGCTTGTTCCCCTCGGCGACGATCTCGAACAGCACCGCGAATGCCTGGGGTGTATTGAAGTCGTCCGCCAGCGCGTCGAGGAATACTTGTCGCTTCTCGACCAGGAACGGATCCGGTTCGCCGCCGGGCGCGTCCCGGAGGTAGTTCCGAATTCGATCCACTCGCGCTGCGGCCTCACTGAGCTGTTCGTCCGAGAAGGCGAGCGGCTGGCGGTAGTGGCCCGAGGCCAGATAGGCGACCACCGTCTGCCCTCCGTAGCGCTCGATCGCCTCCGAGAGCTGGAAGATGTTGCCGACCGACTTCGACATCTTCTCCTCGTCGATCTGGACCATGCCGTTGTGCATCCAGGTCTCCGCGAGGGGCAGGCCCCGGGCTGCCTCGGTCTGCGCGATCTCGTTCTCGTGATGGGGGAAGACCAGGTCGATGCCGCCGCCATGGATCGCGAAGTCGGGACCGAGCTCCTTCTCCGACATCGCGGAGCACTCGATGTGCCAGCCGGGGCGCCCGTCGCCCCAGGGCGATGGCCACGAGGTGTCCTCCCCCTCCTTACGGCCCTTCCAGAGCGCGAAGTCGAGGGGGTTCTCCTTGAGTGAGGCGGTGCCGGCCTCCTCTCCCTGGTCCATCTCCTCGGTGTCCCGGTTGGAGAGCTTTCCGTAGCCCTCGAAGCTCTTCACACGGAAGTAGACGTCACCGTTTGCCTGATAGGCATGACCGCCCTCGATCAGAGCCTCGATCAGAGAGACGATCTCCGCGATCGTCTCCGAGGCGAGCGGCTCGGCGTCGGGCCGCCCGAGGCCGAGGGCATCGGTGTCGGCGATGTAGGCGGCCGTCATCTCCGCCGCGTATTCCGCCGAGGGTTGCCCGGCCTCGCGCGCCGCGTCGTAGATCTTGTCGTTGATGTCCGTGACGTTGATGACCAGCTTCGCGTCGAATCCCTCGTGTATGAGGAGCCGCTTGAGCAGCGTGAAGAGCACGTATGGCCTGGCGTTGCCGATGTGGATCCGCCCGTAGACGGTCGGCCCGCACGCATAGATTCCGACCTGGCCGCGCTCGCGCGGCTCGAGCGGGTGCGTCTGGCCGCTGAGCGTGTCGTGAATGCGTACGTCCGCCACGGCGCGGATGCTATTGACGCTCGGAAGGGCGCATATTCCGTGAGGAATCGATTAAGACAATCTGACGTGAACGGGAACAACCGTTCGGGGCGGTACCCTGACTCGGCCTTGACTCAGGCCTCGCTTGAGCATCAGCGGTTGCGCGCAGTGGAGGAGGCATTCGCCTCTCTCCCCAAGCGCTATCTGGGAGCCGACCCCGGCTTCAGCGCGAGCTATCGCATAGAGCTCGACGACCTTGGCCTGAGCTGGGCCGTCGAGCTCAACGAGACCGGCTGCCAGGTGACGGTCTCGCCCAAGAGCGACCCGGACGTGGTGATCGGCACCGACGCGGCGACCTGGCTCGAGCTCCGTGAGGGACAGCTGTCGGGTCTGGACGCCTTCCGCTCGCGGCGGCTATGGGCACGGGGCAACCTCGACCTGGCGGTCGCCTTCGAGGGGTTCTTCAAGCTGCCCAACGGCAGGCCCCCCCTCGTTCGCATCCATGAGGTGAGGGCCGGCAAGGCCCGGATCTCGACGCTCACCGCCGGCGATGGAATCGAGAACGTGATCCTGATCCACGGCCTCGGCAGCAACAAGACGAGCTTCTTCGAGACCGTCTCGGCCCTGACCCCCGAGTACACGGTCCACGCAATCGACCTGCCCGGATTCGGGTCCTCCTCCAAGCCGCTGCGGGCCCCCTACGACGCGGCCTGGTTTGCCCGCGCCGTCTGCCGGTTCATGGACACCGAGGGCATCGGTCGCGCCCACCTGGTCGGAAACTCGCTGGGAGGCCGCGTGGCGATCGAGGTTGGGCTGCAGGCACCCGACCGGGTTCAGAGCCTCAGCCTGCTCTGCCCCTCGATGGCGTGGAGGAGGCGCCGCCACTTCGTGCCCCTGGTGAGGCTGCTGCGGCCCGAGCTCGCCGCCATCCCCCACACCTTCGGCGACGCGCTCGTGCGTCAGCAGTTCTGGAGCATGTTCTCCCGCCCCGAGCGCATCCACCCGGCGGCGGCCGACGTCGCGGTGGAGGAGTTCCTTCGCAACTATCGCTCCGTCAACGCCCGGGTCGCGTTCCACTCCTCCTTGCGGCACATCTATCTGGAGGAGCCCAAGGGCCCGAAGGGCTACTACACCCGCCTCAGGGAGCTCGAGTCGCCTGCGCTCTTCGTCTGGGGAGACGAGGACCCGCTCGTGCCCCTCGCCTTCTCCCGGTACGTTCGCGACGCGCTGCCGACCGCGCGCCAGGTCGTCCTCGATCAGTGCGGCCACGTACCCCAGGTCGAGCACCCGGTCGACGCCAACGCGCTGGTCCACGACTTCATCGGCCACGCACAGGCCTCCACCGCTGAGCGCGCCGCGAAGCGGCTCGGCCGGGCCGCGCGCCGCCTCCAGGTCCGCATCAACGGCAATGGCGGCATCAACGGGCAAGCCGGCGGCGACGGCGAGAACTCAGCGCTCACCGCCGACGCGGCGTAGCCGTCCCTAGAATCGACGGGCATGCCAGAGACCGGTGCAGATACCGCTGCCCGGGCCGGTGAGGGGCAGAGTCAGAATGGAGGAGATCCGCGCCGTCGCCGAGCCGGTGGCTTCGGGCGACCCTCCCTGCTGCGCCGCTTCGTTGAGGAGGTGCAGAGCCGCCTCACCGCCGACCTCGACGATCGCGATCCGGATTTCATCCGCGAGAACCTCTCGCTCTCCTGGCTGATTGCGAGCATCTGGTTCCGGGGCGAGGTCCGCGGCATGGAGAAGGTTCCCGAGCAGGGACCCGTTCTGCTCGTGGGGAACCACTCGGGCGGCACGATCACCCCCGACACCATCGTCTTCACCCTCGCCTTCAACACCTATTTCGGCGTGGAGCGGCCCTTCTACCAGCTCGCCCACAACCTGGTGCTCACTTCGCCGGTGGGTCCCTATCTGCGGCGCTTCGGGACGGTGGCGGCCTCGCACGAGAACGCGCGGAAAGCACTGGACGCCGGCGCGGCCGTCCTGGTCTACCCGGGCGGGGACTGGGAGGTGAACCGCCCAACCTGGGAGGCGAATCGGATCGACTTCGCCGGGCGCCGGGGCTTCGTCAAGCTCGCGCTGGACGCCGGGGTGCCGATCGTGCCGGTGGTGTCGGTGGGCGGTCAGGAGACCGCGATCTTCTTGACGCATGGAGAGAGGCTGGCCAAGCTGCTGCGGCTCGACAAGCTGCTCCGGCTGAAGACGCTCCCAGTCAACCTCTCCCTCCCCTGGATCGTGAACGTCGGCGATTTCCTCGGCCACCTGCCGCTGCCGGCCAAGATCACCGTCCAGGTGATGGACCCGATCGACCTGCGCGAGCGCTACGGCCCGGAGCCGGACCGGGACCGGGTCTACGAGGACATCACCTCGATGATGCAGGACAAGCTCACCGAGCTGGCGGCCGAGCGGCAGCTCCCGGTGATCGGGTGACGCCGGCGTGAGGATCGAGCAGAGGGTCACCGTCGATGCGCCACGGCGTCTCGTCTGGGACCACGTCACCGAGCCCGCCAATTACCCCGTCTTCATTGAGGGCCTGACCCGCTGGGAGATCGCCGGGGACCTCCACAGCGGCCTCGGCGCCCGGTACCGGATGCTGCTCCGGGTCGGAGCGGCGGACGTGGGCGGCCTGATCGAGATCGTCGAGTGGCAGCCCGAGGGCGACATGGCCTGGAGCTCGGTGACAGGGGTCGACCAGCGCGGCCGCTGGCGCCTCCGGGAGCTCGGAGACGGCCGCACCCGCGTCACCTTCCGCTTCGCCTACGGCGTGGCGGGTGGCGGGCTCGCCGCGCTGATCGCCGAGCGAGTCGCAGCGCCCGGCCTGAGGCGGCGCTTTCACCAGTCCCTGCTCAACCTGAAGCGGGCCGTCGAGACCCAGAGAGAGTCGGCGGCAGTCGGCTAATAGGTGCGCAGCCGCCGGCCGCCGACGTAGCGGATACCGGCGGGTTCCCCTGGGGGTGCCTCATCGGGAACGCCCGGGCGAGCCGGCTGGCCCGGTTCCTCGGGTGAGCCGTCGGAATCCTCGGGAGCGGCGCCGGTGAGAGCCTCGCTGCGGGCGCGATCCACCTTCTCCTGGACCTCCGCCTCGGCGCGGCGGCGCGCCGCCTCCACCCGCTCGTCGGCCTCCCGCTGAAGCTTGACGGCCTCCTGGCTCAGGGTGGCCTCGGCCTCGGCGCGCGCACGGGCCTCGGCCTCCTTGGCGACGCGGTCGGCGAGCCTGCGGACCCGATCCTCGGATTCGCGGCGCGCCTCGTCGGCGGCCTCGCGGATCCGGCGCTCCATCTCCCCGCGAAGCCGCTCGGCCTCGGTCTTCTCGCCTTCGGCCGCAGCCTCGGCGCGGTCCTCGGCGGCGATCGCGCGCTGTTCGGCCTCGTTCAAGCGGGAGCGGAGCTCCTCGATGCGCCGCTCGGACTCCGCGGCTCGGTCGAGCGCCTCCTGGGCTTCCGCCTCAGAGCGCTCGCGGTACTCCTTGATCGCGCTCTCGGCCCGCCGGCGGGTCTCCTCCTTGAGCTGCGCGATCGCCTGCTCCGCGCGCTCGCGTGAAGCCGTTCGCTCCCTGTCGGCGTCAGCCGCGCGAGCCTCGGCGCGCTTCGCCTTCTCCTCGAGCTCGCGGAGCTGGGCTTGGATTCGCTGCTCCGCGGCACTGCCCCGCTTCTCGATCTCGGCCGCCCGGCTCTCCGCCCGCCGCTGCCCATCCTGGGCGTCGGCCAGGGCGCTCTCGAGGGCTGTGGAGCGCCGCTCGGCCTCGCCCGCCTTCTTCCCGGCCTCCCGGATCACCTCGCGGGCCTTCGCGGTTGCCCGCGCCTCGATCCGCTTGGCGTGGTCGATCGCCTCCTGGGCCGCGGCGCGGGACTCTCGCGCCTCGGTGCTGGCTGTCTCCGCGGCGGCCTCCGCGGCGATTGCGTCGTTGCGGGCCTGCGTCTCGCGGTCGCGCAGCTCCTTGATCAGCTCGGTCGCCTTGGCGCGGAAGCGGTCCGTCGCAGCCTGGGCCTGCTCGATCTCGGCCCGGATCTCGTCCGCGTCCACGGGAAGGGGAAGATCGTCACGGTCCGCCTCACCGATCGGCTCAAGGCTCTCAGTGTCGGACAAGCTTCTCCGCCCTCCAGTCGCTCAGTCGGCGGGCTGGCGCTCGGCCAGCTCGCGCTTGAGGACCTTACCCGTCGCATTGCGCGGAAGCTCGTCGACGAAGACGATCTCGCGCGGGACCTTGTAGCGGGCGAGGTTCGCCTTGACGTAGTCCTTCAGGTCGTCCTCGCTCACGTCGGCATCCTCCTCCTTGACGACGAAAGCGCGCAGCCTTTGGCCGAATTGCTCATCGTCCACTCCGACCGCGGCCGCCTCGACCACTCCGTCGTGGTCGGAGAGCAGATCCTCGACCTCGCGGGGGAAGACGTTCTCGCCGCCGGAGACGATCATCTCGTCGTCACGGCCGTCGATGAACAGGCGCCCCGCCTCGTCGAAGTGCCCGACGTCGCCCGAGGAGAGCAGATCGCCGAGGTGCTCCTTGTCGCCGCCGCCCGTGTAGCCCTCGAACGCCAGCTGGTTGCCGATGAAGATTCGGCCCGTCTCTCCGGGCGGCACGTCGTGGCCGTTCTCGTCGACGATGCGGATCACGGTGCCGCGCGGGGGCCTGCCGGCCGTGCCCGGGGCCGCGCGCATGTCCTCCGGAGTTGCGATCGTCGCCCAGGCGACCTCCGTCGAGCCGTAGAGGTTGTAGAGGTTGTCGCCGAACTCGTCCATCCAGTTGGTGGCGAGATCGCCGGGGAGAGCCGAGCCGCTCGCGGCGGTCACCTCGAGCGCGGAGAGGTCGTAGCGGCGCTTCACCTCCTCCGGCAGGGCGAGGATCCGCTGCATCATCACCGGGACGACCGCCAGCACCCGGGCCCGGTGCTCAGCGGTGGCCTTGAGGGTGTCCTCAGGGTCGAACCTCCGGCGCAGAATCATCGTCGCCGCGGTGGGCAGGCTGAGGACGAAGTGCAGAAAGCCCCAGGAGTGGAAGAGCGGCGCGGCGATCATCACGGTCTCGTGAGAGCGCCTCGGGATCTTCGAGAGCAGCGCGGCGAGGGCGCCCAGCCCCTCAGGCTGGCTGCGCTGGGCGCCCTTCGGCGTCCCGGTGGTCCCGGAGGTGAGGATGATGTAGCGGCCCGACTCCGGCGGTGGATCGAGGTCGTCGCCGTGGGAGCCCGAGATCAGCTGCTCCAGCGTGACCTCGTCCGTGCCCTCGCCCTCCTCCCACGCAACGAAACGGCGCATTCCCTTGCTCGCCTCCGAGAGCAGGCCGGTGAACTCCTGGTCGTAGATCAGCGCAGCGGGCTTCTCGCGCTCCATCACGTCGGCGAGCTGCGGGCCCGCGAAGGCGGTGTTGAGGTAGAGGGCGATCGCACCGAGCTTCGCGCAGGCCATGGTCGCCTCGATGAAGTAGCGGTGGTTCCGGCACATGATCGCCACGCCGTCGCCGGGCGCAACCCCCTCGTCGCGGAGCGCGCGCGCCAGCGCGTTCGAGCGGCGATGGGTCTGCCCCCAGGTGAGCGTGCCCGCCTCGTCGACGATCGCCGCCCGGTCGGGGACGGTGACCGCGTTGGCGGCTGACCCGAGGGCGGGAGACGCCCCCCAGCGGATGTAGCGCTCGACCACCCGCGCGAGCTTGTCCGGGCGCATGGGGCGCACCAAACCGACCTCGGAGAAGACCCGGATCTCGAAGGCAACGTCGCCAAGCGCCGCCGGCAGACGCAAGGCCACGCCAGCGAGGCCCTCTCTCAACCGGTCCTGCGCCATCCGGTCAAGCTTATGTGTCGACGAGAGCGACCGCTATGCAGGCGATTCCCTCTCCCCTGCCGATCGCGCCCATGCCCTCGTTGGTCGATGCCTTGACGCTGACGGGAGCTGAGAGCACCTCCGTGAGCCGGGCTCCGATCTCCGCCTTGTAGGGCGCGAGCTTCGGCTCCTCGCAGATCACGGTCACGTCGACGTTGGCGACGGCACCGGACAGCCGGCCGACGACGATGCGGAGCAGGTCGATCGAATCCGCATCGCGCCACTGATCCTCGGTGTCCGGGAATAGCTCCCCGAGGTCGCCGAGGCCGCAGGCGCCCAGCAGCGCGTCGATCACCGCATGGGTGAGGACGTCGGCATCGGAGTGCCCTTCGAGGCCGCGGTCGTGCTCGATCTCGACCCCGCCGATCACCAGGCGCTCTCCGTCGGCGAAGCGGTGGCTGTCGTAGCCGATGCCCACGCGCAGAGCCATCAGCCGGCCTCCTCGCGATCGGCGAGCTCCTCCGGCTCGAGTCCCGTTCGCCCGATGGGCTCGGTCCGGCGCTGGCGATGGTCGAAGACGCAGATCCGCTCGACGCCGAGCTCGCCGAGGAAGCCGATGGCCTCGTCGTATCCGAACCCCACCTGGTCCGGTGCGTGCGCGTCCGAGGAGAGCGCGAACTCCGTCCCCGCCTCGAGGCACATCTCGGCCAGGGCGCGGGCGGGGTAGATCTCGCCGACCGGCTTGCGGAGCCCCGCCGTCGAGATCTCCACGGCGATCTGGTATTCGGCCAGCGCCTCGACGAAGGGTTCGTAGTGGAAGCGGGGGTCGCGCTCCGGCGCGGGGCGGTCCTCGCCCCAGATCTTCACCAGGTCCGGGTGGGAGACGATGTCGAAGAGACCCGACCTGACCAGATCCGCCTGCCACTCGAAGTAGGTGCGCCAGAGCGAGTCGGCGTCCCCGAACGAGTCCCAGACGTCGTAGCGCTGGTCGTCCACCGCGCCCTTCTCGCCCAGGTAGTGGACGGACCCGACCACGTAGTCGAAGTCGTGGCCCTCGAGAAGACTCGCGATTTGATCCTCCGCGCCCCTGATGTAGTCCGCCTCGACGCCGAGCCGAAGTGGCGTGGTGCGGACGAACTCGCAATAGGCGGCGAGATCGTCCTCGGCCTGGTCGTGCCAGTAGGGGTGGCCCCAGAGCTCGAGAGCTTCCTTGAAGCGGTAGATGTGCTCGGAGACGCCGAGCTCGTCGATGCCCTGCTCCTCGGCGGCCGCGAGATAGCGCTCGGCGTTCTCCTGGGTGAAGTACTCCTCGGCGGACCCGACCTCGTCGGGCCGCAGATGCAGGTGGTAGTCGGTGAGCACGCGCCAAAGGTACCCGCCTCTAGAGTCCCGGTCCGTGCTCGCCAAGCTGGTCATCGTGCTGGCGGCCTTCGCCGTCGGCGTGGGACTCGCCGAGCTCTTCGGCGCCAAGAACCTCGGGACGGCCCTGGGCGTCGGTCAGCTCACGTTCGTCGTCGCGCTGGTCTACGTGCTCATACGGCGCTAGGCGAAGCGCTCAGAACTCGATCTCCGAGCCAAGCGTGACCGTTCGCTTGCGGGGCAGCCGGAAGTAATCGGCCGGCTCGGCGCTGATCAATGCCGTGATCAGGAAGAGGCGCTTTCGCCAGCGGCTCATCCCGGGTCGATCCGTCGCCTTCAGCTCGACCCGAGACAGGTAGAAGGAGGCATGACGCGCATCGACCGGGCACTCGACTCCCGCCTTTGCGATCTGCCTGATCAGCTTGGGGACGTCGTACTCCTCGGCATAGCCGTGCTTGGCGCGGACGAAGGTCAGGCGGTCGTCCTTGTAGCCGAGCTCGTCGACCTCGAGGCGGTCCCGCGGTCTGACCCGCGGAACCGGCACGGTCTCCAGCGAGAGGATGATCGCGCTCTCAGGGAGGGAATGGAGGTGGTCGACGCAGGCCCGCATCGAGAGCGGCGCCGTCTCCTTGCCGCGGTTCAGGAACACCCCTGTGCCGGGAACGCGCGCCACCGGCGGTTCTCGGCCGCGGATCTCCTTGACGAAGTCCTGCAGCGGCCCCTCCACGCGGAACCGCTCGGCGTTGACCAGCTTGCGCCCGCGATACCAGGTGGTCATCACGATGAAGAGAACGCCGCCGATCGCGAGGGTCAGCCATGCACCGTGCCCGATCTTGGTCAGGTTGGACGCGAAGAATGCGAGCTCGATCGTCAGGAAGAATGCGGCGCCGAGCAGCGTCAGCCAGAGCGGACGCCGCCAGCGGTGCCGCACGATGAAGAAGAACAGCACCGTCGTCACCAGAATGGTGCCCGTCACCGCGGTCCCGTAGGCGAAGGCGAGCTTGGCCGACGACTGGAAGGCGAGCACCAGAGCCAGGACGGCGACGAGGAGCAGCCGGTTGATGATCGGCACGTAGACCTGTCCGTAGGCGCGCGTCGAGGTGTGGACCACGCGCAGGCGAGGCAGGTAGCCGAGCTGCGCCGCCTGGTGCGCGATCGAGAAGGCGCCGGAGATCACCGCCTGCGAGGCGATCACGGTGGCCATCGTCGCCAGGATCACCAGCGGGATCAGGCCGCCGTGGGGCATCAGCTTGAAGAAGGGGGCGCCGATCGCGCTCGGGATCGTCGAGGATCAGGCCGCCCTGCCCGAGGTAGCTGAGGATGCAGGCCGGGAAGACGAGCAGCAGCCACCCCTTCGTGATCGCGGGACGGCCGAAGTGGCCCATGTCGGCGTACAGCGCCTCGACGCCGGTGAAGGCCAGAACCACCGAGGTGAGGACGAAGAAGCCCGTCGAGCCGTTGTGGAAGAGAAGGTCGAAGGCGTAGCTCGGGGAGAGCGCCTGGAGCACGTCCGGGTGCATCGTGATGCCGCGGACGCCCAGGACCCCGATGGTCGCGAACCAGACGAGCATGATCGGGCCGAACATCTTGCCGACGGCCCCGCTTCCCAGCCTCTGCAGGAGGAAGAGGACGACGATGATCGTCACCGTGATCGGGATCACGAGGCTGTCCATCGACGACGAGATGGTCTTGGTCCCCTCGACCGCAGAGAGGACCGAGATCGCCGGAGTGATCATGCTGTCCCCGAAGAAGAGGGCGGCGCCGAACACCCCGAGGCCCGCCAGCATGAACTTGGTCCTGCCCTTGACGTTGTCGCCGAGCTGCCGGACCTGCGAGATCAGCGCCATCATCCCGCCCTCGCCGTCGTTGTCGGCGCTCATGACCAGCCCGACGTACTTGACCGTGACGATGATCGTCACGGCCCAGAAGATCAGCGACGCCATCCCGTAGACGTGGTCGGTGGTGGCCTGAATCGGGTGCGGGTCGCTCGGGCTGAACGCGGTCTGGATCGTGTAGATCGGGCTCGTGCCGATGTCGCCGAAGACGACCCCGAGCGCCGCAATGGTCAGCGCCGCTCGTCCGGCAGCGCGCTTCCCTCCGCCGGGGCGTCCATCGAGCCTAGGCTCGCTCGCGGAGCAGGAGCTCGGCCACGCGCAGGTCGAACGGCGTGGTCACCTTGATGTTGTCCGGCGAGGTCGAGTGGATCACGACCCGGCCACCCCGGCGCTCGACCAGCATCGCGTCGTCGCTGGCGGCGGGCAGGGAGTCAGGATCGGCCAGGGCCTCGCGGAGTGCGTCCGCACGAAAAGCCTGCGGAGTCTGAACCGCCCAGAGACCGGAGCGGTCGAGCGTGCGCTCGACCTGACCCTCGTCGCCAACCTGCTTGATCGTGTCGGTCACCGGGGTCGCCGCGATCACACCCGCCGCGTCCTTCTCCGCGGCGAGCTCCTCGACCATGGCGTCGATCAGGCCAGGAGTGACCAGCGGCCGGGCGGCGTCGTGGACGACGACGAACTCTCCTGAGCAGAGCGCCAGCGCGTTGGCGACCGACTCGGAGCGGTGCTCGCCGCCCGCGACGGCGACGACGCCCTGATCGGTCACCAAGTCGTGATCGCCCGGTGGCGCGGCGACCACGATCTCGGCGATCGTGGCCGCGGCGCCGAAGGCGTCGAGCGACCAGCTGAGCAGCGGCCGCCCGGCAACCTCCACGAAAGCCTTCGGGCCACCGGCTCCGAGTCGCTGCCCGGAGCCGGCGGCCGCGATTACGGCCGATGCGGAGGGACGCGCCTGGTTAGGCGGTCGCCTTTGCGGCGCCGAAGCGCTCCTCCAGCAGCTCGTCCAGATAGGACTCCGCGCCGTCCTCGTCCTTGTCCAGCGCGTACATGAACTCCGACGCGAGGATCTTCTTGGCGCGGGTGTACATCTGCTTCTCGCCGGTGGAAAGCCCCTTCTCCCATTCGCGGATGGCGAGGTTGCGAACCACCTCGGCGAGCTCGTAGACGTCCCCCGTCTTGATCTTCTCTCGGTTGTGCTTGAACCGGCGGTTCCAATTCTTCGGCATCTCGGAGACATCGTCGGTGAGGACGCCGATCACCTTCTTGACCTGCTCCTCGTCGATCACGCGCCTCAGGCCGGCGCGGCCGGCGTTCTCGCAGGGAACCATCACGGTCATGTTGTTGTGGAGGATGTTGATGGTCAGGTAGTCCCGCTTCTCGCCCATCATGTCCTTCGATTCCTTCTTCAGGACCACGCCCGCTCCGTGATGCGGGTAGACGACGTTGTCGCCGACCTCAAAGTGAATGTTCACTGGCGCTTCGAGTTCGAGGTCGGCAACCGACGCCTCGTCTACTACCTCCTCTGTTAGCTCTGGAATGGCTTGCTCCTTTCGTCGAGACGGCCTGACGGGGCCGTCAACTCTGTAAGTAGCGGTCGACCGGATCGACCTCTTGAAGTCTGCGGAGCCCCTCGCGGATGTCCTTGGCTCGCCCGGTGCCGACGCCCTCCACGGCCTCGAGGTCGTCGTCGCTGGCGGCAAGGACCTCCTCCAGGCCGCCGAACTCCTGGATGATCCGCTGCACCACCAGCTTCGGCAGGCGCGGAATGCGACCGAGGACGCGATAGCCGCGGGGCGAGACGGGGAAGTCGAGGGTGGACACCTTGCGGTCGTACCCGAGCAGCTCTGCGAGGCGGCCGAAGTCGAGCAGGTCCTGATGCGGCATGCGCGCGATCGACGCCAGGGTCGTGGAGAGGTTCTCCTCGGTGTCCTCGACGGAGTAGTCGCGGATCAGCGCAGCCTTGTCGGCGGCGACCCCGACCATCGTCTCCTCGAGCTGCATCTCGATCAGCCGGCCCTCGGTGCCGAGCTCGACGATGTAGCGCTCGACCTCCACCGCCATCCGCGTCACCAGCTCGGCGCGCTGGAGCACGGAGAGCACGTCGTAGAGGACCGAGCCGCCCTCGAACTCGAGCTGGGTCAGCCTGGTGGAGACCGAGTCGAGCCGGGCGCGGTACTTGTCGAGGGTGGCGAGCCCCTGGTTGGCCTTCGCCAGAACGGCGGGGATGTCCTGGAGGATGTACTTCATCCCGCCCAGGTAGAGGGAGACGACGTCGCGTCGCTCGGAGATCGCCACCACCAGAGCGTCGGTCTGCTTCGAGACGCGCTCGGCCGTGCGGTGGCGGGTACCGGTCTCCGACGAGAGGATCGTCGGGTCCGGCATCAGCTGGACGTTGGCGCAGACGATCTTCGTCGCCTGCTCGTTGAGGACGATCGCCCCGTCCATCTTCGCCACCTGGTAGAGCAGCGCCGGGGTGTAGTCGATGTCGAGGTTGATGCCCCCTGAAAAGAGAAAGGAGACCTCCTCTGGGTCTCCGATGACGATCAGCCCGCCTGTGCGCGAGTGGACGATGTTGTCGATGCCCTCGCGCAGGGCAGTGCCGGGGGCGACGATGTCGAGGGCCCGGAGAAGTCGCGGATCCTGTCGCGCCTCCAACTCCTGTAGATCGTCGCCGGGAAGCGAAGACGCCATCGGGAGTGATGGAAGCAGAAAGCAAAGAAGCTTGCTTTGCGGGGAAATCCGTGTGGAGAGGTCGGGTTAGGGATTGTCAAGTGCGAAAGACCAACGGCTTCGGCGGGCGGGTCCTGTCCCGGAATTTGACCGCGGATCGAGGCATCTCACCGCGGATCAAATCCCGGGCCACCCGCCCGAGAAGCCGCTAGGCAACTCGCTTCAAATCCGTACGCCGGCCACCGGACAGCGCCGCCTTCAATGAGCTGACGGGGGAAAGGCCCTGGATCGCTTGATCGCCGGCTGGTGGGCCCAGCACCTTCCCCAGTCCGAATTTGCGGGCCTCTGCGACTCGGCGGTCCGCGTGGGCCACGTAGCGGATCTCACCTGTCAGGCCGATCTCACCGAAGCAGGCGAGCGGCTTGCCCTCAGTCTCGAGAGCCCGGCCCGAGTGGGCCGACGCGACCGCCATCGCGATCGCCAGGTCGGCGCCCGGCTCGTCGATGCGGACGCCCCCGGCGACGTTGACGAAGACATCGGCGGCGCCGATCGAGAGGCCGGCGTGGCGGGTGAGAACCGCGAGGACCAGGGCCAGCCGGTTTCGATCCACACCGGTTGCGGTCCGGCGGGGCGGGACGATCTCGGTCGGTGCCACCAAGGCCTGGACCTCGACCAGAAGCGGGCGGGTTCCCTCCATCGCGCAGAGGACGACCGACCCGGGGGCTGGCCGCGCCTCGCCGACGAAGCGTGCGGACGGATCGAGGACCTCGACGAGGCCGCCCTGCCGCATCTCGAAGACACCGACCTCGCTGGTCGCGCCGAAGCGGTTCTTGAGGGCGCGCAGCGTCCTGAAGGTCCGCTCTCGCTCGCCCTCGAAGTGCAGGACACAATCGACCAGGTGCTCCAGGGCACGGGGCCCGGCCAGCGACCCCTCCTTGGTTACGTGCCCGATCAAGATCAGCGTGACGTCGAGCCGCTTGGCCGACTCGAGCAGGGCGGAGGTGGCCTCCCGGATCGCGCCTACGCTGCCGGGGGCCGCATCCGGAATCGCCAGCGTCTGGACCGAGTCGATCACGCACACCGCCGGTCGCTCCGCCTCCAGAGCCGCAAGCACCGACTCAAGCGAGGGCTCCGCGAGCATCGGCACCGACAGGGCGTCCTCCCCCAGCCGCTCCGCGCGCCGCCTGACCTGGGCCGGGGACTCCTCGCCGGATACGTAGAGGACGTTGCCGCCGGCCCCCGCGATGTTGGCCAGCGCCATCCCAGCCAGGGTGCTCTTGCCGATCCCGGGCGCCCCGCCGAGCAGGACCAGCGAGCCCGGGACCAGGCCGCCGCCCAGCACGCGGTCGAGCTCCGCGATCCCGGTGCCGAGCCGCGAGGACCGTTCGGACTGCACCTCGCGGAGCGGAACAGGCGTGGGAGCGCCGCCGCGCCTGGCCCGGCCGCGGCGGCTCGAGCGAGCGACGGGCCCGCCGGCCTCCTCGAGGGTGTTCCAGGCGCCGCAGCCGGCGCACTGCCCGGTCCAGGTGAGGGCGGCGTGCCCGCACTCCGAACAGCGGTATTGGGAACCCTTCGCTGCCATTTACTCAGGCTAGGGATGGGTGACGACGCCTCCCGCGCAAATTGGCACGAGAGTCGCTCAGCCAAACAGAAGGAATCCTCGCCGCGGGGTCAAGAACTGGGCTCTGAACGCCGATCAATCAAGCATGACCTCGAGGGGAAGGTTCGATGCCCTCTGGAATCGCGACGGACTGCCGCCCGCCGTGCGTTCGCTCGCGCTGATTGCGCTCGCCGGAGGACTGAGCGGGTTCTTCGCGGCCGCGTTTCCGGCGAACCCGGCCGCGCCCGTTGAGCTGCTTCGGCTGGCCGGCGTCGTCGCGCTGCTGCGCCTCGCTCGTCCTCTGGTGGCTGGGTAGTCGGGTGCCGCGCTGGTTCCTCCATGTGGCGGTGATCGGCGGAACGGCGCTGATATCCGTGCTGATCGCCCGGTCGGCCACCGGCGTGGGGATGGTCGTCACGGCGTGCGACTACATGTGGATGGGCGTCTATGCCGCCTTCTTCTTCTCGCGACGCCGCCGCTCGCGCGCACACGGCTCTGATCGCGGTCGCCTTCGCGGCGGCGCTCCTCGCCAGCCCGCACCACGTGCCTGCCGACGCCTGGGTCTTCATGACCGCCTCGCTCGTGGTGGCAACCGAGACGATCGGCCGGCAGAGCTCGCGCCTCCGTCATGAGGCGCACACCGATTCCCTGACCGGGCTGCTCAACCGCAAGGGCCTGGCGCCCGCCGCGGAACGTGCCTTCGCCCTCGCGGATCGGACGCGGATCCCGCTCACGGTCGGCGCTCGTCGACCTCGACGACTTCAAGCGGGTGAACGACCGTGACGGGCATGCCGCGGGCGACCGCCTGCTGGTCCAGATGACCCGGACGTGGAGCGCGGAGCTCCAGCCGGGCGACATCTTCGCGCGTCTCGGCGGCGATGAGTTCCTGGTGATCCTGGTGGGCTCCGGGGACGAGGAGGCCAGGCGACTCTTCGACCTACTGCTCTTCGTCTCGCCGGCCCAGTGGAGTGCCGGAGTGATCAAGCGACGGAAGGGCGAGGACCTGAGCGCCTGCCTGGCGAGGGCCGACAACGCCCTGTACGACTCGAAGCGCACGCGCAGAGAGCAGCAGGGTCCGATCCCCCCGGCCGGCACCCCGAGCCCGAGCCCCAGCTCGAGCCGACGCACTGAGCCCTCGCGTAGCCTAACCCGGGCTGTTCGGGAACGGGGCCCCGGCGAAGAAGGCGAACCAGACGAGGAAGGCGATCATCGAGACGATCGCGGTTGCGACGAACAGACGCTCCACCGGGTCGCTGCGCTCGTGGCCCGGCTTGTACGGGGTGTCGCGCATGCTGCGGTTCCACGGGTCTCGCGGACCCCTCGCGCGACCGATCTCGCGCTTCAGCAGCCGCGCTCGGACCCAGGAGGCGATCAGCAGGAGCCCGTAGTAGGAGACGAGGATGCCGGTGCCGATGAAGGCGGCGACGGGTCCGTTCACCGCTCCGGTCTTCCCGTAGAACTTGGACGCGACGAAGATCCAGAACAGGGGCACGCCGAAGCCGATCAGCAGGGCTCCGACGAGCGTGAAAGCAGTCGAACCCGTGCCGACGAGAACTCTCCTGATCGCTGTCAGCACAGCAGTCATTTAGGCGATCGATCCCAGGCGCGTGAGCGCCTCAAGTGAGGTTAGCGGGCGGGTTCCGCAGCCAGGTACCGCAAATCCCGCTCGGGGTCGATCCCCCACTCGCCGGCGACCTGCGCCAGCTCGGGGCTGACCGGCCAGCGATCGGGCCGCTCCTCTCCCGTGTGGTCCGGTGTCGCGCCCTTGAGGGCCATGCAGCCGGCGTTGTCCCCGATCGAGCGGATCTCGTCGACCTGGTCGGCGCTCAGGCGCTGCTCGTCCGGAAGGGCGGCCAGCTCGGCGCGCTTCTCCTCGATCGGCCGGGCGCCCTCCCCCGCCTCCTGGATCAGCGTCGGCACGACGCACTCGACCGCATCGTGGGCGAGGTTCCACTGGCCCGCGAGCTGCATCGGGGTGAGACCTGCATCCTCCGCGACCGGCCGCAGTCGATCGAGCTTCGCGCGGCCCTCGGCGATCCACCCCTCGGGCCGGAACGAGCGGTGGTCTCCCTGCGGCAGCTTCGTCTCCGGCGTCACGTCGTCCCAGAAGATCCCGCCGTAGTCGACCACGCGGGTGATCACCCGGACGTCGTGACGAGCGGCCGCCTCGAGGCAGAGCTCGCCCGGCCAGGGCTCGAACGGGTTGAGGATGATCATCGCCCAGTCGATCGCGTCGCCGAAGCGCTCGAAGCAGCGGACCACGTCGAGCGTGAAGCCGTTGGCGGGCCCGGGGCTACGCCGATCCCGCTCGCAAGGCCGGCGTCCCGGAGCGCCGCCATGCCCTTCCAGACCTCTTCGCTCTCGTAGCCGGTGCGATCCGGGTTGTGTAGGAGCAGCAGGTCGAAGCGCTCCTGGCCGAGCCGCTCGAGGCTGCGCTCGGCGGCCATCCGCAGATAGCCCGCGTACTCGTCAGGACCTCGCAGTGACGGGTCCGTGAACCGCGGGAAACCCTTGGGTCCGTCACGCTCGCCCTCGTAGAAGTCGTGGCCGACCGCCCCGACCAGGCAGTAGTCCTCGCGAGGCAACCCCATCGAGCGCGCGCCCGAGCAGCGAATCAGCCTCGCCGGCGCCGTAGGCGTCGGCGGTCAGAACGGTGTCGATGCCATCGTCCGGACGAAGCAGCGCCTCGAGCCGCTCCGGCTCGATCGCCTCGCCGAAGCGCAGGTAGCGCCCGCCGCTCCAGGTGCCTATCGCCTTGTTACTTGGAGGCTTCGTCGCCTGAGGATTCGGGATCGCCGCCGTCGTCCGCCTCGTCGCCGTCCTTCTTGGCGCCGACGCCGACCTTCTCAGGCTCGGCCTTCTTGGCCGGCCGCTTGCGGGGCTTGACGATCTTCAGCTTGAGCGGATGGTCTTCCTCGTCGCCCTTCGCGTCGCGGTCGACCTGCACCGTCGATCCGGGCGTCATCTGGCCGGCCTTCAGCACCTCGTCGGCGAGCGGGTCCTCGACGTAGCGCTGGATCGCGCGGCGCAGCGGGCGCGCGCCCATGGCCGGGTCCCAGCCCTTGTCGACGAGCAGCTCCTTGGCCTCCTTGCTGAGGTCGAGCTGGAGCTCGTGCTCGGCGACCTGCGTCCTGACGCGCTCGACCATCAGGTCGACGATCTCCAGGATCTCGTCCTTGGCCAGCTTGTGGAAGACGATCACCTCGTCGATCCGGTTCAGGAACTCCGGCCGGAAGACCTTCTTCAGGTCGCCCATGATCCGCGACTTCATGTCCTCGTAGGTGACGCCGGTCTCGTCGGAGATCGCGAAGCCCGAGCGGCGTGTTGCGGGCGATGTCCTGCGCCCCGATGTTCGAGGTCATGATCACGATCGAGTTCCGGAAGTCGACCGTCCGCCCCTGGGCGTCGGTGAGCCTGCCGTCCTCGAGGATCTGCAGGAGGATGTTGAAGACGTCGGGGTGGGCCTTCTCGATCTCGTCGAGCAGCAGCACCGAGTAGGGCTTGCGCCGCACTGCCTCGGTGAGCTGTCCGCCCTCGTCGTAGCCGATGTAGCCGGGGGGCGAGCCGACCAGGCGCGAGACGGCGTGCTTCTCCATGTACTCGGACATGTCGATCCTGACCATCGCCTCCTCGTCGCCGAACAGGAACTCGGCGAGCGTGCGGGCGAGCTCGGTCTTGCCGACGCCCGAGGGGCCCAGGAAGATGAACGAGCCGGCCGGGCGCTTCGGGTCCTTGATCCCGGCGCGCGAGCGGCGGATCGCCTTGGAGACGGCGGTGATCGCCGGCTCCTGGCCGATGACGCGCTTGTGCAGCTCGTCCTCCATGCGGACGAGCTTCTTCGACTCGGCCTCGGTGAGCTTGAAGACGGGAATGCCGGTCCACATCGCGACGATGTCGGCGATCTCCTCCTCGCCGACCTCCGGGCGCTCGCCACCCTCGCCCGAGGTCCACTCGTGCTCGAGCTCCTTCTTCTTGTTGGTCAGGCGGCGCTCCTGGTCGCGCAGGTTGGCGGCCTTCTCGAACTCCTGAGCGTCGATCGAGGCCTCCTTCTCGCGCCGCGTCGTCTCGATCTCCTCCTCGAGGTCGCGGTACACGGGCGGCTGCGTCATCGACTTGATGCGCATCCGCGAGGCGGCCTCGTCGACCAGGTCGATGGCCTTGTCGGGCAGGAAGCGGTCGGAGATGTAGCGGTCGGCGAGCTCAGCGGCGGCCTCGAGCGCCTCGTCGGTGATCTTCACGCGGTGGTGCTGCTCGTAGCGCTCGCGCAGCCCCTCGAGGATCTTCACCGTCTCCTCGGTGGAGGGCTGCTCGACCTTGATCTGCTGGAAGCGGCGCTCCAGCGCGGAGTCGCGCTCGAGGTACTTGCGGTACTCGTCGAGGGTGGTGGCGCCGATGGTCTGCAACTCGCCACGGGCGAGGGCCGGCTTCAGGATCGAAGCCGCGTCGATCGCGCCCTCGGCAGCGCCGGCGCCGACGAGGTTGTGCAGCTCGTCGATGAAGAGAATGATGTCGCCGCGCTGGGTGATCTCCTTCATCACCTTCTTGAGGCGCTCCTCGAACTCGCCGCGGTACTTGGAGCCGGCGACGAGGGCGGCCAGGTCCAGCGTGTAGATCTGCTTGTTCTTGAGCAGCTCGGGGACCTCGCCGTTGGTGATCCGCGCGGCCAGGCCCTCGACGACGGCGGTCTTGCCGACGCCAGGCTCGCCCAGCAGCACCGGGTTGTTCTTGGTGCGGCGGGAGAGGATCTGCATGATCCGCTCGATCTCGATCTCGCGGCCGATCACGGGGTCGAGCTTGCCCTCGGCGGCGAGCTTGGTCAGGTTGCGGCCGAACTGGTCGAGCAGCTTCGAGGACTTCTTGCCCTCGCCGCCCGCACCGCCGGCGGCGCCCTGGCGGCGTCCGCCGGGGCCCGAGAGCATCCGAATGACCTCGTTGCGGATCTTCTCGGAGTCGGCGTCGAAGTCGAGCAGGATGCGCGCGGCGACGCCCTCGTTCTCGCGGACCAGGCCGAGCAGGATGTGCTCGGTGCCGATGTAGTTGTGGCCCAGACGAGAGGGCCTCGCGCAGCGCGAGCTCCAGCACCTTCTTGGCGCGCGGCGTGAACGGGATCTGCCCGGCGGTGACCTCCTCGCCGGAGCCGACGATGCGGACGACCTGCGAGCGCACGCGCTCGACCGTGATGTCGAGGGACTCGAGCACGCGGGCTGCCAGGCCCTCCTCCTCGCGGAGGAGCCCGAGCAGGATGTGCTCAGTGCCGATGTAGTTGTGCTTGAGAGTCCGCGCCTCCTCCTGGGCGAGGACGACTACCTGGCGGGCTCTCTCTGTGAATCGCTCGAACATTCCGTCTCTCTCTGGTCTATCAATCGCTCCGGTTGTGTCTAGTTGCGGTCGTCGGGTTGGCTCTGGGTTAAGTACTACGAAGGTTCAGGGAACGCGGACTCCCCGGGGGCCCAATCCTCATCGGCTCCTGGCTGCCGATTCCTTGATTTGACCTCCGGTTCTGTCGGGGACGGCGAAGCCAAAGTATAGCCAGGGGGTTTGCCCGGCCAGGCAGCACCCAGGCACGGCAACAGAACTCCCTGCAAGGTGCGGAAAGGAAAGACTGGTCGCGTCCCAACCACGGCGGTTCCACGGACTGCCGGCCATGTCGCCAACGATCGAGCCAACGGCGCTTCGCGTCCACCGCCCAAGCCCGCAGACCGAGACCGTAGTGCCCCGCATCCATCCAGGACCGCCGGACGCACCCCGCGCTTCTCGACGGAGGACCGGTACCTTGCCGCCCGTGGGAGCACTCGACCGGCTGCGCGCGGTGAAACGGCGACGACGGATTCGTCGATCGCGCGCGCTCCAACCCGCGCCTGGTGGTCGCGATCGCGGGCGGGGCCGTGCTGCTGCTGGCGTGGATCGGCTGGGCGATCTATGTGACCAGCGACCACGGCGCCCGAGCCGGCCTGGGAGTCGTCATCGCCTGGCCCGCGATGCTCGCGGCGCTGGCGATCATCTCCCTGCCCTTCATCGGCGGCTATCTCCTGATCCGGCGGCTGACGCCGTCCGAGGGAGACGGGGGGACCGCCACCGCCGACGCGGAGACCCCGGATGCAGACGACGAGGACGAGGGCGAGGACTCCGACGATGAGCCGGGAGATTCCGCGGGTGACGACGAGGACGAAGAGTCGGAGGAGGACGAGGAGGACGAAGACGCCGAGGAGGACGAGGACTCCGACGAGGACGAGGAGCCCGAGTCGGACGCGGAGGACTCCTCCGAGAGCTAGTTCCGCATCGCCGGGAAGAGCACCACCTCGCGCAGCGTCTTTGCCCCGGTCAGGATCATCACGAGCCTGTCGATCCCGAGGCCGGCGCCGCCGGTCGGCGGCATCCCCTGCTCCAGCGACTCCACGAAGGTCTCGTCGTAGGGCTGGGTCTCCTCGTCGCCCCTGGCGGTCTCCTCGGCCTGCGCCTCGAAGCGGCGCCGCTGTTCGTCCGGGTCGTTCAGCTCGGTGAAGGAGTTGGAGATCTCGATGCCACCGACGAACGCCTCCCAGCGCTCAACGAGGCCTTCGTCGCTGCGGTGCCGCTTCGCGAAGGGCGAGAGCTCAACCGGGTAGTCGACGATGAAGGTCGGCTGGATCAGCTTCGGCTCCACCTGCTTGGAGAGCAGTCCGTCGACCAGCTTCCCCCATCCCTCCTCGGGATCGGGCTTGGTCCCCATCGCCTCCGCGAGCTGCTCGCGCGAGGGGTGCTCCATCACGTCGATCCCGGTCTCCTCCTTGATCGCATCGCGAAGCGTGATGCGACGCCATGTGGGTGAGAGCTCGATGGTCTCCCCCTCACGCTCGACCGTGGTCGTCCCGAGAACCGCCTGCGCGACCGTAGAGACCAGCCCCTCCAGCTCGGTAGCGGTGTCGTTGTAGTCCGCGTAGGCCTCGTACCACTCGAGCATCGTGAACTCGGGGTTGTGCTTGTGCGAGATCCCCTCGTTCCGGAAATCCTTGCCGAGCTCGTAAACCCTGTCGATGCCCCCCACCACCAGGCGCTTCAGGTAGAGCTCCGTGGCGATCCTCAGATAGAGGTCGCGGTCGAGCGCGTTGTGGTGCGTGGTGAACGGACGCGCGAGTGCCCCTCCATATAGCGGCTGGAGCACGGGGGTCTCGACCTCGACGAAGCCCCGACCGTCGAACCAGCGCCGGACCTCGGCGATCGTGCGCGCCCTCTTCAGGAAGAGCTCGCGAGTCTCCTCGTTCGCCATCAGGTCGAGCTCCCGCCGGCGGTAGCGCGTCTCGACGTCCTCCAGCCCGTGGAACTTCTCGGGTGGCGGCCGCAGGCTCTTCGAGAGCAGCTCCCAGGCATCGGCCCTGATCGAGAGCTCGCCCCGCTTGGAGGCGAAGACCGTTCCCTCGATGCCGAGGATGTCCCCGATGTCCAGCGAGAGCAGCCCCTCGTACGCCTCTCCCAGCTCGTCGACCCGCGCCTGGACCTGGATCTCGCCGGTGCCGTCCTTCAGGTCCAGGAAGGATGCCTTGCCGTGTCCGCGCCGGGCGGTGAGCCGGCCTGCGACCCGGTAACGGTCGCTGGTCTCCTCGCCCGCCTCGATCGACTGATGGGATTCGCGCACCGCGGCTATTTCGGTGCGATCGGCGAAGCCGTGCGGGAACGGCTCGATCCCCGCCTCTCGCAGGCGCTCCAGCTTCGCCCGTCGATCGGCGAGCACCTCGGACTCCGGGCGTTCCGGCTCCTGGTTCACGCCGCGGAGCCTATTCGTGGCACGGCTTCGCCATCAGATCGCGGCCACAAGCGGCCGCCCTCCATAAGTCAGAGGAGAGCGGCCTGGTGGCCGCTATGCGGCTTCGATCTTCGTGACCTTGAGCTTCTTCTTCGGGCCGCGGGGCGTCTCCACCGTCACGACCTCGTTCCGCTTGCTCCCGACCAGCGCCTTGCCGATCGGCGACTCGTTCGAGAGCTTGTGTTCGGTCGGATCGGCCTCGGCGGAGCCGACGATCTGGAACTTCTGCGACTTGCCCGACTTCTGGTCCTTGACGTGGACGACCGCGCCGACCCCGACGGTCTCGGTGTCGAGCTGCTTGTTGTCGATGACGGCGGCCCTGCGCAGCCTGTCCTGGAGCGATGCGATCCGCTGCTCCAGCATGGCCTGCTCGTTCTTGGCGTCGTCGTACTCGGAGTTTTCAGCGATGTCCCCGAACTCCCGCGCCTGCTTGATGCGGTCCGCGACCTCGCGGCGCTTGTCGTTCTCCAGGTACTCGAGCTCCTCCTTGAGCTTCTCGAGTCCCTCCGGGGTGATCAGTGTCTCGCGCGCCAACTCTCTCGCTTCCTTCTCTGTGGTTTGTCCGCGGCACAAAAACCCTGCTATGCGGCGAAAAATGAGCCCGCACCGACGGAGGCAAACCCACGACGGTCCGGGCGAAGCGCGACAGTATAGCGCCGGTCTTTCGGGTGGTCGAGGGCCTCGATCAGCCAGCAACGGCGGCTTGCAGTGCCTCCGCGACCCGACCTGGATCCTCGATCTGCGGGTAGTGGCCGAGATCCGCAAAGCGGGTGACCGACGCGCGTGGACGCAGCTCCAGCACGGCATCCAGCACCGCCTCCGTGGCGACCGGGTCCCGCATCCCCCAGGCGAGCGACAACGGCTTCTCCCAGTCGCGGAGCGCGCCGTGCCAGCGGTTGGCGTGCTTGAAGCGCTCGCCCATGTAGGCGATCGTCTTGTGGTTGAGGGTGCGGCCCCCGCCGGCGCAGATCAGCGCCCATTGGTCGTCCGCCTCCTCGTCGGTCAGCGGGTGGCCCGGGGAGAAGATCGAGCCGAATTGCTGGCGGAAGAAGCGCTCGCTGGACAGGCGAGACATGACCGGCCCCAGCGGGCTCCGCAGGATCCGCTGCCCGATCGTGGGGCTCGCCGCGCCCTGCACCATCGAGCCGTTGAGGAGGAGCGCCCCGGCGACGTTCATCTGCAACTTGCCCTCGATGTCACGGGCCATCAGCTCGGTCGCCACCGAGGTTCCCATGTCGTGGGCCAGCAGGAAAACGGTCCCATGCTGGCGGCGGCGGACGAGCTCCTCGACCATGTCGGCCTGCCAGTGCAGCGTGTACTCGTGGTCCCGCGGCTTCTCGGAGAGCCCGAAGCCGAGAAAGTCGGGGGCAAGCACGGAGTGCTCCGTGTCCCGCTCGAGCAGCAGCCTCCAGTCGTATGAGCTCGATGGGAACCCATGGAGCAGGAGCAAGAGCGGCCCGGCGCCGTCGCGCCCGAAGACGTGGATGCGACGCCCGCGGAACTCCTCGTCGCTCCCGCGATCCCGCCATGCGGCCACCCGCGGGTTCAGCGGCACTCCGGCCTCACGCAACCGCGGTGGCGGGCGTCATCAGCTCGGAGACCATCGCGCGCGCCTCGTCGAGGTCATCGCTCTCCTGGAACTCCGAGGCGGTGGCCTTGTCGGCCCCCAGCCTCTCGAGGTACCACGGGTAGAACTTGCGAAGGTACCGCGCGGCGCGCCGGGGGCCCAGGTGCTCCTCGGCGCGGTTCATGACCCAGAGCATCTCCGCGATCACCTCGTCCCGCCCGGGCGCCGACGCTCGCGCGCCGGTGAGCTCCTCGAAGATCCAGGGATTGCCAAGGGAACCGCGGGCGATCATGACGGCGTCTGCCCCGGAGGCCTCGTATGCACGGCGCGCAGCGTCGGCGCTGTCGAGACCACCCGAGATGACCACCGGGACCGAGATGCGATCGACGAGCTCGCGCGCGAGCGCGTAGTCGGGCTGACCCTTGTGCTGGGTCGCCGCGGCGCGTGGGTGGAAGCCCACGGCGGCGACGCCGGCCTCATCGGCCAGGCGGAGCGCCAGATCGAAGCCCTCACGGCCACCGCGCGCGAGGCCCGACCGGACCTTGACGGTCACGGGCAACCCTCCGCCCTCTCGCGCGGCGGTGGCGATGCGAACCGCGAGCTCCGGTTGAGAGAGGAGCGCCGCCCCAGCCCCGGTCTTGCAGACCTTCTTCACGGGGCAGCCCATGTTGATGTCGATCAGGTCAGCGCCGGCCTCGGCGACGATCTCCGCCGCCGAGCGCATCACGTCCGGGTCCTGCCCGAAGAGCTGAACCGAGACGGGATGCTCGTCGGGATGAAGGCGCAGCAGCTCCTCCAGCGTGCGCTCGTTGCGGTAGTGGAGTCCGAAGCTGGAGACCATCTCCGAGACCGCGAGCCCGGCACCGTGACGGCGGGCCTGCAGCCGGACGAACCAATTCCCGATCCCGGCCAGGGGCGCGAGCATGACGCGGTTCGCGATCTCGACGTCGCCGATCGCAAATGGGGAGGTAAGCGGAGGTTGCATGGTTTAAGTGTTGCGCTCGTAGATCAGCCTGAGGCCGCTCAGCGTCAGCAGCGGATCGACCTCGTCGATCGTCTCGCAGTGCGGAGCAATCGTCTGAGCGAGTCCGCCGGTGGCGATGAACGTCGCCTTCTCGCCCAGCGCATCGGAGAGCCGGCGGTCGATGCCATCGACGAGGCCCGCGAAGCCGTAGGCGAACCCGGACTGGATCGCCGCCTGCGTGTGCCGGCCGATCGGGCCCTCGGGGGCGGATAGGTCGATCCGGGGAAGCTTGGCCGTGCGGGAGGTGAGCGCCTCCATCGAGATCTCGACGCCCGGACCGATCACGCCGCCGAGATATTCGCCGGCGCCGGAGACCACGTCGAAGTTCGTGGAGGTGCCGAAGTCCACTGCGACGCAGGCGCCCTTCACCTTCGCGTGGGCGGCGACCGCGTTGACGAGCCGGTCGGCGCCCAGCTCGTGCGGGTTGTCGACCAGGATCGGCATGCCGGTCTTCAGGGTGGGGCCGACCAGCAGGCATGGCTTGCCCAGGTGCCGCTCGCAGAGGGCCTCGTATTCCGGGGCGAGCTGGGGGACCACGGTGGAGACGATCGCCCCGTCCAGCGAGCCGAAGCTCAACCCGTCCAGGGCGAGCAGGTGGGAGACGGTCGCGGCGAGCTCGTCGGCGGTCGCGCTGGGAACGGTGCCCAGGCGCCAGTCCCGCACCAGCTCCTGGCCATCGAAGGCCCCGATGTGCGTCTGGGTGTTGCCGACGTCGACCGCGAGCAGCATGCGGCGATTATCGGGCAGGCGAGTATCCAGAGCGGGCCCGCCGTCCCATAGCATCGCCGCATGGAGGCAACGCTGTACGTGGTGGCGGCCTCACACCCATGCTGGGCGGTAAAGCGAGCGCTGGAGATGAAGGACATCGCCTACAAGCGTGTGGAGTGGCCGGTGACCATGCATGTGCCGCTTCAGCGGCTGCGCTTCTCTCAGGGCACCGTCCCCGGCCTGGTCCTAGATGGCGAAAAGGTGATCGGCTCGCGATCGATCATGCACCGGCTTGACGAGGTCCGCCCGCAGCCCGCGCTCTATCCGACTGATCCCGAAATCCGCGAGCAGGTCGAGGAGTCTGATCGCTGGGGCGAGGAGCTGATGCAGGCCCTGGCACGCCGGCTGACCTGGTGGACGCTCCGCGCGAATCCCCGCGCCAGCGTCAGCTACGGGGAGGACTCCAATCTCCCGTTGCCGGACTTCGCCGCCGTCGGGCTCACGCCGCTGATCTCGCGGGTCGAATGGCGTATCAACGAGGTCAGCGACGAGGCGGTCCAGAAAGACCTCCGGGACCTACCTGGCCATCTCGACAGGACCGACGCGTGGATTGCCGACGGCGTGATCGCAACGGACCCACCTAACGCCCCGGCCCTGCAGATCGGTTCAAGCGTTGCGCTGCTGAACACAATCGCGGATCTTGGCCCCCTGCTCGCGAGGCGACCGACATTCGACCTCGCGCGGACGCTGTTCCCGGACTTTCCCGGTCGCATGCCGGAGGGCACGCTGCCAGCAGAATGGATGCCCTCGCCGGCTCCGGCCTAGCTTGGACCCTGTCCCACGCGCCGGACCTCCTGCCCCTCGATCGCTGCCATCGCGTCAGACAGGGGCGTGCCATCCGGCAGTTGCAATCCCGGATCGAGCTCCAGCAGGGGCGCGAGCACGAATCGCCGGGAGGTGACCTCGGGATGCGGCAGGGTCAGCCTCTCCGTGCGCATCTCGGCGCCGCCGAGCAGCAGCAGGTCGATGTCGATCGGCCTAGGGCCGTGGCGCGGGCCGCCGAGCGCCCGCCCATGGTCCGCCTCGATCGACTTGCAGAGGTCGAGCAGCTCCTCGGGGTCGAGCGCCGTCCTCACCCGGACAGCGGCGTTCAGGAAGTCCGGCTGATCGAGGATCTCCCCCACTGGCTCGGTTTCGTACAGAGACGAGGTGGCCTCCACGACCACGCCGCGCGCCGCCAGGTCCTCGATCGCCCGGGTCAGGTGCGACTCCCGATCGCCGACGTTGGAGCCGAGGCCCAGGTAGCCGACCCGCTCTCTCAGACACCCTCCTCGTCGTCGGACTCTCGGTCGAGCGATCGCTCCAGGGTCACCTCTACCCCCGCCTCCTGCACCTGGTACGGCATCGGTGGCTCTGGTTTGGCCGCCCGCACGCGGACCGACTCGCAGTCGAAGCGCTCCATCAGCCTCCCCGCCACCACCTGGCAGAGGCGCTCGAGGGTGCGGAAGCTCTTCTCCGTCGCCGCCAGGGCGACGATGTCGCAGACCTCCGAGTAGTCGACCGTGTCCTCGATCCGGTCGGTGAGCACGGCATCGCAGTCCGGCACGTCGAAGGTGAGATCGAAGTCGAGTCGCTGACCGACCTCCTGCTCCGCGTCGGTGACACCATGGTGCGTGTATATGGAGAGGCCGCGAATCTCGACCTCGACCGACGGCTGTGCGGCCCCCTCGTCCATGACCCCAAATTACTCGTTTCGTGTAGGACTTCGACGGTGAGCGCGACGCCGCAGACGACAACACTCGGGGAAGGGGAGCCCGCCACGGCGGTCTCCCATCACTTCGCCGACCTGAGTCAGTGCCGGATGCACTACGTCGCGCGGGGCGAGGGCAAGCCGATCCTCTTCCTGCACGGCTTCCCGCAGTTCTGGTTCCTCTGGCGGCGGCAGCTCGCCGACCTCGGCAACGACCACGCCGTCTACGCGCCCGACATGCGCGGCTACAACCTGTCCTGCATTCCCGAGGACGTCGAGGCCTACCGGATGCGGCACCTGCTGGCGGACGTGCGGGAGCTGATCGAGAAGCTGGGACTGGCCCCTGTGACGCTGGTTGGACACGACTGGGGCGGGATCGTCTCCTGGGCCTTCGCCCTCAAACACCCGGAGCTGCTCGAGCGCCTGGTGATCATCGACGGCCCCCCGCCGTTCACCTGGAACCGCGACCTCCGGGAGAGCCCCAAGCAGAGGGATGCCGTCAACTACATGCTGGAGTTCTCGAAGCCCTCGCCCGGTCCCGAGGACATGCTGTCGGCCAACGACTTCTCGCTGATGGACGACCTGCTGCTTCGGATCGGAGGTGAGGGGGCGCGGCTCTCGGACGCCGAGCGGGCCGTCTACCACGAGGCCTGGGGGCAGCCCGGCGCGCTCCGCGGCGGCCTCAACTACTACCGGGCGGCGCGCATGGGGGAGCAGGTCGCCGCCGGCGGGGTCCCCGAGGAGTACGCGAGCAAGATCACCTCTCAGACGGTGGGCGTGCCGACCCTCGTGATCTGGGGCGAGAACGACGCGGCGCTCCTTCCCACCCTGACCAGGGGCCTGAGCGAATGGGTCCCGCGGCTCCGGGTGGAGATAGTCCCCGACGCCGGTCACTGGGTGCCGTACGAGCGCCCCGATCAGGTCAACTCGCTGATCAGGGAGTTCGTGTCGTGACCATGGCCTCGGCGATGGTGAGGGCCTGGCGCATCGGCCCGACGTCGTGGACCCGCAGCATCCCGGCGCCGTTCGCGTAGGCGATCACGTTCGAGGCGATCGTCCCGCCTAGCCGCCTGTCGACGTCGGCGCCGGTCAGCTTGCCGATGAAGCTCTTGCGCGAGGAACCGAATGCGATCGGCCTGCCCAGCTCAGCCAGCTCTGCGAGCCGGCGGTGGAGCTCGAGGTTGTGCTCGACCGTCTTGCCGAATCCGATTCCGGGATCGATCCAGATCCGGTCCTCGTCGATGCCCTCGGAGGTCGCGAACTCGATCCGCTCGGCGAGGAATGCCTTGACGTCGTCGACGACGTCGTCATAGCTGGGGTCCTCCTGCATCGTCCGGGGATCTCCGAGCATGTGCATGAGCACCACCTCCGTGCCGCCCCCGGCGCAGAGCCCGGCCAGCTCCGGCTCCGCCCGAAAGGCAGTCACGTCGTTGACCATCGTCGCGCCGGCGCCGATAGCGGCCTCGGCGACGGCGACCTTCGAGGTGTCGATCGAGACCGCCGATCCGTCGCCTGCCAGCGCCTCGACCACGGGGGCGACCCGACGGAGCTCCTCGTCGGCGCCGACGGCCTCGGCCCCGGGCCGGGTCGATTCGCCGCCGATGTCGAGGACGTCCGCCCCCTCGTCGACGAGCTCCCGGCCGTGGGCGATCGCCCGCTCCGGATCGAGGAACTCGCCCCCGTCAGAGAACGAGTCGGGCGTCACGTTGACGACCCCCATGATCTTCGCCCGCTCCACGCGCCGCTCCTACTGGGCCCGGATCAGCTGCCCGTCGGGGGTCAGCTCGACGAAATGATGCGTCTGCCCATCCCGGAAGCTCTGGCACTGATTGGCGGGCTGATCGTCAACCGCCTGCCGCGGATCGTGGGCGATGTCGACGACCCAGTCCGACAACCCCGGTAGGCCCTCGGAGAGGCAAGGCCCATCGCTGAGATCACGCTTCGCCTGCCCGGCATAAAGAAACTTCGCGGCGGCGACGGCCTTGTCCTTATCCGCCTGGCTGGCGTCAGACCCACCGCCACACCCGGCAATGAAGGCGGCGACCACAACAGCTATCGCGAGAGAGCGCATAGCCGCAGTATCCCCGCCGCCACTCGCGCGGGTGGCGCGGAATCTCATCCGCGGTGAGATGCCTCGATCCGCGGTGAGATTCCGCGACAGGACCCGCGCGCCTAGCGGCTGGAATCGAGCGAGTTAGCGGTCGTCGGCGCGCATCTCTGCGGCGCCGCCACCAGCAAGGCCAGGCCGTGGCCTGGGGCGCGGCCGCGCGCCCTCGCGAGCCGTGCCCTTCTCCTCGACCGGCGGAGCCTCGGGAGGCTTTGCCTCCTCCTCGTCGGCGAAGACCTCGTCCTCGGGCTTGCCCTCTAGCAGGGCGATGAACTCGTCAGCCTCGATCGTCTCGCGGTCGAGCAGGATCCTGGAGATCGTGTCGAGCTGCTCGCGGTGCTCGGAGAGGATGTCCTTCGAGGTCTGGTGTGCGTCCTCGACGATCCGGCGGACCTCGTCGTCGATCTCGCGTGCGACCTCGTCCGAGTAGTCAGGCTCCGCCGAGAACTCGCGGCCCAGGAACGGCTGTGAGCGGTCGTGGCCGAAGACGCGCGGGCCGAGGCGCTCGGACATGCCGAAGCGCATCACCATCTGCTTGGCGGTCTCGGTCACCTTCTCGAGGTCGTTGGAGGCGCCGGTGGTGATCTCGCCGAAGACGATCTCCTCGGCGGCGCGGCCGCCCAGCGTCATCGCCATCGTGTCGTTCAGCTCCGCTCGCGTGGTCAGGAACTTGTCCTCGGTCGGCAGGGAGATCGTGTAGCCGAGGGCCTGTCCGCGGCTGATGATCGAAACCTTATGGACCGGGTCGGAGTTGGGCAGCAGGTGGCCGACGATCGCGTGGCCGAGCTCGTGGTACGCGGTGACGAGCCGCTCCTTCTCGGACATCACCCGGCTCTTCTTCTCCGGGCCGGCGATCACCCGCATGATCCCCTCCTCGAGCTCGAGCATCGTGATCTCGCGCTTGCTCGAGCGAGCGGTCAGCAGGGCCGCCTCGTTGATCAGGTTGGCGAGGTCGGCGCCGGTGAACCCGGGGGTCTGCCCGGCGAGCGTGTCGAGGTCGATGTTCTGAGCGAGGGGCTTGCCGCGCGTGTGGACCTCGAGGATGTGCTTGCGGCCCTTGCGGTCGGGACGGTCGACAACGACCTGGCGATCGAAGCGCCCGGGCCGCAGCAGGGCGGGATCGAGGATGTCGGGCCGGTTGGTGGCGGCGATCAGGATGATGTTGTCCTTCATCTCGAAGCCGTCCATCTCGACCAGCAGCTGGTTGAGGGTCTGCTCGCGCTCGTCGTGGCCGCCGCCCATGCCGGCGCCACGGTGGCGGCCAACTGCGTCGATCTCGTCCATGAAGATGATGCAGGGTGAGTTCTGCTTGGCCTGCTCGAAGAGATCGCGGACGCGCGAGGCGCCGACCCCGACGAACATCTCGACGAAGTCGGAACCCGAGATCGAGAAGAACGGGACACCGGCCTCACCGGCGACTGCGCGAGCGAGAAGCGTCTTGCCGGTACCGGGAGGGCCATAGAGCAGGACGCCCTTCGGGATGCGGGCGCCGAGGGCCTGGAACTTCTTCGGGTTCTCGAGGAACTCCTTGATCTCATGGAGCTCCTGGACGGCCTCGTCCACGCCGGCGACGTCCCGGAAGGTGATCTTGGGGGCGTCGACCGACATGCGCTTGGCTCGCGACTTGCCGAAGCTCATGACCCGCGAGCCGCCTCCCTGCATCTGGTTCATCAGGAAGATCCAGAAGGCGAAGAAGAGCAGGAAGGGCAGGATGTAGGTGAGGAGGGAGAGAAGGCTCGATCCCGCCCTTGCCCTTGATCTCCGTCTTGACGTTGTTCTGCTGCAGGGTGTTGAGCAGCTGGGCCTGTGAGGAGTCCGAGTCGGGATACGCCTCGTCGTAGCTCGTGCCGTCAGTCTGCTTGACGTTGAGCGTGTTGTCCTTCGTGTTCCAGGTGACCGACTCGATCTGGCCCTGGTTCACCTTGGCGACGAAATCGTTGTAGTCCGGCGTCTCGTGGCCCGAGCCTGGACTGATCAGGCGCTGGGCGAAAAACGCCAGCACGACGACGATCAGAATTGGAAAGGCAGCGCTGCGAAAGAAACGTCTCAAAGTGGGTGTCCCTCTGGCCGGGATGTACGCCGAATTTGCGGCCCCGGATCTATCGCGAGGGTACCAGCGTTGATCTAGCTGTCCTGCGGGTTTTCCCGCAGCGCTGCCACGTAAGAGAGGTTCCTGAACCTCTCGCCGTGGTCCAGCCCGTATCCGATCGCAAACTCGTTCGGGATCTCGAAGCCGACGTAGCGAACCGGAAGGTCAACACGCCGGCGCTCCGGCTTGGTGAGCAGAGCGCACACCTCGACCGACTTCGGCCCCCGCGCCTGCAGGTTGCGCAGCAGGTAGTGGAGTGTGAGGCCCGAGTCGATGATGTCCTCGACGATCAGGACGTCGCGGTCGGCGATCGGCGCGTCCAGGTCCTTGAGGATTCGGACGACCCCCGAGGAGTCCGTGGATGAGCCATAGCTCGACACCGCCATGAAGTCGAGCTCGCAGTCGATCGTCATCTGGCGCATCAGGTCGGCGAGGAAGGGGACGGCGCCCTTCAGGATCGCGACGAGCAGCGGAGCGCGCCCCTCGTAGTCGCGGCTGACCTCGGCCCCGAGCTCCGCGACTCGGCGCTGCAGATCGTCCTCCGTGACGAGCACCTCGCCGATCGCGTCGTCGGTTCCCACTCGCCCCCCAGTCTATGGACCGAGCTGGGATGCCCTCAGCACCGCGGACTCGCCCGCGCCCGGCCGGGCGGCGAACTCCTCCGATACCGCCACGCCGGCGATCCATGCGACTCGCCCGTCAGCGGTGACGACCGGAAGTGCGTGCCGCAGCGCGCGGGGCACCTTGCGGTCGGTGAAGAGGTCCTGGAGGGACTTCGTTCCACCCAGGCCGAGGGGCCGCATCCTGTCGCCCTCCCGCCAAGCGCGAACGGTGACCGAGCGGCCGAGCTCCGAGGGATCGAGGACGGCGAGGTCCGGCCCCTCGGCCGGCGGGACTCCGGCCGCGAGCTCCGCGCGCACCTCCCAGGAACCGAAGCGGCAGGCCCCCGGCACGGTCAGCGTGGCCTCCGCGGGCTCCGCAGGCCGGCCTGACGCGAAACGGACGTGGCCGTGCTCGACGTGGGCCTCCACCCCCCCACCGAGCTCGATCACCCCGCCCTCCGGGCGGTTCGCGAGCGTCCAGATCTGCTCTGCCCTCGTCCGGCCGAGCGGGACCAGGCCGCCTGCCGCCCGCTCGGCCAGCATCCGCAGCCCCAGCCGGCGCACCGCGGGATCCATCGCCTCGAGGGCGTCTCGACCGATCGCTCCGGCGAGCTCGGCACCGGATTCGGCCAGTGCGTCGGCGGCGAGCCGCTCCAGAGCCTCGCCCTCCTCCGCGAGCTCAGCCTGGGTCTCGGCGATCGTCGCCTCTGCCTCCGGCCCGATCTCGCGCAGAACCGGAAGCACCTCGTTGCGAATCCTGTTGCGCGCGTATACGGGCTCCGCGTTGCTGGCGTCGTCGCGGAAGGGAAGCCCCGCCTCGGCTGCCAGCTCCCGTACTTCCTCCCGGCCCAGCGAGAGGATCGGCCGCACGATCGCACCCCGATGGGCGCGCAACCCGAGGAGCGCGCGGCGGCCGGGGGAGGTGGCGAGCCGGTAGAGGATGGTCTCCGCGAGGTCCGTCCTGGTGTGTCCGGTCGCGATCCAGTCGAGCCCGCGCGCTCGCCGCAGGCGCTCGGCCGCCGCGTAGCGGGCGTCCCGCGCCTCCGCCTGGACGTTTCCGTCGCCCAGGTCCGGCAGCTCGACCTCCAGTTCGATGCCGAGCTTCGCGCAGAGCTCCGCGCAGGTCGCGTCGTCGAGGTCCGAATCGGGACGAAGCCGGTAGTTGAGATGGAGAGCGATCACCGCGTCGGCGCCGAGAGCCTCCGCCAGGCCGGCCGCGGCCGCGGCTGAATCCGCGCCGCCGGAGATGAGGACGACGCCGCGAGAGCCCTCCGAGACCAGGCCGCTCGCTCGAACGGTGAAAGCGAGGCGCGAAAGCGCCCTGGCAGCTGTCATAGCGCCGATTGTAGGAACGGGCGTATGGAGTTTTCACACTGTCCAAAAGTCCAATCGCCTCTAGGGGGGCTAAAGGACGCGCGATTGATTCTCCGGGCCCCTCATTCAGACGCCCGCTGAGCACTCGATGCAGAACATGTGTCGAGGACGAGAAGAATCCTCAGCGTCATCGCCCTCCTGGCGGCCTGGACAGTCGTCACCGCCTCATCGGCCTCCGCGGCCGACTGCGGGCCCACCGGCACGGAGGTCACCGGGCTGAGCGAGCCCCAGATGGAGAGCTCGATCGCCTGTCTGATCAATCAGGAGCGATCCTCGTATGGGCTGCAGGCGGTTTCCCCCAACGGAGACCTCCGCCAGGCGGCCGTGAGCCACTCGAACGAGATGATCAGCGAGGGCTACTTCGAGCACACCTCCCCCGCGGGCCTCACCTTCATGGACCGGATCGAGTCCACCGGCTACATGCACAAGGCTCGGAGCTGGGTCGTCGGCGAAAACCTCGTCTGGGGCACGGGGCCGCGGAGCACACCGCAGGCCCTGGTCACGGCCTGGATGAACAGCCCGCCCCACCGCGAGAACCTGCTGAGGCCGAACTTCCGCGAGATCGGGATCGCGGCGGTCCCCGGGGGTACGCCCGAGAGCCAGAGCGACCCGACCGGCGTCACGGTCTCGAGCGAGTACGGCTACCGCACCTTCGGCAAGACCAAGACAAAGGCTAAGAACAAGGCCAAGGCAAAGGCCAATGCCCGGAAGCACAAGGGTTCAAAGGCCAAGGCGCGGAAGGCTCGCGCCCACAAGAAGCACCGGCACCACAAGCACTAGCCCACCTCTGCGCTACTCCATCGCCGGGCGGGCTGTATAGAGGGAGATCGGCTCGGGAAACCCCTTGAGCACAACCTCTCCGATGGCGTCGAACCGCAGGAAGTCGGAACCCTTGACCGCGTCGACCAGGGCCTCGGTGACCAGGACCTCGCCGCCCAGTGCCCTGGTGACGACCCGGTGGGCGAGGTTGACGTCGCCCCCGAAGTAGTCGCCGTCCCTGAACACGGCCGCCCCGTGATGAATGCCGACTCTCGGCTGCGGGCGCTCCTGGAAGAGAGCGAGGAAGCCGACGGCCCACTCGGTCAGCGTCGCGGGCTCGGGCGAGACGACCATCACCTCGTCGCCAATCGTCTTCACGATGGTGGCCTCTGAGGGCAAGGTCGCCTCGACCGTGTCGACGAACCGCTCGATCATGTCGAGGGCTTCCTCGTCTCCCTCCTCCTCGGTGTACCTGGTGAAGCCCGTGAGGTCGACGAAGCAGAACGTCATCGACACGCGGGCCAGGCCGCGGCCGGCACCGGCGATGTCGGCCTCCATGTGCCCGACCACGTCCTGCTCGAGGTAGAAGCGCAGGTAGCGGTTGTGCATGTACTCCATCAACGGCGTGGTGACCGGGAGCAGGTCGGCTGCCAGCTCACCCATCTCCTCGGCGATCTCGAGCGGGGGAACCTCCTCCTGCATGAGCGGCTCGTGGATGTAGAGGTGGAACAGCCGGACCTCGGAGTCGGCGACCTTGCGGATCGACTGGGCGTAGACCCTGACCAGCTGGAGGAAGGCAACCAGCGGGAACCCCGAGGAGAGGACGTTGGCGCAATGCCGCATGGCCCTCAGGTCCTCCTCGTTGAGCCTTCCCTCCGCCCCCATCGGTGTCCCGAGCAAGGTCATCAGCCGTTCGATCAGCTCCGGCTCGAGCCCGGTCAGCTCGGCGGCCTTCTCCCGGGTGTAATGGCCCTCCGGGACCTGGAAGAGGTCCTCCGCAAAGCCGAAGGCCAGCCGGCCACCGCGGGCGGCCTCCCTGATCGCGTCGACCGAGTAGCCCCGCTCCCGCATCCGGGAGATCACCCGCGCCTGCGCCGCGGAGGCCGGCGTCCAGCGACCATCCTCGATCGGGACCAGGCCGTCCTCGGCCCACCGCTTCAACGTCGACGCCGAGACGCCGGCGATCCGGCTGGCGTCGGCCAGCGAGATGGCGTTGTCCTGATCGTTCCCGTCAGCGGGGTTCATGCGGGGCCCCTGGAAGAAGCGACGGGGCCGCAGAGCCCCGTCGCTTGCGGGCTTTGGGCCCGCTTCGTCGGCCAGCGGCGCTTACACGCCTCGCGGTGTCCTGTCGCCGATCCCAGTCGCCGGGGGACCTGCAGACCGGGGACCCGCTTCCGGCCCAAGTTGTGCGAATCGAGTTGAGCTTACGCCCCTGCCGGGCCAAGTCAATGGCGCTGGACAGGGGCACTATGGCCGGCGTCCGATCGGCACTAGTCAATGGCGAGGTGCGGGTACTTCTCCGAGACGAGCTCGCGATAGCGGGAGAAGAGGGGCTTGGCGGCGGGAAAGAAGCGCAGGGCCGCGCCTGCATCCTCGATGTTCGTCCGGAGCCTGCCGCGAGCGATTGCGATCGCCGGGTTCTCCCTGCCCTGAAAGACGCGGTTGGCGACGGTCGACTCCATGCTGAGCCGGAGCTTGGCGTGGGTGCGCGATCGCCTCGAGAAGTCCCACCGGAGGCAATGGCGGCCGCCGTCGTCGCGCGCCACATTGACCGCCAGTTTCAGGTCGGGGAACTCGATCCGCAGCGGAGCAGCAGCCGCGCGCAACCGGGGGCCGTCGTCGGGGTCGCCGTCGATCTCACGCAGGACGGTGTCGAGAATCTCCTTGAGCTCCTTCTTTGTCAGCTCGTCGGCGGGCATGGCCTAAGCCTCAACCTGAGGTCAATCCTTTTGCTTTCCTCGCACCGAGGACTCGATCTTGCCGAGCTGCTCGCGGACCTCCCGGCCTCGCTTGGCGACCTCATCGAGCAGCTCGACCGCCCGATCGCGAGTGCCCGCCGCAGAGCCCGCGGTCGCCTCGAAGGTCCGCTCGATCGCCGAGCGCAGCGCTTCCGACGGCTTCTTGGGCACAGGAACCATGGCTATCGGGTTGCTCCTCCTAGCTAAACGGGTCGCGCTGCTGCGCGCCCTCGCATTATCGGAGCACCCTCTCATCCAGCCTACCCCCGAAGCGGCCATATGCTCGCGCCGTGCCGCACCACCTCAGGCCCAGCACCGCCTACGCAGCCGATGCCCTGCTGCCCGGCGACCCGGGCCGAGCGCTCGCCCTCGCCCAGCAGCTGCTCACCGAGCCGAGGATGAGCAACCACGCTCGCGGCCTCTGGGGATACACGGGGGAGACGCCGGAGGGCCACCCGCTCAGCATTCAATCCACCGGCATCGGCGGGCCGAGCGCGGCGATCGTCCTTCAGGAGCTCGCCCAGCTCGGTGTGCGGCGAGCCATCCGCGTCGGCACCTGCGGAGCCGTCGATCCGGAGCTCGGGCATGGGGAACTCGTGGTCGCCGGCCTGGCGCTGGCGGAGGACGGGGCGAGCAAGGCGCTCGGTGCGGGCGAAACTGCGGACCCCGACCCGGAGCTCACGGCCAGGTTGGCCGCTGGGCTGCCCGCCGGCGCCTCGCCGTCACCGATCGTGACGACCGATCTCTTCTACGGAGGCGACCCCGACAAGGGCGCTCCGCCGAGGGCCCGCGCCGAAGCCTGGCGAAGGCGGGGCGCGGTCGCCGTGGAGATGGAGGCGGCCACCATCTTCACCCTCGGCCGGCGCCTGGGCGTCGCGGCAGCCTGCATTCTGGTCGTCTCGGACACCTTCTCCGAGGACGAGCGTCAGCGGATCGGCGATCAGGAGCTGGGTGATGCTGCCGAGCGGATGGGGACCGTCGCCGCAGAGGCGCTCAGGGCTCAACCCTGACTCGAGGGTCGGGGTTTCGATGACTCCCGCTCGCGGCGCAGCGCCGCGAGCTCCCGGGTGAGCTGATCGAGCGTGTCCTCGACCGCCTCGAGGCGCTCGGAGACGGCTCGCAGCCGGCGGGCGAGGCGATCGACGTCGTTGCCGGTGGGCAGGTTCAGATTCCGCATCGCGCTCGCGCCCGCCTGAGAGGCGCGCTCCCGGGCCCCGAACGCGACCTGAAGCGCCTGGTTCATCCAGGGGTTGTCGACCAGGAGCTGGGCGAGCTCGCCCAAGGCGCCCTCGCCTCGCGAGGAGATCCGATCCCTGATGCCTTCGCCTTCGCCGCCGCCCTCGTCCATATCGTTCACGCACGGTACCGCGACGGAAGCCCCTCAGAGGGGTTGTGAGCTACGCATGGAACACGCACATTGTTCACCGTTTCAGTCAAGTACGGCTTCTTACCGTTCTCCTAACGGTTCCCCGTTGCAAAGCCCAGGGCGAATCAGTAGCGTCCGCCGTGCCTGCGGGTGCGGGGAGGTCGCGACCGGCAGACCCACGGGTTTCGCGGGCAGGATCGGCTAGCCAAATGACCAGAAAGCTTCTCGCAACCATCGCCCTAGGCGCAGCCCTGGCGATCATCGCTGCGGGAACCGCCATCTCCGGGACCGTCAGCGTCGGGAACGTGCAGGTCAACGCCCCGACGACCGGGCTTCTCCCCCAGTGCTCGAACCTCTCCGACGACGACGGGGATGGGCTGGTAGACATGAACGACCCCGGCTGCAGCAGCCCACTCGGTTCCTCCGAGTACAACGCCCCGACGTCGAGCGGTGGCGGGACCACCACCTCCGGTGGCGGGACCACGACCACCGGCGGCGGCTCCGGCGGTGCCGGCACCACCACGACAACCGGCAGTGGCGGCGGCACGGCCGGCGGTTCAGGCAAGGCCGGCAAGAAGACCGCCGGCGGCAAGACCCCCGGCCTCTTCGGCAAGCAGGCCAAGAAGGGTCAGGGCGCCAAGCAGGTGGCCGAGGGTGAGAAGCAGAAGATCGAGCAGCCGACCCTCCGCAACCCCGACGGCTCGCCCTCCAGCACGAATCCCGGCCTCACCGTTGCGCAGTTCGGCCCCGCCCCGATCGGCGTCCCCAACTTCGTCATCGACTCGTTCGAGATCCCGCCCTTCCTGCTCCCGATCTACCAGTCCTGCGGGACCGAGTACGGGATTCCCTGGCAGGTGCTCGCCTCGATCAACAAGATCGAGACCGCCTTCGGGACCAACCTGAACGTCTCCTCCGCCGGCGCTCGAGGGCTGGATGCAGTTCATCCCCTCGACCTGGGCGGCCTACGGGGTCGACGCCAACGACGACGGCAGGAAAGACCCTTACAACCCGGTTGATGCGATTTGCGCCGCGGCGCGGTACCTGCGCGCTGCGGGCGGCGACAAGGACCTCCGCCAAGCTGTGCTCGCCTACAACCACGCCGACTGGTACGCGGACGAGGTCCTGTTCACCGCCAACCAGTACGGCAAGCTCCCCGATGCTCTGGTCGGCTCGCTCACCGGTCTCACCGAGGGCGCTCACTTCCCGGTCGCCGCCGACGCCCGCTACGCCGACGACATCAGCGACGCCGCCGCGCTGGCCCGCTCCACCACCCAGCGAAAGGCCGCCGGGAACGCCGCCGACGTAATCAGCTCCGACGCCAGCCGGCGAAGCATCAACATCTACTCGAGCCTTAACGCTCCGGTCGTCGCCGTCAACGACGGCGTGATCAAGAAGATCGGCGAGAACGCGAGGCTCGGCAAGTACATCGTCCTGCAGGACGCCTACGGCAACTCCTACACCTACGCGCAGCTCGGCTCGATCGAGAAGACGCACCCGGTGCCGCGCCAGGAGAGCCTCTCCCCCAAGGACTTCAAGCTCGAGACGCCCAACAAGGATGCGGCCCCGAGCACTCCGGCCACCGCGGGCGACAACTCCACCGGCCACTCCGCAGCCACCAAGGGCGCTCCGGCCAAGGCGTCCTCGGCGGCCCCGGCCAACAGCGAGAACGCCCGCGACCGGCTCTTCGCGCTGCCCCAGCGTGCCGGCAACGCCGGCAACTCGAGCGTCACCGGCCAGCTCGACCAGCTCCTCGGCCGCAGCGTGCCCGGCTACGAGACCTTCAAGTCCGCGTTCTCGAGCAGCCTGCAGTTCGACTCGAGCACCATGCAGCTGAAGCCGCTCAAGGTCGGCTCCAAGGTCACCGGCGGGTCGGTGCTCGGCCGCGTCGGCCAGCCGGACGCCCAGCCGCCTCACGTCAACTTCGCGATCCGCCCGGCCGGCCAGGGCGCGCCCACCATCGACCCGAAGCCGATCCTCGACGGCTGGAAGCTGCTCGAGACCACCGCGATCTACCGAGCCGCGGACAAGAACCCGTTCGCCGACAACCCGACCGTCGGCCAGGTCCTGCTGATGTCGAAGGCGGCCCTGGAGCAGCGGGTGCTGAATGACCCGGCGCTCTCGATCTACTCCTGCGGACGCAACGACATCCAGACCGGTCAGATCGACCGCCGTGTCCTCGCCGTGCTGGAGTACCTGGTCGCCAAGGGCTATCGCCTCACGATCACCTCGCTCAAGTGCGGGCACTCGTACCTGACCGCTTCGGGCAACGTCTCGGCCCACTCCTACGGCTCGGCCGTCGACATCGCCGCCGTCAACGGCATCCCGATCACCGGGCACCAGGGGCCCGGGACGATCACCGAGGCCGTAATCAAGGATCTGCTGCTCCTGCAGGGCACGATGCGCCCGGCTCAGATCATCTCCCTGATGGACCTCGGGCCACCGACCTTCATCCTGCCCGACCACTACAACCACATCCACGTGGGCTACACCTTCACGACGCAGGGCTCCTCGATCAAGCAGCTCGGCCAGATCCTCAAGCCCGAGCAGTGGCAGCGCCTGATCCAGCGCCTCGGGCAGATCCAGAACCCGAAGGTCCCGACGAAGCCGTCCGACGCCGCAACGCCGGCGAAGGGCAACGGCAGCGGCGACTAGCGCCGCGTCCGGGCATCACGCCCAAGCCCGCGATAACCCGAGCCACCTTCGTTCAGCTGGAGCTGGCGGGCAAGCTCGGCCTGCCGGAAGGTCGCTATCTGGTTCGCGACGACGATTCAGAGAGAGTCCTGATCGTTGAGGAGCTTGGGGCGCCCCGTCCGAAGCGTCGAGCCGGGCGGCGCTCAAAGCCGGTCGAGCCGGGCGATCCCGGGGAGACCCCCGTCACGCGGGTGACGGTCACCGGCAAGAGGATCGACACCCCGGCCCAGGGGTCCGCCTGGCTCCGGGAGATGATGGCGAGCGGAGGAGGCGGAGCGGAGGAGGTCAGGGCCGCCACCCGGATCGTCAACAGGGCGCTGACCGCGCTCCGGGCCGAGGCGCGCGACCCGCTGGTGCAGGACATCGGCGCCAGCCGGGCGCTCGCCGTACGGCTTGGGCACGGGACCGGCGACGAGCTCGCCGAGAGCCGCTGGACCGAGGCCAAGGAGCTGGCGCGCCCTCGCCGCGGCCGCCTCGACGACGTCGACCCCCAATCGCGGGTCGCCGCGGTGCTCGCCGGCCGAGACGAGGTGCATCCGGCCGAGACCCTGATGCTGAGAGCCCGCCTGGATGAACAGCAGGGGCGCCGGAAGGAGGCCGCGTACGGCCTGCGCGCCGCCAGGGAGGCCCTTCAGGAGCAGCCCGCCCGGCGTCAGAAGGAGCTCTTGAAGGAGCTCGCCGCGATCGAGGAGAGGCTCGGCTAGAGAGCGGCGAGGACCGCTTCGAGATCGTCGACGACGTCTCCGTCCATGCGAACGGCGGCATTGGCGTCGAACGGGGTCGGGCCCGATGGTGATGACCGCAAGGCCGCCGCCGCTCCTCAACGTCATCGACGGCAGGCCGGCGACCGGGAAGACCTCGAGCGAGGAGCCGACGCAGAGCATCAGATCGGCGCGGGCAGCGAGTGATTCGGCCTCGGCCATCGCGGCCGCCGGCAACATCTCGCCGAACAGGACGACGTCCGGCTTCACGTATCCGCCGCATCTCGAGCAGATCGCCGCGCCGTCCTCACCGAACAGTCGCTCGACCTCCTCCATCGGGACCTCGGCGCCGCAGCCCTGGCAGCTGGCGGTGCGAATCGAGCCGTGCACCTCGATCACGCGCTCCGACCCGGCCTTCGTGTGCAACGTGTCGATGTTCTGGGTGATCAACCCCTCGAGCAACCCGCGGCGCTCCAGCTCGGCGAGCGCTCGATGGGCGCCGTTGGGCTGCTTGTCCCCGAGCATCTGCAGCCTCTCTCTATAGAAGCCCCAGAAGCGGGCGGGGTCGCGCCGGAAGGCATCGATGTGCGCGACCTCCATCGGATCCACCTTCTCCCAGATCCCCTCGCCGGGCGTCCGGAAGTCGGGGATCCCGGACGGCACGGAGATCCCGGCTCCGGTGAGCGCGACGGTGCAGGACGACTCGCGAATCAGCCCCGCGAGGCGCTCCGCGTGACCGGTGGCTACTTGCCCTGCCACTTGGCGGAGCGCTTCTGCAGGAAGGCTGAGATGCCCTCCTTGCCGTCCTCCGACAAGAAGGCCGTCGCGAAGCCCTGCTTCTCTGCCTCGATCCCATCGTCGAGGTCGCCCGCATAGGAGACCTTCTTGATCTGCTCGACCGCCAGCGGCGCCTGCGCGGCCAGCTTCCTCGCCCAGGCGAGCGCCGTGTCGAAGAGCTCCTCATCGGGGACGAGCGCGTCGGCGAGGCCCCACTGGGAGGCCTCGGTAGCGAGGACCGCGTCGCCCGTCAGGTTCATCTCGAGAGCCTTGGATGGGCCCACCAGGCGCGGCAGCCGCTGTGTGCCGCCGAAGCCGGGGATGATCCCCAGGTTGATCTCGGGCTGGCCGAAGACGGCCGAGGTCGGCCGCGATCCGGAAGTCGCAGGCCATAGCCAGCTCGCAGCCGCCGCCGAAGGCGATCGCGTTGACCGCGGCCACGGTCGAGACGCGGTCCTGTCCGAGCTCGCGCAGCAGGGCGTGGCCGGTGTTGATCAGATCGGCGCCGCCGGCCTCGTCCATGCTGGTGAACGCCTTGATGTCGGCGCCGGCCGAGAAGACCACGGGCAGGGACGAGTAGACGACCATCGCCTTCAGCTCCTCGTCGGCCTTCACCTCCTCCCAGACCTTCTTCAGATCCTGGATGACCTGGGGCGAGATCGCGTTCATCGGCGGGTTGGCGAGCCAGGCGATCGCGACCTCACCGCGCTTCTCCAGCTTGACGACACCCTCGCCGTCGGTCTGCGGATAGGCGTAGAAACCTTGCCCGGACTTCAGGCCCAGGCGGCCCTGGGCCACCAGGCGCTTCACGGTCCGCGGCGCGGCGAAGCGCTCGCCGTGGCTGGCTTCGTAGCGCTCGAGCTTCTCGAGCATCACGTCGAGCCCCTCGAGGTCGGCCTTCCAGAAAGGTGGGAAGAGGCCGCGGCGGGGGTCGAGCCCGGCGCCGGCCATCATCCCGAGGTCGATCTCGCGGACGGTCGAGACGCCCTCCTCGAGCAGCTTGCATGACTCGACCAGCGACTTGAGCATGAACAGGTCGGCGAGCTCCTCGGCGTCGGGCTCGGCGTCGCCCTCGATCTGCGGCTCGCCGTCCTTGTAGAAGCCGTCGCCTCCGGACTTCGCGCCGAGATGGCCCTCGGCCACCAGCTTCTGCAGACCCTTGTGGACGTAGAAGCTGTCCCCGTAGGACTCGTTCAGGTACTCGGCGACGTGCAGCACCGTGTCCAGGCCGAGCATGTCGATCAGGAAGAACGGCCCCATAGGCGAGACGTTCGAGGCCGCGACGCCCTCGTCGATCTTCTTGATCGAGAGGCCCTTCTCCTCCTGCTGGCGCCAGACCTCGCCGGCGGCCGAGTTGAGGATGCGGTTGACGACGAATCCCGGGACCTCCTTGCAGGTGATCGGCTGCTTGCGGATCGCCTGGGCGAAGTTGAAGGCCGTGGCCATCGTGTCCCGCGAGGTGTCCTCGCCGGAGATGATCTCGACCAGCGGCATCACCGAGGCCGGGAAGAAGAAGTGGAAGCCGACGACCTTGCCCGGACGGAGGGTCTCGCGGCCCATCTCGGTGATCGAGAGCGAGGAGGTGTTGGACGCGAGGATCGCGTGGCCCGGGGTGACCTCGTCGAGCTCGCGATAGACCGACTTCTTGATCTCCATCCGCTCCGGCACCGCCTCGATCACGAAGTCGACGTCGCCGAACTCGTCGTAGGTGGTCGAGCCGGTGATCAGGCCCATCACCTCCTCGAGGCGGGCGTCGGCTGCATCCTGAGTCAGCTTCTCCTTGGAGACCAGCCTGTCGAGCTGAGACTTCGTTACCTCGCGCGACTTCTCGAGGGCGTGGTCGACGAACTTCTGCTCGACGTCCTTGACCACCACCGGGATGTCGGCGTTGGCGATGACCTGGGCGATCTCGCCGCCCATCGTGCCGCCGCCCAGCACGGCGGCCTTGAAGACAAACATTTGAGAGGTTCCTCCGAAGGTCGGTTGGCCGAGCAAGGCTATTAGGCTCGCCGAGATGCCGCCGCGCGAACCCGCTTCATCCGACTCCGCCATCCGCCGCGCGACGCCGAGCGACGCCGACGCGGTCGCGCAGCTGCTGCACGACTTCCAGATGGAGTTCGACGAAGCCTCCCCCGGGGTCGAGCTGCTAGCCGAGCGATACGCCAAGCTGATCCGGAACCGCGAGATGACCGTGCTCCTGGTCGGCGACGGTCCCGCCGGCTTCGCCCAGCTCCGCTATCGCCCCTGGGTCTATTCGGCCGGGCAGAACGCCCACGCCTACCTCGAGGAGCTCTACGTGGTTCCGTCGCTGCGCGGCCAGGGACTCGGCAGAAAGCTCCTCGAGGCGGCGATGGAGGCCGCCCGGGGCGAGGGTGCGACGCATATTGAGCTTGGGACGAGCGAGACCGACACCGCCGCCCGGGCGCTCTACGAGAGCTTGGGGTTCACGAATCGAGAGGGGAGTCCGGACGGACCGGTGATGTTCTTCTATGAGCGAGAGCTCTAGCCGGCGGCAGGGCCGCATCAGTCGCCGTAGATCTCGTCCTTGACCAGGGAGACGGACTGGATGACGGTGTCGAGGAAAGGCTCAACCTCAGCCTTAAGTCGCTTGTACTCCCGGCGACCGGCAGGCGTGATCGAGTAGTAGCGCCGCGTGCGGCGATCGGGCAGCTCCCAGCGTCCCTCAACCAGACCTTGACCCTCCATCTCCCTCAACAGGGGATACATGGTGTTGGGGTTGACGGAGATCGTGCCCTTGGTGAGCTCCTCGATCGACTCGATCAGCCGGTTGCCATAGGTCGGCTCCCGAGCCACCAGATGGAGGACGAGCAGCGGGAAGATGTCGCGGCGGCGGATATCCCCGCCGAACGCGTCGGACGGCCTGCCACCCCTGCGGCCCTCTCGCTCCTCGACTCCCTCCGCACCGGCCTTGGCTGCCTGAGCCACGGCCTCCGAGATCGGCTTCGCTCGATCCGCCACTGGCCGGCGAGTCTACGGATCTACTTACTCGTAACCACTGCGGCTCGATTTTCGCTGGGTGCGGGCAGCAGGCCGACTCGTCTGTGCCGACCTATTACGGCGCGGCCTGGGTCGCCCTGGGGCGGGTCATGCTGACCTCCTCGGCGCTCGGCTCCTGCCCGGGCTAGCGGCCCTCGCCTACTCGATGTCCTGCTGAGTGCCTCCGGGCATGAAGAGCTGGCAGATGATCCAGCCCGCCGCGAGCATGCCCGCGCCGACGTACCAGGCGCTCTTCATCGCGTCCACGAAGTCGTCGACTCCGGCGGCGCCGCTCAGCTCGGTGGCGCTGGCGATGATCGTCCCCATCACCGCCATGCCGAGGGCGGAGCCGAAGTTCCGGAAGGTCTGGGTGATGCCCGAGCCCTGCCCGCGCATGGAGTCCGGAAGCCGGTTGAGCGCATCGGCGTTCAGGGGCGAGAAGACGAGGCCGAAGCCGGCGCCCGTGACGAGCATGCCGGCGAGGGTCGCAGAGCGGCTCAGGCCGTCGAGCTCGGAGGCCCAGAGGATCATGCCCACCGTTCCGGCAGCCAGGCCCAGGGCGACCGGTCTCTTGGCCCCCCACTTGTCCATCCAGCGACCGCCGATCCGGGCCGCGACGAAGAACGAGTAGAACATCGTCAGGATCGAGAAGCCCGCCTCCGTCGGCTGCTGGTGGACGGCGACCTGGAAGTAGACGCTGCCGAAGAAGAAGACGGCGAGCCAGGGCCCGAAGACCAGGAAGGTGAGGATGTTGTCGACCGCGAAGGGGCGGTTGGCGGCCATCGCGCGCACGTCGATCAGCGGGTCCTCGGTGTTGCGCTCCGCGAAGACGAAGGCCACCAGGAGCAGGACGCCGGCGACGATCGAGCCGATGGTGCGAGCGTCCCCCCATCCCCAGACGGTCGATTGCTGGATCCCGAGCACGGCCAGACTCATCCCCACGACGATCAGCACAGCCCCGCGTATGTCGATGCGAGCCGGGTTCTTGATGTCCCGCAGCTTCGCGAAGTAGATCTCGGTGAGCGCCAGGATCGCCACCGGCACGTTGATCCAGAAGATCGCCCGCCAGGTCCAGAACTGCGTCAGATAGGCGCCGGCGATCGGGCCGATCGCGGTGAACAGGCCGGCCACGATGAAGAACGTTGCGAGGCCCCTGCCGCGCTCCGCCGGCGGGAAGGCGTCGAGGACGAGAACCGTCGCCGAGGGGATCAGCAGGCCACCGGCGGCACCCTGGATCGCCCGGAAGACGATCAGCCAGGTCTCGGCGATGCCGGTGTCCGGCACGAGGCCGCACATCAGCGAGGCTGGCGGCGAACAGGATCGACCCCGATCACGACGATCCGGCGGTGGCCGAAGATGTCGCCGAGCCGGCCGCCGAGCGCGACGAACGCGGCGGTGGCCGAGGCGTAGGCGGTGACCAGCCACTGCTCCCCGGTCTCGCGTCAGGTGGACGTCCCTGCTGGATCGTCGTCGCCGAGATGCTGACGATCGTGAAGTCGATCATCACCATCGCCATGGCCGGCACGAGCGGCCAGAGGACCTTGTAGCGCTGGTAGCCCTGGGTCGAGGCTTCCATCGACGGGCGCCACCCTAGAACAGGCCGCGGATGGCGTCCACGGCAGCCCGCCCGAGCAGGAAGACGATCAGGACCCCGGCCGCGCCGACCACGAAGCCAATCGCGCCGAGGATTGGGTCCTCGAGCAGGACGCCGAGGCTGATCAGCACGACACCGATCGACGGAACAGTGTCGAGGCCGGTGAAAGGTGGCGCGAGGAACGCCGTCGCGACCAGGACCAGGGTCACCGCCCCGTAGAGGATGCCGGTGAAGCGATGGGAGAGCAGGAACCCCAGTCGCGCGTGCGAGTGACGCTCGATCCAGCGGATGCGCGGCAGCAGGGTCGTGGCGAACCGCTCCCGCGTCGGCATCCCGATCTCTCGCGCCCTCCAGCGCTCGGGCAGCCAGACGCATCGCCTCCCCACGATCAACTCCAAAGCCAGGAGCATCGCGATCACCTCGAAGACGTGGGTGACGCCGCCCGTGGGAAGCGGCAGGGCGGGCACGGCAAGCAACAGGACGAAGAGGACCGCGAAGCTCTTCTCCTCGAAGACGTCGATCAGGCTGCCGATCGTCTTGGGCTCCTTGCCGTCCGAGCCATCGCTGGAGGAGGTCGCTGAGCTTCTCTCCGTCGGGCATCCGCTGATTCTCCCCGGAACGACGAGCGCCCCGGGGTCACCGGGGCGCTCGTGGAGTGGTGCACGGCTTCGCCGTCAAACGGGTTGCGCTTACGCGCACCCTCGCATCTAAACCGTCGCTGGAGCCTGCTCCTGCTGGCTCTCGGAGGACTCGCGCTCCGCCTTCTCCCGGATGGCCTTCGCCTCGGGGGTCTCCTCGTCGGCCTGGCGGCCCATCAGGAGCTCCTTGGCGATCACCAGGCGCTGGATCTGCGAGGTGCCCTCATAGAGCTGCATGATCTTGGCGTCGCGCATCAGCTTCTCGACCGGGTACTCCTTGATGAAGCCGTACCCGCCGTAGACCTGCACGGCGTCGGTGGTGACCTCCATCGCGGAGTCAGCGGCGAACCGCTTGGCGTGCGAGGCGGCGAGCGTGTTGCGCTTGCCCTGGTCGAGCAGGACACCCGACTGCCAGACGAGCAGGCGTCCGGCCTCGACCTTGGTCGCCATGTCGGCGATCATGAACGCGACCGCCTGGTGCATGGCGATCGGGACGCCGAACTGGACGCGCTCCTTTGAGTACTCCATGGCGAACTCGAGAGCGGCCCGGGCGATGCCGACGGCCATCGCGGCGACGCCGGGACGCGTGCGGTCCAGGGTCATCATCGCCAGCTTGAAGCCGTGGTTCTCCTCGCCGAGCAGGTTGCCCTCGGGGATCTCCGTCTCGTTGAACGTGATGGTCGCCGTGTTGGAGGCGCGCTGACCGAGCTTGTCCTCCTTCTTGTCGACCGTGACCGTGTCGTCCTTGGGGACGACGAAGGCCGAGATGCCGCGGTGACCGGCGTCCTTGTCGGTCTTCGCATAGACGGTGAACCAGTCGGCGTAGCCGCCGTTGGTGATGAAGCACTTGGAGCCGTTGATGACCCACTTGTCGCCCTTCTTGACGGCGGTCGTCTTCATGCCCGAGACGTCCGAGCCGGCGTCGGGCTCGGTCAGGCAGAAGGAGGCCAGCTTGGGCGCCTCGGTGAGCATGCCCAGGTACTCCTTCTTGACCTCCTCGGAGCCGCCGAGCGCGACCGGCGTCGCGGCGAGGCCGTTGGCCATCAGCGAGGTGCCGATGCCCGAGCAGCCCCAGCCCATCTCCTCCTCGATCAGGCAGCCTGAGAGGAAGTCGAGGCCCGGACCGCCGTATTCCTCGGCGACGTGGGTGTTCATCAGACCGATCTCCCAGGCCTTCTCAACGATGTCCTGGGGCCAGGTCCCGTCCTTGTCGTAGTCCCACGCGACCTTGCGAATGTCCTTCTCGGCGAAGCTGTGCGCGAGCTCTCGCAGGTCCTTCTGCTCGTCGGTGAGGGTGAGGTCAACCACGGATAGCCGCTCCTTCGTGTATTTGAAGTCTTCTGCGACTGATTGACTGGTCAGTCAGCCAGCCCCAGAAAGGGTACCCCATCGCCTGGCGCCCATGCGCAGGTAGGCACGGATCCGAACTCCGTAGGCGACACCGACGCCTGGCCGCAACACCGTTCCTAGCGTGACGCGATATGAAGATGACCGTGGAGACGGGACCGGCCAGGGAAAGCCAAGATGCCAGCGCGGAGGCTGCCGTGGTCGCCGGGCACGAGATCGTGCGCCGGTTCGGCGAGGGTGAGACCGCGGTGCAGGCCCTGCGCGGTGTCAGCGTTGCCTTCCCCCGCGGCAGCTTCACGGCGATCATGGGACCGTCGGGCTCCGGCAAGTCGACGCTGATGCACATCCTCGCCGGACTGGATCACCCCACCAGCGGCTGGGTGGAGCTGGCCGGCACGCGGCTCGACGAGCTCTCCGACCACGACCTCACCGTGCTGCGCCGCGATGCGATCGGCTTCGTCTTCCAGACCTACAACCTCCTCCCCGTGCTCACGGCGGAGGAGAACATCACCCTCCCAGTCCGGATCGGCGGCAGGAAGCCCGACCGCGCGTGGCTCGAGGAGCTGCTGAAGGCCACCCGGATGGAGGACCGCCGCGACCACCGGCCGTCGGAGCTCTCGGGCGGAGAGCAACAGCGCGTCGCGGTGGCCCGAGCCCTGCTCAGCCGGCCGGAGGTGGTCTTCGCGGATGAACCCACCGGGAACCTCGACACCAAGGCCGGACACGGCGTGCTCGATCTGCTCCGGAAGGCGGTGGACGACTACGGGCAGACGACGGTGATGGTCACCCACGATGCATCGGCGGCGGCAATGGCGGATGAGGTTCTCTTCCTCGGGGACGGTGAGATCGTCGACCGTCACAGGAAGCCCAGCATGGAGGACATCCTCGACCACCTCAAGGCGCTGGCTTGACCAAGCTGGCTCTACGGGGCATGACCGAGCGCAAGCTGCGTTCGGTCCTGACTGCGATAGCGGTCGCTGCTGGGGGTGTCGATGATCTCCGGCACCTACGTGCTCACCGACGGGATCCGCGGCGCCTTCAAGAAGATCAACGAGACCGCCAACCAGGGCACGGACGCCGTGCTCTCCCCCAAGACGGAGTTCAACAGCGGCTTCACCCAGGCGGAGAACCTGCCGGTGTCGCTGCTCAAGCGGGTTCGCGCTCTACCCGAGGTGGACCGGGCTGCCGGGGCACAGCAGGCCTTCGGCGCCCTGGTGGTGGACGGCGAGCCGATCAAGCAGTTCGGCGGGCCGAACCTGGTCTTCGGCACCACCCCCGAGCCCTTCGACCCGACTTCCCCGGCTGAGGGCCGCGATCCCTCGGCGCCGGGTGAGATCGCCGTCAGCCGGGACCTCGCCCACCAACACGGGATCGACGTCGGGGATCGAGTCGGCCTGGAGACCTCGCACGGGACGGCACAGGTCACCGTCGTGGGCCTGGTTGACTTCGGCGGCTCGGGCTCGGCGGCCGGCTATGGCTTCACCATGGCGACGCCGGGCGACATTCGCCGCTGGTACGACCAGCAGGGCGAGGTGGGCCAGATCCTCGTTGCGGCAAAGCCGGGGATCACGCCAGAGGGCCTCGTCCGGGTCATCGCAGTCCGTCGCGCCGCCGGACGTCAAGGTGCAGACCGGACAGCAGCAGGCAGACGAGCAGGCCAAGGACATCTCGAACTCGATCAACTCCTTCCTCGGCCCGGCGCTGCTCGCCTTCGCCGGCGCAGCGCTGCTGGTGGGCGCCTTCATCATCTTCAACACCTTCTCGATCTCCGTCGCCGAGCGGACCCGCGAGTTCGCCTCGCTGCGAACGCTGGGGGCAACCCGGTCCCAGGTTCTGCGCTCGGTCGCCGTCGAGGCGCTCACCATAGGCGTGCTCGCCTCGGTCGCCGGCCTGTTCGGCGGGCTCGCCTTCGCCAGGGGGATCGGGGCGTTGTTCAAGGCTGCCGGTGCCGGGATACCCACGTCCAACCTCGTCCTGGAGACCCGCACGATCGCGGTGGCTCTGGGAATCGGGATAGGGATCACGCTGCTTGCCGCGATCGGCCCCGCGGTCCGCGCAACCAGGATTCCACCCGCACTCGCCCTCGAGGAGGGCGCTCGGATCGCGCCCTCCCGGGCATCTCGCTTCGCTCCATACCTCGCGGCGGTCGTCACTCTCGGCGGGCTCGGCTCGCTCGTCTATGGCCTGTTCGGCTCGGGACCCGCTGCCGACAAGCTGCTCGCCATGGCCAGCGGCGCCGTCCTGCTGTTCGTCGGCCTCGCCCTGGTCGCCAAGTACATCGTCCGTCCGGTCGCGGCGACGATCGGGCTCCCGCTGGAGCGCCTCTCCGCGGTCGTCGGGCAGCTCGCGCGCGAGAACGCGCAGCGCAACCCGGCCCGGACCGCCCTCACGGCCGCGGCCCTGATGGTGGGACTTGGCCTGGTGGTGTTCGTCGCCGTCTTCACCGCCGGCCTGAAGGCTTCGATCGATGGCTCGATCGACAGGCTGATCACCGCGCAGATCGTTGTGAGGGCGGACAGCGGCGGCCTCCAACCGATCCCGCGGGAGGTCCAGGAGATTGCCTCGCGGGTTCCGGGCGTGGCGAGCACCAGCGCCGTCCTCTACGACCAGGTCGAGGTCAACGGGCAGTCGTCGAATCTCCTGTACGACGACCTCGGCGGAGTGGAACCCAGCACGATCCGCGACGGCTACAAGTTCGACTGGATCCATGGTTCGGACGAGACGCTGTCCCGGCTTCACGGGACCAACGCCGTGATCGAGGAGCAGTTCGCCAAGGCTCACCACGTTGGGATCGGCGACACCTTCAAGGTGGTGACGCCGTCGGGCGGCAGCGACACGTTGACCGCAATCGGCGAGTACAAGGACCCGACGCTGCTTCAGGGGCTGATGGTGGACCGCAGGACGCTGGAGTCCATCTCCGAGGCGCGCGACCCATTCATGGTGCTGGTCTCGACCCAGCCGGGCGCCAACGCGGCGACGGTGCAGCGAAACATGGATGCTGCGCTGCAGCGCTTCCCGGTCGCCAAGGTCGACTCGCAGCAGGGGCTCAAGGACCAGATCAGCAAGCAGACCGACCAGATCGTCTACCTGCTGTACGCCCTGCTGGCGATGAGCGTGGTTATCTCGCTCTTCGGGATCGCCAACAGCCTCTTCCTCTCGATCCACGAGCGCACCCGCGAGTTCGGCCTGCTGCGCGCCATCGGTGCCACCCGCAGGCAGGTTCGGCGGATGGTCCGCTACGAGAGTGCGATCACGGCGGCGATTGGCGGGGTGCTGGGCATCGCGGTGGGCCTTCTCTTCGGTGCCCTGCTGACCGCGTCGCTGAGCGAGCTCGGCCTCGTCTTCCGGGTCCCGATCGGCCAGCTCATCATCTTCTTCGTCCTCGCTGTGTTCGTCGGGATCATCGGAGCGGTGCTGCCGGCGCGCCGGGGATCGCGAATCGACGTGATGCAGGCCGTCCACTACGAGTAGCAGGGCTGACTAACCTCCAGCCATGCTCCTGGCCACGTTCCAGGTCGGCATCGTCTTCGTCATCATCGTCCTGATCGCCCTGCCCGTCGGAGCGATCGTCTTCGCGCGCGGGGCCGGCGGCGCCTTCAAGCAGATCGGCAAGGGCCCGCTCGCGATGGAGCAGGACTTCCCCCAGAGCTCCGGCGGCGCGACACAGGCAGTCTCCGCCGAGGTGCGCGAGGAGGAGATCCGCCAGATGATCCAGGCGCGCTCGGATCGAGGGGTGGCCAAGGGCCGCAAGGCCCTCGACGTCGACGCCGAGGTGGAAAAGCTGCTCGCGTCCGAGCCGGGCGGGCCTGGCCTGGGAGGCGACAGGGGACTCCGCGAAGAGGTCCGGCAGCTGGTCGTGGCACGAAACGAGCGCCGGCAGCGCCAGGGCAAGAAGCCGCTCGACGTCGATCGGGAGATCGAGCGGCAGCTCAGTGAACTGGAGAACCTCGGCCAATAAGATTGCGCGCGTGGAGGCCAGCGACGCAGAGAGCCGGATCATGGAGCTGGAGGAGATCACCGATGTCCCCGGCACCTACTTCAACCCGCAGACCGAGGTGGTCGTCGTCGTCGACGACTCGGCCTCGATCGACCAGGAGGTCTTCAACATGGAGGCCTTCGAGGGCGCGAACTGGGTGCGAATCTCCGACGAGGTGCCGGTCGACGAGGAGAGCCGCGACAAGCTGCTCGAGGACTTCCAGACCCACTACCACCCGGGCTCGAGCGGATCGGTCTCCGAGACGGCCCTCGAGCAGGGCGACGAGGAGATCGACGAGGACGAGGAAGGCCAGGACCCGGGCCGCGAGGATTAGCGGCCACCAGGCCGCGCTACTTTGGAGCGGAGCACGAAGCGCGTTAGCGACAACAGGAGAACTTGCGTGAACGCGTCCGCCCCATTCACCAACGACCGCTACGACGAGGAGCCCTACGCGGAAGCGGAGGGGACCGAGCTCAGCCGGGTCCACATCTCGCGGACGTTCACCGGCGACCTGGAGGGCGAGAGCACGGCTGAGCTGATGATGGCCAAATCCGAGGGCGGCGGGGGATACATCGGCCACGACCGAATCACCGGGACGCTGGACGGCAAGTCAGGGAGCTTCGTCTTCCAGCACGGCGGAATCATGGGCCCGGAGGGCATCTCCAACACGGGAACGGTCGTGCCCGGGACCGGCACCGGGGAGCTCGAGGGAATCAGCGGCGAGGGGACGATGCTCGCCGACGATGAGGGCAACCACACCCTCACGCTCACCTACGAGCTGGGCTGAGGCCTACACGGCGACCATGACGATGAACGCCGCGTAGAGCGCGATCCAGGCGAGCACCGGCGGCAGCTCGAAGCGGTCCCGCAGTCGAAGCGCCCAATAGGCGATCACCCCGCCGGCCAGCCCGAGCGCGACGGACACGGCGGCGTTTCCGGTCAGGTCCCAATCCGTGAAGACCAGGCCGATGCCCACCGGAATCGTCGACTGGAACACCATCGCGCCGGTGATGTTCCCGAGCGCGAGCGAGTCCTTTCCCTCGCGGACCCAGAAGAAGCTGTTCACCTTCTCCGGAAGCTCCGTGGCGAGCGGGGCAAGGATCAAGGACAGGACGATCGCCTCGACACCGAGGTCCCCGGCCACGTTGAGCAGCTCCTCCACGAACAGGTGGGCGCCACCCACCATCGCCGCGAGTCCGATCAGGAACTGGGCCACGGCTGTCGCCATACTCGGCTCGGCCGCCCGGCCCGCCGTGCCCCGCGCCAGGATCAGCGGATTGAGCGTCTCCTCCGGCTGCGCCTCGCCCCCCTGGTGGAGCGTGAGCCACACGTAGACCGGATACGCGGCGATGAAGGCGAACCCGGCGGGGACCTGCAGCCCGCTCGGAGCGCCAAGGCCCAATCCGAGGCCGAGCGCAAAGAAGACCAGGAAGAAGGCGAGATCCCGGTCCAGGGTTGCGACGTGGGCGCGCAGGAAGATGCCCTGGGGACGCTGGCGCCGGTAGACGTAGGCGGTGAGACCGACGAGTCCCATCGCGAGGGTGGCCAAAAGAAAGGGAGCACCCACGATCGCCCCGATGGCGATGTCTTCGTTCTTGGTCCCTTCGATCAGGGCCACGACCGCGATCAGCGTCTCCGGCATTGCCGTCCCGACGGCCGCCAGCAGGCTTCCAACCGCGCCCTCCCCCAGCTCCAGGCGATGGCCGATCCTCTCCACAGCGTTCGTGAACAGCAGAGCGCCCGCGAGGATGACCGCAAAGCTCGCGATCAGCAGGACGAAATCCATCAGCGTGACCTACGCGTAGCCGAAGGCGAGCGCGACCACCACGTAGACGAGCAGCAGCTGCAGCCCCTCGTACCAGGTGGACTCGCCCTCCTGGGTGACCTGATTGGCGATGATCGCCGCGATCGCCAGGGCCGCCAGCTCGAGGCCGTTGAAGACCAGCGGCATCGGGGCGGGGCCGAGCACGAAAGAGACGAGCACCAGCACGGGTGCCACGAAGAGAGCGACCTGGGCGCTCGAGCCGATCGCGATGTTGACCGCGAGGCTCATCTTGTTCTTGTAGGCGACCAGGACCGCCACCCAGTGCTCCGCCGCGTTGCCGACGATGGCAACCACGATCGCGCCGATGAAGAACTCGGATAGCCCGATCGCGTGGGAGGTCTCCTCGATCGAGCCGACCAGGATCTCGGAGAGGACGCCGACAAGCACGCCCGAGATCGCGAGGGCCAGTACGGATCTCCTCGTGCTCCAGTCGCCGCGGTCCTCCGTGCTCGACTCCTCCTCGTGAGGGTTGAAGAGGGCCGCGTGGGTCCGCAGCGAGAAGAGCAGGCCGGCCCCATAGGAGACGATCAGGACGATGGCGACCGCCAGGGAGAGATTCTCGAGAGTGCTCCCGTAGTCGACTATCGCGTCCCCGGGGTGCGGTAGCCCATCGCCTTCGACCAGCGCGAAGACGCCCGGCATGATCAGCGCGGCGACCGCCAGCAGCAGCATCGTGGACTGGGCGCTCGCTGCCGTCTGCCCGAACTTCTGCACCCCGCGCGTCCGCCCTCCGCTCAGGCCGCCGACCAGCATTGCGGCGCCCATCACCAGCAGGATGTTCCCGAGGATTGAGCCGATGAGGGACGCCTTGACGACCTCGTGCAGCCCCTTCTCGAGAGCGAACAGCGCGATGATCAGCTCGGGCGCATTGCCGAACGTGACGTTGAGCAGGCCGCCGACCACGTTGCCCGAGCGCTCCGCCAGCTCCTCCGTCGCCCTGCCCATCATCGCCGCGGGAGGGATCAGAGCGACTGCCGAGACGAAGAAGACCGCCGTTGCGGGAGCGCCGGCGAGGTCGACGATGACCGCCGCCGGGATCAGCGGCGCGAGGAGATAGGGCCAGGTGTCGGGCCCGAGAAGCCGCCGCTTCCCGGGCGACGGGGATGTGGGCTCCGGCATGGGGGGAGCTTAGGCGGCTACTGGGTGAGCAGGTTGGCGCATTGCTGCAGCGCCGCCTGGCCCGAGGCCTGCGAGAGGCACTGCTGATAGGCCTGCGTGGCCGAGCCGCTCGGCGCCTTGGTGGACCCGCCCGACTCGGGCAGGGCGCCGCTGGTCCCGAGACCGCCCCGGAGCGCGTTGCCCAGCTGCCCCTGATTGATCCCGAGCTTCTGAAAGAGGTTGCTCAGCGGCTGGGCGTCCGCCGGAGCCTGGATCGTCTCGGGCTTGTTGACGTCGGCGAAGTTGAGCTGGAAATCGATGCTGAGCGAGTCCGGCCCTCCGGGAGTGCCGGCGGGCGGCTTCAGGTCGGCGCTCACCTGGAACCGGCGAAGGAGCTTGTCGTCCTCGCCGGTGTTCACGTCGATGCTCCCGGACTGGATGACGTCGTTGAGCCGGTTCAGCTGGTCGGTATTGACGTTGCCCACGGCGTTACCCGCCTTTGAGGCGATCGCCTTCAGGTCCTCAACCAGCTTGGGGACGTTCGCGGTACCGGAGATGTGGATCGTCTTCGTGCCCTCCACGTCCTCGGTGCCTTCGTTCTTCAGGTCCGACAGCCAATCGGCCGGGCTGATGTTGAGCGCCTTCAGCAGGCTGGCCGACTTGCCCGACTTGTTCTGGCCCTGGAGCTGGGCGTATGTGGAGGTGAACTCGTCGTAGAGCTGCTGCGGCACCGCGTATTCGGTCCCCTCGAACTTGACGAAGGCCGCATCACCGGTGGAGGTCAGGCCGCCCGCACCCGAGAAGCTCTGTGACCCACCCTCGCCCTTGAGCGACACGTCGATGTCGAACTGCGGAAATTGACCGCTCGGCCGGCTCTGGAACCGCCCACCCAGCTTCACCTCGAGGCTGCCGGGGTTGTCCCCGCCGGACGTCTCGATCTTGAAATCGAGGTCGAACGTGCCGCTCTGGATGCTCGTCGGGTTGCTGAAGGTCTGGTCGAGGACCTGCTGCGGGTCCTCGTTGTTGCCCCCACCGCCGCAGGCCGCGACCAGCAGCGCGGACGCGAGCGCGAGAACGACTGGGGCACGGCTTCTGTTCAAGCGACTTCCTCTTCCTCTCAGGGGTGCAGCGGCGCCGCAGGGTACCGCAAGCCCTTTAGCGGCAGGTTGGGATCACTGGTCCTATCCTCACCTCAATGGAGGGGAGGAGAGCCTGTCCCGCGTGCGGAGCCGACAACCCCGAGCGGGCTCGATTCTGCATGTCGTGCGGCGCGGAGCTCTCGCTCAAATGCCCGAGCTGTGGCGCCGATAACCCGCCCGGCGCCAAGTTCTGCATCGAGTGCGGGACGGCGTTCTCCCCCGCCCCTTCGGCGGCTGTTTCGCCGTCTCCCTCCGAGGCCCTGCCCGAGGAGCGGCGCCAGGCGACCGTGCTGTTCGCCGACCTCTCCGGCTACACGGCGGCGGCCGAGCGCATGGACCCGGAGGCGGTGAAGGCCCTCGTCGACCGCACGCTTCGGGTTCTGGGCGAGGAGATCGAGCGTTTCGGCGGGTCGATCGACAAGTTCATCGGCGACAACGTGATGGGCGTCTTCGGTGCCCCCGTGGCCCACGAGGACGATCCCGAGAGGGCCGTGCGCGCCGGCCTCGCCATGCAGGACGCGATGGAGGACGCGAACCGCCAGAGTCGGGACAAGTACGAGGTGGGCTTCTCGCTCCGGGTTGGGATCAATTCCGGCGAGGTGATGGCGGGCGCCGTCGGCGACCGCTACACGGTGATGGGCGACGCGGTCAACGTCGCCGCGCGGCTCCAGGCCGCCGGGCGTCCCGACACCGTCACCGTCGGCGAATCGACCTACCGCGCCAGCCGTGAGGCGATCACCTACGAGCGGCTCGAGCCGCTCACCCTGAAGGGCAAGGAGGAACCGGTACCCGCCTGGGAGGCCACCGGGGCCCTCGCAAAGCCGCGCCGGGGCGCCGGCCGCGCGCAGACACCGCTGATCGGCCGCGAGGAGGAGGCGGGCCTGCTCACCTCGCTGGTCGAGCGGGTCCAGCGCGAGGGGCGCCCGCACCTCGTCACCGTGATCGGGCAGGCGGGCGTCGGCAAGTCGACGGCTGCTTCGGGAGCTGATGACGAACCTCGCCGAGTCCGACGATCCCCCGACGATCAGACGAGGACAGTGCCCGCCATATGGGGCCGGGATCGCCTACTGGGCGCTCGCCGAGGTTCTCAACGACGAGTTCGAGATCCGCGACACGGACGCCCCGGATGCCGCCTGGGAGAAGCTGCGCTCGGGCGTCACCGAGGTGATGAGCGATCTGGGCGACGAGGCCGCGGGCGACCGAAACGCCGCCCTGCTGGCGATCCCGCTTGGCCTCGAGCCCCCGGAGGAGCTTCAGCAGGCCGAGCCCGATCCGCAGCGGATGCGCGAGGCACTGTTCTCGGCCGCGCGCGCGGCCGTCGAGGCGATCGCCCGGCGCCGGACCCTCGTCCTCGCGATCGACGACATCCACTGGGCAGACGAGGGAATGCTCGACCTGATCGATCACCTGACGCGCTGGGTCCGCGCTCCCCTCCTGCTCGTCTGCCTGACCCGCGACGAACTGCTCGAGCGGCGGCCCGGCTGGGGCGGCGGGCGCCGCAACGCCACCACGATCGCCCTGGAGCCGCTCACCGAGGGCGAGACGCGCGAGCTGGTGGCGGCCCTGATGCCGAGCTCGGGGAACGGAACAGGTGACGTGGTTCCGGAGGTCGCCGAGCGCTCCGGCGGCAACCCGCTCTTCGCCGAGGAGATGGTCAACCGGCTCCTCGAGGAGGAGACGGTCGAGGCGCAGGCGCTGCCCAGGACAGTTCAGTCCCTTCTCGCCGCCCGCCTGGACTCGCTCGACCGCCTGGAGCGGCGGCTGCTCCAGTCGGCCTCGGTGGTCGGGCAGACCTTCTGGGAGGGGGCGCTGGCGCCGACCGCCGCAGAGGAGGGCCTGGACCTCGGCCAGACCCTGGCCAACCTCGAGGAGAAGGACCTGCTCGCGCCCAGCCCCAGCAGCCGGCTCGCCGGCGAGCGCGAGTACGCCTTCAAGCACGTCCTGATCCGCGACGTCGCCTATTCGATGCTGCCGAAGTCGGTCCGCTGCCGGAAGCACGTCGAGGTCGCCGAGTTCATCCGCGACCGGGCCGGAGAGCGCATCGACGGCGTCATCGGCCTGATCGCGGAGCACTTCGCCCGCGCCGCGGCGCTCGGATCCGAGGCGGGGCTGGATCGCGACGCCCTCGCCGAGCTGCAGAACCAGGCGCTTGAATCGCTCGAGGTCGCCGGCGATGCCGCCGCCGCCCTCTACTCCAACGCCGAGGCCTTCGACCGGTACACGGCCGCGCTCGACATCTCGGAGTCCCTCGACGCCGGCACCGTCGCGCGGATAGGCGAGAAGCAGGGAGACGTCGCCCTGCGGATGGGGCGCGTCGATGCCGCGGTCGGGGTCTGGGAGCGCTGCCTCGACTACCACCGCGCCGAGGAGGACCTGGCACGGGTCGCGGACCTCCACCGCAAGATCGGCGCGGCCCTCTGGCACAAGGGGGAGCGGCGCGCGTCGATTGACAACTACCAGCGCGGGATCGACCTGCTCAAGGACGGCCCGCCCTGCATCGAGCTGGTGCGCCTCTACGAGGAGGCGGCCTCCCTCTATATGCACACCGGCGACAACATGCTCGCCATCTATGCCTCGGAGAAGGCGCTCCGCCTCGCCGAGCGCCTCGACGAGGCCCGCGCGGCGAGCCGGGCGCACGGGATCTTCGGCCGCGTCTTCGGCCGCATCGGCGACTCGGAGAAGGCGCGCGAGAACCTGGAGCGCTCGGTCGCGCTCGCGAGGGAGTCGGACCGCAGCGAGGCGGTACGCGCCCTGCTCACCCTCGGCTACCACCTGGAGGTCTCCGAGGCCGACTACGCGGGTGCCGCCGCGGCCTATCGGGAGGCGCTCGAGATCGCGCAGGAGGTCGGTGACCTGCCCTCGCAGGTCGAGCTGCACGCTTCGCTCGGTGAGCTGGCGGTCGAAGCCGGTGATTGGGAGGAGGTCGAGCGAGCCGCCGAGGCGAGCGCGCAGCTGGCCGAGCGCGAGGGCCTGCACGGCAAGCTCTGCTTCCCCGACGTGATGCGGGGCGTCCTCAGCTGGCGCGCCGGCGACTGGGAGGAGGCGGGCAAGTTCTTCCGCCGCGCCCATCAGCTGGGCGAGCAGGTCGGGCGATCCGAGGTGGCCTTCAACGCGCTCTACTGGCTCGCGATCACGCTGCGGGAGAGCGGCGACCTCAACGGCGCGGAGACCGAGCTCACTCGCGCGCTCGACATCTGCGAGCGGGCGGGACTGATCGCGCAATCGGTCGAGGCGATCTCCGCCCGCGCAGTCGTCCTGGCGCTGGCCGGCCGCACCGATCAGGCGCGAGCCGCCGCCGAAGAGGCGGAGCGGCTGGCCGGGCGGCTCCACTATCCCGTCGGCGAGGCCGCCACCGCCGAGGCCGCCGGCGCGACCGCCGACGACCCCGCTGGTGCAGAGGCCAAGATGGACCAGGCGCGCCAGCGCTGGCAGAAGCTCGGCCGCCCGCTCGACGCGACCCGCTGCCTCGTGGTCCAGGGACGGATGCTGCTGGAGTCCGACCCCGACGCAGCCTCGCGGCTGCTCGACGAGGCCGCCTCGGAGTACGAGGAGCTCGGTGCCCCGGCCCTCGCCGCTCGCGCGCGCGAACCGGTCGCCGGCTAGATGTCCTCGTGGCGGCAGCAGGCGTTGATCGACGCGCCCGTCGCCAGCGTCTGGAGTCTCCTCATCGACGCTGAACAGGTCCCGCAGTGGAGCGAGGACGTGATTGCGGTCACCGGTGCGCCGGTCCGGATCGAGAAGGGCTCGACCTTCGAGGTGACGAGCAGGGGGCCGCTGGGGCTCAAGGGGACGACAACGTTCCGGGTCGATGAGCTGAGGGACATGCGCGAGGTGAAGATGCAATGCCAGGTCACCGGCTTCTACTCGCACTGGCTCCTCACCGACGCCCAGGGGGGCACCTTCGCCGAGGTGGAGCTGGGCGTCGAGCCACTCGAGCGGAGGCGGACGACGCCCGGGCGGGCCATCGCCGCGCTTCACACCAAGTCGTATCTGAGGCACACGGTCGAGAAGATGCTGGACGGCCTCCGGGGGGCCGTCTCCCAGTCCCGTCAGGGCGCCGGCGCCAAATAGAATCGTGGCGTGAGCACGGACGGCCCGAAGACCTGGATCCTCACGGGTTCCCTCGAGAACTTCCGCATCAACGTCGAGCGCGGCTTCGACGTGATCGGCTTCAAGGAGCGGCGGCGACGCCAGGCAGAGGAATTCGAGCCGGGCGACGAGGTCTTCTTCTACGTCACCGGCGTCCAGGCCTTCGGAGGACTCGCCCGGGTGAGGTCCGAGATGTTCGAGGATCGCGAGCCGATCTGGCCGGCAAAGAAGGGCAAGCAGGAGATCTATCCCTGGCGCGTGGAGGCCGAGCCGGTTCTGATCCTGCCGGAGGACGAGTTCGTGGCCGCCGAGGAGCTCGCGACCGAGCTCGAGCACGTCCGGAAGTGGCCGCCCGACCACTGGCACCTGGCGTTCCAGGGCCAGCTGCGAACGATCGGCGAGGCGGACGCCAGGCTGCTCCGGGAGCGATTCGAATCAACGGCGGCCACAAACACCGCCGCCGAACAGACAGCCGCGGCCCGCGCGTGAGCGAAGAGGGCACCGGACTCGTCCACGAGCGCCACTTCACGCGGGAGGAGGCGAACGGCCTGCTCCCTCAACTGACGACGATGCTGAGCCAGCTCCAGGACTCAAAGGACGAGCTCACCGACGCCGAGGCGCACGAGGCGCTGTCCGAGGCCGCCCCGGCCAACGGCGGAGGCGAGGAAGGGAAGCAGGTCGGCGTCGCGTTCCTCGAGGTCAGGCGCCTGCTCGAGACCATCGAGCAATCGGGGATCGTGCTTCGCGACATCGACCGCGGCCTGGTCGACTTCCCGGCAGTGAGGGAAGGCCGCGAGGTCTATCTCTGCTGGGAGCTCGGCGAGGACGACGTCGGCTACTGGCACGACATGGACGCTGGCTACGGTGGCCGCGAGCCGCTCGACTGAGTTCAGCTCGCTGCCGCGCAAACTGCTCCGCGACCTGCGAGGCCTGGGCGGCAACGAGCGCATCGCCGTGATCGGCGCCGCCGTCATGGTGGGCAGCCTGCTGCTCCCCTGGTACCAGTCTCCGATCTCGAACGACCTGGTCCTGACCGGCATCGGGGCGTTCGGCTGGGCCGAGGGGGCGCTGCTCCTGATCGCCGGGGCGACGACCTTCCTCGCCCTCCAGGGTGGCGGCGGCTACATCCCGCCGCGACCACTCCGTGAGTGGGCCCTGTTCGTTGCGGCGGGCTCCTGGGCGGCGGCGATCGTCGTCTACCGCATGTTCGACCGTCCGCCGTTCACCCTCGGCGGCCGGGACGAGCCCTACGACCTGCACTACGCGATCTTCGTCGCGCTGGCCGGCGCCGCGATCATTGTCGCGGCCGGACTGCGGATGCGCCCGCGCGAGCGCGCGAAGCGTCCCCGCGCCCCGGATTGATCAGTCAATGGGCGGCGGAAGCTCCATGCCGTGGCGCTGCATGCTCGCCTCGATCTCCGAGATCACCGTTTCGATCACGGCAACGCGCGCGTAGCGCTTCGACTCCGCCGGGATCAGGTGCCAGACGGCGTCGGGCTCGTGGCTTGTGCGCGCGACCATGTCCTCGACGGCCTCCTTGTACTCGGCACGCTTCTCGCGGTTGCGCCAGTCCTCCTCGGTGAGCTTCCACGCCTTCAGCGCGTCCTTCTCCCGCCGCTTGAAGCGGCGCAGCTGCTCTTCGCCGGAGATGTGCATCCAGAACTTGATCAGGATCATTCCCTCGTCCGCGAGCGTCCGCTCGAAGCCGTTGATCTCGTCGTAGGCGCGCAGCCACTGCTCCCTGGTGGCCAACCCCTCCACCCGCTCGACCAGGACCCGTCCGTACCAGGAGCGGTCGAAGATCGCCATCCCGCCCCAGCCGGGCAATGATGGCCAGAACCGCCAGAGGAAGTGGTGGCGCTTTTCGTCGTGCGTGGGGGCGGCGAACTGCACGACGCGGACGTGCCGCGGATCGAGTTCCGCGACCAGCCGCCTGATGGCGCCGCCCTTGCCCGATGCGTCCTCGCCTTCGAAGATCACGCAGACGGGTGGCCCGAGCTCCCCGTTGCCGATCAGGCCGCCGAGAGTGAGGCGCAGCTGCGCCAGCCGCCGCCAGGCGCTCTCCAGTCGCGCCGCCTCCTCCTCGCGCGAGAGCTTCTGGGTCAGGTCGAGGTCGTCGAGGGCGCCCACGCTCAGAACCCGGTCGGCGCCCTGCCGTTGTGGGTCGCGATCGCCAGCTGGAGCAGGCCGATCGCGGCGAGGATCACCACGATTCCGAAGGCGATCAGCCAGTTGCTCTTCGCCCCCTGCCCGTACCAGCCGATCAGAAATCCGATGGCGAGCATGACGGCGTAGGGGCCGAGCGAGTCGGGCAGAGCGATGGCGAGCATGACGGGCTATCTATCATCCCCCAGATGCCGGACTCCGAGCCCCAGTCAGTCGCCCAGGTCCGCGAGGGACTCGGCCAGGTCGGATACCTGGCCGATGAGGCCGCGGCGCTCGTCTCGTTCCTCGCCCAGCGCCTCGGCAAGCCCGTGCTCGTGGAGGGGCCGGCGGGCGTCGGCAAGACCGAGCTCGCCAAGGCGCTCTCGCGCTCGACCGGGCGCCGGCTGGTGAGGCTGCAGTGCTACGAGGGGCTGGACGAAGCCAAGGCCCTCTATGAGTGGAACTACCGCAAGCAGCTGCTGCGGATCCAGGCCGAGGCCTCCGGCGAGGCCGAGGCGGCGGCCGAGGGATCCTGGGCGCGGACTCGCGGCGACATCTTCTCCGAGGACTTCCTCTTCACCCGGCCGCTGCTCGAGGCGATCAGCGCGGCCGAGCCGGTCGTCCTGCTGATCGACGAGATCGACAAGACCGACCAGGAGTTCGAGGCGATGCTGCTCGAGGTCCTCTCCGACTTCCAGATCTCGATCCCGGAGCTCGGCGTTATCGAGGCGACGACCCGCCCGATCGTGGTGCTCACCTCCAACAACTCGCGCGAGCTGACGGAGGCGCTCAAGCGCCGCTGCCTCTACCTCTGGCTCGACTACCCCTCTGTCGACCGCGAGCTCGAGATCGTGCGGCTGCACGCACCCGACCTGGACGAGGGACTGGCGCGGCGCCTGGTGGAGATCGTCCACATGATCCGCGCTCTCGACCTGAAGAAGCCGCCCTCGATTGCAGAGTCGATCGACTGGGCTCGGACCCTGCTGCTGATCGGCGCGGACGACATCGATCGCGAGACCTTCGAAAGCTCGATGAGCATCCTGGTCAAGCACCGCTCCGACATCGACCTGGTCGCGGAACGGGTCTCCGTGAAGCTCGAGGGCAACGGCGTGACCGGCGGCCTCACCGGCACGCCGCCCGGCTCGTCCGGGAGCTGACCTTGTCCACGACCGCGGGCAGCCTGCTCGCCTTCTTCGAGGACCTTCGCTCGGAGGGCGTCGCCGTCGGCACCTCGGAGATCCTCGACGCCTTCGCCGCGCTCGACGAGGTGAGCTGGACCGACCAGCGCGACTTCCGCGAATCCCTCGCGGCGACGATCGCCAAGTCCCAGGAGGACCGCCGGATCTTCGAGCTGCTCTTCGACCGCCATTTCTTCCGAGCTGCCGAAACCGAGGCCCTCGAGCGGAGGATCGAGGACGAGCGCTTCGAGGGCTCCGGCGACCGAATCGACCTCGAAGAGCTCCGCGAGGCGATCCGCCGCGCGATCTTCGAGGGCAACGACGGCGAGATGCGCGACCTCGCCCGGCTCGCGATGACCGCCTTCGGACGCCAGGGCGAGCGCTCCGGCGTGATCGGGGTCGACGTCCAGCGGATCCGCCGGGCTCTTGACCTCCAGGCGGGCGGGAGACGCAACGACGACGGCGCGCCGGCCCTCGACCCGGACAACATCCGCCAATTCGAGCGGTACCTTCGCCGGGAGCTGGAGCGGGCGACGATCGAGCGCACCGGCAAGCTGCCTCCGTCTCGGCCTCTCGCCGAGCTCGACCGGACCCTCCCCACCAGCCCCGCGCAGGACCTGACCGCCGTCCACCGGGCCGTCGCCCAGCTGAAGCGGCGGATCGCGACGCTGGGCCACGAGCAGCGCGGCCGCGCACGCGGCCGTAACGTCGACATCCGCCGCACGATGCGGGCGTCGCTCGAGACTGGCGGCGTCCCCCTACGACTCCGCTACCGGCCGAAGCGCCCGCGGCGACCAGAGATCTACGTGCTCTGCGACGTCTCGACCTCGGTATCGAGCGCGAGCGTCTTCTTCCTCTCGGTGCTGCACGCCCTTCACGACTCGTTCCGCAAGCTGCGCAGCTTCGTCTTCATCGAGCGGATCAGCGAAGTCACGGACATCTTCGAGCACGAGCGGGACTTCCGGAAGATCTCCGAAAGAGTCTCATCTGAAGGCGGGGTTGCTGATGTGTCGGGCTACACCGACTACGGACGAGTGTGGCTCGAGTTCGGCGAGGAGATCGCCGAGGACCTCGGTCCGCGCTCGACCGTGATCGTGCTGGGCGACGCGCGAACGAACGGCCGCGAGCCGCATGCCGCCACCTTCGGCGCGATCGCCGAGCACGCCGGCCGCACCTTCTGGCTCAACCCCGAGCCGAAGCTCTATTGGAATTACGGCGACTCGGTGATGGCCGCCTACGAGCCGTACTGCGACGGCGCCTTCGAGTGCTGGACGACCAAGCACCTGGAGAACTTCGTCAACGTGATCGCGGGCGCTGCTCGGGTCGCCGACTGAGCTGGGCGAGCAGCGCCCTCGCGTCCGCGACCGGCCCGAGATGGGCGAGCTTCTCCGGGTTGACGATCGAGCGCATCGCCAGGATCTGGCCATCGGCGATGTCCAGTGCGAGCACGCCGATGACCCTGCCCTCGGGGTCGAGGTACTCCGCCCCGGGCTGCCCGTTCACGACCACGCGCCGAAGCGCGAGGCCCTCGATCCGATCCATGAGCGAGAACCAGTTGCGCAGCATCTGGGCGACCTTGGCGCGGCCGAAGACCGGGTGCTTGATGGCGGGCGCCAGGCCACCGCCGTCGCCGTGGAGCTCGACGTCCTCGGCGAGCAGCGCCTCGAGCGACTCGAAGTCGCCCTCCTCGGCCGCGGCGAAGAAGCTCGTGGCGAGCTGGTCGCGCTGCTCGGCCGAGGCGTCGAACCGCGGCGTCTCGTCCCGGACGTGGCGGCGGGCGCGCGAGGCGAGCTGGCGGGCGTTGTCCTCGCTGGTGCCGACGATCTCCGCGACCTTGCCGTAGTCGTAGTCGAAGACGTCGTGCAGCAGGAAGGAGGCGCGCTGCTCCGGCGTCAGCGACTCGAGCACGACCAGGAAGGCGAGTGAGAGCGAGTCGGCGAGCTCGGCGTGCTGGGCCGGGTCGTCGGCGGGAGCATCGGCCACGGGCTCCGGGAGCCACTCGCCGACGTAGGTCTCCCGCCGGGCGCGGGCCGAGCGCAGCTCGTCGATCGCCAGGCGAGTGACTACCGTGGCCGTATAGGCCCTCGGCGAGGAGATCTCCTCGCCCCGCTCGATCGCGAAGTGCACCCTCAGCAGGGCCTCCTGAACGATGTCCTCGGCCTCGCTGACGCTGCCGAGCATCCGGTACGCGATCGCGAACGCGCGCGGGCGAAGCTCATCGAGCAGGTCGCCCTCCGAGACGTTCATCCAAGCCCCTCCTTGAAACCCTGCCGCCAGCTCGGATAGCGCAGCTCCCAGCCCAGCTCGCGCTTCGACTTTGCGTTCGACGCTCCACGCACCTCGGTCATCATGATGGTCATTCCTTCCCCGGCGAGCAGCCTCCCAATCCAGCGGGGGATCCGGCGCGGCGGCTTGGCGCCGACCGCCTTCGCCAGCTCGGGAAAGATGACCGCGACCGTCGCGGGCTCATCGTCGACCACGTTGTAGAGGCCGGACTCGCCCCGCTCAACGGCTGCGGCGGTCGCCGAGGCCGCGTCCTCGATGTGCACGAAGGACCACACGCCCGCGCCACTGCCGACCACCGGGAGGCGGCGCTTCCTCAACATCACGATCTGCTCGCCGTCCGGATTGACCGCGACCGACGTGCCGGGACCGTAGAAGCCTCCGTACCGGAGGGCCAATCCCTCAATCCCCTCGGCGCCCGTGACCGTCTCCTCCAGGTACCGGATCGCTCGGAGCGACTCGCTGACCGTCTTGGGGGGCGTGGCCTGGAGCGGATCCTCCTCCGTCTTGACCGGGCCGCCCGTGCGCTCGTAGGGCCAGCCGGCGAAGCTCTGCGCGATGAAGCGCTTCGCGCCAACCGCCCGGGCGGCTGCGAGCAGATGATCCGTGCCCTCCGTCCGCAGGCGGTTCGTGGTCACGAACATCTTGTCGATGCTGCGGCCCATCGCCCCCGCGTCGATCGCGGTGAGCTGATGGATCACCACCTCCGGCTCCGCCTCGGCCACCGCCTGGGCGACGGCCTCCGGGTCCAGTGCGTCCGCCACGGCCGGGCGGGCGCCCATCTCGCGTATCCGATCCTGCTTTTCGGGGGTCCGGGTCATGCCCACGACCTCGTGACCGTCGGCGACCAGCTTCGGGATCAACTGGCCACCCATCGCCCCGGTGGCTCCGGCTACGAAGACCCTCATGACTGCCTCCTTTCGTCTCTTGCAACAACATCAGACGAGGCAGGAGGGCCGGCTGTGACAGCCCATAACGGGCCCTATGGCTTGCCGACAGTGGCGAGGGTCTCGTTCAGGTACCGGCGGTCGCCGGTCACCTCCTCGCCGAGCCAATCCGGTGGGTCAAACCCGCGTGCCTCCTCCTCGGAGGAGAACTCGATCTCGGCGACGACGAGCCCCTGGAGCTCACCCTCGTAGACGTCCACCTCGATCTTCAGGCCTCCGTGCGGGAGCACGTGGCGGCGCTTGTGGAGACGCCGGCCCTCGGTCAGCGGCCAGAGCTCGTCGAAGCGCTCGCGGTCGAGCTCGATCTCGGCTTCCTGCCGGGAGAGCCCCAAACCGCGCTTTGCGGTCAGCACCAGCTTCTCCCCCTTGCGGCGCACCCGGACCTCCCCCTCCTCGCCGATCGACAGGTACCCCTGCTCGATCTCATCCGCCATGGTCCCGGCGAGATCCGGCGGATCCCCCACCAGGAACTTGCGCTCGACCTCCACGGCCAACACCGTAGACTGGAGGACGACCCGACAGGGGGGCTCGCGGCATGTGCGGGCTGAGATAGCGGAACCGGCATCAACCACCTCCTTCGCTTCGCTCGGAGGTGGGCCCCCCTCCGCTGACCCTTTGAACCTGTGCGGTAATGCGCGCGGAGGGAGCATGCTGACGAGACTTCGCGAAAGCACTCCGGACGCGGCCGTCGATGGCCGCAAAGGCCGAGCGACCGCAGAGACGCTCGATGCCACCGGTGCGCCGGTGAGTGTGAGCGGCGTCGCCCATTCGTTCGGCGAATTGCGGGCGATCGAGCGGATCGACCTGGAGGTGGCGCCGGGCGAGGTGATCGGGATCGTCGGACCCTCGGGCTGCGGCAAGACCACACTGCTCGAGCTCGTCGCCGGCCTGCGCCCGCCAGACGCCGGTGGGATCTCGGTGAGCGGACGCGCCGATGCGGGCGAGCGACTGGAGCGCTGCGCGTATATGCCGCAGCGCGACCTGCTGCTCCCTTGGCTCTCCGCCGTCGACAACGCCGCCCTCGCGCTGCGGATCGGCGGGGTCCCGCGTGCGGCTGCGCGGGCGCGTGCCGGCGAGCACTTCGAGCGGCTCGGGCTGGGCGGCTTCGAGAGCTCCCGGCCCAACGAGCTGTCCGGCGGGATGCGGCAGCGGGTGGCGTTCCTCCGCACCCTGATGGCGGGACGGCCGGTTCTGCTGCTCGACGAGCCGTTTGCGTCACTTGACGCCATCACCCGCGCCGAGATGCAGAGCTGGCTCGCCGCCGTGCTGGGCCCGGACCGCCACACGGTCCTGCTGGTCACCCACGACGTGGAGGAGGCGCTCTATCTCTCGGACCGCGTCCTCGTGCTCACCTCCCGCCCCGCAAGCGTGGCCGACCGGATCGAGATAGACGCTCCTCGCGCCTCCGACCGGGCGGCTGCCGTCACCTCGCCGCAGTTCGCCGAGCTCAAGCAGCGCGCCCTGCGCAGCCTCGCCGAGGGAGCGCGATGAGCGCCGCGCGCCGGTACGCGGCGCCCCTCGCCGTGATCCTTGTCCTGCTCGGAGCCTGGGAGCTCGCGGCCCGCTGGGACCTGATCTCGAACGCGCTCAACATCGAGGACTTCCTGGTTCCGGCGCCGAGCGACATCGCGCAATCGCTCTGGCGGGATCGCTCGCTGCTCGCCGCCGACTCCTGGGTCACCCTCCGCGAGGTCCTCCTCGGCTTCCTCTGCGCGCTGGCCGCCGGGCTCGCCTTCGCGGTGATCCTCCACCTCTCCGACACCCTGCGCCGAGCCTTCTACCCGCTGCTGGTGGCCTCCCAGACGATCCCGCCGGTTGCGATCGCGCCGATCCTGGTGGTCTGGTTCGGCTTCGGGCTGGGGCCGAAGGTGCTGTTGATCGCCCTGGTCTGCTTCTTCCCCGTCACGGTCAACACCCTCGACGGGCTTCGCTCGGTCGACCCGCAGCTGATCACGATGATGCGGACGCTGGGGGCCGGGCGCGCCCAGATCCTCGGCAGGGTCGAGCTGCCCTCGGCTCTCCCCTTCTTCTTCAGCGGGACCAAGATCGCGATCGCGGTCGCCGTGATCGGGGCGGTCTTCGCCGAATGGGCCGGCGCCGGGTCTGGCCTCGGGCATCAGATCCTGATCGCATCGAGCAGCCTGCTGACCGCCAGGATGTTCGCGGCGATCACACTGCTCTCCGTGATGGCGATCGTCCTCTTCGCGCTGGTCGCATTGATCGAGCGGCGCGTCGTCACCTGGGACCGACGGGATGTGACGAGGGCATGACCACGATTGGAACCCGCCGCTCAGCGGCTCTGGCCGCCGCACTGATGACGGCCGCGCTGGCCCTGGGGATCGCCGCCTGCGGAGGCGGCGAGGATGCGACGACCGGCTCCGCGTCCAATCCGCAGCCATTCACGCTGGACCTCGATTGGTACGTCAACCCCGACCACGCCGGGATCTACACCGCCCTGGACCAGGGCTACTTCAAGCAGGCGGGGCTGGACGTCCAGCCGCAGGTCCCCTCCGACCCCTCGGCCCCGATCAAGGAGGTCGCGGCGGGCAGGGCCGATCTGGCGGTCTCCTATGAGCCCGAGGTTCTGCTCGCGCATGAGCGGGGCCTGGACGTCGAGGCCGTCGCCGCCATCGTCGATCGGCCTCTCACCTCCCTGATCTCGCTGCCGAAGGCGGGAATCGCGAGCGCTTCGGATCTCGACGGAAAGACCGTCGGGACGGCCGGGATCCCGTACCAGAGCGACTACCTCGACACCATCCTCCAGTCGGCGGGCCTCCCCACCTCGGCAGCCCGGGAGGTCAACGTCGGCCTCAACCTGCTGCCGGCTGTCATCGGAGGCAGGGTCGACGCGATCCTGGGCGGGTTCCGGAACATCGAGGGTGTCGACCTCCGCCTGCGCGGCCTCGGCCCCCGGGTCGTCCCCGTCGACCAGCTCGGCGTCCCCACCTACGACGAGCTGGTCTTGGTCGCCAGGAAGTCGACCGTCGGCGAGCATCCGGAGGCGATCCGCAGCTTCATCGCGGCCATGTCGAAGGGGACCTCATACGCGGAGGGGCATCCTCAGGGGGCCGCCAATGCCGTGTTGGCGGCCGGCAACGGCCTCGACCCAATGCAGACGCGGGCCGAGGTCGGCGCCACGCTTCCGCTGCTCGCCGGCCGCCACGGACGGCCATACGGCTACCTGGACCCCGCCCAGTGGCGCGCGTACGCCGCCTGGATGGCGGAACACGACCTGATCTCGTCCGCGCCGCCCACGGGGGACGTGCTCACCAACGAGCTGCTGCCCTAGGCCATCTCGCGGTTCCGGTCGGCCGGACTCTCAGGCCGCAAGGCGGGCCGGGGGTCCCGACCCAAGCGCCTTGTGCCAGCCGACCAGGGCGAAGGTGCCGGCCAGGCCCCGGAACGGCGCGTACGGCGCGAAGTACTCCTCAACCTCCTCGACGGTGGCGCGGCGGCCGAGGCCGGCGAGGTGCCCGACCAGCTTGACGTAGGCCAGGTCGCCCGCCGGCAGGGAATCCGGATCGCCCCGCCCCGCCAGGCCAAGGCACTGGATCGTCCAGGGTCCGATCTCGCTGATCTCCAGAAGCCGCCGGTCGCAGTCCGGGTCCTCTAGCCGGGCGCGCCCGCGGGCAACCTCGCGCGCGCAGCGCACCATCGCCACCGAGCGGCCCTGGCTCAGGTCCATCGAGGAGAGCTCGGCAGGCGCGCGCCCGGCGATCACCTCGGCCGAGGGAACGTCGCGGAGTGGCCAGGGATCCCGGCCGCGCTTGGGAGGCGGGTGATCCGCCGGCAGGTGGCTCGGCGCCCAGCGCCGGACGATGCGCCTCTGGATCGCAGCGGCGCGAGAGCTCTCGATCAGCTGCGCGGTGATCGCCCAGCAGAGGGCCTCCCAGGGCCATGGCCTGCGCTTCGGCCTCACCCAGGGCTTGTGGTGGATCGTCGGGCCGAGCAGCGGGTCGCGCTTGAACGTTTGGAAGAAGTCGCCGAGATCGTCCTCGACCGCGAGCGAGAAGCGCATCCGCTCCACGGCGATGCCCAGCTCGTCCCCTCCTGCCGGCGGCGTCTCCTCGGGGGTGGCGACGGTGATCGCGTGCTCGACCAGCGCCGGGTCGACCGACTCGGCGCGAATGTGGACGTAACCGTCGCGGGTTCGCCAAGCCCGCATTCGAACGGGAGAGGAGCCGACGTGCAGGAGCCGTTCGATCACCTTGTCCAGGCTTCGCACCACGCCGTCGCCGCCGCTGCCCCGCGGCAGCCGGTACGGCCAGCGCGGCAGTACGCGCTCCTCGACGACCACGCGCTAGCGCCCGAGGACGTGCACGTCGACCAGGAAGCTGCGGCTGGCGACGACCTTCTCGCGGCGGCGGAAGAGCCCGCGGCGAGGCGGGCGCCTCGGCGAGCGCGCCGCCCGCGCCACGGCGACGACGGCCACCCCGGCGGCCGCGCCGCCCGCGGCCGCCACGGCCAGGGGGCCGACCTCCCGGCCCCAGACCTCAATCGTGCGGCTCTGCGAGCGAACCGGCAATGGCCGGACGGGCCCCGCCTCGATCAGCTCCTCGCTCGTCTCCAGCTCCTCGGACATCCGTTCCATCCTAAGGGCACGTCAAGACCCCATCAGAGGCGCTTCTCATACAGCCGGTAGCGCTTGACGACGTGGCCGCCCATGCCCTCCATCGCGCGGTTCATCGGCTCGTTGGTCTCAAGGATCCAGCCCGTCTCGGCGCCGGAGACGCCGACCTCGGCCGCGGTCTCGATGTGGCGGACGTAGAAGCGGGCGGCGATGCCCGTGTGCTGGTACTCGGGCTTGACGCCGAGCGCGAAGACGCGGACCCGGTCGATCTTGCGCTTGCCGAGCAGAAACCGGAGCCAGCCGAGGGGCAGGAGCCGGCCCCCCATCCTCTTGGTCACCTGGTTGATGTCAGGAAGGCTGAGCGCCGCTCCCAGGACCTCGCCGTCTCGGTCGGCGATGAAGGCCCAGCGCTCGTCGAGGATCTGCTTCAGGTTCTTGGCCTGGAAGGCGACCTCCTCGTCGGTGATCGGGACGAAGCCCCAGTTCTTCTCCCAGGCGGAGTTGTAAACCTCCATGAAGCGCCCGATCTCGGTCTCCAGGTCCCGCCTGTTCATGTTCCGGACGCTGATCCCGTGCTCCGACTCGACCTTGTCGGCGACCGCGTGAATCGCGTCGGCGAACCGGTCGCCCTGTTTCAGCTCCCCCATCTCGATGTCCCACATCAGCAGGTCCATGGTCTTGCCGTAGCCGAGCGCCTCGATGCGCTCGCGGTAATACGGGGGATGCCAGGGCTGGAGGATCATCGGGTCGATGTCGTAGCCCTCGACCAGCAGACCGCACTCGTCGTTGGTGGTGAAGTCCATCGGCCCCAGCAGCCGCTCACGACCGCGCGTGTGCACCCACTCCTCGGCGGCGCCGAGCAGCGCCTCGAACACCTCCGAGTCGTCCGGGGCCTCGATAAAGCCGAACTGCCCGTCGCTGCCGTCCTGGAACTGGTCCCAGCGGCGATCGACCTGCGCCGTGATCCGCCCCACCGGCTCGCCATCCCGCCAGGCCAGGAAGTACTCGGCCTCGGCGTGCTGGAAGTAGGGGTTCTTCTCCTTGTCGAGGAACTGGCGCCGTTCGTAGATCAGCGGCGGAACCCAGGGAGTGCCCTGGTGGAGCCGGAAGGGGACCTTGATGAATTGGGTCAGCTCGCGGCGTCCCTGCACGGGCCGGACCTCTATGGCGCCTGGCATCGGCTGAGCAAGCTACACGTGCGAGACTTCCCGGGCATGTCCGACTCCACCAAAACCCCGGTGGACGTCTTCGAGAAAGCCCGGACGCACGATCGGGTCGACCAGCTCGAAGCCGCCAAGCAGGGGGACCTCCTCCCTTACTTCAGGATCCTTGAGTCGCAGGCCGGGCCCGTGGTGGAGATGGAGGGGCGCGAGACCATCATGCTCGGCTCCAACAACTACCTGGGGCTGACCACCGACGAGCGGGTCAAGCAGGCCGCCCGCGACGCGCTGGAGCAGTATGGGACCGGCGTAACAGGATCCCGCCTGTTGAACGGCACGACGCCCCTGCACGTCGAGCTCGAGCGCGAGCTCGCCGACTGGATGGAGACCGAGGACGTGATCGTCTTCACCACCGGCTACCAGTCGAATCTGGGCGCGATCAGCGCGATCCTGGAGCCCGGCGACACGGTGATCTGCGACGCCGGCGACCATGCCTCGATCCTGGATGGCTGCAAGCTCTCCGGCGCCCGCCTGCGGCCCTTCCGCCACAACCGGATGGACAAGCTGGAGACGATGCTTGAGCGCGCAGCCGCAGATGAGAGCGGCACCCTCGTGGTGGTCGATGGCGTCTTCTCCATGGAGGGCGACGTCTGCGACCTGCCCCCGATCGTCGAGCTCTGCCGGCGCTTCGGCGCCCGGCTCATGGTCGACGAGGCGCACGGAGTGGGGGTCCTCGGCAAGCGAGGGGCGGGAGCATGCGAGCTGTTCGGGCTGGAGGACGACGTCGACCTGCGCATGGGCACGTTCTCCAAGAGCCTCGCCTCGTGCGGAGGCTTCATCGCGGGCTCCGAGGAGGTCGTCGAGTACCTCCGGATCGCTTCCCGCTCATTCATCTTCAGCGCCTCAGCGGTGCCTGCCGCCGTGGGGGCCGCCCTAGGGGCCCTGCGGATCATCCGGTCGGAGGGGCCTGAGCTGATGGCTCGCCTGCTCGACAACGCGGCCTACCTGCGCCAGGGCTTCCGTGACCTCGGCCTCAAGGTCGTCGAGCCGGGGACCCTCCCGGACGGCACCGAGGCGACCACCCCGGTGGTCCCGGTGATCGTCGGGGAGGACTGGCAGGCCGTCCTGCTCTGGAAGGCCCTGTTCGAAGAGGGCGTCTACACCAACGTCGCGCTCCATCCAGCGGTCCCGCCCGGTGGCGCGCTGCTGCGGACCAGTCTGATGGCGACCCATGAGCGCGACCAACTCGATCGCGCCCTGGAGATCTTCGCCGAGGTCAAGGGCCGCTTTCCAGAACTACCCGCCGGCTGACTCAAAGTTTGGGTCTTTCGCACCCGGGTAGTGAGTACGGTTTTGCCTGTCGGATGGACGCGGTAACACCTCGGCCACAAAACATCTGCTCTTAGCGGACGGGATGTTTTTCTGGGTGTTGACCGTCGGCGCGCCAGGCGTATAAATTGCGCCTCGCCGCGCGCTTCCGGGGCAGGGAGCGGACGGGAATAGATCTAGGAGAGGACCGTCCACTTCCCCCGGCTCGACAGAGCACTGGGGCCCGCCGGCGCAACCAAGCCCGCCAAAACCAATCCTGATTACGCAGGAGGGAGAAATATGTCTGCTGCTTCGACGATTGCCCCTGCCCGCCCACTGTCAATCCCCCATCGGCGGATCGAGCCTACGGTCGTCGAACCCCAGACTGAGTCAGAGTCGAGACAGCGAGGCACCTCCCAGTGCATGGAGGCCCTTGCCCGCGCGAACGAGGTTCGCCTCGCCCGCGCCGCGCTGAAGCGCGACATCTGCGCCGGCCACCGCGCCGTCACCGAGGTGATCATCGAGTCCCCCTGGGAGGCCGACAGCATGAGCCTCAGCGAGCTCCTCTGCAGCCAGCGCCGCTGGGGGCGTGCCCGCTCGCGGAAGCTGCTTTCGTCGGCCGCGCTCAGCGAGGCCAAGAAGGTCGGCAGCCTGACCGAGCGCCAGCGCAGGATCCTGGTCGGTGCCCTCGAGGCGAAGCTGGCCAGCCGGATGAACTAGCCCCCGCGCCCGGAATGGGCGGCGGGCTATTCATCCCCTGAGGCGATAGAGGGCGCCGCCGGAGCGACGGCGGAAGGCCGAGGCGAAGAGCCAGGCGGCGCCCCCGAACGCCACCAGCCCTGCGGCGACGCAGATCGCGGGGCTCAGCTTGGTCGCCAGGAAGAGGGCACCGAACACCGGCACTCCGATGGCGGCCGAGAGCAGCAGCGTGTGGGAGCGGTAGGCAGCGAAGTGCTCGCGGATCGAGAGCTCGAGCCCCGCCAGCGAGGCCAGGCCGAGCCCGACGGCGAGCATCACGAGACCCTGCGGCGGTGGGAAGAAGAAGCCGGCGATCAGCAGGACTACGCCGATGAAGATGACGATCTCCGTCAGCGGGAAGCTGCCCCACGGCGCCGAGGGACGGCCGGGCGTGCCCCGTCGCCTGGCGGTTCTGGCCCGCTGGGATTCGTCCAGGACCAGGGCGGATTGCTGGGTCTGGACTACCGGTTTGCCAGTCGCCTGGCGCCGGCGCCGCTTGCGCCGCTGTCGCTTCGTCGGCATCGAGGTTCAGGGGGCCGGAGCCCCTCGGCTAACGGGCAACCGGAGGAGATCTTGACCCGCCACCAGCCGAGCAGCATCCCCAGGGCGCCCCACCGCGGCTTGGCATGCCAATGCTTGCAGCCGGGCTCGCCGATGTCCTCGTTGTAGACGCGCACCCATTTGTACGAGGCGGGATCGGCCGTCATCTCCTCGATCAGCTCCCGGTTTGCCTCCTCGACGACGGCGTAGTCGTGCAGGTCCGCCTTGACGTCCTGGATCCGGGCGGCCAGTCCGTCGCGGACGTTTTCGAGCTCGTCTACCGACAGGAGGCGCGGTCCGCCCATCCCCGCAACGGCGAAGTCGATCCCCTTGCGCGGGAAAGCGGAACCGAACAGCCTGGCCATGGCGAGCTCCATCGCTGCGATCTGACGTCGCAGGTCGGCGCGGGCCTCCCGCTCATCGTGCTGATACAGGGCGGTGTCGAGGCCCTCGGGCGGCGCCGGGGGAACCCAGGATTCCTCAACTTCGGGCGCGATCTGCACCTTGGGAAGATCAGGGCGTTCGAGCAGCTCCTCCATCAGTCCTCCTCTGAACCCATTAAACGGGTTGCGCTTACGCGCACCCTCGAGTTTACGCCCGGAGGGCGCTGCCCGCCACCCATAGGGCCTCCTCTATGGCGATATCCGGTACTCCACGCACGCCGATCGCCACCACCAGCACGCGGCTGGTCCCTCGTTTCACGCCTCTGCCCTCGGCCGTCTTGTCGAAGAGGATCCCGAGCGGGCGCTTCTCATCCGCGATCACGATGGTGCCCTCGGGGAGCGGCGAGACCCTTCCCTCGAAACCCTCGCCCTCGGCCGACAGGCGCAGGCCCAGCCGGCCTTCTGCCCGATCCGCGTCGAAGGCCCTCAACGCGACGCCGACCTCGACCATTGCGATCGTGAGCGCGTCATCCACGCGATTGCGGCTCTTGAAGCGACCGTCGTGCATCCGCTCGAAGATCAGCTGCTCGATCGGCGTGCGGATCGTGTCCGGATCGAGCCCGATGTGCCGGAAGAACACGCGGTATGCCCAGGGAATCGGTTTCTGCCGGAGCTGGATCGCCTGCGCTCCGGCGATCCGGTCGCTGAGCAACCGGAGCTGCTCCTTGAGCGCCTCCGGGCTCCGGCCGGTCGTCGTCTCCAGTGCCGTCGAGACGATCGAGAGACCGGGGAACTCCTCCGCCAGCGCAGGCTCGATCCAACCGGGCTCCGGCGCGACCTCCCATTGATCAGGCAGCTCGACCATCAGCGCAGCGTCGCGGCCCTCCGGTCGGATGCGGCGATCAGGGTCTCGACCTTGGAGAAGAACTGCTGGTCATCGAGCCGCCCGATCGAGGTGGCCTGGAAGATCCCGCCCGGATAGGCGTACACGAAGGTCGGGCAGCCTCCGACGCGGTAGAGGTTGGAGAGAGCCCCGTCGCGGTCGAGCCCGACCGGATGCGTCCAGTGGTGCTCGGCGATCAGCTTGCGCACTTCGGAGTCCGAGTCGCGGACGTCGATCGCGAGGAAGTTGACCTGGCTCGAATAGCGGCGGTAGGCGCGCTGAAAGACGTCCTCCTGGTTCTCGCAGTCGCCTCCCCGCGTGAACCAGAACGACAGAACCAGTGGCTTGTCGAAGTAGTCGCAGGCCCTGATCGCGCCGGGAACGTCGACCCGGCACGCGGGAGTCCGCCGGTTTCCCGCGGGGCACGGGATCCGCGCCGAGTCGCAGTCGTCCTGAGCGATGTTGGCGTCCCCGCCCGCACCGGTCCGCGCGTCCGGGACGGCGAACTGAGCCAGCGGCATATCCCCTTCGTTGCTCGCCCCGAGCACGCCCTTGTTCTGCGTCGAGATCGTGTTGATGCCGGCGATCGCGATCAGGGCGATGAACGCCATCCCCACGATCAGCGAGTAGATCGTCGTGCGCCGCGGGCGCTCGCCCGGATCCTTTCCAGAGCCGTCGTCTCGTCCAGCGCCGTTCTCCACGGCCCCAATGGTCCCCTATGGAGCGGAATGCCCCGGGGCGAGCGGAGCGGAGCGGGCGCGCGATGGCATGGGGAAGCCCTCCTCGGCCCAGACCACCGCCGCGGGCAGCACCAGCATCACGCCCGCGAGCGCCACCAGCAGGTCGACGACGGTGACGAGCCCGAAGTCGCGGAGCACGGGCGCCACCGAGATCAGGCCGATGTCGTCGAGCAGCGGCAGCCCGGCAATCGCGAGAACCGCGAAACCGGCGATCGCGGTGACGCCGGAAGCGAGCACAGCCGCGCCTGTGCGGAGGTAGGTTCGCCGCAGCGCCTCTCCAACGGAGAGGCCGGTCTGGCGCTCGGTGGCGTAGCGGGCGGAGAGGATCACGCTGAACTCGGTCGCGATCGCGATCACCAAGGCCCCGAGCGTGGCCGACATCGGGTTGAGCGAGATCCCAAGGGCCGCAACCACGAGACCGGACCAGCCCGTTGCCATCAGCACCGGGATCAGCGGCACGATGGCGCGCCGGATCGAGCGGTAGACCGCCGCCAGGACAACGCCCACCGCCAGCAGGCCAACCAGAGGCAGCCACCAGCGGCTGTGAGAGAGATCCGTGTTCGCCTCGGCCGCGAGCACAGGCAAGCCTGCCAGCTCGACCGTCGTGCCGGCGGGCGGCGCCGGGCCATCCGGCGGGTTGATCTGGGAGCGGATGTCGTCGATCAGCTTCTGCTGGTCTGAGAGCGGCTGCACCCGGATGCCGAAGGCGATGTCCGCGGTGTCGCCGATCGGCGTCGCCCCCGCCGTGGGATTGCATTCGCCCCTGTGGCTGATGACGATCTGGGAGATGAAGCAGGGCAGGGCCTGGACCAGGGCGTGGACGTCACCCACCCCCTGGCTCGATTGCCCGCCCGCTGACGTCGAGGACGCGTTGGAGCCGCCGAAGAAGTCAGTCAGCGAGAGGGCGGGGCAGATCTGGGCGTTGGCACAGCTCGGATTGGATCCTGAGAAGCCGTGGCGAGCCAGCACCCGCTGCTGGAAGCCCTCGGCCCAGGAGATCACGGCGGGGCTGGTCGGGTCCTTGGCCTTGATCGTCACGTTGACGTCGCCGGAGATCCCGGTCTGCTTCTCGAGCTCGTTCAGGTCCTTGAGCGCGGCGAGATGTGGCGGCGCCAGATCGCGGATGTCCGTCTCGACGCCCGTGCCCGCGCTCGCCACCCATCCGCAGACTGCCAGCAGCAGGCCGGCCGCCAGGACGCGTCGCGGAGTGGCGATCGCCATCGCGATCGCCGCCACCCCAATGGACTGGAGGCGGGCCGCCGCGCCGCCAAATCGGCGGGTGGGCTCCGCGGGCCGTCCCGGCTCGGCCCCGCGCCAGGCAGAAAGCCCCAGCGCAGCCAGCCCGCCGGTGAGGGCGACCAGGAAGGCGAGGGCGATCCCGATCACGAGCAGCAGCCCGAAGGAACGCACCAGAGGGCTCGGGGATAGGGCGAAGACGGCGAAGCCCGCGATCGTCGCGACGCACGCCGCTCCGATCACCGGCCCCCCGCCAGCAGCCGCCACCGCCACACCGCGCCCTGGGGGCGCCCCCTCGGCGCGCGCTTCGTTGAATCGCGCCTGGAACTGGATCGCGTAGTCGACCGCGAGACCGACGAGCACCGGGAGCATGGCGATCGCCCCGACCGTCAGGGAGCCGCCGAAGAGCGCCACCAGGCCCAGGGTCATCGACCCGGCGGCGACCGCGACCGCGAGGGGCAGCAGCCGCAGAGGCCGGGGCAGGATGAGGAGCAGGGTGAGCGCCATCACCAGGCCGGCGACCCCGAGCAGGAGAAGCGTCTGGTTGCGGAGCTCCCTCGCGCCGGCATCGACGACCACCGGCGCGCCGGTGACGATGTAGCTGCCGTCCGTGAGCTTGAAGCGCGGGTTGGAGACGGCCTGGCGGAAGAGGCCGATCGCCTCGTGTCGCTCGGCATCGGTCATGTCCGGGCGCAGCCGGACGATGATCTGCGCGGCGTCCTTGTTCGGGAACAGGTAGCCGAAGCGCTCCTTGGGCGTCCCCGCCGGCTTCGACTGGTCGAAGACGACGCGGCTCACGAAGTTGGGGTCGTCCAGCCTTGGGACGGAGGTGATCCCGTACCTGAGCGCCACCTGGATCAGCTGGCTCTGGAACTGGCTGAGCACCCGCTGGGCCGCCGCATTCCCGGCCTGCTGCTGCTCCGCACTGGACGCGCCGCGATTGGCTGCCGCCCGTGCCGCCCTCTGCCCAGCCTCCCGGGCGGCCTGGCTGGCGCCCCCGATCTGGCCCTGCAGGGCCTGCTGGATGCCGGCGACGCTCAGATACAGGAAGGTCCCGGGGCCGAAGACCGAGCGGCTCGGGTGCAGCTTGGCGATCTGGTCGCAGACGGGCGGGAGCGGCTGCTTCTTTCGATGAGGCAGCGAAGCGGCCAGCTGAGTGCCGCCGGCGAAGCACTCCTCGAGCTCGAAGAGCGGCTCGAGGTCCTTGGTGAGCACGAGCTTGCGCAGGTCCTCCTTGGCCAGCACGATCACGGGCTCGTCCCCGAACTCCTGGTGGAAGTCCTGGGTCGCCTTGTACTCAGAGGAGCCCTTGCTGACCAGCGTGTCCGTCCCGGCGTTGGTGTCGAGCTGGGTGGCCGCGAAGATGCCGGCCCCCGTCAGCGCCACGATGGGCGCGATCACCAGCCACGGCCAGCGCACGGCCACGCCCGCCACCCGCTCGAAGAAACTCCCCGCAGTCACGAGGCGGAGGTTACGGAGGCATTGTGAGGATGGCGCTAATTACGCCGCGCGCAGCCGCCGCCAGCCCTCGCTGGCGACCGCGACCCATACCCGGCCGTCGGGCCCGCGGCGCTCGAGCACGAGACCGCGATTGACCGCGCGGCTCACGGCCCTGCGCCGGTCGGCGTGCGTCCGCTTGGGAAGGCTGAGGAGCAGCTCGGGAACGACGCAATAGCCGTCACCGGCCAGCTCGACGATCGAGCCGAGAACGTCCTCGTCGGTGATGCGCTTCAGCGCCATCACCGATCACCGTAGCGCCGCCTCCAGCGGCGCTAGTCCATCGCGAGTGGGCCCTTGACGTCCGCGTTCAGGAACTGGCGGATGAACTCGTTCTTCGAGTTGAAGAGCTCCTCCGCCGGGCCGGACTCGACGATCTTGCCCTTCCATAGAACCGCGAGGAACTCGGCAATCCGGCGGGCGGTCGCGAGGTCGTGGCTGATCACCAGATAGCAGCCGCCGTTCTCCTCGTGGACCTCCCGGATCAACTCGCAGAGGAGGGCGGTGCGGACAGGGTCGAGGCCCGAGTCGGGCTCGTCGAACATGACGATGGCCGGATCGAGGACCAAGGCGCGAGCGAAGCCGGCGCGCTTGCGCATCCCGCCGGAGAGCTCGTTGGGCATCTGGTACATCGCCTCGGCGAGCCCGACCTCGCGTAGCCGCCGATTGACGATCTCGGCGATCTCGTCCTCCGACTTGTCGGTGTGCTGGCGAAGTGGAAACGCCGTGTTGTCGAAGACGTTCATCGAGCCGAACAGCGCGCCGTCCTGGAAGAGCAGGCCGAACTTCTTGCGCACCTCGAAGAGCTCGTCGTCCGTCATGCTCGGGATCGACTCGCCATGGACCAGGACGTCGCCCGAGTCGGGATAGAGCAACCCGACGATGTGCTTGATCAGGACGCTCTTGCCCGTGCCGGACGGGCCGAGCACCATCGAGATCATGTTGTCGGGAAGGCCGAGGTTGCAGCCGTTCAGGATCCGGGTGCGGCCGAACTGCTTGACGAGATCGATGATCTCGATCGCGTCCTCACCGCCGTGGTCCTGCGTCGAGCCGGTGTGCCACTTGTACGGATCGGGATCGTCGGCGTCGACGCCGGGAATGATGTAGTCACGCCGGGAGAAGTCCTCTTCGCCAAGACCCTGCGCGGCGAGCGGATCGCCCTCGTCGACCGCCTCGGCCTCCGGCGCCTTGGCACGTGCGGGCGCCCGGCGCCGGGTCGTGGTGCGCTTGGTGGTCGAGCGGCTCGCGGTGGAGCGGGTGCTCGTGGTCTTGCTCTTGCTTCGCGGGGTGCTCTTCTTGCTCTCAGCCACCGATTACGCCTCCTTCAGAGTTCACCAAAAGTGTAGGTACGTGCTCGGGTCAACCGCCGATTGGCGCCCTCGGGTTAGCCCCCCAGAAGACCAGGGTTCCCATCATTCCGATGATGTGGACGAGCACGATGTTGAGCACCATCGACTTCGCGGTCGCGGTGCCGACGCCCACCGGTCCGCCGGATGCCGTGTAGCCGTAGTAGCAGCCGACGAGCACGATGACCGTGGCCATCACCATGCCCTTGATGAGGCTGAATAAGAGGTCGGGCGGGTTCTGGAACATCCAGAAGATCAGGAAGTAGCCGCCCGATGAGACGTCGCCGATCTGCTCGACGACGGCGAGCCAGCTCGCGAAGTAGCCGATCCCGACGGCTGCCAGGTACATGAAGGGGAAGGCGATCCAGGCGGCCAGCAGGCGGGTCGCGGCGAGGAAGGTGACGGGCGGGACGCCCATCACCTCGAGCGCGTCGATCTCGTCGGAGATCCTCATCGCTCCCAGCTCGGCGACGATCCCGGTGCCGACCTTGGCGGCGAGCATGTAGCCGAAGGCGTAGGGGATCACCTCGCGCAGGTCGCACCAGGCGGCGAAGACGCCCGCGTAGGCGGGCGAGCCGACCGAGCGGTTGAAATAGGCCCCCTCGATCCCGCATTGCAAGCCGAGGATGAAGACCAGGCCCCAGATGACGACCGTGGAGCCGAGGATGATGATGCCGGTCTGGCGGAGAGCCTCACCGAAGAACTGGAAGACGCGTCCCGTGTAGACCAGCCCGGCCACGCGCGCGCAGAACCCGAAGATCTCGCCGATCGAGTTGAGCCAGCCCCGCGGGACCGCCAGCCAACCTGCGTTCACTTGATCACCTGGAGCTCGGGATGCGTCGCGAGCAGCGTTTGGGTGAAGACGTAGTTGAAGGCGAAGACGCCCATGAAGGCGATCACCACCGCCTCATTGACAGCTCGACCGACTCCTTCAGCGCCTCCGGACGCAGTCATCCCCTTGTAGGAGCAGACGATCGCGATGATCGCCCCGAATAAGGTCGTCTTCAGGACCGACCCCCAGAGGTCCGTGACCGAGGCGTTGTTGAAGAGGGTGGCGAAGAAGCCGCCCAATGGCTCGTTGTAGAGCAGCTCCGCGCCGATGCCGCCGACGATGCCGAAGATCAGCGCGTAGATGTCCATCAGGCCGGTGATCAGCATCAGCGCGAGGAAGCGGGGCACGACCAGGTTCTTGATCGGGTCGACGCCCAGTACCTGTAGCGCGTCGAGCTCCTCGCGGATCTTCCGGGCGCCGAGGTCGGCGGTGATCGCGGTGCCGGCGACGCCGGCGACGACCACCGCCGTCACGAAGGGCGCGAACTCGCGGATCGAGGCGAGCACGAAGAAACCGCCGAGGCGGTCGAGGGCTCCGAAGAGGGAGAGGAAGTTGGCGGCCTGCAGGCCGGGTGCGCCGAAGCCGAACGCCAGGGTCGAGATCATCATCGGGAACCAGCAGAGCTGGAGGGCGAAGAGGAACTGGCCGATGAACTCGCCGCCGTACGGGTACGGCGGACGGATCGCCGAGACGATCGTCTTGGCGGTCAGGATCATCATGTCCCCGACCTGCTCGAATAGAGACTTGGCCGGGAGGAATGCCCTATCGGCTACGGATCTGACCATTTGCTCTCCTCCGGAGCCTTCCCCCCATGATGGGGCGCGGCCCCGCGTGCCGCTCTCACGACACGCCCGGAAGGTTATGTGATGGAGGCGCCGTTCGCCACCTACAACCGCTCGCCGTAACCGGAGGCCAAGAAATCCCCGGAACTCGTGATACCGAGCCGGATTGGCGGGGGTAGGGTGCGTGGTATGTTGCCCGCGCCTTTGGAGGAGAGCGCCTCGACAGCCCGCGCTCTGAAGTCCCGCAAACGGCTGGGGGTCGGGTTTCTCGGAGTCCTCCTGGCGGCGGGTATCGCGTCTTGCGGCGGCACGAGGCAGGACGACAATGAGCCCTCCGGCAACTTCCCGGTTCAGATCGTGAGCGCGGACTTCCCGAGCAGGCAGCAGCTCGCCCAGAACACGAACCTCACGCTGGCGGTTTCGAACTCCGGCGATCAAACGATCCCGGACCTGTCGATCACGATCTTCACGGCCTTCAACACGAGCACGAGCGAGACCGGGGCATCGACCACCGGCACCACCGGCACGGGGACGTCGAGCACCACGCGGGAGCTGCCCACGGTCCAGGGCTCGTTCTCCGTTCGGTCGGAGCAGGAGGGGCTGGCGATCCCGTTCCGGCCCGTCTGGATCCTCGAGTCGGGCTTTCCGAAGCTCGAGGGTCAGACCGCCTCCGCAGGAGCCGAGGCCGCCCAGACCGACACCTACGCGTTCGGTGCGCTCGCCCCCCACGCTACGAAGCGGATCGTCTGGAACGTGACCCCAGTCCAGGGCGGGACCTACACCGTCCACTATCGTGTCGCAGCGGGCCTCGAGGGCAAGGCCAAGGCAGTCACCGCCGACGGCTCGGTGCCGGAGGGCGAGTTCGTGGTGCGGATCTCCACGGCCCCGCCCCAGACCCGGGTGGACAACGCGGGTAAGGTCGTGCCAATCTCGCCGAACAGCGTCATCGGCGAAGCCGGAAACCAGGAGCAAAAGTCGGAGCTCAAAAACGGGCAGTAGCAGCGCTGGCGGTTGAAGCCGCCTTGCTCGCCGGATGCGGCGGCGGCTCGTCCGAGTCAACAACCGAAACGCCGACCGCGGAGCAGGTTGGTCTCGAGAAGGTCGGCGACTTCGATCAGCCCGACTACGTCACCCAGCCGCCCGGCAGCGACGACCTCTACGTGGTGGAGCAGGGCGGCACAGTTCGCATCGTCCGGGATGGGCAGGTCCTCTCGAAACCCGCGCTGGACATCAGCGACGGCGTCACCTCGGAAGGCGAGCAGGGACTCCTCTCAATCGCCTTCCCTCCGGACTTCCAGACCTCTCATCTGGTCTATGCGTACTACACGGGCACCGATCAGGACCAGCACGTCGTTCGCTTCACCGTCGCGGATGACGGCTCGTTCGAGGAGGGCAGCGAACGCGAGATCCTGCGCATGGACGACTTCGCCTCCAATCACAACGGTGGCCTGTTGCTGTTTGGCCCCGATGGGTACCTCTACATCGGCACTGGAGACGGCGGCGTGGCGGACGACCCGGAGCGCAACGGCCAGGACCTCGGCTCGCTGCTGGGCAAGTTGCTCCGGATCGATCCGGGCGCGGGGAATCCATATGCGATCCCGCCCGACAACCCGTTCATCGGCCGTGCGGGCGCGAGGCCCGCGGTCTACTCGTACGGGCTTCGCAACCCGTGGCGTTTCAGCTTCGACCGCAAGACCGGCGCACTCTCGATCGGCGACGTCGGCCAGAACACGATGGAGGAGATCGACTACACACCCAAGGGCGGGGCGAAGGGGGCAAACTTCGGCTGGTCCGCCTTCGAGGGGACCGACCGCTTCAACACCGATCAGACTGCGCCGAACGCGGTGCCGCCGGTCTTCACCTACGAGCACGACGAGGGCTGCTCGGTCACCGGCGGGTTCGTGGTCCGCGATCCCTCGCTGCCTGCATTGCTTGGGCGCTACGTCTACGGCGACTACTGCGCCGGGGAGCTGCGCAGTTTCGAGCCGGCGGTCACGCAGGCACGAGACGACCGCTCGCTGGGGCTGGACGTTCCCTCCCTTACTTCCTTCGGCCAGGACAACAACGGGCATATCTATGCGATCTCGCAGGAGGGTCCCGTCTATCGCCTCGTCCCGGCGGGGTGATGGCCGGCGCATCGAGGGCTCGAACGCGGTGTTCCCTTCAGGGATGAGGACCGCCCGATTCGCGACGCGCCTGGCTCTGGCGCTCTGTCTTCTCGCCGCCTTCGCGACGGCCGCGGCGGCCGAGGCCGATGCGAAGCCGCGAGTCAAGCTGAAGCGGATCGGCCGCTTCCACCAACCCACCTATGTGACCTCGGCGCCCGGTATCGGCGGCGTCTTCGTGGTCGAGCAGGGAGGCCGCATCCGCCTGGTCCGGGGGAAGCACCGAAGGAACTTCCTCAGCATCGCCCCGCTCGTCAGCTCCGGCGGTGAGCGAGGCCTGCTCTCGGTGGCCTTCCCCCCGGACTACGCCTCGTCGCGGTTGCTCTACGTCTACTTCACCAACCGTTCGGGCGACATCGAGATCGCCGAGCTCCGCGCGGACCCGGGCGGGCTGCACGCTTCGGCGAGCACCCTGCGCCAGGTGCTCGTCGTCCCTCATCCAAACCACTCGAATCACAACGGCGGGCAGCTGCAGTTCGGGCCGGACGGCTTGCTCTATGCGGGCACCGGAGACGGCGGCGGCGCGGGCGACGAGCCGGACAACGCGCAAAACCCCAACTCGCGCCTCGGCAAGCTGCTTCGCATCAATCCGTCTTCGGGTGCCGTGGGGATCTACTCCACAGGCCTCCGCAACCCGTACCGGTTCTCGTTCGACCGGATCAGCGATCCGGCTCAGCCCCGCATCGCGATCGGGGACGTCGGTCAGGACCGCTTCGAGGAGATCGACTACCTACCCCTGGCGGCGGCCGATGGCGCCAACTTCGGCTGGAACGACTTCGAGGGCTTCGCCCCGTTTGCAGGGGCCCATCCCCCGACCGCGGCCGGAACCGTCAAGCCGATCAAGACGTACGGCATCTCCGGCGCCGCCTGCGCGATCGTCGGCGGCTACGTCGTGCGTGACGCCCGATTGCGCTCCCTCTTTCACCGCTACGTCTATGGCGACTTCTGCACCGGCAAGATCCGCTCGCTAGTCCCCGCCCTGGGCGGTGCGCGCAAGGACCGGAGCACGGGTGTGCGGGTGCGGGATCTGAGCTCCTTCGGCGAGACCGCCGACGGCTCCCTGTACGCCACGTCGCTGGACGGCCCGGTCTACAGGTTCGTCCGCCGACGCTGACCGCGGCCGGCTCGCGGCAAGGCGCTAATAACCTGGGCTCCGCCCCGCCCAGGACCCCGCCATGCGAATCGCCCTAAGCCGTCGCCAGATCGAGACCTTCGTCGCTGCGCTCGTCGCGATCGCGGCGGCGATCGTCGGACTGACCAACCGGGAGCAGGAGACGGTGGGCGCCAAGTTCGTCGCCCTCGAGCGGATCGCCCGGCTCAAGAACCCGGTCTACCTGACCCAGCCGCCCGGCCCCGGCTCCCACCTCTACGCCGTCCAGAAGGGCGGCGCCGTCAGGGTCATCGCCAACGACCGCCTGCTGAGGCGGCCTTTCCTCGATATCCGGGGACTGGTCAAGGCGCACGGAGTCAGGAGCGAGCCGGGAATGGCATCCGTTGCGTTCCCACCCGACTACGGCCGGACCGGCCTGTTCTACGTCGCCTACACCGACCACCGGGACGCGCTGGTCGTCGCCCGGTACAGGCGCAGCGCGAACGACCCGCTGGTCGCGGATCCCGGCTCCGGCCTCCAGGTCCTGCGCATCCCGGAGCCCACCGCGGCCCACCACGGCGGGACGCTCGTCTTCGGGCCCAACGGGCACCTCTTCATCGGCACCGGCGACGGCGGGCCCGCCGGGGATCCCCACAACACCGCCCAGGACAGGAGCTCGCTGCTCGGCAAGGTCCTGCGGATCGATCCAACACCGTCGGGATACGGGATCCCCGGCGACAACCCGTTCGTCGGCGGGCCGGGCCGCGACGAGATCTGGGCCTACGGGCTACGGAACCCGAGGGCGATCTCATTCGACCGCACGCTGGGGACGATCGCCATCGGCGACGTGGGGAACGAGCGCTACGAGGAGATCGACCTCGTCCCGGTCCGGAAGTCGCGGGGCGCGAACTTCGGCTGGTCGGCCTACGAGGCGTTCGCCCCCTTCAAGGGCGGCGTCCCTCGGCGCGACACCGTGCTCCCGGCGATCGCCTACCGCCACGGACCGGGATGCGCCGTCGCCGGCGGCTACATCGTCCGCGACTCGCGATTGGCGCGGATCCGGGGACGGGAGATCTTCGGCGACTACGTGTTCGGCGACTACTGCACGGGCAGGCTCTACGGCTTCCGGCCCAGGGCGGGCCGCCGCGCCGGCAAGCAACGAAGCTTCAGGTTCGAGGCCCGGTACCTGACCTCGATCGGAGAGGACAACGCCGGGCACATCTACGTGATCACCGAACGGGGGCCGACCCGGAAGGGGAAGCCGAGCCTTGGGGCGGTCTACCGGCTCGTCCCCCACCGCAAGCAGGTTCCGGGCTAGCGGATCTAGACGCCGGCGAAGGCGACCACCTGGGTGTCCGCCGGAGCGAACAGGCGCCCGCCACCGGCAGCGGGCGTCGGGAAGTGGGTCACCGAGCCGAGATCGACGCTGGCCACAGGGGCACCGGTGTCGGGGGCGTAGCCGTGCAGAACCCCGCCGCTGTCGATGCTCCAGATGACGCCGCCGGCGACGATCGGCGGGCCCGAGGAACTGGCGTGCCAGGCGGTGCTGAAGGAGTTGCCACTCACCGCCAGCGCAAAGAGCCCATTGGAGCAGGGCACGTAGACGATGGGAGGCTGGTACGCGAGCCCGCCGAAGGCGCCGCCACTGCAGACGCTCTGCGCGAACAGCTCGCCTCCGGTCCCGCCGAGGTGGCTCGTGGAGAGGATCAGCCCGAGTCCCTCCTTGCCGATCACGAACATGCGGCCTCCTCCGAGCAGGGTGGGTCCGACGGAGCCGAGGTCCGTGTCGTGTTGATTGAGCTCGGGCGAGTTGGAGGCGTGGTAGAAGTCGGTCTGCTTGAGCTTCGGCGACAGCCGGATCACGCTGTTGCCGAAGTCGAACCCCGAAAAGGCGTCCCCGTTGCCCGTGGCGACGAAGAGGTTGCCCGCGCGGTCGACGGCCGCCCCGGAGGGCGCCCAGATGGCGCCCTCGCGATGGACCCCGACCGTGAACTCGCGCCGCTTCGCCTTGCCCTGCGTCTTCACCGAGATGACCCGGCCCCTGTAGTCGCCGCAGTCCCCGGCCAGTCCTCCGAAGGGAACGTAGACGCGCCCGTGGGAGACGGACAGCGCCGAGCGCTGCTGATGGACGCGTGGATCGGATCCGGTCGCGTCGATGCTGCGCTTCAACCGAACCTTCCCGCCGTGGAGACGCAGGCCGAAGAGCACGTGGCGGTAGTCGCTCAGGAACGCGACGGCGTAGATGGTGTCGCCCGAGATCGCAGGCGTGCTCGTGATTCCGGTGACCGGCTCGATGTTCCCGCAGGGCAGAGTCGAGCCGTCCACCGGCGGGCCGAGATGGCGCTTCCAGGCGATGTGGCCGTTGCCGGCGTTGAGCGCATAGACGGTGTTGTTCTCGGTGGCGACGTAGACCCGGTTGCCGACCGCCAGCGGCTCGGCGTAGACCTGGCCGTCGAACTGCTGCGTCCAGGTGCGGTGGAAGCCTCGGAGGGGCGGCGAGGTCGTGTCGACCGCCGTGCGAGCGAGATTCGCGTGATAGGTCGGCCAGTTCGCAAGGTGCTTGGGCTTTTTCTTCTTCTTCGCCGCGGTCTGCCCGGTGCCGCCCGCCGGCGTCACGGTCGCGCTCGAGGAGTCCGGCTTCGCCCCCGAGCCGCAGCCGATCGCGGCGATCAGTGCCGCCGTCATCACGACCATCGCTGCCGCCCGCGTCCGGATCATCTGTGCCCAGTCTAGATACGGGCCAAGGGCGCCCCTCGGATTGACCTATCGAGGGAGCGCGGGGGCGAGGATCCGATACGCCTTGATGCCGAGGCCGAGCCGCTCCCGGTCCTCTGAGATCTGGGGGTCGAGCCCGGTCAGCTCCTTCACCCGCTCCAGCCGGTAGGCCACGGTGTGGCGGTGGGCGAAGATCGCCCGCGCCGTCGCGTTCATGTTGCAATCGCTCGCCAGGTACTCCTCGAGGGTGCCGAGCAGGTCCGAGCGGTACTGGTTGTCGTAGCGGACCAGGGGCTCGACTGTGTCGCGATAGAAGCTGCGGACCTCGTCGGGATCGGAGATCAGCGCCCGGAAGAGCAGCCGGTAGACCCCGCTCGCCGCGATCCCCTCCTCCAGCGCCTCCGCGATCTCCGGCTCGCGGGTGATCACGTCGAGGACCAGCTCCGCCTCCTTGATCGCGCGGTGGAGCTCGCCGGGGTCGGGATAGAAGGAGGAAACGGCGGCCGGCCCGTGCTTTCGAAGCCGGTTGGCGATTCGCCCCGCGATCTGCAGGGTTCGCTCCGGGGCGTCGTCGCCGCCGCGGCCCGGGAGGATCGCGTAGAGCCGGCCGTCCGCGAGCTCGGCGAGCGAGCCCTCGTACTCCGCCGCGACGAGAGCCGTCGCGTGGCTCGGGCTGGCGGACTCGATCTCCGCCACCAGCGCGATCGCACCGCGCCCCAGGTCGCATCCGAGCCGCGCCGCCTTGCTGGTCGCCTCCGAGGTGTCGATCTCCCGCGAGCGCAGCTCCTCGATCAGCCCGCCGCGCATCTTCCGCTCGGCGTCCTCGCGCGCGTCGGCGACGGCCACCTCGGCGAGCGCGGCCAGCGCCGCGGCCCGGAGCACCTCCTCGCGGTCGACCAGCACCGGCCCCTCGCCGTCCACGGATTCCCCGTCGAGCAGCAGGACCACTCCGACTATCTGGCCGCCCGCCTCGATCGCGCGCTCCAGCGCGATCGCGTCCGGGGCCGGGGCCTCGGTCTCGGCGACGCGCGCCTTCGCGTACTCGGCCAAGCCGTTCAGCTCCCCGCCGCCCGGGGCGCGGGCCGCCAGGCCCCGTGGCGGCAGAACGATCGCAACCGGCCCACCCGCCTCCGCGGCGGCCAGCTCCGCCACTCCCTGGAGCCCCTCGCCGTCGAGGACGGCCTCGATCATCCGGGTGCTGAGCTCGCGCATGGTCATTCGTCCTGCTCCACGCCGGCGGCGATCTCCTCCTCGGTGTGTGTCTGGAGCACCACCTCGCCCTCCTCGCCGGTGCGGATGCGGATCGCCTCCTCCACCGGGAGGACGAAGATCTTGCCGTCGCCGATCTCGCCCGAGCGCGCGTGCCTGATGATGGTCTCGACGACCGTTCCCGTGTCGCCGTCGGCGACGACCACCTCCAGCTTGAGCTTCGGCCGCACCGAGACCGTCAGGGAGGAGCCGCGGTACGCCTCGACCAGCCCCTTCTGCCTGCCGGATCCCTTCACCTCGGAGATGGAGAGCGAGGGAAAGCCTCTGTCGAGCAGCTCGGAGCGGATCGGCTCGAACGCCTCGTGGCGAATGAACGCTTCGATTTTCTTCACGGAGTGGGCTCCCCCCGGGGGCGCGACAGCTGACGCCCGGCACGCTAGGCGCGGCCGGGCACCCGGTCTTTGGCCCTCTGTCGAAAATCGCGCGCGGGGCTTGCTCCAAGCGGTCGAGGGTGCAGATCCTCACAAGAGTCCTGGCTGGCTGGCCAGGACCGCGCTATAGTCCGCTCCGACAGCCGGTCTGAGAGGAGAGTGAGCATGGCGATCGACACGGTCACCGAACGAGCCCGGACCTCAAGCGGCTCCTTCGAGGTCATCAACCCCGCCGACGGATCGGTGATCACCAGTGTGCCGCTCGACGGCGCCGCCGAGGTCGCGGAGACCGTCGCCCGTGTCCGCGCCAACCAACCCGCCTGGGAGGAGCTCGGATTCAAGGGCCGTGCCCAGTGGCTCTACAAGCTCCGGGACTGGATCCTCGACCACCAGGACGAGATCGCGGACACGATGCAGCGCGAAACCGGCAAGGTTCGCGGCGAGGCTGCGGGCGAGGCCGTGTACCTCACTGACCTGATCAACTTCTACGGCAAGAAGGGCGCCAAGTACATCCGGGACGAGCGCGTGCCCGCGCATTCGCCGCTGATGAAGGTGAAGAAGCTGCGGGTGCAGTACCGGCCGTATCCGGTCGTCGGCGTGATCAGCCCGTGGAACTACCCGCTGCTCCTGTCGATGGGGGACGCGATCCCCGCCCTGCTGGCGGGATGCGCCGTGGTCATCAAGCCCTCGGAGATCACCCCGATCGGCCTCGGCGAGGTGATCGAGGCATGGAAGAGCGAGATCGGCGGTCCCGATGTCTTCGACGTCGTCAACGGCATGGGAGAGACCGGCTCCGCGCTGGTCGACGAGGTGGACTTCGTGCAGTTCACGGGCTCCGACCGCACCGCCAGGAAGGTGCTCGGCCGCGCGGCGGAGACCCTGACCCCGGTGAGCGCCGAGCTCGGCGGCAAGGACCCGATGATCGTGCTGAAGAGCGCCAACGTCGAGCGCGCCGCCAATGCCGCGACCTGGGGAGCGTTCTCCAACGTCGGTCAGGTCTGCATCTCGGTGGAGCGGCTCTACGTCGAGGAACCGGTGTACGACGAGTTCATCCAGCGCTTCACCGATGAGGTCCGCAAGCTCAACCAGGGCATGGACGGCCGCGAGCACGGCAAGGACATCGGCTCGATGACCTTCCCGCCGCAGATGCAGGTGGTCGAGGACCACGTCGAGGACGCCCGGCGCGCCGGCGCGACGGTCGTCACCGGCGGTGAGCGCCTGGAGCGCGAGGGCGACTGGTATCCGCCCACCGTGATCACCGACGTCGACCACTCGATGAAGGTGATGCGCGACGAGACCTTCGGCCCGGTGGTCGGGATCATGAAGGTGCGCGACGCCGACGAGGCGGTGCGCCTCGCCAACGACACCCGCTACGGGCTCGCCGCCTCGGTCTTCGGCAGCAAGCGCGAGGCGGAGGCCGTGGCGCGGCGGCTCGAGGTCGGCACCGCCAACGTCAACGACGTGCTGGTCGGCTTCCTGGCCTCGGACGTCCCGATGGGCGGCTGGAAGGACTCGGGGATCGGCTTCCGCCACGGCGAGTACGGGATGAAGAAGTTCGTCCGTCCCGAGTCGCTCGTGATCACCCGCTTCGGCCAGAAGCGCGAGCCCCTCTACTTCCCCTACACCGAGAAGCGCCGGGCGCAGCTGCGCAAGGTCACGGACTTCTTCAACGCCCGTGACTGGCGCCGGCGGCTCGGCCGCAAGCGCTAACCCGGCCTCACCGCCCGCAGCTCGCCGTCAAGGCGAGTGGCCTCCTGCTCGAACCACTCCGAGACCAGGCGCAGCCACGCCACCTCCGACCGAGTCCTGATCCGGACGTAGTCGGCGTGCTGGTCGCCGGCGATCCGGATCGCATCCGCGACCGACAGCTCGCGGTCGCCCGCGCCATCGTCCCCGAGCAGCATCCAGTCGGCTCGCCCGCCGCGGCCCTCGTCCTCCAGGGCCAGCCTCGTCCCGTCGCTCATCAGTAGGGCCTTCGGCTCGCGGCCCCCGACCTGTAGTCCCTGCACTCCACTGGCTTCCATGTGTTCCCCTTTTCGGTTGGCTTGAGGAACAAGTATGCGAGCAACCGCTAACACAGCGCTAAAGAGTCGTTAACAGTCTGCGAAAGCCCCGCAGCTTGCGGAAGCCGGCGTCAGGAAGCGGGGACGAGCTCCTCGCGGAGCTGCTTGGCGGCCTGGACCATGTTGCGGAGGCTCTCCTCCGTCTCGGGCCAGGCGCGGGTCTTGAGGCCGCAGTCGGGGGTGACCCAGAGCTGCTCGGGGCGCAGCACGCGCGCCGCCTCATGCAGCAGCTCGGCCATCTCCTCCACCGACGGGACCCGCGGGGAGTGGATGTCGTAGACGCCGGGGCCGATGTCGCTGGTGAAGCCGGACCGGTCCCAGTGATGGAGCAGCTCCATCCGGGAGCGGGCCGCCTCGATCAGGGTGACGTCGGCGTCCATCTCCTGGATGCGCCCCAGGATGTCGCCGAAGTCCGAGTAACACATGTGGGTGTGGACCTGGGTCTCGTCCGCGACGCCCGCCGTTGCGACCCGGAAGGAGTAGACCGCCCACTCGAGGTACTCGTCCCAGCGATCGCGGCGCAGGGGCAGGCCCTCGCGGATCGCCGGCTCGTCGACGTGGATGATCGGGATCCCGGCCTCCTCGAGGTCGGCGACCTCGTCGCGGATCGCGAGCGCCAGCTGCTCGCAGGTCTCGCGCCGGGGCTGGTCGTCGCGGACGAAGGACCACTCGAGCATCGTGACCGGGCCGGTGAGCATTCCCTTCAGCGGCTTCTCGGTCTTCGACTGCGCGTAGGTGATCCACTCGACCGTCATCGGCGCCGCCCGGCTGACGTCGCCGAAGATGATCGGCGGGCGCACGTAGCGCGAGCCGTATGACTGCACCCAGGCGTTCTGGGTGAAGACGAAGCCGAGCATCTGCTCGCCGAAGTACTGGACCATGTCGTTGCGCTCCGGCTCGCCGTGGACGAGGACGTCGAGCCCGATCTCCTCCTGGAAGGCGACGACCCGGTCGATCTCGGCCCGCATCCGCTCCTCGTACTCCGCCAGCTGGATCTCGCCCTCGCGGAGCTCGGCGCCGAGTGGCGCGGATCTCGTCGGTCTGGGGGAACGAGCCGATCGTGGTGGCCGGGAAGGTGGGCAGGCCGAGCCTCTGCTGCTGCAGCCTGCTTGCGCTCGGCGAACGGCGAGTCGCGGCGCGCGTCGGCCTCGGTCAGGGCCTCGACCCGGGCTCGGACGTCGGGGGTGCGGGTGCGATGCGAGTCGCGGCGGGAGTCGAGCGCCCGGTCGTTGGCGTCGAGCTGATCGGCGATCGCCTCGCGCCCGTCGGCGAGGCCCTTGGCGAGGGTCGCCAGCTCACCGACCTTCTGGACGGCGAAGGCCATCCAGGAGCGCACCTCGTCATCGAGATCGGCGTCGCCGTCGGCGGGCTCGGCGTCGAGGTCGATCGGGACGTGTGAGCAGCGAGCAGCTGGTCGAGACCACGAGCTGCTTGGTTCGATCGCGCAGGCCCTCGAGCGCGTCGAGCGAGTGCTCGAGGTGGTTGATCCAGACGTTGCGCCCGTCGACGATCCCGGCGAACAGCCACTTGTCCTCCAGGCCCCCCTGCTCGGCGACGAACTCGGCGTTGTGGCGTCCGCCGTGCTCGTGAACCGTCTCATCGAGCTCGTCCCCATGGACCACGCCGGTGAAGTCCAGGCCGACGCCCTCGATCGGCAGGTCGCGGAGCACGCCGTAGGCGTCGCCGACGTGGTCGAAGTAGGTCTTGACCAGGATCCGCGGGCGCTCGTGCACCTTGCAGAGCTCCTCGTAGGCGAGCCGCAGCGCGTCGAGCTCCTGCTCGGAGCGGTCCTGGACGAAGCAGGGCTCGTCGAGCTGCACCCAGGTCGCGCCCTGCTCGGCGAGCTTCTCGATCACCTCGCCGTAGACCTCGACCAGCGGCTCGAGCAGGTCGAGCGGGTTGAAGTCCTCGGCGACGCCGTCGGCGGGCTTGGAGAGGAGCAGGAAGCTGACCGGGCCGATCAGCACCGGCACCGTGTCGATCCCCGCCTCCTCCATCGCCTCGGCGTGCTCGTCGAAGGGCTTGGTCGAGGACAGCGAGAACCTCGTGTCCGGCCCGAGCTCGGGGACGATGTAGTGGTAGTTCGTGTTGAACCACTTCGTCATCTCCATCGCCGTGGCGTCGGCGTCGTCGGTCTGGCGACCGCGCGCCATCGCGAAGTAGGTGTCGAGGTCGACCTGGCCCCCGCCCCAGCCGTAGCGCTCGGGAACGGCGCCCGACCAGCGCGATCGCGTCCAGCACCTGGTCGTAGTAGGAGAAGTCGTTCGAGGGGATCAGGTCGATCCCCGCGTCCTGCATCAGCTTCCAGTTCTCGACCCTGATCGCCTTCGCGGTCTTCGCCAGGTCGTCGGCGGAGGTCTCGCCGCGCCAGTAGCCCTCGGTCGCGAACTTGAGCTCGCGGTTGCGGCCGATTCGCGGGAAGCCGGAGACGTTGGAGAGCGCCATCCCTCGCCTAGGCTAACCAAGCGGCCAACTCCCTACCCTTCTCCGCCATGCCCGAGCGCGACTACCTGGCCGCGGTGCGCGAGCGCGTCGTCGTCTTCGACGGCGGCATGGGCGCGACGCTGGAGCAATTCGACCTCACCGCCGAGGACTACGGCGGGCTGGAGGGCAAGTGCCACGAGGCGCTGGTGCTCAACCGGCCCGACGTGATCGAGGGCGTCCACGCCTCGATGCTCGAGGCCGGCGCCGAGGTGCTCGAGACGGACACCTTCCAGGGCAGCCGGATCAAGCTCGACGAGTGGGGGCTCGCCGACCAGACGCTCGAGATCAACCGCGGAGCGGCCGAGATCGCGCGCCGCGCGGCCGGCGAGGCCCGCTTCGTCGCGGGCTCGATCGGCCCCACCGGGTTCCTGCCGGCCAGCGACGACCCCACCCTCGGCGGGATCTCGTTCCGCGAGCTGGTCGAGGTCTTCGCGGAGCAGGCCGGGGGCTGATCGAGGGCGGCGCCGACCTGCTGATCGTCGAGACCGCCCAGGACATGCTGGAGGTGAAGGCCGCCATCTTCGGGGCGCGCGAGGCCTTCAAGCAGACCGGGCGAGCGCTGCCGATCCAGGCGAGCGTCTCGCTGCTGCCTCAGGGCGGGAAGATGCTGCTGGGCACCGACATCGGCGCGGTGCTGACCACGCTGACGGCGCTCGACGTCCAGGTGATCGGGCTGAACTGCTCGACCGGGCCCGAGGACATGCGCGACGCGATCCGCTACCTCGGCGAGCTCTCCCCGCTGCCCGTTCACTGCATCCCCAACGCCGGGCTGCCCCTGCAGGGGCCCGACGGCGAGACGATCTTCCCCGAGAAGCCGGAGCCGCTGGCCGCCACCCTGGGCGAGTTCGTCGAGCGCTACGGCGTCGGCATCGTCGGAGGCTGCTGCGGCACCACCCCCGAGCACATCGGCGCGATCCGCGAGCGGGTCGAGGGCCGCACCCCGGGAGAGCGGCCCGCCGCCGGGCCGATCCAGGTCGCCTCGATGATGACCGCGACCCAGCTCGTGCAGGAGCCGCGGCCCACGCTGGTCGGCGAGAGGGTCAACTCCCAGGGAAGCCGCAAGGCGAAGGAGCTGCTGCTCGCCGACGACTACGACGGGATCGTCCAGGTCGCCGAGGATCAGGTGTCGGGCGGCGCCCACGTGCTCGACCTCTGCGTCGCGCTCACCGAGCGCCAGGACGAGGACGAGCAGATGCGCCAGGTGGCCAAGCGGGTCTCGCTGACGCAGCCGGCCCCGATCCAGATCGACTCGACGGAGCCCGAGGTGATCGAGGCCGCGCTGGAGCAGATCTCCGGCCGGGCGATCGTCAACTCGATCAACCTCGAGGCCGGCCGCGACAAGCTCGACCGGGTCGTCCCCCTGGCCAAGGCCCATGGCGCCGCGGTGATCGCCCTGACCATCGACGAGGAGGGGATGGCGAAGACCGCCGAGCGCAAGCTCGAGGTCGCCAAACGGATCCGCGAGCTCTGCTGCGACGAGCACGGCCTCGATCCCGAGGCGCTGATCTTCGACGCGCTCACCTTCACGCTCACCACCGGCGACGAGGAGTGGCGGCCCTCGGCCGTGGAGACGATCGAGGGGATCAGGCGGATCAAGGCCGAGATGCCCGAGGTGAAGACCTCGCTGGGAGTCTCCAACGTCTCCTTCGGCGTCTCGCCGCCGGCGCGCGCCGCCCTCAACTCGGTCTTCCTGCACCACTGCGTCGAGGCCGGTCTCGACCTGGCGATGGTCAATCCCAACCACATCACCCCGTATATGGAGATCCCCGAGAACGAGCGGGAGCTGACCGACGACCTCGTCTTCAACCGCTCGGAGGACGCGCTGGAGCGATTCATCGCCCACTTCGAGGAGAAGGGCGACGAGGCCGAGGAGGCGGCCGGCGATCCCACCGAGGGCATGGAGCCGGAGGAGGCTCTCCACTGGCAGATCCTGCACCGCAAGAAGGAGGGCGTCGAGGACTGGATCGACCGCTCCGTCGAGAAGATCGGCGCCGTCCCCACCCTCAACACCGTGCTGCTGCCCGCGATGAAGGAGGTCGGCGACAAGTTCGGCGCCGGCGAGCTGATCCTGCCCTTCGTCCTCCAGTCGGCCGAGGTGATGAAGCGGGCGGTCGCCCAGCTCGAGAACTACCTCGAGCGGATCGAGGGACACAGCAAGGGCAAGGTCGTGCTCGCCACGGTGTTCGGCGACGTGCACGACATCGGCAAGTCGCTGGTCAACACGATCCTCACCAACAACGGCTACACGGTCGTCGACCTCGGCAAGCAGGTGCCGGTCGAGGTGATCATCAACTCGGCGATCGACGAGAAGGCCGACGCGATCGGCCTCTCCGCGCTGCTCGTCTCAACGTCGAAGCAGATGCCCGCGGCCGTGCAGGAGCTCCATTCCAAGAAGCTCGACTTCCCGGTCCTGATCGGCGGGGCGGCGATCAACCGCGACTTCGGCCGCCGGATCCTCTACCCGGAGGGCAAGGACTCCGACGACATCTACGAGCCCGGCGTCTTCTATTGCAAGGACGCCTTCGTCGGCCTCGACACGATGGACGACCTGGTCGACGCCGAGAAGCGCGCCGCGCTGATCGACCGCGTCCGCGACGAGGCGAGGGCGCTGCGCGAGAAGGTCGAGGAGCCCGACGACTCCCCGCCGACCACCGACGCCAGCGTCCGCTCGCCCGCGCGCACCGATGCCCCGATCCCGGAGCCGCCCTTCTGGGGCGCCCGCGAGATCCCGGTCGACCTCGACGACGTCTACCCGCACCTCGACCGCCACGTCCTCTTCAAGCTGCACTGGGGCGGGCGCGGCAAGAAGGGCGAGGAGTGGCGCCGGATCGTCGAGGGCCACGACGGCGAGGAGGGCTTCGCGCCGAAGCTGGAGCGGATGTGGCGCGAGCAGGACTACCTGCAACCCGCGGGCGCGGCTCGGCTACTTCCCGGCCGCCGCCGACGGCAACGAGCTGGTGATCTTCGACCCGGAGGACCACGAGCGCGAGATCGAGCGCCTCGTCTTCCCGCGCCAGCCGAAGCACGACCGGATCTGCCTGGCCGACTTCTTCCGGCCGCTGACTCCGGCGAGCGGGACGTCGTCGCCCTGCAGGGCGTCACCGTCGGCCCCGAGGTCACCGAGCGGATCGAGCAGCTCGAGGCGCGACGGCGAGTTCGCCGAGCAGCTCTTCACCCACGGCCTGGGCGTGCAGGCCGCGGAGGGCCTCGCCGAGTGGCTCCACTCGGATGTCCGCCGCGAGCTCGAGCATCGACCCCGACCAGGGCCGCCGCTACTCCTGGGGCTACCCCGCCTGCCCCGACCAGTCCGAGCACGAGAAGGTCTGGCGCCTGCTCGGCCTGGAGGAGATCGGGATGACCCTCTCCGACGGCTACGCGGTGATGCCCGAGCAGTCGACGGTGGCGATCGTCGCCCACCACCCGCAGGCCGTCTACTTCGGGATGAAGTCCGGCTTCATCCCGAAGGAGAAGACCCCGGACGAGGTGATCGCCGGCACCGAGCGCGGCGGCGAGCTGCCGCCCGAGGACGACCCCGGGACGGCGGTCGAGTCCGAGGCGCAGGCGGACAGCGAACCAGTCAGCGCCTAGCCATCCCGACTCAGGACCCTGCTCTCCACTAACGAGATCCTCACCGGGCTCGGATGGTGGTGGTGCTGGCGATCGCCTGCCAGCTGCTCGCCGCGCGCCTGCGGCTGCCGGCGATCGTCCTGCTGCTCCCCGCCGGCTTCATCGCCGGGATCCTCACCGACGACGTAGATCCCACCAAGCTCCTCGGAGGAGCCTTCCAGCCGTTCGTCTCGCTGGGCGTCGGGCTGATCCTGTTCGAGGCCGGCCTGCGGCTCCGTCTCCACGAGCTCGGCGGCGGAATCCGGCGCGTCGTCGATCAGGCTGATCTCGGTCGGCACGATCCTGACGCTGGCCGGCATCTCCGTCGCGGTGAAGCTGATCTTCGGGCTCAACTGGGGGGTCTCGATCGTCACCGGCGCGATCCTGGTCGTCTCCGGGCCGACGGTCGTCCTGCCCCTGCTCGCCTACATCCGACCCAGCGGGACGGTGCGATCCGTGCTCAAGTGGGAGGGCACACTGATCGACCCGATCGGCGCCCTGCTCGGCGTCGTCGCCTTCTCGGCCGTCAAGGCAGGCGCGGGCGGAGACCGCCCCTTCCATCCGGGCGCGCTCGCCGCCAGCCTCGCCGCCGGGCTCGCTCGTCGGCATCGCGGCCACCGTGGTTCTCTGGCTGCTCCTGCGCGGGCTGCAGCGGACCACCCCGAGGCAGGCCATCCCGGCGGCCCTGATGTGCGTCGCGGGAGCGCTCGTCGCCGGCGACCTGATCCGGGAGGACGCCGGCTTCGTCGCAACGACGACGATGGGAGTCGCCCTGGCGAACCAGCGCAGCCTCGACGTCTCGCGGATCCTCGAGTTCCACGGGACCGTCGTCAACCTGCTGATCGGGATCCTGTTCGTGCTGCTCTCCGCCTCCGTGAGCCCGTCGCAGCTCAACGGCCTGCTCGCCGAGAGCCTGGCGCTGATCGCGATCATGGTGCTCGTCCTGCGACCGCTCGACGTGGCGATCTCGACCTGGCGGTCACCGCTCACCCGGGCGCGAGCGGCCTTCGCCGCCTGGATGGCTCCCCGCGGCATCGTCGCGCGGCAACCGCCTCCGCCTTCGGGCTGGAGCTGACCAGCGCCGGGGTGAGCGGCGCGGAGAAGATCCTGCCGATCGCCTTCGTGGTGATCTTCGGCACCGTGGTGCTCTACGGCCTGACCGGGGCCGCGGCGGCGCGGCTGCTGGGCATCGCCGGCGCGGGAGGGCAGGTCGTGCTGATCGTGGGCGGGCACCCCTGGGCCCGGGCGATCGCCGAGGCGCTCAAGGCGGCGGGCGTCGGGGTGCGCATCTGGACGGGAGATCCGGAGGAGCAGCGCGGCCGCGCGGGAGGCGGGCCTGAACGCCGGCAATGCGCGGCTCGGCGTCGACCTCGAGACGCGCGAGGCCGAGCTCGAGGAGGTGAGCACGGCGCTGATCCTCACCGAGAGCGACGACTTCAACGCCCTGGCGGCGTTCGAGCTGCGACAGGAGCTCGGCAGCACCCGGGTCTACCGGCTGGCTCCGGCGGGCGCCGAACTGGACCTGGTCCCCGCCTACGCAGAGGGCGGCATGCTCTTCGACGAGCGGCTCACCTATGCGGAGCTCACCCGGCGATTCCAGGCCGGGGCCGGGGTCGTCGAGCTGGCCCCCGGCGCGATCGCCCGGAGTCGGGGCCCGCGCACCCCTTTTCGTGATCCGCGCCCAGGGCGAGGTGGCGGTGGTCACCGCCGGAGCCCGGGTCGAGCCGGGCGCGGGCGACCGCCTGATCTGCCTCGCCGATCCGACCGCGCGCCTCGGCCGGACGCGCGGATCAGGTATGACAATATGACCTATTGATCCGGCCCGCCCGCAGGGCCGGAAGACTTCGAGGCTGAGGAGAGAGAGATGGCGGTCGCGGTTGCAGAGCAGAATCTTCTGATCGGCGGGGAGTGGGTCGGGGCGAAGTCCGGCAAGGAGACCGAGCAGACCAACCCCTACACGGACGAGACCGTCGGCCGCGCAGCCGCCGCGGGCGCGACGACGTCGACGCTGCGGTCAAGGCCGCGCAGGGCGCCTTCGAGGCCTGGGGCTTCGGCCCCCCGGCGGCGCGCCGGGAGGTCCTGACCAAGGCAGCCGATCTGCTCCAGGAGCGCGCCGAGGAGATCTCCGGGATCGTCACCGAGGAGACCGGCGGCACCTTCGGCTGGGGGATGTTCAACTGCCAGCTCGCCAGCGGCATGCTCCGCGAGGCCGGAGCGCAGGCCTACGCGGCCGTCGGCCAGGTGATCCCGTCCGACATCCCCGGCGCCACGGCCATCGCGCGCCGCCTGCCCGCCGGAGTGGTGGTCGGGATCGCTCCCTGGAACGCCCCGGTGATCCTCGGGACGCGCGCCATCGCGACGCCGCTCGCCTACGGCAACACCGTGATCCTCAAGGGCTCCGAGCTCTGCCCGCGGACGCACGCCCAGATCGTGCGCTGCGTCCAGGACGCCGGCGCGCCCGAGGGCGTCGTCAACTACCTGACCAACGACCCCGGCGACGCAGCCGAGGTGGTCGAGGCGCTGATCGCGCACCCCGGCACCCGGCGGATCAACTTCACCGGCTCGACCAAGGTCGGGCAAGATCATCGCCGAGAAGTGCGGCGCCAACCTGAAGCCAAGTGCCTGCTCGAGCTGGGCGGCAAGGCGCCGATGATCGTGATGGCGGACGCCGACCTCGACGAGGCCGTCAACGCCGCCAACTTCGGGGCCTTCATGCACTCCGGCCAGATCTGCATGGCGACCGAGCGGATCATCGTCGACAGCAAGGTCGCCGGCGAGTTCACCGACGGGCTCGTGAAGAAGGCGAGCGCGATGACGGTCGGCGACCCGACCAACCCCGAGACGATGATCGGCCCGCTGATCAACAAGGCGTCGGTCGAGCACGTCACCGAGCTGGTCGAGGACGCGAAGTCCAAGGGCGCCGAGGTGGCGACCGGCGGCGAGGCCGAGGGCCCCTGCTTCCACCCGACGGTGCTGACCAAGGTGACGCCCGAGATGCGCGTGTACTCGGAGGAGTCGTTCGGCCCGATCGTCGCCGATCCTCGAATACGACGACATCGACGACGCGATCAGGACCGCGAACGACACCAACTACGGGCTCTCGGGCGCGGTGTTCAGCTCCGACATCCCGACCGCGCTCGACGTCGCCAGGCGGATCGAGAGCGGGATCTGCCACGTCAACCTGGCGACCGTCCACGACGAGGCGCAGATGCCGTTCGGCGGCGTCAAGGAGAGCGGCTGGGGCCGGTTCGGAGGCAGCGCGGCGCTCGAGGAGTTCACCGACCTCCACTGGACCATGGTCATGAGCCAGCCGGGCCACTACCCGATCTGATGAAGGCCGCCAGGCGCCTGATCGAGCTGGCCCAGAGCGAGGGCGTCGATCGCGTCTTCGGCAACCCGGGCACCACCGAGCTGCCCTTCATGGACGAGCTCGCCAAGGTGCCGGAGTTCCACTACTACCTCGGCCTGCACGAGGGGACCGCGGTCTCGATGGCCGACGGGTACGCCCGCGCGACCCGTCGCCCCTCGTTCCTCAACCTGCACATCGCGGCGGGGCTGCCCACGGCCTGGCGAACATGCTCAACGCCAGGCGGGCCCGCACCCCGATGGTGGTCACCGTCGGCCAGCAGGACCGCCGCCACCTGATCCACGACCCGATGCTGGGCGGCGACCTGCTGGCGCTCGCCCAGGGCGCCTTCAAGGACGCGGTCGAGGTGAACCAGGTCGAGGACCTCCCCACGCTGATCCGCCGCGCCTTCCTGCTGTCCCAGACCGCGCCGACCGGGCCGGTGATGGTCTCGATCCCGGTCGACGTGCTCGAGGAGGAGCTGGACGAGCCGTTGCCGGCACGCACAGAAGTCCGTGGGCTGGGCGTCGCGGAGGGCGTCGAGGACCTGGCCGAGGCGCTGCTCGGGGCCGGCGCGCCCGCGATCGTCGCGGGCGACGGCGTAGGGCGCGCGGGGGCCGTCGACGACCTGGTCGGGCTGGCGGAGGCGCTGGGCGCAACCGTCTTCCACGAGCCGATGTACGACGCCGTCGACTTCCCGGCCACGCATCCCCTCTCGGCGGGAATGCTCCCGCCGGTCGACGCGCTGATCCGCGAGAAGCTCTCCAGGCACGACGTCGTCTTCCTGGTCGGAAGCCACGCCTTCTCGGCCCACTACTACACGGATGCGACCCCGATCCCGGAGCGCACGCGGATCCTGCAGCTCGACGAGGACCGAGCGGAGCTGGGGCGCAACTACCCGGCGGAAGTCGCCCTGCATGGCGGAATCTCCGCGACGATCCGCGCGATCACCGGGATCGTCAGCGGCCGCTGCGCGGAGGCCGAGGCCCGCATCGAGGCAGCGAAGAAGGCCCGGGCCGAGGCGGCGCCGACGAGCCCCCCGGCATCGAACGGCGAGCGGATGGATCCGGCAGCGGCCGCCGACGCCCTGATCGCCGGCCTCCCCGACGGCACGATCATGTGCGAGGAGGCGATCACCACCGGCCTCGAGGTGCGCCGCGCCTTCGCCGCCAGCCGCCCCGGCAGCTACCACCACTCCGTCGGCGGGGCGCTGGGCTGGGCGCTCGGCGCCGGGATCGGCGTGAAGATGGCCCGCCCCGGCGACCCGGTCGTCTCCGTGGTCGGCGACGGCACCGCGATGTACACGATCCAGGGCCTCTGGTCGGCTGCCCACTACGACGTCCCCCTGGTCCTCGTCGTGATGAACAACCGCGAGTACGCCGCCTGCAAGCGCGGCATCGACCGCGTCGTCTCAGGCGGCGGCGACAGCTACGTCGGCATGGACCTGACCGACCCGGAGATCGACTTCACCGGCCTCGCCCGATCACTTGGGGTCGAGGCCCGGTCCGCGGCGAGCACCGAGGAGCTCTCCACGCCGGTCTCCGAGGCCCTCGCCTCCGGCGCCCCCACCCTGATCGACGCCGCGGTCGCCGGCACCCGGGACGAGCCCTCGGGCAAGCCGGCGGAGCACTACGCCGCGGACCGCTAGGGCTCCGATGCCATGGAGGTGCTCTAACGGCGCAGTGGCTGCCGACGGCTGACCTCGGTCACCCAGTCCACCTCGCGTCCACACCCGCTCCGCGAGCGTCCCGGCCGCTCCCATCCCCTCTCGGCCCTAGGTCAGCATCGTCTCGCCTCGGTCGGGGCCAACGGACGCGAGCGGTCGAGGTAACGCGACCATCGGTGCGGGATACCCCCGGCGCGTCCGCTCGCGGCCACCCCGGCGTCGCGGAGCGCCAGGAGAGGCGCGGCCCCGCTCCGCCGCAGCTCCACCCGAGTCGACATCGTCGGTCAGCTCCCGGAGTTCGGGGATCACCAGGCATGCGGCGTGCTCGATCTCGGCTCTCCGTGGCCGTCCGCACCACCGCGGCCGGTGCTCACCTCGTCGCAGAGCCGACATCCGCCTCGGCCCCTTGGTCGGCGATCACCAGCACCCGGTGTCGCGGACCGGCGTGGGCCCTCGTGATTCCCAGTGAGGCGGTCGGGCTGATGATACCTCGGTCGCGACCAGGAACATCGGAATGCAGACGGCTATGGCGACGGACGATGCCCGCAAGCGGCCCCGCGAAGCAAACACCGCAGGCAGGACAAGCACCGGAAGGTGTAGAGGTGGCTCGGATCCCGACGAGGTCGGAATCGAGCCAAGCGGAAACCCGCCCTCTCCGGCCGCCGAGATCGCTCATGGAGCGCATAGGCGCAAGCCAGAGCTCCCGCCGGCATCCGTGCTAACCTCGGTCGTCAGCGCGGTTGGTCCGGACGCTTCCTCTCCGGTTGACCCGCCCACCGGGCGGCAATACCATCACTGCACCCCGGCCGCTGAGCCGGCCCCAGCCAGGAGGACGCGGTGGGAGAAGGCGGGCAGCAGATGACGGCGCTGGTCGTCGAGGCCGACGACCCCATCGACAACCGCGTCATGCCGGGAAGCAGAGCCTCGGGGCCTGCGGATCCTGCTCGACGAGGGCCCGATCCGTCTTCGCCGGGGCGATGGTTCAGGCTGGACCGGGACCACGCTGGCCGGTGCCGCGGGCATGGAGCTGCCGGTCACGATCGACCCCGGCCGATCCCGCGGGATTCGAGATGCTCTGGGACGCCGTGCCGAGCATCGAGCAGCGCGTCGCCTCCAACGACCCGACGCCTCGCGGACCCGCTCGGGACCCGCAACAGGACGATGGCGGCGCTGCACGCCTCGGGCGTCACGCGCCAGCCACCTGCTGAGGCTCCCGGACGGGCGTCGCCTGCAGCAGGACCGCGAACGGGACGGCGCTGATCGACCGAGGCCGCCGCGCTCGCAGCGGGGGACGACGACCACTGCAGGGGCTCCGTGACTCGATCGAGCGGGCGGCGGAGTCACCCGCCCCGAGCGGCACGAGGTCGTGCCGTCGTCCTGATCGCGACCAGCGCGGTCACCCTCCGCAACATCGGCGCGATCAGGACCGGAACGCCTACTACGAGGGATCGTCACGGCAAGCACGCCGTGGTGCTCGCGGTCAACCCGCCGGGGGACGCGGCCTACGCCGTCTTCGATCAGAAGTTCAAGCACCCCAGCGGCAAGAGCCCGCCGGTGGGACCGGGCCTGCCCGGCCCTGGTCTCAGCCGGCCGACCCCACTGGACGTCCAGGTGCTCTGGAAGGAGGTGCCGTCCATCAAGGAGCAGAACCGGCAGCACCGCGGCCGCCGCGACGCAAGACGCGCGCACCCTGGAGCAGTTCACGCGGGGGTGCGTACGCACCGCCGGGCTCCCTCCGGCACCGAGCGGCGGGACCTCCCCCAGCGCCCGGCGATGCCGCAGATGCCCGCGAACATGCAGGCGATGATCGGCCCAGAACGCCAAGGTCGCCGCTCGCCGCCACCACGGACCCGGCGATGCGCAAGCTGCTGATCGATCAGTACCGGGCGGCCGGCATCCAGATCGACGAGGAGGACGCTAGCCGGGCTAGTTCGCTGCTAGCGCAGCGAGGTCCAGACGCTCTTCTTCTCGGTGTAGAGCTCGATCGCGTCCTTGCCCATCTCGCGGCCCCAGCCGCTCGACTTGAAGCCGCCCCAGGGGGCGACGGCGTCGACCGGGTTCGGCATGTTGATCCAGATCGTGCCGGCCCTGATGCCCGCGGCGAGGCGGTGGGCCCGGCCGACGTCACGCGTCCAGACCGACGCGCCGAGGCCGTACTGGGTGTTGTTCGCCCGGGCGATCAGCTCGTCCTCCGACTCGTAGGGCAGGATCGAGATCACCGGTCCGAAGATCTCCTCGCGGGCGATCTTCATCTCGTCCTTGACGCCGTTGAAGATCGTCGGCTTGTAGAAGAAGCCGTGAGGCCAGATCGCCGTCGCGCGCGCTCGCCGCCGGTGACCAGCTCGGCACCCTCCTCCTTGCCGGACTTGACGTAGCCGTCGACCCGGTTCAGGTGCTCCTCGCTGATCACGCGGGCCGAGCTGGGTGGACTCGTCGATCCCGGGGCCGATCTTCATGCCCTCCGAGGCGGCAGCCGCCTTCTCGGCGAACTCGTCGGCGCGCTTGGCGTCGACGAAGAAGCGGGCGTAGGCGACGCAGACCTGGCCGGCGTTCAGGAACGCGCCCTGCAGGTTGCCTCCGACGGCCGCGTCGATGTCGGCGTCGTCGAGGATCACGGTCGGCGCCTTGCCGCCGAGCTCCAGGCTGACGCGCTTCAGGTTGCCGGCCGAGGCGCGGACGATCTCGCGGCCGACCTCGGTCGAGCCGGTGAAGGAGATCTTGTCGACGCCGTCGTGGTTCGAAAGCGCCTGCCCGACGGCAGGACCGCCGGTGACGACGTTGAGCACGCCGTCCGGGATGCCCGCCTCCTGGATCAGCTCGGCGAGCCGCAGCGTGGTCAGCGAGGCCTCCTCGGCAGGCTTCACCACGGCGGTGTTGCCGCAGGCGAGGGCCGGGGCGATCTTCCAGCTCGCGATGTTGGTCGGGAAGTTCCAGGGGATGATCAGCGCGCAGACGCCGATCGGCTCGCGCAGCGTGTAGTGGAAGACGCCCGGGGATCGAGACCGGCGGGGTCTCGCCCTCGATCTTGGTGACCCAGCCGGCGTAGTAGCGGAAGTGCTCGGCCACTCCCGGGATCACGACCTGGGAGACGCCGATCGGCTTGCCCTGGTCGCGGGTCTCGAGCTCGGCGAGCTCGGCCATGTTCTCGTCGATCAGCTCGCCGACCCGCCAGAGCATCTTGGCTCGGGCGGCTGCCGGCAGCGCCCTCCACTCGTCCGACTCGAAGGCGGCGCGGGCGGCGTCGACCGCTGCGTCGACGTCCTTCTCCGTCCCCTCGGGGACCGTTGCGTGCGCCTCGCCCGTCGCCGGATCGAGGCTCTCGAATGTCTTCCCGTCCGAAGATCCCTGCCAGGAGCCACCGATCAGCATCCGCTTCTCGTCCACCTTGCCCTTGGTCGCCGTCGCCATCAGTGACTCCTTCCGCTCGTCGAAATCCCTCGCCTGTTCAGGTCAGCCTCGCCGCCATGCCGCGGGCGATCTTGTGGGCCGCGGCCTCGATCGTGATCATCGGGTTCACCCCGAGCGCCGTGGGGAGCACGGCGCCGTCGACGACGAAGAGGTTCTTCGCGTCCCAGGCCTCGCCGGCCGGATCGCACACGGAGCCGTCCCGCGACCCGCTCATGTGGGCGGTTCCCATCAGGTGGAACGAGCCGAGGGTCACCTGGGCGGGCCCCCAGCCGTAGTCGTCGGCCGCCTTCAGCATCTGCTCCCGCCCGCCGTTGCCGGGGTCGTAGGAGACCCAGCCGGCGTGCGAGGTGTACATCCGCCGCGCGCCACCCGCCTCCAGGATCTGGGTGATCCCGTCGAGGCCCTTGCGCATGATCTCCCGGTCGAAGTCGGAGAGGCTCCAGACCGGCGCCGGCAACCCGTCGCTGCCGACGACAACCTCGCCGGCGTCGCGTGCGCGCTGGAGGATCCCGTAGCCGCCGGTGTGGCGGAGGCTCTGCATCAGCTCGGAATGCTCGGCGGCGCTCCGCCACGGGGCGAAGACCGCGAGGTCCGAGGGATGCGCCGAGGCGTGCATGTACTTGACCCCGTACCCCTCGCCCATGTCGAGGAACTCGTCGCAGAAGGTGGAGCCGAAGACGCCGGTCCAGGGCAGGATCTCCTGCTCGAACTGCGCCCAGACCAGCAGCACCGGGTGGATCATCAGGTTCTTGCCGACGTTCGAGTTGTCGAGGCCAGAGCGGACCAACATGGCCGGGGTGTTGATCGCCCCGGCGGCCGCGGCGACCGCGCGGGCGCGCACGGTGAGCTTGTGGCCGTCGGCGGTCGTCGCCTCGACGCCCTTGGCCTCGCCCCCCTCGATCACGACCTTCTCTACGGGGGCGTTGACGATGATCCGAGCGCCCGCGTCGAAGGCGTCCTGAAGCCAGGTCTTGAAGGTGGACTGCTTGGCGCCGAGCGGGCAGCCGTAGTGACATTGCCCGCAGATCTCCTCCGTGCAGCCGACGGCGTTCCGCTGCATGACCTGCGAGTCCCAGCCGAGCTTGGCGAGGCCCTCGCGGAATCGCACGTCGCGGGGCGAGGGCATGCTGTTCTCCGAGTTGACGTGGATGCGGTCCCAGACCGCGTCGAGGCTGTCGTCGAAGTCCTGACCGGCCCAGTCGTCGAGGCCGAAGCGATCGGTCCAGTCCTTGCGGACATGGTCGGGCGGCCGGAAGCACCAGGTGTAGTTGACGGTCGTGCCGCCGCCCAGGCAGAAGCCGGCCAGCAGGCCGATGCTCTGGTCGGGGGTCGGCACGCCGCCCCCGCCGAGGTAGAGCTTCACGTAGCCGTCGAGCTCGGCGCCGTCGAAGTCCTCCTCTGAGAAGTAGCCGCCGGCCTCGACCACGACCACGTCGAGTCCCTCCTTGGCAAGGACCCCTGCGGCCGTGCCGCCCCCGGCGCCCGAGCCGACGATGACCACGTCGCAGTCGAGCTCCGTGTCCTCGGTGATCTCGAGGGGCTTGATCGTCTTCGGCGGAGCGTCCTTCAGCTTCCCGTGGGGACCGGGGTAGCCGATCGCCTCGTCGACGGGGTTCTTGCCCTCGCCCTGCCAGGGCATCGAGTAGTACATGACCATCGTCAGCTTGCGAAGCGCCTGGAAGGCGGCTCGCTGCATGACGTCGTGGGAGTCGCACCAGTCGAGCAGGAACCTCTCGCGGTCCTCCTTGGAGCTGGAGGCGAACCCCGAGTCCCACCCCTCGATCAGCCCGGCGAAGCCGTCCCGCACTTCGGCGCTCGGATTGCCGCCCATCGCCCCCAGGATCACGTCGGGCACGTGGATCTCGGTCGCCGACGGAAGGCCGTTCTCCCCCGGGACGAAGGTGTCGCAGATCGCGTCGAGGCTGCCGCGGGCGCCCTCGCTGAGCGTGATGGTCACCAGAAACTCAAATTATCAGACTCATTCACCCTCGACGACGCCCCGCAGATCGTACATGTCGTAGGAGAGCTCCCCGGCCTCGAACCTCGCCCGTTTGGCGTTCTCGCCTTCGGCGCGCTCGCGAGACGCCTTGGCCACTTCATCGAGCCGGTCCTTCGCGACGACGACCGCGCCATCCGAATCGAGCACGATCGCGTCTCCGGGAGAGACCGCGGCGCCACCGACGTCGACCGGAACGTCGATCTCGCCCGGCTCGGCCCGTGCCGCGCCCTGGACCCTGATCCAGCGCGCCCAGACGGGCAGGCCAAGCTCGCGGAGTTCCTCGGTGTCCCGCACGGCGGCGTCGATCAAGACGGCGGCGGCCCCGCGGCCCTTCGCCTGGGTCGCGAGCAGCTCGCCGAGCAGCGCGACCGGCCTCGGCTCGGGCATCGTCAGGACGAGGACATCGCCCGGCTCCACGCGGTCCATCGCCGCGTGGACCATGAGGATGTCGTCTTGGGCGCAGCGGACCGTGCGAGCCGGTCCTGCCGCCCGCGAGCTCGGAATCACCTGGTGGAGGTCGAGGTCGACCAGGCCGTCGCGGCCGGATGCCTCGAAGACCGTCGCGGCGCCCAGCTCCCCCAGCTCGTCGTAGGGCTCGCTCACAGCTCGCGCACCGCGTCCGGGACGACGCGCATGAACGCCTCGGCCTGGCGAATCTCCTGGTCACCGGAGACCCGGCGCGCGTGGTTGCCGCGTTGCTCGGCGCGCTGTGCGTAGTAGGTCTGCAGGTACTGCTGGGCCTTCATCTCCGCCATCGCCGCCTGCTTGCGCTCGAAGACGGAGGTGATGTCGAGGAAGACGCTCGGCGTGAAGTTGCAGAGCTCCGGCTGGTGGGGCTCGAAGAGGAGGAACCTCGGTGGCTTGATGGTCGGAAAAGCGCTCGCCACGCCGGCGCCGGCGGCGAGGGCGCGGGCGCGCTCGACCGCATGGAAGGCGACCGGGTGATCGGGGTTGAAGGGGTCGCGGTCGGTATGGGTGATGAGGACGTCGGGCGCGAACTCGCGGATCGCGTCGACCAGCCGCGTGAGCGCCTCGCCCCCGACCTCGAGCGGGTAGTCGCCGAGGTCGAAGCAGGTGAAGTCGGCGCCGAGGGCCTTCGCCGCCGCCTCGGCCTCGGCGTGGCGGATCTTCTTCACGTTCTCGATCGTCTGGCCCTCCTCCTTCCAGAGCTCGCCCGACTCGCCCTTCTCGCCGTAGGAGAGGGCGATCACGCTGGCGCTGCCGCCGCCCTCGGCCGCGAGGGCCAGCGCGCCGCCGGCGCGCCAGACGAAGTCGGCGGCGTGGGCGCCGATCGCCATGACCTTGCGACTCATGCCTCGACCCCCGCCAGCAGCCGCGTGTTGTCGACCGCCATCGTGCGTACCTCGTCCTCGCTGAACCCGGCCTCGAGCAGCTTCTCCGCCATCAGCGGCAGACCGTCCTCGACCGGCGGGTTCTTGACCTGGCCGAGGTCGCTGGAGAGAACCGTGCGCTCGGGGCCGACGGCGCGGGTCCCGTCGAGCCACTGCTCCCAGCGTGCACTTGCCCGTGTAGGGCGTCGTGAAGCAGCGCTCGATCATCGCGCCCTTGCGGGCCAGCTCGACCTGGTCGTCGATCGAGATCGCCTGGCCTGGATAGTCCGGGTGGGTGACGACGACGTTCTCGACCCCCTCGGCGAGCGCCGCGTCGACGACGGTGAGCGCGTCGGCGGCCGAGATGTGGCCGGTGGAGAGCACCATCCCGTGCTCGGCGGCGAGCGCCAGCACGTCCGCGGTCTCGGGCAGCACCTTCCCGTCGGAGTCGAGCACCGGCACCGGCTCGGCGCCGATCCCCTTCTCGCGGAGCTCGAACTCGAGCTTCGACCAGACCGGCAGCTTCGTCTCCGGCCCGGCCGCCGCGAGGTGGGCGCGCTCGTTCTCGGAGTCGACGGTCGGCAGCCAGACCTTGCGGGCCCCCTCCCGCGCCGCGATCTCGACGGCGACGGGGTTGATCCCGCCGACCGCGCGATTGAGGACGATCGCCCCGAGCACCTGGACGCCGGGCACCGCCTCCGCGGACCACCGCGGCCCGCTCGGCGGTCGAGTTGTAGTGCGACTTCAGCAGGAACCCGGCGAGGCCGAGCTCCGCGAAGCGCCGCGCCAGGCCGATGTCGTCGATCCGGCGCTCGACCACGTCCGGCGAGATGTGGACGTGGAGGTCGAACGCGCCGCGGACCAGCTCGCGGGCCGCGTCAGAGGGGGCCTCGGTCGCCTGGCCGGTGGCGCTCACGTCTTCGCCGGCTCCTCGACCACGGGCGTCCCGTAGGTGTGGAAGCTCTCCACCGTCTGCACGCCCCAGGCCTGGCCCTTGGCGCGCTCCGCCTCGTTCCACACGGTCGCCTCAGGGTCGGGGTCGAAGACGAAGTAGCCGCCGGTCGTCACCTCGACCCGGTTGCCACCGGGCTCGAAGCCGTAGAGGAAGAACCCCTGGGCGACCGCGTGCTTGGAGGGCGCCGCCTCGATGTGGATGTCGTTGTCGAGGAAGAGGTCGGCTGCCCGCAGGACCTCCTCGCGCGTGTCGACCCAGAAGGCGAGGTGGTGGAGCCGCCCGCGGGCGCCGTAGGCGTCGCGGACGTAGATCAGCTCGTGGGCGGCGATCGAGAGGCTCATCCAGGCGCCGGCCTCGCTGCCGTCATCGAGCTGGATCCGCTCGTAGAGCCGGTAGCCCAGGACCTGCTCGGCGAAGTCGCGGTTCGCGCGCACGTCCTCGGCGAGCAGATTGACGTGGTCGAGCCGCTTGATCGCGGCGCCGCGGCCGGTGTATCGCTGGGGCTGGTTCTTGAGCGACGGCCGGAGATGATCCGGCGGCGAGTAGCGCTCGGCCTCGTAGTAGATCTCCATTGGGTGGCCGTCGGGATCGGTGAAGCGATAGGCCGGGCCGTGGCCGACGTCGCCGTCGATCCAGCCGACACCGCGCCCTGCCTCCTCGATCGCAGCCACCCGGCTCTCGAGCGCCTCCGGGCTCCACGCGCGCAGCGCCATGTGTCCCAGGCCCGCCTGCTCCGACTCGGTCAGCTTCAGGCAGTAGCGCTGGTAGTCGCCCCAGCCGCGCAGGTAGACCGACTGGCCCTCGCGGGCCTCCTCCTCCATCCCGAGCACCTGCGTGAAGAACTCCAGCGAGCGCTCGGGCTCCGGCGTCAGCAGCTCGGCGTGACCGATGTGAGCGATGTCCCCGAGCGGCTTGCTCATCTGGGCGCCCCGGCCTCCGACTCCCGGGCGAGCGACCTGAGCCATGCCTCGCTGGCGGAGGCGATCCGGGGCTCGACGCCGGCGTCCTCCAGCATCTCGACGGCCGCCTCCATCTCGTCGACCCTGCGGGCCGCGTGCAGGCGGCTGCCGTCGATCAGCCGCTGCAGCAGGGCGGCGTCCGCAGTCCTCGAGCGTGCGCTCGAGGTCGGCGTAGAGCCAATCCTCGAACCCGAGCTGCTCGGCCACCGCGAGGGACTCGCCGATCGCGGCCGCCAGACCCTTGGCGAAGACGCTGCGGGCGAGCTTGCGGGCCGCCGCGGCAGCCGGGCTGCTCGCCCGACGACGCGTGACGGGCATCCCGAGCGGCTCCGATCGTCGCGGCGAAGCGCTCCGCGCCCTGCGCCGGAGACCAGGGCCCGGGTTCGCAGGCCGTTCCCGGGGACGGGGCCGATCAGCGCCACGTCGGCGAACAGGGCGCCGGACCCGCCGACTGCGTCGGAGAGCTCGCGCTTGAGCGCCGGCGCGGCCGTGTTCAGGTCGGCGAAGACCTGGCCCTCCCGGAGGGCCGGCGCCACGGACCGCGCGACCTCGAGCGCCACCGCGGCGGAGTTGGCGCTGATCACGACATCCGTGCCGGCGGCTGCATCCGCCGCGTCGCTCGCGGCCTCGACACCGTCGGGACAGGGCGCCACCGGGTCCCAGCCGCGGACGGCTGCGCCGGCCGAGACGAGATCCGTCGCGATCGCCGTGCCCGCCTCGCCCATGCCGACCATCCCGATCGCCGGGCTCTCGCTCATTTGCCCGCGTCCTCCTCCAGGACCCGGCTGGCGACCGCGAAGGCTCGATTTGCCGCAGGCACCCCGCAGTAGACCGCCGTTTGGAGCAGCACCTCCTTGATCTCGTCGTCGCTGAGGCCGTTGCGGCGGGCCGCCCGGACATGCATCGCCAGCTCATCGAAGTGCCCGAGAGCGATCAGCGCGGTCATTGTGATCGCGCTGCGCATGCGGCGGTCGAGGCCGGGCCTGGTCCAGATCTCACCCCAGGCGTTGCGCGTGATCAGGTCCTGGAAGTCGGCGGTGAACTCGGTGGTCTTCTCGATCGCGTTGTCGACGTGCTCGTCGCCCAGCACCTCGCGCCTGCACCTCCATGCCCCGATCGTGCTTGTCGCTCATGATGTGCGAGGGCGCGCGTCGAGCGCGACCCGTTTGATGTTGGCCCAGATGTTGCTCGAGCTCGCGGGTCACCTCGTCGGCCTTCTCCACCGCGGCCAGGTGGCGCGCGCCGGGCAGGACGACGACCGTCGAGTCCTCGATCTCCTCGCCGATCGCGGCGGCGCGCTCGGGCGTGCCGACCGGGTCGTCCTCCCCGGCGATCACCAGCGTCGGCGCCGCAACGTCGACGAGCCGGCCGCGCATGTCGAACTCGGCCAGCGCCTCGCAGCAGCTTGCGTATCCCTCCGGAGGCGTGGAGACGAAGGTCTTCCGGATGCGCTCGATCGTCTCGGGGTGGCGCTCGGGGAACTCGGGCGTGAACCAGCGCTCCATCGTCGACTCGAACAGGGGCTCGACCCCCTCCGCCCGAACCTGGGCGGCGCGCTCGATCCACATGCTCGAGGGCGGCAGCTGCATCCCGGTGCAGCAGATCGCCAGCCGGTCGATGCGCTCCGGCGCGTTCACCCCCAGCCACATCGCCGTCATGCCGCCGATCGAGAGCCCGCAGAAGGAGACGCGCTCCAGCCCGAGGCGATCGAGGAGGGCAATCACGTCCCGACCCAGATCCGCCATCGAGTAGGGGCCCGCTGGAACCGGCGAGTCGCCGTGACCGCGCGTGTCGTAGCGCAGCACCCGCATGCGCTCGGAGAGAGCCGCCGCCTGCGCGTCCCACATCTGGCCCGTGGTGCCCAGCGAGTTGGAGAAGACCACCACCGGCGCGCCGTCCGGGCCCTCCAGGGTGTGATGGACGTCAACGCTCACGATTCCTCCCGGAAGCGTGACAGGGCGCGGTCGACGAAGGAATCGGCCGCGCCGAGGTAGCCGGCCGGGTCGAGCGCCCGATCGATCTCCTGATCCGAGAGCTCGCCGCGCACCTCCTTGTCCTCGATCAGCTCGTCGCGCAGCGTGCCGCCCGCCATCGAGGGCCCGCGCGGAGGCCGCATCGATCAGCTCCCGCGCCCGCCGCCGGCCGACTCGACCGGCGAGCGCCGTCACCAGGCTCTCGGCCATCAGCAGGCCGCCGCTGGCCTCGAGGTTCTCGCGCATCCGGTCGGGCCTGACCTCGAGGCCCTCCAGCGCCTCGCGCAGGGCGGAGACGGCGCCGCCCGTCAGAGAGAGGGCATCGCTGAGCGGCGCCCACTCCGACTGCCAGGCTCCGGCCGCCCGCTCGTGCTCCTGCGCCATCGCCTCGAGCAGCACGCCGGCGGCGCCGCGGACCCGGCGGGCGCAGGCGATCGCCACCACCGAGCCGACCGGGTTTCGCTTGTGGGGCAGCGTCGACGATGCTCCGCGCCCGTCGCCGGATGGCTCGGCCACCTCGCCGACCTCGGTCTGGGAGAGCAGGGCGAGGTCGAGGGCGATCTTCTCCATCACGCCCGCGGTCAGGGCCAGGGACGCTCCCAGATCGGCGACGCGCAGCCTCGCCGTGTGCCAGGGCATCACCGGCTCCTCGAGCTCGAGCCGCTTCGCCAGCAGACCGACGACCCGCTCCCCGTCAGCGCCCAGAGCGGCCAGGGTCCCGGCCGCACCCCCGAGCTGCACCGCCAGCGAGAGCGATCCCAGGCGGTCGCGGGCCGACAGGGTCGAATCGAGCCAGCCCGCCGACTTCAGACCGAAGGTGGTCGGGAGGGCCTGCTGGAGCAGCGTGCGGCCGGCCATCGTGGTGCCGCGGTGCTCCTCGGCGAGCCCGGCGCAGGCCGCCGCCACCCCGTCGAGCTCCGCTCGGATCAGCTTCAGGGCACGGCTCGCGACCAGCATCGCGGCCGTGTCGATCACGTCCTGGCTGGTGGCGCCCAGGTGGACGAGGCCGGCGGCCTCGTCGTCGAGCTTCGCCCGCAGCGCGACGACCAACGGGACGGCTGGGTTGGCCTTCGAGCGGCCGTCGCGCGCGATCGCCTCCGGGTCGAAGCCACCGCCCTGACAGGCGGCGGCGATCGCCTCCGCGGCCTCGCCGGGGATCAGCCCCGCCTCCGCCTCGGCGCCCGCGAGCGCGGCCTCGAAGTCGAGCATCGCCTGGAGCCAGGCCGCCTCCGAGGTCGCCTGGCCTATCGCCTCGGGGACGAAGACCCCGCTGAGCACCATTAAGTGGCTCCTCCGCTTCGCGTCCGGGGCCACTCAGACGACAAAGAAGGCGGTCTCGCCGTCACCCTGAAGATGGATGTCGAAGCGGAGACCTCCCTCCTCGGGTATCGCCACGAGGGTGTCCCGCTCCTTCGGGTCCTCGATCGAGGAGAGAACGGGATCCTCGCCGTTGGCCTCGGCCTCGTCCGGGAAGTAGATCCGCGTCACCAGGCGCTTCAGCAGGCCCCGCGCGAACACCGAGACGTCGATGTGCGGCGCCTGCGAGCGCCCCTCGGGGCCGGGCACGGGGCCGGGCTTGACCGTGATGAACTCGAACCGTCCCTCCGAGTCGGTGGCGCACCGCCCGAATCCGCTGAACCCCTCCTCCACCGGGAGCTCATCGCGCCGGTCCTCGGGGTGGGCGTAGCGCCCGGCCCTGTTCGCCTGCCAGATCTCGATCAGGGCATCGTCGACGGTCGCCCCCTCGCCGTCGAACACGGTCCCGCGGATGTGGATCGCGTCAGGGTCGTTCTCGGCCACCATCCGCTCCTCGCCCTCGTAGGGCACCTGGATCCGGAGGAACGGGCCGATCGTCTGGGAAGGGGTCAGCGCCGGCATCAATCCTCCATCGGAGTGGCGTCGCGGCCCCGCAGGACGATGTCGAACTCATAGCCGAGCGCCCACTCCGGGACGGTCCGGTCATGGTCATAGCGGCAGATCATCCGGTCCCGGTCCTTCGGGTCGGGCACCGAGTTGAAGATCGGGTCCTGGAAGAAGAGCGGGTCACCCGGAAAGAACATCTGGGTGACCAGGCGGGTCGCGAAGGCGGGACCGAACAGCGAGAAATGAATGTGCCGAGAGCGCCAGGCGTTGGGATTGTTCTTCCAGGGGTAGGCGCCGGGCTTGACGGTGATGAACTCGTAGCGGCCTTCGTCGTCGGTCATGCATCGGCCTCCGCCGGCGAAGTTAGGGTCGAGCGGCGCGGGATGCCGGTCGCCGTCGTGCCGGTAACGGCCCGAGGCGTTCGCCTGCCAGATCTCGATCAGCGAGTTGCGCACCGGCTTTCCATCCTGGTCGAGCAGTCGACCGTGGACGATGATCCGCTCGCCGAGTGGCTCGTCCTCGTACTGGCGGGTGAGGTCGTGGTCGAGCTCGCCGATCCGCTCGTCTCCGTAGACGGGCCCGGTGATCTCCGAGAGCGTGTGGGCCAATGGGACCAGCGGCCGCTTCGGCGCCCGCGTCCGGGTCGAGACGTAGTCCGGATACAGGTAGGGGGGATCGACCTCGAGGTCGTCGTGCCGGTAGCCGATCACTTCTCCGTTCCTGGTCAGCTCCGATGCCACCGTGCCCTCCTCCTTGTCCTCGATGGTGCCTGCTCGTCGGCCCCTCCAGCGTCGCGCCGGAGCTCCCGCAGCTCCCTGAGCTCCTCGTCCGAGGGCGGCTCGGTCTCCTCCAGGTCGGTGGCCACCCGCAGCGGCCAGCCGGTCTGCTCCCGCGCCTGTTCGACCGAGACCCCGGGATGGGTCTGCGTGAGGGTGAGCTCGCAGGTCTCGGGGTCGGGCCGGAGGACCCCCAGGTCGGTGATCACGACGGTGGGCCCACGGCCGGGCATGCCGAGCCGCTCGCGGTCGCCCGGGGCCGCTCCATATCCGACGGAAGAGCGGAAGTCGAGCCGGTCGACGAAGCTGCGACGCGACTGGCGCATGATCACGATCACCTCCTTCGCCATCGCGGCGATCTCCGGCGCGCCGCCGCCCCCGGGGAGGCGGACCTTGGGGCGCTCGTAGTCGCCGATCACCGTGCTGTTGAGATTGCCGAGGCGGTCGATCTGCGCCGCCCCGAGAAAGCCGACGTCGATCCGGCCGCCCTGAAGCCAGTAGGCGAAGATCTCCGGCACCGGGACCACCGCGTCCGCGGTCTCCGCCAGCTCGCCGTCGCCGATGGAGAGGGGCAGGTTCGTGGGCTTCGACCCGATCGTGCCGGACTCGTAGACCAGGACGGTGCGGGGGGCGTGGGTGAGCCTCGCCAGGTTCGCCGCGGTGCTCGGCAGGCCGATCCCCACGAAGCAGACGGTCTCGTCCGTCAGGGCGCGCGACGCCACCACCGTCATCATCTCGTCCGCCGAGACGGCCGCTTCGGTGGTGGTCATACGACCCCCGCGGTTCTGAGCACGTGCTCGGCCATCCACTCCCGGAATGAGTCCCGGTCCTTGCTGATCTCGTCCCAGCGCACATAGAAGCCGTTGTCGCGGTCGTAGTAGTCGTGGGCGTAGGAGGGATGCGCGCCATGGGGCGCCTCCGCGACGGCGCCCACCGCCCAGGTCGGCAGCACGATCGCCCCCGGCCGGGGCTCGAGCTCGTCGACGATCTCCTCCACGGTGACCAGGGAGCGCGTCGAGGCGAGCACGATCTCCTTCTGCACGCCGACGATCCCCCAGAGCTGCACGTTGCCCCGGCGGTCGGCGCGCTGCGCGTGGACGATCCCGACGTCCGGCCGGAGGGCGCGGACCGCGGTGAGGGCCTCACCCGTGAATGGGCATTCGATCTCGGCGATGGTCTCGCTCGAGCGCTCCATCAGCTCGGTGCCCACGTAGCCCCGCAGCGTCCCGAACGGGAGGTTCGAGGCGCCGGCGGCGTAGCGCGCGGCCATGCCCGCGTGGCTGTGCTCCTCGAGCTCGAGCGGGGCGGGCCAATCGTGCTCGACCGCGTCGCGGAGGCGGCGCAGGGAGCCGACGCCCGGGTTGCCGCCCCACGAGAAGATCAGCTTGCGGGCGCAGCCCGCGCCGATCATCTGGTCGTAGATCAGGTCGGGGGTCATCCGGATCAGCGTCAGGTCGCGGCGACCCTGGCGGACGATCTCGTGCCCGGCGGCGAACGGGATCAGGTGGGTGAAGCCCTCCAGCGCGACGCTGTCGCCGTCGTGAACGAGCTCTGCGACGGCCTCGTCGAGTGCGAGCAGCTCAGCCACCGCTGCCCCCGGCGGGGGCCTCGGCGGGCGGGACCTCGGGTTCCTCCTGGACCATGCCGAGCACGTCGCGCAGGTAGAGCAGGTGATCCTTCATCGCCCGCTCCGCGCGCGCCGGGTCGCCCTTCTCGACCGCCGACACCAGGGCCTCGTGCTGCTCCACGATCGCCGAGTGCACCACCGCCGGCTGGAGGACCTCGATCAGCAGCGGCTGCAGCACCTCGAAGATCCAGTTGGTCAGGGCCTGGATCATGCGGTTGCCGCTGGCGGCGGCGATCGTCTGGTGGATCTCCGCGTCCGCGGCGGAGACGACCTCGACGTCGTCCGGCGCAGCGATCGCCGCGTCCACGGCCGAGCGCAGCCGCGCACGCGTCTGCATCGTCGGGCTGGTAGGCCGCCAGGCCGGCGAGCGGAACCTCGAGCAGGACCCGGGCGTCGAGCAGCTCGTGCAGGCTGACCGCCTCGGTCTCCAGCATCATCGCGATCGCGTCGCTGAGGCTGCGCCCCATTCCCTGCTCGGCGGTGTGGGCCACGAAGATGCCGCCTCCCGGGCCCTTGGTGGCCCGGATCAGGTTGCCGCTGGAGAGGAGCTTGAGCGCCTCCCGGAGGGTCGGGCGGCTGACGCCGAACTCTGCCGCGAGGTCCTCCTCGCGGCCGAGGAAATCGCCCGGACCGAGGCCCTCCTCCTGGACGTAGTGCTGGATCTGCACCGCCACCTGCTCCGAGGCGCCCCGGATCTGGCGTGCCTGCGGCCTCGCGCGAGAGCGCGAGCCCGCCCTCTGGGCGCTCACGATGCGACCCACCTCGGGGTGCGCTCGTCAACCACTCTGCGAGATTTTCCAGTCTGCCGCGGCAGAACCCCGGGCGCGATCGGGACGACCCGGACCCGGAGCCCGAGCTGCTGTCGCATCGTCTCCTGGAGGCGGCGCGCGTCGGTGCCCTCGGTCAGCTCGACCTCGAGCTTCACCTCGTCCATCCCGCTGCGCTCGGTGTAGAAGGTGATGCGGAACTCGCCGGAGCTCGAGACCTGCCGGACGGCCTCCTCGATCGCCGAGGGATAGACGTTCATCCCGCGCACCACCACCATGTCGTCGGTCCGGCCGACGATGCCACCGGGAAGCCAGCGGCCCTCGTGGCCGGCGGGGCACTGCTCGTCGGTGGCGATCACGGAGTCCCCCGTCCGGTAGCGGAGGGCCGGGAAGCCGGTGAGGCGCAGGGGCGTGATGACGAGCTCGCCCCGCTCGCCCTGGGCCGTCGGGCTCATGTCCGCGTCGAGGATCTCGCAGACGAACTCGTTCTCGTCGACGTGCAGCCCATGTCCCTCGACGCAGGGATCGCCGAAGGGCCCCGCCTCGGTGAGGCCGGCGTGATCGACGCAGACCACTCCGAACCCGTCCTCTATTCGGGAGCGAACGCCGGGCAGCGAGCCGCCGGGCTCGCCGGTGCAGAGCACCCGCTCGAGCGAGTCGAAGGCGGACTCGAGCCGCTGCTCCACCGCCACCTCGAGCAGGTGGAGCGCGTAGGTCGGGGTGCACCAGAGGGTCGTCGCCTCCACCTCGGCGATGGTCTGCAGCCGCTGCACCGAGCCCATCCCGCCGAGCGAGATCCCCATCGCGCCCATCTCCTGGAGCCCCTCCTTGGCCGCCCAGAACTGGACGTGAGGCCCGAACGAGAAGGCGAGCGCGACGCGATCGTCGCTGCCCAGCCCCGCGGCCCGCATCGTGTGCGCGAAGCGCTCGCGCCACCAGGCCCAGTCCTCCGCGGTCTCCAGAACCCGCAGCGGATGGGCCGTCGTCCCGCTGGTCTGGAAGAGCTGGGTGTAGTGGTCGAGCGGGTAGGTGAGGTTCGTGCCGAAGGGCGGATGGCGCTCCTGATCGATGACCAGGTCGCGCTTGGTCAGCGGGCGCAGCTCGCTGAGGCTGGGCCGATCGCCGAGCTCGAGGGCCTCCACCCGGCCGCGCTGAAAGGGGTTGCGATCGAGCACGAGCTCGAGCAGATCCGCCAGGCGCTCCTCCTGGTCCGTCGCGCCGGGTCGAACGCCGACCCCCTGGCCATCGGCCGTCAAGGCCGCCTCCTGATCACGCGCTTGAGCTGGGTCCGCATATTGCCCCTCCCAGCGCACACTATCCGATAAGTCAGAGTATTTGTCAGGTACACGTCAGTTGCTCGTGATGACGACCTTCATCACGTCGGCCGGGTTCTCCATCGCGTAGGCGAGCGCCTCGGGCGCCTGATCCAGCGAGAATCGCCTGGTGATCAGGGGCTGCAGCTGAGCCTCATGGCCCTCGACGAAGCGCACGGCCTGGGTGAACTCCTCCGGGCCGCAGCAGCTCACGCCGAGCAGGTCGACCTCCTTCTCGGTGAAGGTCCCGATCCGCAGCGGGACCTCCTCGCCCGACATCCCGACCACCGTCACCCGTCCGGCCGAGGCGACCATGTCGACGGCGGCGCGGATCGGATCGGGCACCCCGGTCGCGTCGATCACCAGGGGCGGGCCCTCGCCCCCGGACCACTCCCGGCAGGCCTCGACGACCTGATCGCTGTCCTCCCAGAGCAGGCCCTCGGCGCCGCTCGCCGCTCCGAGGTCGAGCCGGCTCTGGATGCGGTCGACGAGCAGGGTCGTGGCCCCACGCTCGCGGGCCAGCAGGTGGGACGCCTGGCCGATCGGGCCCGCGCCGAGGATCACCACCCGCTCCCCCTCGGCGATGCGCGCCCTGTGCACCGTGCGGACGCCGATCGAGAACGGCTCCGCGAGCGCGGCCGTGGCGGGCTCGTCCGTCGCGATCGCGAAGACCTGCGACTCGGGGACCCGCAGCTTCTCCTGGAGGCCGCCGTCGGTGTGGATCCCGATCAGGCTGAAGTTGTCGCAGACGTTCCCGCGGCCGACCCGGCAGGGGTAGCACTCGCCGCAGTTGCTGAGCGGGAGGATGGAGACCCGGTCCCCGACGCTGAGGCGGCCACTCGTCTCGGGCCCGAGCTCCTCGATCGTCCCGGTGAACTCGTGGCCCTGGATGCGCGGGTAGGGCGAATCCTCGAAGATCTGGAGCTCGCCGCTGAAGAAGTGGAAGTCCGAGCCGCAGATTCCGACGGCGTCGGGGTGGACCACAACCTCGCCCGGACCGGGCGCCGCGGGCTCGGGAACATCGAGAACCTCCATCTGACCAACTCCCCGAGTAACCGCAGCGAGCACGGCAACAACCTAGAGGATTTGGTCAATTGGCTCAAACCTCTCGCGCTCAGGCCCTGGCCAACGACGCGAGCCACTCTTCGTAGCTGGGGCCGGCGAGCTTCGCACCCGGGTTGGGCAGCACGGCCCCCTCCGCATAGGCCGCAGCGTCCGGGTCGCCGGACTGACGGCCCTCGCGGATCTCGAACGAGTCGCCTCGACTGGCGAAGAGCGCCGCGGCCACATCGGCGAGACGCTCCTCCCGCGGGCCGGCGACTTCGGTGATCCTGCCGTTCTCGATTTCCGGCTCCTCGGCCGCATCGGCGAGGGTTTCGGCGACGACGCGGGCGGCCACGGGCTGCGTTCGCATCTCGGGCAGGTAGGCGACGCCGTCCTGGGTCATCCACCCGACGAACTCGTCGAAGAACTCGTGGAACTGGGCCGCGCGAACGATCCGGACCGGGAGCGGGCCTTCGAGCAGCGCCTGCTCCTGCGCCATCTTCGCCGCGTTGTAGCCACCCTGGAACTTGTCGATGCCGATGATCGAGACGACGACGATCCGCCGCGTCCCGGCTTCCGCGCCGGCTCGCTGGAGGTTTCGTGCCGAAGCGGTGAAGAACTCCGTTGCCGCTTCCTGGTCGGGCGTGGGCCACGTCGCCGTATCGATGATGGTCTCGACCCCGGCGAGTGCCTCGTCGAGACCCTCGCCGCTGACCACGTCGATCCCCTTCGAGCGCGCGATCGAGACAACATCGTGTCCGCGCTGCTCGAGGATCTCGACGAGGTGCGTTCCGAGCCGGCCGGTGGCTCCCGTGACGGCAATCTTCTGGTTCCTGTTTTCGGTCTGCATCGTTCTTCCTTTCCAAGCGCAGACGCGCTTTTCGCCGTTTCACCCTTACGACGAACGGGACCCGTTCAGATCGACACGTGGCGACTACCCCAGGCTGATCTCCTCTCGGAACGACGACGGCATCGCCCCGCCGTCGATCAGGACAACCGCTCCGGTGATGAAGCTCGCCGCCGGGGAGCCCAGCATCAGCACCAGGCCCTTGAGCTCGTCGGTCTCCGCCATGCGGCCGACCGGGATCAGGTCGGCCCAGATTCCCTCGATCCGCTCGTTCGGCAGCTCGCCGCTGCCGATCCGGGTGCGGAATGGGCCAGGGGCGATCGCGTTGACGTTGACGCCGTGGGGCGCGAGCTCCACGGCCGCCTGGCGGACGACGTGGATCACCGCCGCCTTCGTCGCGGCGTAGGAGTAGCCGACCAGCGGCTCCACCTTGAGGCCCGCGTTCGAGGCGGTGACGACGATCTTGCCGCTGCCCTGCTTCTTCATCACCTCGGCGGCCGCGCCCATGGAGAAGACGATTCCGTTGAGATTCACGCCGACCACCTTGTCCCAGGCCTCCGACTCGATAGCCGCGATGCCGCCTTTCGGATCGGTGATGCCCGGCTCCAGTGAGATCCCCGCATTGGCGTAGAGGACATCGACCCCGCCCTGGTCAGAGACCACGTCGTCGATCAGCGCCTGCACCTGGTCGCGGTCCGAGACGTCGAGCTGGAAGGAGCGAACCTGCCCGCCGGCTTCGGCCAGCCGTGAGGTCTCCTGCTCCAGCCTCTCCGGGTCCAGGTCGGCGAGCGTCACCCGGGCGCCCGCGTCGGCCATCACCTCGGCCATCGCCAGCCCGAGCCCGCTGGCGGCTCCGGTCACCACCACCCGCGCGTCTCGCACGTCGAAGAGGTCCTCGTATCGAGCTCATCGCATCCTCCCCACCATCCCCAACCGACGTAGTTCTCCGCCAGAGTGGCCGCGGCGGCCCGGGACGAGCAGACGTAGTCGAGCTGCGAGCGGCGCAGTCCCCTCATGAAGCCGTCGTCATCGGGAAAGCGGTGGAGCATCCAGGTCATCCACCAGCTGAAGTGCTGGACGCGCCAGACCCGGCGCAGGCAGGCATCCGAGTACGCGTCGAGCAGCGAGCCGTCGCCGCCCTGCAGGTACTTGGTGAGGGCCTCGCCGAGCACCTGCACGTCGGCCACCGCCAGGTTCAGTCCCTTGGCTCCCGTGGCGGGGACGATGTGGACGGCGTCGCCGGCGAGGTAGAGCCGGCCGTACTGCATCGGCTGCGCGACGAAGCTGCGCAGCGGCGCGATCGCCTTCTCGACCACCGGCCCCTCGTTCAGCGTCCAGCCGTCGTCCCGGGCCAGCCTCAGGTGGAGCTCCTCCCAGATCCGCTCGTCTGGCCAGTCCTCGAGCGAGTCCCCGGGATCGCACTGGACGTAGAGCCTGCTCAGCTCGGGGGAGCGCAGGCTGTGCAGCGCGAAGCCGCGCTCGTGCGGCGCGTAGATCAGCTCCTCGGTCGAGGGCGCGACCTGCGCCAGGATCCCGAGCCAGGCGAACGGGTAGTCGAGCTGGTTGAAGCTGAGCACGCCGTCGGGCACCGACGGGCGGCTGACGCCGTGGAACCCGTCGCAGCCGGCGATCGCGTCGCAGCGCAGCTCCCTCTCGGCCCCCTCGTGGGTGAAGCGGATGCTCGGCTCGTCCGAGTCGATCCCGTGCAGGCTGACGTCGTCGACCTCGAACAGCAGCGGGCCGCCCGCATCCAGCCGGGCCGCGATCAGGTCCTTGACCACCTCCTGCTGGCCGTAGATCGTGATCGCTCGCCCCTCGGCGAGCTCCTCGAACGGGATCCGGTGTCCCTGGCCGTCGAAGCGCAGCTCGATTCCCTGATGGATCAGGCCCTCGCGGTGGAGGCGGTCGGCGAGGCCGAGCTCGGTGAGCAGGTCGACCGTGCCCTGCTCGAGGACGCCGGCCCGGACCCGCTGCTCGACGTAGTCGCGGCTGCGGTCCTCCAGCACCACGGACTCGATTCCCTCGCGCTGCAGGAGATGTGAGAGGACCAGGCCTGCCGGGCCCGCGCCCACGATCCCGACCTGGGTTCGAGACTGCTGATCGCCTTCCATGCTCTCCTCGCTCCCTCGCTAGCTCGGCCGAACCCTAGATGACGGGCTTCCGATCCCAGCGGACCCGGCCGAGGCCCAAGCTCGAAGCGTCGCGTCAGCGCGATGGTGCCGGCGGCCGCCAGGGCGAGCCCGGCGCACAGCGACCAGGCCGCGGCGAAGTGGTCGTGCTCCGCGAGCAGGCCGACCAGCAGCGGGCCGCCCGCCGCCCCGGCGAAGAGGCCGGACATCATCACCCCGACCGCCCAGGCGGGGGCGTCCGGGCGGCGGGAGACGACCGCGAGGGTCAGCGTGCCCGGCCAGGACCAGCCGATGCTCCCCACGATCAGCGCCGCCAGCACGATCACCGCCGGCTCGCCCGCGATCAGCAGGAGGTAGCCGGCGACGCTCCCCGCCAGGATCAGGGCGGTGAGCCGCAGCGGGTCGCCGCCCGAGCGGTCCGCGACCATCCCCAGCCCCACCCGGCTGATCGTCGCGGCCAGGCTGACTGCTCCGAGCAGCAGCCCGGCGGCACCCTCGCCGATCCCCTGGTCGACGGAGTAGGTGACCAGGAACGCGATGAAGCCGACGCCCGCGGCGCTCGCCAGGACGGCCGCCACGCGCGAGGGCGCGAATCGAGGTGACGTGGTGGGGCGTGGGCTCGGGCTGCGCGTGGAGCCTCGGCGGCTCCCCCGGCGCGGGCGCGGGCGCGAGCGCGACCGCGGCGACCGCCAGCGCGGCCGCCACGACGTACGCCCACCGCCACCCGAAGGGGATCGCCACCGCCGGCAGCGCCACGCCGGCGAGCAGCGCCCCGATCGAGGCGCCGGACTGCTGGGCACCGAACGCCAGGCCATGCCGGCCGGTGTCAACCGTTCGCCTGAGCAGGGCGCTCACCGCCGGACCACCGAGCGCGTTGCCGAGGCCGCGCGACGAGCAGGATGCACGATCAGCGCCGGCTGCGGAGTGCGCGAGCGCGGCGACCGCGAGGCACGAGGCCGCGGTGAGCGCCGGCGCCCAGCTGCATGCCCCGCCGTGCCCCGATCCTCTCGACCAGGTGCCCGCCCGGGGTCGAGCTCAGCATGCAGGTCAGGTAGAAGGTCGCAACCGCGAGCCCGAGGACCGAGTCGCCGAAGGAGAAGTCGTGGCGGATCCGGGGGGCGAGGCTCGCCGTGAGGAACCCGGGGAGCACACCGGCGACGATCAGACTGCCGTACGAGGTGCCGTGGAGCAACCGTCTGAGGTGCGGCCGCCCCACAGAGTCGCTACGGGTCGCCCTCCGCTCCAAAGTGGAGCGGCCTGCACGCCAGCCGCCGCGGCGTGCAGGTGCTGCAGGGCGTCGGCCCCTACATAGGCCAGCCCGAGCGGCGACCCCGCATCCGTCAGGGCATGCCAGAGGTTGCCGGCCTCCGACGCGGCGGCCACCAGCAGCCATTGCTTCTCGAATTGGTGCAGCACGAGCGTCGGGACCCCGCCCACCGATTCAACCCGCAGGCTGCCGGGCGCGCAGGGAGAGGTTCCCGGCTCGCGACAGGACCTCGCGCGCGTAGGGGCCGGTGAGGCAGACCGCGACGCGATCGGAGGTGACGTCCTCGATCCGCGTCTCCGACCGGGCCGCTCTGATCGAGGTCGGCGCGCACCCGCGCGGCCTTGCTCGGCGACGCGAGCACGAGCAGCAGCTCCTCGGAGACGACGCACCACCACGCGTCGGCGGCCTCGATGGCGCGTCCCGGGCGCAGCTCCCGCCCGGACGGATACATGTCGGCGATCGCGGTGGCCGTGTCCCGCACCTCGAACTTGCTGATGCTCGAGACGTCGGCCAGGCCGGCGGTTGCGCGGCTGACCGCTATCTCCGACGCCAGGGAGCCGAAGTCGGCCGCGACGACCCAGCCCTCGCGCTCGGTCATATGGGCGCCCGAGCGCTTCAGCACGTCATCCAGGGGACTGAGCAGGGAGCCCATCAGCCCCAGACCTCGTGCGCGACCTTGCCGAGCAGCTCGAGCTTCGCCTTCTGGTCGTCGAAGGTGACGAGGTTCCCCGGCAGGGTGGAGGCGAAGCCGCACTGCGGGCTCAGAGCCAGCCGCTCGAGCGGGATGTACTCCGAGGCCTCCTCGATCCGCTGCTTGAGCTGATCGGCGTCCTCGAGCTCGGGCTCCTTGGTGGTGATCAGGCCGAGCACCACCGTCTTGCCCTCGGGCACGAAGCGCAGCGGCTCGAAGGTCCCCGCCCGGGGAGAGTCGTACTCGGCGAAGATCCGATCGCACTCCAGGTCGCTGAAGAGCTGCTCGGCGATCGCGTCGTAGCCCCCCTCGACCGACCACATCGAGCGGTGGTTGCCGCGGCAGAGGTGGACCGCCCAGGTGACGTCGGGGAAGGCCCTGATCAGCTGGTTGTCCCGCTCGATCATCTGCCCAAGCCACGTCTTGGTGTCGAGCCCGAGGTTGCGCAGGTTCTCCTGGCCCTCCTCGCTGACCAGGTGGGTGTAGCGGGGGGAGTCGAGCTGGAAGTAGTCGCAGCCCGCCTCGGCCGTCTCGCCGACGATCTGCTTCATCAGCTCGATCACCTCGTCCATGTAGGCCTCGCGGTCCGGGTAGACCTTGTCCGAGTAGCCCGGGACCCAGAGCACGCTCGCGTAGGTCATGCCGGCGAGGGTCGCCTTGGCGGGCCGGTCGCTGTTGGCGCTCACGAACCGGAACTCCTCGAGCGGCAGGTTGTGGCGGATGCCGAGCTTCTCCGTCACGGCGGGGAGCTTCGGCGGCGGGCCCTCCGGCTTGTCGGCCGGAGCCGTGGAACATGACGGGCGCCGGGACCTCGGGGTTGTAGCCGGAGAGGCTGTCCGTGAGCGGGTCGAACCAGAACCGGCGGCGCACCTCGCCGTCGGTGAGCACCTCGATCCCGGCCTCCTCCTGCAGGGCGATGTTGCGCTTGCCCTCCTCCTCCTGGAGGGCCTCGAGCTCCTTGGGATCCATCTCGCCTCGCTCGTCGCGCTCCATCGCCTGCTTGAGCTCGTCGTGGCGCAGCAGGCTCCCGACGATCTCGCAGTGAAATCCGTTGCTCGGCATCTGTGGCTCTCCTCTCTCCTCTTCCTTGCTTTAGCTCTTGGCGAGGTCCGCCAGGTTGATCAGCGACGCGCCGGGGATCCGCTCCAGGACGTCGCGGTTGTCCAGGACGATCTCCAGGTTCCGGAGGGCGATCCGGGCGTGCTCCCGCGCCAGGGCCTCGGCGCGCGCGCCCTGGCGCAGCTCGATCGCAACGATCAGGCCGCGGTGATGCTCCTGGGCGATCACCAGGATCTCGCGGGACTCGGGAAGCTCGGCCTGCCCTTGGACCAGTGCGCTCGGCGAGGCGAACGGCAGGGCGACGATCCGCTCCAGCTCCCGGTAGAGGACGGGGCTCGCCGCGGCCTCCACGAGCAGCTCATGGAAGGCCCGGTTGCACTCCACGTACTGCCAGAAGGAGTCGACGTCCGAGCGGTGGACGAGCGGGTCCATCTCCGCGCTCAGGCGGCGCATCCTGGTCAGCTGATCCGCGGTCGCGCCGCGCTCCGCCGCGAACCGGGCGGCCGTCCCCTCCAGGACGCCGCGGAGCTCGATCGCGTCGTGGATCTCGTCCCGGGTGAACTCCCGGACGGCGTAGCCGCCGCCGTCGATGTTCTCCAGCAGGCCCTCGTGCTGCAGGGTGGCGAGCGCCAGCCTGAGTGGGGTCCGGGAGACGCCGAGCCGCTCCACCAGGGGCAGCTCCGACATTCGCGTGCCGGGAGGGAACTCGCCGCTGAGCAGCAGGTCGCGGAGGCTGAGGAGGGCCCGCGTGGTCTGCGAGGTGGGCTCGCCATCGGCGGCCTTGGCCGCTTTGCCGGCTTCGCCGTTAGTCGGCCAATTGAGCGTCCTCTGTATGCAGAATGTCTATCCATCACCCAAAAAGCGCGAGTCGCCCCGCGTCGAATAACGTCCGCTCCTCACCTGTTGCATACAGGATCCCGGTGAGGCAAGATACACGGCGAACCGCTGGGAACGGAATCCCGGCATCGAGAGGAGGAGGACTTGATGGAGGTTGCGACCCAGACCGAGGTCCGTACGGGGACCCTGATCACCGATCAGATCCTCGACGGCAAGATCTACAGCGGTGGCTGGCAGCAGACGAGCGAGCGGCTCGAGGTGCACAACCCCGCCACCGACGAGCACCTCGCCTCGGTCGGATCCGCGACGCGAGACGACGTCCTGCAAGGCTTCGAAGCTGGCGGCGGAGGCGCAGCCCGGCTGGGCCGCGACCCCGGGGCCCGAGCGGGCCAAGCTCCTTCACGCCGCCGCCGACGCGCTCGAGAGCGCGCACGAGGAGATCGAGTGGTGGCTGATCCACGAGGGCGGCGGAGTTCCCCAGAAGGCCGCGTTCGAGGTGGGCGAGGCCGCGAAGGAGCTGCGCGCGGCCGCTGCGCTGACCTCGATGCCGATCGGCGAGGTGCTGCCGAACGAGCAGGGCCGGATCAGCATGGCGAAGCGCCTGCCGGTCGGGGTCGTCGGCGTGATCGCGCCGTGGAACTTCCCGATGATCCTGGCGATGCGCTCCGTCGCGCCGGCGCTCGCGCTCGGCAACGCGGTGCTCTTGAAGTGCGACCCGCACACGCCGGTCTCCGGCGGGCTCGTCTTCGCGCGGGCCTTCGAGGAGGCCGGTTGGCCGGACAACGTCTTCCAGGTCCTGCCCGGCGGAGTCGAGCCGGGCGAGGCGATCTGCGAGGCGCCGGAGATTCGAATGGTCTCCTTCACGGGCTCCACCCGCGCGGGCCGCGCGGTCGGCGCGCTCGCCGGCGGCAACCTGAAGCGGGTCGCGCTGGAGCTCGGCGGCAAGAGCTCGTTCATCGTGCTCGACGACGCCGACATCGAGAAGGCGACCTCCTGCGGGGCGTTCGGGACCTTCTTCCACCAGGGCCAGATCTGCATGGCCTCGGGGCGGCACCTCGTCCACGAGTCCATCGCGGACGACTACATCTCGCTGCTCGCCGAGCGTGGCGGCCGGCTCCCCGTCGGGGACCCGGGCAAGGAGGAGGTCGCTCTGGGACCGATCATCAACCGCCGGCAGATCGACCGGGTGCAGGAGATCGTCGACGACGCCGTCAGCAACGGCGCCGAGCTGAAGACGGGCGGCAAGGGCGACGGGCCCTTCTTCCCGCCGACGGTGCTCTCCAACGTCACCCGGGACATGCGCGCCTGGAACGAGGAGATCTTCGGGCCGGTCGCGCCCGTGATGACCTTCTCGACCGAGGACGAGGCTGTCGCGATCGCCAACGACACGGAGTACGGGCTCTCCGGCGCCGTCTTCACGGCCTCGCACGAGCGCGGGCGTGAGGTTGCCGACCGGCTCGACACCGGCCTGGTCCACATCATGGACTCGACCGTGTACGACGACCCGGTCGCCCCATTCGGCGGCAGGGGCGCCTCCGGCAACGGCGGCCGCTTCGGCGGTCACTTCAGCGTCGAGGAGTTCACCGAGGTGCGCTGGATCACCGAGCAGCCGGAGCAGGCCAGCTACCCGTTCTAAGCCACCCGCCTCAGCCGTAATAGGTTCTGGCCTCCACACAGTCCCCTACATATAAGGAGCAAGGAGAGCCGGTGCAGTTCAACCTGGATGCCCTGGGGCAATGGACCCCGGGGCGCGCCACATCCGTCGGCAGGGATGCGCTCAGCGCATACGCGCAGGCGACGAACGAGTCGGCGCCGCCTGCGCTCGCCGGCACGGTCGCCACCCCCGTGTTCGCGATCGTCCCGGTCTGGAACGTGCTTCAGGAGGCGGCCACGTCCGTCGCGCCCGAGGAGGCCCGGCCGCGGGTGGTGCACGGCGATCAGGACATCCGGATCTCGATCCCGATTCAGCCGGGCATGACGGTGCGCTCGCGGGCGGCGGCCGTGGGCGTCCACGTCAAGGAGTCCGGGACCACCGTGGTGCTCAAGACCGAGAGCCGCGACGGCGACGACCGCCTGCTGAACGAGCAGTACGTGACCGAGTTCTACCGGGGCATCTCGGGTGGCACGGGCGGCGGCGAGGAGGCCCCCGACCATCGGATGCCGGACGAGCTGGGCGCCTCCGAGCCGGTGGCGGCGCCGACCTATCCCATCGCGGAGGACCAGACCCAGCGCTACGCCGAGGCCTCCGGCGACCACAACGCCTTCCATCTCGACGACGAGGTCGCGCGGGCGGCGGGCCTGCCGGGGATCATCGTCCACGGGCTCTGCCTGATGGCGTTCGCCGGCCGGGCGGTGCTCGCCTCGCAGGAGATCGAGGACCCCGCGGCGGTCGAGCGGCTCGCGGTGCGCTTCTCGCGCCCGATGGCGCCCGGCGACGCGCTCACGACCCGCGTCCGCCGCCCGCAGGAGGGCGCCGTCGGATTCGACGCCGTGAACGGGGCCGGCGAGGTGGTCCTCAAGGACGGGCTGGCCGAGCTTCGGGAGCAGGCGCCGCCCTCGTGATCGACCTCGACGCGGTCCAGGCGATCGACGTCCACACCCACGTCGAGGTCTCGGCCGACGGGCACGACCCCATCCCCCCGAAGCTCCGAGAGGCATCGCAGCGCTACTTCCGCGACGGCGGCGGCACCCCCACCATCGACGACGTCGGCGCCTACTACCGCGAGCGCGAGATGGCCGCCGTGGTCTTCACGGTGGACTGGGAGTCCCAGTCCGGACGCCCGCCGGTCCCCAACGAGGAGGTCCTGGAGGGCGCGGCCAAGTACGCCGACGTCCTGATCCCGTTCGCGAGCGTCGACCCCGCCCGCCCCGATGCGGTCGAGCGCGCCCGGAGGCTGATCGACGAGCACGACGTCCGCGGCTTCAAGTTCCACCCCAACCTCCAGGCGTTCTTCCCGAACGATCGCGCCGCCTACCCGCTCTACGAGGTGATCGCCGAGGCCGGGCTGCCCGCCCTCTTCCACACCGGCCACAGCGGGATCGGCTCGGGCCTGCCCGGCGGCGGCGGGGTGCGGCTCAAGTACTCGAACCCGATCCACGTGGACGACGTCGCCGCCGACTTCCCGGAGCTGCCGATCGTGCTCGCCCACCCGTCCTTCCCCTGGCAGGACGAGGCGCTCTCGATCGCCATGCACAAGCCGGAGGTCTACATCGACCTCTCCGGCTGGTCGCCCAAGTACTTCCCGCCTCAGCTCGTACGCTACGCGAACACCCTGCTCAAACGCCAGGTTTTGTTCGGCTCCGACTACCCGATGATCACGCCCGAGCGCTGGCTGCGGGACTTCGAGCGGCTCGAGATCGATGACGAGGTGAGGCCCCTGATCCTGAAGGAAAACGCGGCGAGATTGCTTGATTTACGCACGGATTAAGGCAAGTGAAAACAAACCAAACGAAATGACTTTCTTGGTATAGGATCACGCCAGGGCCGCCGGAACCGACCGACGGCCGGTAACAGAGGAGGAGAGATCGGTGAAGAGGTACTTCGGCTCGAAGAGAGGACGATCCGTAACCACGCTCGTTGTGGTCGCGGCCGGCCTGTCATTGGTCGTCGCCGCATGCGGCGGCAGCGGAAGCAAAAGCAGCAACAGCGGATCAGTCGTAGACAATCCAAAGTGCGGCAACGGCAACGGTCAGAAGCCCACCGGTAGTCCGATCAAGATCGGCGCGATCGCGACGAAGCAGCCCGGTACGGACTTCACCGATGGCGAGAACGCGGCCAAGGCGTACTTCGACTGCGTCAACGCCAACGGTGGTGTCAACGGTCACCCGATTCAGTACATCGCGGAGACCGAGCAGACCGACCCGGCGCAGAATGCCGCGCTGGCGAAGAAGCTGGTCGAGACCGACGGCGTGGTCGGCATGGCCGGCGGATTCAGCCTGATCGAGTGCGACGTCAACCACAGCTACTACGAGCAGAAGGGCATTGCGGTCCTGAATGCCGGTATCGCTCCGTCGTGCTGGTCGACGCCGAACAGCGCCCCCGTGAACATGGGCCCGCGCTACAGCTCGGACGGCGCCGTGCAGGCAGTGATCCGCCAGGACGTCGACAAGATCGCGTTCGACCAGTCGAACGTGCCCGGGCACCGGCTACATCGCCGCCGGCCCGAAGATCGTCGCCGACGCTGCGCAGGTGTCCCGATCAGCGAATCGACCGACAACGTCCCGATTCAGGACGCGAACTCGGTCGCAGTCCGGTTGACCCAGGAGGCCGGCTCGAATGGGGCCGTCGTCCTCAACTTCACGCCGCCTGAGGCGCTGAAGATCCTCCAGGCCGCGCAGCAGCAGGGCCTCGAGGACAGCGTCAAGGCGTGGGGTTGCTCGACGCCGTGCAACACCGACTTCCTGGCGCAGGCGCTGGGGACGAAGTGGGACGGCAAGCTGCTCGTCAACGCCGAGCTCAACGTGACCGATTTCGACGGTCCCGACTCAGAGCTCTATCGCTCGGTCATGAAGAAGTACGGCCAGAGCGGTGACCGGCGGTCTGGGCAGCTTCAGCCAGATGGGCTACCTGATGGGCGAGTTCATGACCAACGCCCTGGAGACGGTCAAGGGTCCGTACACGCTGCAGAGCGTGAACGAGGCGGTGTTCAACCTGAAGGACCAGAAGACCGACATCCTGTGCCGGCCCTGGTACTTCGGCAAGAACGCGCCGCTGCACATTCCGAACAATGTCGACTGGACCACCACGCCGGACAACGGCCACATGGTCATCAAGGAGGATTGCTTCGACATCAGCGCAGACGAACCGGATATCGCGAAGGTCCGCCAGATCGAGCAGGCGGACCCGAGCCTGACCGGCGGAAGTTGATAAGGGGGCTGTGAGTCACTAGATGCCGAGTTGGCACGACTTCCAGCCCTTCATCGTCACCGGCCTGGCCCTCGGCGGGGTGTACGCCCTGTCGGGGGCCGGGATGGTGGTTCTCTACCGGACCACGGGGGTGTTGAACCTGGCCTTCGGCGCGGTCGGGGCGATGGGCGCCCTGATCGCGTGGGACCTGATCAACAACTCCCTGTGGCCCGAATGGCCCTCCTACGGGGTCGCCGTCCTCTTCTGCTGCCGCGGTGACGCTGGCCTACGGCGTCCTCCTCGGCCCGGCCCTGGCCAAGCGCGACGCGCTGGTGAAGGCGACCGCCACCCTGGGCCTGGCCCTGATCCTGCTCGGGACCATGTCGTGGATCTGGAGCGACAAGGCCCGCTCACAGGTGCTGCCGACCTCGACCCATGCCTTCGACATCGGCCAGGTGGCCGTCACCTGGACGCAGGTGATCGCCTTCGGCCTGGGAGTGTTCGTCGTCTTCGGGACGGGGGCATTCCTCAAGTACACGAAGCTCGGCACCGCGATGCGGGGGCTCGCCAACGATCGCGAGATCACCGCGACGCTCGGGGTCCCGGTGAGCTGGGTGGAGGCGCAGGCCTGGCTCGTCTCCGGGCTGCTCTCCGGGGATCTCGGGCCTGCTGCTCTCCGACCTGGTCGGGCTCGACGCCGTCAGCCTGACCTTCCTGGTGATCTCATCGCTGGCGGCCGCGCTGATCGCCAGGCTGAGATCGCTGACGGTCACATTCTTCGCGGCGCTCGCGGTCGGGCTGGTCAGCGCCCTGGCGACGCCGATCAACTCCATCTCGGAGTACCGCAACATGGCGCCGTTCGTGATCGCGACGCTTGCGCTGCTGGTGATCTCGCGCAAGCGCGAGATCTCGTTCACGGGGACGGGGTTGGGCAATGGACGCGGCTGAGGCTTCCAGCGCGAAGCTTGGTGACACGGGCACTCGCGCCCGGCTCGAGCCTCGAGAGGGGAGAGAGGATCCGGATAGCGGTGATCGCCGTGCTGCTCGCCTTCGTCCTGCTGGTTCTGCCCTCGATGCTGAGCAACTACTGGACGGACGTGGCGACCGCCGTCGTGATCTACACGATCGTCGCCCTCGGGCTCGGGCTGCTGATGGGACGCGTCGGCCTCGTCTCGCTCGGGCAGGTGGCGGTCCTGGCGCTCGGGGCCTGGGTGGGCGCCCGGCTGCTGTTCGCGACGGGCCTCCCCTTCCCGGTGGTGACCATCATGACCGGGCTGATCACGATGGTCCTCGGCTCGCTGATCGGCCTGCCCGCGCTGCGGGTCAGCGGCCTCTACCTGGCGCTGATCACCCTGATGCTCGCCGGAGCGATCACCGTCGTGATCGCCGCGACCCAGTTCCCGAACGGGGGCAGCGGCTTCCTCGGCCACACCAACGCGACGACCGGCGCGCACGAGATCCGGCGCCCGAGCATCGCCACCGGCGAGCACGCCTTCTTCCGCTACTGCGTGATCTGGGCGGCCCTGATGTTCCTGCTTGGCGCTCTGGCACGTGCGCGGCAAGCCCGGCCGCGCCTGGGCGACGATCCGCCAGTCAGAGCCGGCCGCGCTCGCCGCGGGCGTCAACATCAGCCTCTACAAGATGTGGGCCTTCGCGCTCGCCTCCTTCATGACCGGGATCGCCGGCGCACTGCTGGCCGGCAGCTCGGGCACCCTCTACAACCTCACCTTCCCGACCCAGGACTCGATCATCCTGCTCGCGGTGGTCCTGATGGGCGGGATCTACAGCCTCTGGGGCGCGGTGGTCGCCGGCATCCTGATCAAGCTGCTGCCGGCGCTGCTCGACAACTGGGGGCTGCCGCCGGACCTGCTCACCATCCTCTTCGGCCTCGGGGTGATCCAGGTGCTGACCACGGCGCCCGCCGGCCTGGTCGACCAGTTCCCGAAGGACATGGCGAAGCTGGGGCGCTTTCTCTGGCGACTTGTGGGCAGCCCGGGGGCGCGGGCAGCCGGCGGCACGGCGGGGTCGGAATGATCAAGGTCGAGAACCTCGAGGTGCGGTTCGGCGGCGTCAAGCCCATCGACCAGATGACGGTCACCTTCCCCGAAGGGCACCTGCGGTCTGATCGGCCCGAACGGAGCGGGCAAGACCACCTTCTTCAACGTGCTCAGCGGCTTCGTCAAGCCGATCGGCGGAACGGTCACCGCCTTCGACGAGAACCTGCTCGGCGATGACCGACTTCCGCCGGGCCCGCTGGGGCCTGCGCCGAACCTTCCAGACCGAGCAGGCGATCGAGGAGCTCTCGCTCTACGACAACGTGGCGATGGTCGAGGAGCACTCGAGCAACAACGGCGGCACCTCCCGCCGCGACGACGTGCTCGGCTCCCTCGACTTCGTCGGGCTCGGCGACCTGGATCCCCACACGAAGGTCGGGACGCTGGGCGCGCGCGAGCGGCGCCTCGTCGAGATCGCCCGGGCCGTCGTCGGCAAGCCGCGCGCCGTGCTCCTCGACGAGCCCGCGGCGGGCCTGCCCGACGAGGAAACCGAGCACATGGGCAGCGTGATCCGCAGGATCCCCGAGGAGATCGGGGCGCTGGTGATCCTGGTCGACCACGACATGAACCTGGTGTCCGCCTGCTGCGAGCTCACCTCGGTGCTCGACTTCGGCAAGCTGATCGCCTCCGGGCCCGACCGACGAGGTGCTGCGCGACGAGCAGGTCGATCCGCGCCTATCTCGGAGCGGAGGAGATATGAGCCCGACCGCCAAGGAGAAGGCGCCGGCCGCCGAGGCCAAGCCCGAGGCGGCAAGAAGGGCGACGTCCTCACCCTCGAGAGCCTGACCGTCGCGCGCGGCGGCCGGCCGGTCGTCCGCGACGTCTCGCTGCGAATTCGACCCGGCGAGGTGACCGCGCTGCTGGGGCCCAATGGCGCCGGCAAGTCGAGCCTGGTGCTCGCCGTCAGCGGAGTCCTGCGACCCGAGTCCGGTTCGGTGAGGCTGAACGGCGACCGACCTGAGCGGGAGGCGGCCGGAGAAGATCCGCGCCGCCGGAGTCGCCGTGGTCCCGGAGGGCCGGCGGCTGCTCTCCGAGCTCACCGTCGAGGACAACCTGCGGGTCGCGACCTACTCGCTGCCCCAAGCGAGGCCGAGAGCCGGCCTCGGCTACGCGCTCGAGATGTTCCCCGAGCTCAAGGCTCGGCTCGGCACCCGCTCCCGGTCGCTCTCCGGCGGCGAGCAGCAGATGCTCGTGCTGGCGCAGGCGCTGGTCTGAAGCCGAAGTTCGTGCTCATCGACGAGCTCTCCCTGGGCCTCGCCCCGGTCGTCGTCAAGCGGCTGATCCCCACCATCGAGAAGCTGGCCGCGGGGGCATCGGCGTGCTGCTGATCGAGCAGTTCGCCACGATCGCCCTGGGGATGGCGAACGAGGCGTACGTGATGGGCCACGGGAAGATCGAGTTCTCGGGCACCGCCAGCGAGCTGAAGGAGAAGCCTGAGCTGCTCCAGTCGGCCTACCTGACTCGAGCCAGCACGACCAACGGAGATGAGGGAAAGAAATGACAGAGAGCTGGGACAAGGAGCGCCGGAGCGCGGGCGCTCGAGCGCATGCTGACCATCCGCCGCTTCGAGGAGGCGGTCAACAAGCTCTTCCACGAGGACCACGCCTTCATGACCCACTTCCACCTCTACATCGGCCAGGAGTCGACCGGGGTGGGCCTGATGGAGGCGCTCGGAGACGGCGACAAGCTCGCCACCCACCACCGCAACCACGGCCATGTCCTCGCCCGCGGCTCCGACCCCAAGAAGGCGCTGGCCGAGATCCTCGGCCGCGAGACCGGCCTGAACAAGGGCGCCGGCGGCACGCTGCACATGAGCGACCCGGACCTCGGCTTCATCTCCACCTCCTCGATCGTCGGCGGCAGCATCTCGCTCGCCAACGGCGCCGCCTTCGCGCTCAAGCAGGAGGGCGGCGACGCGATCGCCGTCGGGCTGTTCGGCGACGGCGCCCTCGAGGAGGGGATCGCCTACGAGTCCCTCAACCTGGCGGCGCTCTACGAGCTGCCGGTGCTGTTCGTCTGCGAGAACAACAGCGAGGGGGCCCTGGGCTCCGCGGGCGGCGGCTTCCCGACCTCCGTCTCCGCGGTCAAGGACCTGACCACGATCCCGAAGACCTTCGGGATCCCGGTCGAGACCGTGGACGGCCGGGACCTGGAGGCCGTCAACAAGCTCGCGGCCAAGGCGGTCAAGCACTGCCGGGCGCGCAAGGGCCCGTTCTTCATCCACGCCGTGACCGAGCGGTGGGCGGGCAGCCAGCCGCTCTGGCCGGAGCTGACCACCGGCGAGCTCGACATCTCGATGGCCTGGGACGACTCCGCGATCTCCGGCGAGCACGCGGACTGGTACCGCGACCACGACCCGGTGCTGATCTACGCGCGTCAAGCTGCTCGGATCCGGCGACATCAGCCAGGAGGAGCTGACCGGCGATGGACGAGCAGCAGACCGCCCGGATCGCCGAGGCGCGCGAGTTCGCCATGGAGAGCCCCCGCCCCACGCCCGAGTCCGCCCTCGAACACGTCTTCGCGTAAGGAGGATCCGATGCCGACCAAGAACTACGCCGACGCGATGCTCGACGTGCTGAGCAAGTTCATGGACGAGGACCCGAACTTCGTCGTCATGGGCAACGAGGTGCTCGGGATCGGCCCGGAGGGCATGCAGTTCGAGCCCTTCCAGAAGAAGTACGGGGATCGCATCCTCTTCCCGCCCTGCTCCGAGGCCGCCTACACGGCGATGGCCGCGGGCGCGGCGATGTGCGGGCACCGGATGTTCGCCCACCTCGGGCTCGCCTCGTTCACCTATCCGGCGATCTCCTCGATCGCCAACGAGATCTCGACGGCACGGACGTCGTCCGGCGGCACGATCGGCGTGCCGGTGACGCTGCACATCAGCCACGGCCTCCTCCACGGGGGCGGCGCGCAGCACTCCGAGAGCCCGTTCGGCATGTACTGGAACCTGCCGGGGATCGAGATCGCGGCTCCCTCCGGGGCCAAGGAGGTCAAGGGACTGCTGACAACCGCGATGAAGTCGGACAACCCGACGATCGTGCTCACCCACGCCTTTGGCTACGGAGCCGAGGACGATGTCCCTGACGGCGACTTCGAGATCCCCTTCGGACAGGCCGACGTGAAGCGCGAGGGCGACGCCGTGACCATCGTCGCCTGCTCGATGATGACCTCGGTGGCGCTCGGCGCCGCGGACGAGCTGGCCGGGGAGGGCATCAACGCCGAGGTTGTCGACCTCCGCACCCTGGTCCCCCTCGACGAGAAGACGATCCTCGACTCGGTCGCCAAGACCGGGCGGCTGATCGTCGCCGACGAGGGCCGCATGCACTGCGGGGTCGCCTCCGAGATCGCCGCCATGGTCAGCGAGAAGGCGCTCGATTCGCTGAAGGCGCCGGTTGCCCGGGTCGCCCGGATGGACGCCCCGGTGGCGGCGAACCAGGTCCAGGAGGGCTACATCTCGCCCTCGGCGGAGAAGCTGGTCTCGGCGGCGAGGCAGGTCGTCGGCGAAGTTCCCGCCGCGGCGGCCTGACGTAGCGCGGTCGACGGAACGCCGGCTGGTGAGAGCGGCGGTCAGATGCCGCTGACGAAGCTGGAGCACGTTCTGGTGTTGACCGAGGACATCGAGGGGACGCGCGACTTCTACCGCGACGCCCTGGGGCTGGAGGTGGGCGACCGGCCGCCTCTGGAGTTCCCGGGCTACTGGCTCTACGCGAACGGGGTGCCCTGCGTCCATGTAGCCGACCGCGCCGCCTACACGGCCCATTCCGCGACCACCGGGATCGCAGCGTCGCCGCCCGCCGATGGCACCGGGTCGCTCGACCATCTCGCCTTCTCCGGGGACGACCACGACGAGGCGGTGGCGCGCCTCGAGCGCAGCGGGATCGAGGCGAAGCACAACACCGTCCCCGACGTCGGAATGCGCCAGCTGTTCTTCGAGGACCCCAACGGGGTCAAGATCGAAATCAACGTGATGCCCGCCAAGGGCGACAAGGAGGAGTGACGATGGCCACGACCGACAACGGCGTCGAGCTGGTGGGCGCGTACTGGACGACCGCCGGCCCGACGCAGCCGCACACGGGCCAGGAATGGAGCAACTTCGACTTCGCCGACCGCTGCGCGGAGGCGTCCAAGGCGGGGATGAAGGGAATCGGCATCTGGCACGCCGACCTCGCGCACACCCTCGAGAGCCGCAGCCTCGACTGACGTCAAGAAGCTGCTCGATGACAACGGCTTGCAGTACCTCGAGCTCGAGTTCATCTGGGGCTTCTTCGAGGACGAGGGCACCGACGGCCGCAAGGAGTCGGACGAGCTCCGGGACCTGCTGCTCGAGGGCGCCGCCGCGCTTGGCGCCCATCACGTCAAGGTCGGGCAACATCCCGGGCGTCCCCTGCGAGCTCGACAAGCTCACCGAGCGCTACGCCGAGCTCTGCGCCCACGCCGCCGACCTGACCGACGCGGTGATCGCCTACGAGTTCATGCCGTTCGACGTCAACGTCGACAACCTCGACGCCGCGCTGAAGGTCGTCGAAGGCGCCGGCGCCAAGAACGGCGGCCTGGTGATCGACACCTGGCACATGTCCAAGCTCGGGATCGCCCCGGACGACCTGAAGCGGATCCCGCTCGACTACCTGACCTGGGTGGAGCTCAGCGACGGGAAGCTCGAGTGGATGGAGGACCGCATCGAGGAGACCACCAGGTTCCGCAAGCTGCCGGGCGAGGGCGAGTTCGACATCCGCGGCTACATCAGGGCCGCGCAGGAGATGGGCTACGACGACGCCTGGGGCATCGAGGTGCTCTCCGACGAGCTGCGCGCGGAGCCGATCGACGAGATGTACAGCCACGCGTTCGAGGCGACCATGTCGCAGTTCCAGCCCGTCGCTGCGTGACGCCGCTTGACGGCGCCGTCGCGCTCGACCTGCTGCGGACGATGTGGCGGATCCGCATCTTCGAATCGCGGGTGGGCCAGCTCAAGCGGGCCGACGAGGTCTACGGCCTGATCCACCTGAGCGAGGGCCAGGAGGCCGTCGCGGCCGGCGTCTGCGCCCAGCTCCGCGACGACGACGCCGTCTACTCCGGGCACCGCGCCCACGGCCACGCGATCGCCAAGGGCGCCCCGCTCGACCGGGTGATGGCCGAGCTGATGGGCCGCGAGGACGGCCTCTGCCAGCGGCCTCGGCGGATCGATGCACCTGGTGGACACGGAGCACGGGTTCATGGGCGCAACCGGGGTGGTCGGCGGCAACATCCCGATCGCGCTGGGGAGCGCCCTGGCGGACCAGCCTCGACGGCGGCGACCAGTGCGACGGTCGTCTTCTTCGGCGACGGCGCCGTGCAGGCCGGCCACTTCAACGAGACCATCAACCTGGCGACGCTCTGGGGCCTGCCGCTGATCCTGGTCTGCGAGAACAACGGCTTCGCCGAGTTCACCCCGCGCTCGGCCCACACCAAGGTCGAGCGGGTCAGCGACGTGGTCGCCCCGTACGAGCTCACCTCGCGAGACCGTCGACGGCAACGACCTGGGCGCGGTCTGGGAGGCGTTCGGCGAGCTTCCTCGCCGAGGCCCGCAAGGGCGAGGGCCCGATGCTGCTCGAGTGCCTGACCCATCGCCTGCGCGGCCACTACGAGGGCGATCCCGGCCAGTACCGCGAGGCGATCGCCGACGAGGAGTGGCAGCAGAAGGACCCGATCCTGCGCTTGCAGCGGGCCGCGGCCGAGGCGGGCTGGATCGACGAGAGCAGGCCGCGGCGGACGTCGAGGCCGAGGCGCGGGAGGCCGTCGAGGCGGCGGTCGAGTTCGGCCGCGGCAGCGCGTTTCCGTCGCCTGAGCTGGCGGCCTGCCTCGTCTACGCCGACCACGAGGCGAGCTGATGACGCAGACCACCTTCGTCACAGGCCGTCAACGCAACGCTGGCCGACGCGATGCGCGCCGACGACGACGTCCTGGTGATCGGCGAGGACGTCGCCGAGGGAGGGCCCTACACGGTGACCGCCGGCCTGGCCGAGGAGTTCGGCACCGAGCGGGTTCTGAACACCCCGATCAGCGAGGCCGCGATCTGCGGCGTCGCGATCGGCGCCGCCCAGTCCGGCAAGCGGCCGGTGCTGGAGATCATGTTCATCGACTTCCTCACCCTGGCCCTCGACCAGCTCGTCAACGCCGCGGCCAAGGCCCACTTCATGTCCGGCGGTCAGCTGCGAGGTGCCGATGGTGCTGCGGACCCAGGGCGGCGCGGGATCGCGGGGCGCGGCCCAGCACTCCCAGAGCCTGGAGGCCTGGCTCACCCACATCCCCGGGCTGAAGGTGCTGATGCCGAGCAACGCGCCGAGGACGCCGCCGGCCTGCTGGTGAGCGCGATCGCCGACCCCAACCCGGTCGTCTTCGTCGAGCACAAGAACCTCTACTTCCGCAAGGAGGAGGTTCCCGACGAGCCCGAGCCCGGTGCCGATCGGCCGCGCCCGCGTCGCGCGTCCAGGGATCGGACGTGACGATCGTCGCCCTCTCGCGGATGGTCGGCGAGGCGCTGGCCGCCGCCGACCGCCTCGCCGCAGACGGCATCGAGGCGGAGGTGATCGACCCGCGGACGCTGGTCCCGCTGGACCTCGATGCGATCGTGGACTCGGTCCGGCGCACGAACCGGCTCGTCGTCGCTCACGAGGCGGTCGAGCACGGCGGCTTCGGCGGGGAGATCGCCAGCCGTGTCCAGGCGGCGGCATTCGACGACCTGGACGCACCGGTGGAGCGAGTGGGCGCCCCATTCACTCCGGTGCCGCTCAGCCCGCAGCTCGAGGACGCCTACCTGCCGGCCGCGGACGAGGTCGTGGCAGCGGCGCGGCGCGCACTCGGCACCGCCTGAGAAGCGTCGCTTTGCATCGAAAGGGCGGCCTACAACAATGTTGAGCTCGACCGGGTGACGTGTTCTCGCCAGTCAGGATCGATGCGGCCCAGCGCGTCTACTGACGTGTCATCACCATGGAGGTAGTACCGGCGGCTCCCGTCTTCCTGGACCTCGGTTGGTTGCTCATTCGTCGCCTCTTCGAAGGCATCGATGATCTCCCGTCCGTGATCGTCGAGTGGGGCCAGTCGGACTGCCGCCGCCATCGACCGGAATGGTAAACGCGGGTCGCGATCATCGGACCATCAGCCGCTACTCCCGCAGCCCGACGGCTTCGAGGACCTGGGCCTTCTCCCGGTAGTTGTGGGATACGATCGTGCACGCCCCGCAGCGAACAGACTCGTCTTGCGAATCGGTCCATCGGCGCCCGCGTCTATTACGCCTCGCAGCGATGTCCTCGACCCAGGAGCCCTGAGCGGCCCGTTCACGTCGCTCTTGACGACCATCACCGTGCAGTCGGCCTTGTGCGTGACTGTCTTCGGAACGCTGCCGAGCACGCGACGCTTCATCCCCTTGTTGCCGCATTCAGCAGACCGGCGCCGGCACGGGTCCCCGGCGAGAGAAGCACCAGCACGTCGGCGGTGATCCCGAGCCCTCGTCGACGATGAAGCGCGCTCGTCGATCACTCCTGATCCTCCGCTTGACGGGGCGTCTCCTCGCTCCGTCCCGAGGATCGTCCTCACCCGAGCCCGCGAGCTTCACCGGCCCACTGAACTCCACGTCCTGACCCCACCAGCAGGCAAGCCTCGAGCGATGATCCCGGTGACGATGAAAACAGCGAGGGAGGGTGTCAGGTCCTTCTTGCGCCGGCGAGCTTAGACGCCATCTAGACCGGCCAGCGGGATTCCTGCTGCTGTCGCGATCGCGACCGCCGTTCCCGAGAGCGAACCGTGCCGTTGACGAGCCTCCGGACGCGCCGGTGCTCTTGTCGCTGCACCTGCACAACCGCATACATTAACGCATCCGGATACGTTCTCGTATCTGACGGCGAGCTGACCCCACGGCCGCTTCAACGGCCTCATCTGTCAAATAGCTTGTTTTATTCCCTTCCTGCGTATAGGGTGCGTGGCCGTGGCGGAGAGGAGCTGGCTGATCATGGACGAGGGCCGAGCCTCGGCGCTCGCGGCATTTGCGAGACGATCGTGCCCGGGTCCGCGCGGTGCGAGCCGGCCGCCTACGTCGACGCCAAGCTCGCCATGGTCGACGAGGGGACGCGGGCGGCGGCGCTCGGCGCGATCGACTCGCTCGCCGACGTCGCCGACGACGGCGCCGAAGCCCTCGCCGACCGCGCGCAGACCCCCGAGTTCATGATGGTCCGGGCGCTCGCGATCGAGGCCTACTACAGCGACTTCGTCGCTCCCGGCGCGGAGGGGCCCGGCGCCTGGGAGGAGATCGACTTCGACTTCCCGCTGGCGAGCCAGATCGTCAGCACGACTGGTCCTACCTCGGGATCCCGGCGTGAGCGAGCGCGTCGACGTCGTCGTCGTCGGGTCGGGCGCCGGAGGCGGCGTGGTCGCCGGGGAGCTCGCGCAGCGCGGTCGCAGCGTCGTCCTGCTCGAGGCCGGGCCCCACCTGACCGCCGCCGACTTCGTCCGCTGGGAGGCGAAGGCCGCCCACGACTTCTGGTGGCCGCTCCGGATGGCGATGGTCGACGGCGGCGCCGGCGGCGCGGTGCCGATGTTCGGCGGCCGCTGCGTGGGCGGCACGACGACGATGAACACCAAGGTCGCCTTCCGCGCCCACGACTTCGAGTTCGCCAAGTGGCACGACGCGAGCGGGCTGCTCGGCGACGGCGGCGAGCCGTTCGGGATCGAGGACCTCGCTCCCCACTACGGGCGGGTCGAGGAGGCGCTCGGCGTCCGGGAGCGCGCCGACTGGCCCGAGTGCGTGCGGACGCTCGATCGCGCGTTCCGCGAGCTGGGCTCGGAGCTGGAGCCCGTCGACTCCTACACGGACGTCAACTGCATGAAGTGCGGGTCCTGCCTTCAGGGATGCCCGACCAATGCGGGCAAGTCGACCATGAACACCTACATCCACGAGGCCACCGCGGTGGGCAAGCTCGACCTGCGCGCGGACTCCCCGGTCGAGCGAGTCCTGTTCGCCGGATTGGATGGCGGACTCGAGGCGACGGGCGTCGAGTACGCGACGCCGAGGGAGAGCTGCACACGATCGAGGCCGGCGCCGTCGTGGTCGCGGCCGGGGCGCTCAACACCCCGCAGATCCTGATCCGCTCGGGGCTGCCAGAGGCGAGCGGCAACTCCGAGAGCAGCGAGTGGATCGGCCGCAACCTCGGCCTCCACCCCGCCGCCTTCGTCTTCGGCCTGTTCGACGAGCCCCAGGACGCCCACCGCGTCTATCCGATCACCTCCCACTGCATGGACTTCATGCGAGACGAGGACGGCGGCTTCGTGCTCGAGGCTTCGACGATCCAGGACCCGATCGGGTTCGCGACCAGCATCGCCGACGAGGACGGGCCGATGTGGGGCGAGCGCCTGGTCGAGGCGGTGCGGCAGTACCGCAACTGGAACGGGATCCTCGTCCTCGCCAACGACGAGAACAACGGCCGCGTCGTGGTCGGCGAGGACGGCGCGGAGAGCTTCGAGGCCCACTTCGACCCGGTCGAGCTCGAGCGGATGGAGAGGGGCCTCGAGTTCGGCAGGAAGGTGATGGAGGCCGCCGGCGCCAAGCGGGTCGCCACGACCGGGCCGGCCAGCACCCACGTCCAGGGCACCTGCCGGATGGGCTCGGACCCGGCGCGCTCGGTGGTCGATGCCAACTGCGAGTCCCACGACGCGAAGCGGCTCTTCGTCGGCGACGCCTCGCTCTTCCCGAAGACCCTGTCCGTCAATCCCTCCATGACGATCATGGCCCTCGCCGATCGCCTCGCCCAGCACCTCGACGAGGACCCGAACCGGTATCTGAGCACGCAGGCCGCGGAGGTCCACGCGTGAAGGCCGCGGTTCTGAACGACTACAACCAGCCCCTCGAGCTCGAGGATCGCCCCGAGCCCGAGATCACGCGCGCGAACCAGGTGCGCGTGAAGATCGAGGCGGCGGGCGTCTGCTCGACCGACCTGCACGCGATCGACGGTGAGCTGGCTCCGGCGGGGATGGACGTCCCCCGGGTCCTCGGCCACGAGAACGGCGGTCGGGTCGAGGAGGTCGGCGACCTGGTCACCAGCGTCAAGGTCGGCGACCCGGTGCTGATCTACCCGCCCCACAGCTGCGGCGTCTGCGTCAATTGCCGGCGGGGCCGCGACATGCACTGCGAGCACCACGAGTTCACCGGCCTGTCCCTGGACGGCGGCTTCACCGAGTACCTGGTGGTGGGCGAGCGGGAGATCGTGCCCCTGCCGCCGTGGATGGATCCCGTCGAGGTCGCACCCCACTCGGACGCGGGGATCACGGCATACCACGCGATCAAGAAGGTGGCCCACCTGATGGGGCCGGGCAGCACCACGGTCGTGCTGGGCGCCGGCGGGGTCGGTCACATCGGCCTCCAGCTGGCGCGCGAGATGGGGAACGGCGTGGTGATCGTCGTCGACCCGCATCCCGGCCGCCGCAAGCTCGCCGAGGAGCTCGGCGCCGACTGGGCCGTGGACGCGGACGGGGTCGTGGACGCGGTCTGGGAGCTGAGCCAGGGCGGCGGCGCCGACCTGGTCCTCGACTTCGTGGGCACCGACCAGACTCACGCCGACGGGCTCGGCATGCTCGCGCAGCAGGGCACCTACTCGATCGTCGGGTTCGGCGGGGTGGTCACGGCTCCATCCGTCGCCCTGGTCAGCTTTGAGCACTCGCTGGTCGCCAACCTGGTCGGGAGCTGGACCGATCTCTGGGACGTGCTCCAGCTGCACGCGGCGGGCAAGATCACCCTGAAGACCGAGACCCATCCGCTGGACGACGTCAACGAGGTGCTCGGCCGGCTGCGCGAGGGCGACATCACCGGGCGCGCGGTGCTCCTCCCTCACGCCAACGGAACGGCCTGAACGGCCGGATGCGGGTCGTCGAGGTGACCGAGCTCGGCGGGCCCGAGGTGCTGCAGGTCGCGGAGCGGCCCCAGCCCGAGCCGGGGCCCGGCCAGGTCGTGGTCCGCGTCCGGGCCGCGAACGTCAACCCGACCGACCTGGGAGCGCGCGCCGGCGCCGGCCGCGCCGTCCCCGACCCTCCCTTCGTCCTCGGCTGGGATCTGGCGGGCGAGGTCGCGGCGGTGGGAGAGGGCGTCAGCGACTTTGCGCCCGGCGACCGGGTCGTCGGGATGATCCAGTGGTACGACCAGAAGGGATCGGTCGGCGCCTATGCGGAGTCGGTTGCGGTCGACGCTGACTGGCTCGTCCCGCTGCCCGATGGCCTCAGCTTCGTCGACGGCTGCACCGTCCCCCTCAACGCGGTCACCGCGCACGAGGGCCTCGGGCTCCTCGACCTACGCGAGCCGACCACGCTCCTGGTGACCGGCGCGAGCGGGGCGGTCGGCGGCTTCGCGGTGCAGCTCGCCGTCGCCGCCGGTCACCGCGTGATCGCCCTCGCGGGCCGCGACGACGAGGACTGGCCCCGCGAGCTCGGAGCCGCGGAGGTGCTGCCGCGCGACACCGACCTGGGCTCGATCGAGCCGGTGCCGGCGGTGTTCGACGCGGTCCCGCTCGGCGAGCCGGTCTTCGCGGCGGTCCAGGACGGCGGCGCGATCGTCAGCACGCGCAGGCCCCCGGAGGCGGACCCGGAGCGGCGGATCCGCCAGGAGTCCTTCCTGATCCACCAGAACCGCGAGGCCCTGCGAGAGCAGGTCGAGGCGACGGCGGTGGGAGACCTTCGCACCCGAGTCGATCGGGTGCTGCCGCTCGACGAGGCCGCCGAGGCGCACCGCCTGGTGGAGGCCGGCGGGCTCCACGGCAAGGTGGTGCTGGCCGCATGAGCTTCCGTTCCGACGAGCTGAGGAGGAGAGATGGCGAGGATCGTTCTGGTTCATGGCGCGTTCGTCGGCGGATGGATCTGGGAGCCGCTGGCCGAGCGGCTCGAGGAGCTCGGCCACACGATCGGAGGCCCCGGACCTGCCCGGCTCCGGCGATGACCCCACCCCCGCAGAGGAGGTGACCCTGGACGCCTACGCGCAGCGGATCTGCGAGCTGCTCGACGAGGGCGACGAGCCCGCGATCCTGGTCGCGAACAGCATGGGCGGCATGGTCATCTCCGAGGCCGCCGCCCGCCGCCCCGATCGGGTGAGGCGACCTCGTCTACGTAGCGGCCTTCCTGCCCGCGCGACGGCCAGAGCCTGGTCGACCTGACGGGGCTCCCCGAAGGGCGCCGACGACCTCGTGCAGCAGACCGTCGTGGTCTCGGGCGACCCACCGGTGGGAACCCTGCCGCAATCCACCTGCCAGGCATCGAATCAGGACTGCACGCGAGAGGTGATGGATTGGGCGGTTGCGAGGACCGGACCCCAGGTCTTCATGCCTCTCACTCAGCCCGTCTCGCTCAATCAGGATTTCGAGCGCATCCCCCGCACCTACGTGATCTGCACGAGGGACCGCATCGTCCCGCCCGCGCTCCAGCGCAGGATGGTCAGGGACCGGAAGGTCACGGACGTCGTCGAGATGGACGCGGGCCATCACCCGCAGCTCTCTCGAATCGATGAGCTCGCGGACGTTCTGCACCGGCGCGCCCGAGAGGCAGGTGCCGGCATGAGCGCGGGCGCCGTCCGGCCAGCGTCAGGGCTGTTCGCCGACCCACGGCCGATCGAGACCCTCGGCGACCTGTTCGCGAACGTGTGGCAGGTCTGTTACGTGACGCCGGACCTGGACCGGGGGATGAACGAGCTGCGCGACCTCTTCGGGATCGAGAACTCCACCGAGGTGCCGGTCGAGGGAGCGACCTTCATGAAGCGTGGCGAGGAGGTCGAGTGGGAGCCGCGGGTCGCGATGGGCGCCCGCGGGGGCCTGATCGTCGAGCTGATCGAGCCGGTCGCCGGCGAGGTCGAGTTCTACCGGCGGGCGCTGCCGAAGGACGGCGGAGTGCTCGGCTTCCACCACCTCGCGATGCTGGTCCCGCTCGGCGATGAGGCCTGGGGCTCGGTCGAGACAGCTGCTCGGCGAGAACGACATGTCGTTCGAGTACACGATCCTGATCCCGGACCGGGCTCGGCTCGGCTACGTCGACACGAGGGCCCAGCTCGGCCACTGGATCGAGCTCTGCCAGCTGCAGAAGGCGGACACCGACTTCTTCAGCGGGCTGATCGCCGACAGCGCCTAGGCGACGGCCGAGCAGCTCGCGCCGCTCGGTCTTGGACAGGCCCCGGAGAACCTCGCCCTCGACCTCGTCGTTGAGCCTGCGTCCGCGCTCGAGGGCCTTGCGGCCCTTGGAGGTGATCGTGACCACCCGCGCCCGGCGGTCATCCGGGTGCGTTGTTCTGTCACGAGCCCCGCGCCTTCGAGTCCATCGAGCAGCGCGACCATCGTGCTCCGGTCGATCCCCATCGCCTTGCCGATCTCCTGCTGAATCATGGCGTCGCGCTTGCCGAGCAGGTTGAGAACGCCGAACGAAGCCGGCGTCAGCCCCATCGACTCGAGCTTCTCGGCGATCCGGGTGTGCGTAGCGCGCCAGAGGCGAAAGAAGAGCTGTCCGGCGAACTCGGTCGCTTCGGTGCTTGGAGGGGACTTGCGGGGCACAGGGTGATTCTTTCACAGTTGCTTGGATCGACAAATCGTTTGTGCTACAAATTATCGGCCCGGGAGATCTGAACCACGACTCTCCGGCGCTCGCTCAGAGGCGAATTCCACGAACGCGTCGAGCGCGGCCGGGTCGGCAAGCGCGTCGCGGCTCGCGACCTTCTCCGGCGGATCCCCGAGCAGGATCCGCTTCACGGGAAGCTCGAGCTTCTTCATCGTCAGGGTCTTCGGGATCGCGGGCACGGCGGCGACGGTGTCAGGGACGTGCCGCGGCGAGAGCGTGCCGCGCAGCTCGGCGGCGATCCGCGAGCGCAGCTCGTCGTCGAGCTCGACGCCCTCGGCCAGCACCACGAACAGGATCAGCTCGCCCGGGCCGCCGCCGGGGTCCTCGATGTGGACGACGAGGCTCTCCACGACCTCCTCCATGCCCTCGACCACCGAGTAGACCTCGCCGGTGCCGAGGCGCACACCGCCCGCGGTTGAGGGTGGCGTCCGAGCGGCCGGTGATCACGCAGCTCCCTCGCTCCGTGAACATGATCCAGTCGCCGTGGCGCCAGACCCCGGGGAAGTGCTCGAAGTAGGCGGCGCGGTAGCGCTCGTCGCCCGGGTCGTTCCAGAAGCCCACGGGCATCGAGGGCATCGGCGAGCGAATCACCAGCTCCCCCAGCTCGCCGACCACCGGCTGGGCGTCCTCGTCGTATGCCGCAACGTCCACCGCGAGGCAGCGGCCGGCGATCTCGCCCCTGTACACCGGCTGCAGCGGGCTCCCCTGCACCATGCCGGTGCAGACGTCGGTCCCGCCGCTGCCGACGTTGAGCAGCACGTCCGGGCCGAGCTGCTCGTAGATCCAGTCGAAGCCCTCCGGAGGGAGCGGGCGAGCCCGCTGCGCAGAACTGCCGGATGCTGGACAGGTCCATGTCGCGGAGGTCCACGCCACCCTTGCGGCAGGCCATCAGGAATGCGGGCACCCCTCCCATCAGCGTCGGGCGCAGCTCCTCGGCGAGCCTCCACTGGGCGGATAGGTCCGGGTACATCGGGTTGCCGTCGAGCATCACGATCGAGGCCCGGAGCAGCAGCGTGTTGACGAGCGCCATCCACATCATCCAGGCCGTGGTCGTGAACCACATCAGCCTGTCGCCGGGCTGCAGGTCCCAGCTCAGGCCCTCGTTCTTGAACGCCTCGATCAGGATTCCGCCGTGGCGGTGGACGATCGCCTTCGGCAGACCGGTCGTCCCCGAGGAGAAGAGAACGCAGAGCGGGTGGTCGAAGGAGACGGGGTCGAACGCGAGCGGCCCCGGCTCGGCCATCAGCTGCTCCCATTCGGTGCGCGTCCGGCAGCTCGTCATCCGGACCCGCCCAGGTACGGGACGTGGACCACGTGCTCGAGCGACGGCAGCGCGGCGCGGACCTCCGCGACCTCGGCGCGCCGGTCGATCGGCTTCTCGCCGTAGCGGTAGCCGGCGATCGCCAGCAGCAGCTTCGGGTCGAGCTGTCCGAAGCGGTCGATCACGCTGCGCGGCCCGAACTCGGGCGCGCAGGTCGCCCAGATCGCGCCGAGGCTGGCGGTGGCGAGGAACGCGACCAGCGTCTCGGGGACGTTCGGCAGATAGGCGACGACGCGGTCCCCGGGGCCGATCCCGAGGCGCTGCAGCCCCGCCCGCGCCCTGGCCACCTGCTCGCGCAGCTCGCCGAAGGTGAGCTCGAAGTCGTCGCGGGTCTGCGATCGGGCGAGCACCGCGACCTCGGTCGGTGTCCTCGTCGTTGCCCACCATGTGCTCGGCGTAGTTGAGGCGCGAGCCGGTGAACCACTCGGCGCCGGGCATCTCGCGGGAGCCGAGCACGCGCTCGTACGGGGTGTGGGCGCGGATCTCGAAGAAGTCCCAGAGCGAGCCCCAGAAGCCCTCCAGGTCGTCGACCGACCAGCGCCAGAGCTCGTCGTATCCGGCGTGGTCGATCCCCCGGGTCTCGCGCAGCCAGTCGAGGTAGCGCCCGAGCTGGGTGGTCTCCCGCACGTCGGCGGGGGGAGTCCACATCACCGATCCGATCTCCTCCACCCGGCTCACCGCTGACCTGGGATATTGTCAGGTTTTCTGACACTTAGCCTTGAGCAGCCGACCGAGTGGACCGACGAGAGGCGGGATCAGCTTCCTGCGCTCCCACGTCGATCGAGATCTACGACGAGCTCACCGACGGGATGTCGCGGGCCGCTTCGCGACGAGCAGCTGCTCGCCGCCGCCGCCGAGCGCTATCCCGGCCTGGTCCCGAGCGCGGCCGAGATGGCCGCGGAGGGCGAGCGCAGGCTGGCGGACAAGCAGGGCCTCGAGATCGCCCAGGGCCTCTTCATCTCCCACGTCCTCGCCTCTCCCCGCGCCGGCTCTCATCTGGTCTGGGCGATGCTGCGCCCGACCGCCGAGGCGCTGGAGCGCATCGACGACTTCCGGGCCACCGGCCGTCGCCGACCTCGGCACGGTCGAGGTGCGGCGAGAGGGGAGCGTCGGCCACCTCGAGCTCCGCAACCCGCGCCACCTGAACGCCGAGGACGACACCACGCTGTGGGCCGACCGAGTGCGCCGTCGACCTGATCCTGCTCGATCCGGAGATCGAGGTCGGCGTGATGCGCGGCGGCGTGGTCGAACACCCCCGATATGAGGGATCGCGGATCTTCGGCTCGGGCCTCAACCTGACGAGGCTCTATCTCGGCCAGCTCCCCTTCATGTTCTTCATCACCCGTGACCTCGGCTACGTCAACAAGATCTACCGCGGGCTCTCCGGCCCCGAGCACCGCCCCGGCGCGCCCGAGGAGACCACCGAGAAGCTCTGGGTCGCGGCCGCCGAGGTCTACGCGATCGGCGGCGCCTGCCAGCTGCTCCACGTCATGGACCACGTGATCGCCGCGCGCGGCTGCCGGCTCTTCCTGCCGGCCCGCAAGGAGGGGATCATCCCGGGCGCCTCCCCCCTCCGGCTGCCGCGCTCGGTCGGCGACCGGCTGGCGCGGCAGGCGATCCTCTCCGGCCGCGAGTTCGAGGCCGGCGTCCCGCCCGCGGAGCTGCTCTGCGACGAGGTCGTCGAGCCCGACGCCGTCGACGAGGCGATCGACGCCCGCACCGAGGCGCTGACCAGCTCGGGCCTGATCAACGCGGCGGCCAACCGGCGCGCGCTCCGCGTCGGCGAGGAGCCGCTCGACGTCTTCCGCCAGTACATGGCGACCTTCTCCAGGGAACAGGCCTACTGCCACCTGAGCCCCGCGCTGGTCCAAAATCTCGAGGAGCACTGGAATGCGCACGAGCGCAGCGTCTGATCAGGCGATCTGGGACCCGATCGAGGCGGAACCGCGGGAGCGGCTCCGCGAGCTCCAGCTGGAGCGCCTGCGCGCGACGGTCGCGCGGACCATTGAGAGTCAGCCGCCGTTCGCCTCCCGCCTCGCGGACGCGGGCATCGGCGATGCGGGAGAGATCCGGTCCATCGACGACCTCGCCCGGCTTCCATTCAGTCGCAAGTCGGACCTGCGCGAGAACTACCCGTTCGGCCTGCTCGCGGTCCCGCGAGATCAGGTCGTGCGCGTGCACGCCTCCAGCGGCTCGCACGGCAAGCCGACGGTGGTCGGCTACACGCGCGCCGACCTCGAGGCCTGGACCGAGCTGATGGCCCGCTGCATGACGATGGCCGGGGTTCGCCCCGGGCATGGTCGTCCACAACGCGAACGGCTACGGGCTCTTCACCGGCGGCCTCGGCTTCCACTACGGCGGCGAGCGGATCGGCGCCACCGTCGTCCCGGCCTCGGGCGGCTTCACGGCCCGCCAGGCGATGTTGCTCGCCGACCTGGGCGGGCAGGCGCTCTGCGCCACGCCCTCCTACGCCCTGGTGATCGCGCAGGCGATCCGCGACGCGGGGATCGACCCCGACGACCTCGCCCTGGAGATCGGGCTGTTCGGCGGCGAGCCCTGGACGGACGAGATGCGCCGCCAGCTCGACCGGCGAGCTGGGCATCCAGGCGGTCAGCTTCTACGGCCTCTCGGAGATGTGCGGGCCCGGCGTCGCCGCGGAGTGCCTCGAAGCGCGCGACGGGCTGCACGTGCAGGAGGACCACTTCCTGGTCGAGGTCGTCGACCCCGAGGGCGGCGAGCCGCTGCCCGCGGGTGCCGAGGGAGAGCTCGTCTTCACCGACGCTCGCCAAGGAGGCCCAGCCGCTGATCCGCTACCGGACCGGCGACATCGGGTCGACTGAGCACCGAGCCATGCGCCTGCGGCCGCACGATGGCCCGGATCACCGCCCTGCGCGGCCGGCTCGACGACATGCTGATCGTCCGCGGGGTCAACCTCTTCCCCTCGCACGTCGAGACGCTGCTGCTCGGCGTCGAGGAGGTCGGCCCCCACTACCGCCTGATCGTCGAGCGCCCGGCTGAGATGGACGAGGTGAGCGTCGAATGCGAGTCGGCCTCTCCCGAGATCGATCGCGCGGCCCTCGCCGAGCGCCTCGAGGTCCTCCTTCGCGACCACACGGGAATCCGGATCCCCGTCTCCGTACTCGAGCCGGGAGCTGTGCCGCGGAGCGAGGGCAAGGCGGTGCGAGTGGTCGACCGCCGCCCGTCACGCTGACCTTCGGCTCCACGGAGCCGCACACTCGGGTCGCTCCCGCTTTCACGCGATTGCGCGTCCCTTGCGCGATTAGGAGCACTGCCACCGCTCAGTGCTCGGTTTCGCGCAATGCGAGAGCCGTCGACGTAGGGCGGCGACTGGGTTTCACGCACAGCCCAGCGACTAGGATCCGCCGCCAGTATCCCTCGGTCGACCGTTGCTCACACAATCGATAGGAGGCCCGATGATCGGCGTGCTCGTGACTTTCACGCAGACCGACAAGTTCGATCGCTCAAGTCTCGCGAAGATTGCCGACGAATCCCGAGGAACGTTCGAAGGCATGCCCGGCCTTCGCTTCAAGAGCTTCACGCTCGACGATGACGGCCTTCAGGCAAGGAACTTCTACGTGTGGGATGACGAGGAGAAAGCCCGTGCCTTCTTCACGGAGGAGCTCGTCGACACGGTGACGGGGATTTATGGCGTCCCGCCCAAGATCGAATACCTCGACATAGTGGGGTTCGTCGACAACTCTGGCACCTGATTCTCGAGCGGAGCGGGAGCCACTCGTCCCACAGACGAACCCGTTGGTTTATGAAGGCGACGTTCCGCGGTCTTCAAGCGCTGCAATGGGTGCTTCTTTGAATAGCCGCTTTGGACGAAAGCGGCACTCCCGTGGCCACGCGCAGCCGCGCCTCTAATGCGCGAAAAGCGAGCGGCGCGCCCGGGCAAGCCGCTCGAGGTTGAAAACCAGGGCTCACAAGTCCTGGCTATTCCCCCACCTCCGAGGCCAGCTCCCGGAGCCTCTCCAGGGTGGGCAGCCTGTCGCCCCGGCGCCAGGCGAGGGCAATCCCCATGGTCGGCTCGGGAGAGGCGAATCGCCGGTAGACGGCCCCCGGGATGCGCAGGCTGCGCGAGCGCTCGAGCATGATGAAGGAGATCCCCGCACCCTCGGCGACCGCGGAGACGATCCGCTCCTCCTCAGGCTCCGTCCGGTCGATCGGACGCCAGGGCGGATCGCCGTAGACCTCGCGGCGCACCTCACGCCACGCGCCGGGTCCGTGGCTCTCGGGCCACCAGACGAGCGGCTCGTCCTGGAGATCCTCCGGCCGCACCGTCGCCCGCTTCGCCAACGGGTGATCCTCGGGGAGCACGCAGACCATCGGCTCCCTGCCCAGGACCAGCTCCTCCAGGGCGGGCTGCTCGAGCGGGGGACGGACGAAGCCCACGTCGATGTCCCCCTCCAGCAGCTGCTCGATGTGGAGCATGGTGTTGCCGACGCTGAGTTGCAGCTCGACTTCGGGGTACCGCTTGCGGTACTCGGCGACGATCGCGCCTGCGATTCCCCCGGTCAGCGACCGGGTCAGGCTGAGGCGCAGGCGTCCGCGCTCGCCCGCCCCGGCCGACCGCGCCTGCTCGGCGGCCTGGTCCGCCCGGGCCAGCAGCTCACGCGCTTCGGGGAGCAGCGCCTCACCGGCGGCCGTGAGCGCCGCGCCGCGGCGGTTGCGCTGGAAGAGCTGGACCCCGAGCTCCGCCTCCAGGGTGCGGATCTGCTGGCTGACGCTTGGCTGCGCCAGGTGGAGCCGCTCGGCCGCGCGGCGAAAGTGGAGCTCCTCGGCGACGGCGACGAAGGATGAGAGCTGCCGCAACTCCATCCGGCCATGATAGGCGCCGCCTTTCACAGGCGCTGGGATCGAGTCTTGATCGGACTCCCGCTCGACCGTAACGTCGGTGTCACGGAGAGCCACGGAGGAGGTTGAGATGCCAGCTGCTGCCGAGACCGGGGTCCAGGGTTTCCTGAGCCCCTTCGAGGTGCCCGAGCCCGACGGGCTCGAGGGCTGGGAGTCGATGTTCCCCTACTACGCGCTGTTCAGCGAGGAGCGCCGCGCGAGCGAGGAGATCCGCGGCTGGTTCCGGGACGGCATGCACTTCCCGGAGCCGATGTTCCCCTTCGACTTCGTCACCGCGGACTCCCCCTACCTCTCCCTCGGCCAGGCCAACTCCCGGATCTTCCTTGTGCCCCCCGCGCTCGGCATCGACCACCGCGTCCTTTACGGCTGGGTCTACATGAGCGCCAACCCGGTCACGGACGAGGCGGAGATCGGGCGGCGCGCGCAGGAGTTCGAGAAGCGCGCCGGCTTCTACTTCCAGAACTGGGACGAGCTCTACGGCCGCTGGCAGCAGAAGGTCGAGGAGGAGATCCGGGGGATGGAAACGCTCGAGGTCCCGGACCTGCCGGAGGTGGAGGACGAGGCCGTCGTCACCGAGGCCCGGGGGCTGGGGTCGAGCCACGCCCTGCTCGTCGCATATGACCGGCTGCTCGAGAGCGTGGACCGGATCTGGCAATACCACTTCGAGTTCCTGAACCTGGGATACGCCGCATATCTCGTTTTCTACGAGCTCTGCAAGCGCTCGTTCCCCGACATCTCCGACCAGACGATCGCGACGATGGTCTCCGGGATCGACGTGGTCCTCTTCCGTCCTGACGAGGAGCTCAAGCGCCTCGCGGAGCGCGCTGTCGAGGACGGGGTCGCCGACGCCGTCAGGTCGGCTTCCGACGAGGAGTCCATGCGCGCCGCCCTCTCCGGAAGCGCCGAGGGCGAGGCATGGCTATCCGATTGGGACGCGACCAAGTCGCCCTGGTTCAACTACTCGAACGGCAACGGCTTCTACCACCACCATCGCTCCTGGGTCGACGATCCCGCCATCCCGATCGCGGGCGTCCGCTCCTACATCGAGCGCCTGCAGGCTGGCGAGGAGATCGCGCGGCCCCTCGATGCGGTGACGGCGGAGCGTGACCGCGTCGCCTCCGAGTACCGGGACCTGCTCCCCGACGACGAGGCCCGCGAGGCGTTCGACCAGGCCCTCGGCCTCTCGCGCACCGTCTTCCCCTACGTGGAGAGCCACAACTTCTACGTCGAGCACTGGTACCACACCGTCTTCTGGAACAAGGTGCGCGAGTTCGGCGACCTGCTCGCGCGGAACGAGTTCCTGGAGGACGCGGAGGACATCTTCTACCTCCAGCGCCACGAGGTCTCGGACGCGCTCGTTGACCTGAGGCTGGCGTGGGCCGCGGGCTCAATCGGGCGCGGTCCCGGCTACTGGCCTCCGATCGTGGTCGAGCGCAAGCGAATCATGGAGGGGATGCGCGCCTGGTCGCCGCCGCCCGCCCTGGGGGCGGTGCCCGAGGCGATCACCGAGCCGCTCACGATCATGCTCTGGGGCATCACGACCGAGCGAGTGCAGGAATGGGCCGCGGCGGAGGGCAACGGCGGCGGATCGCTTAGCGGGTTCGCAGGCTCGCCAGGGGTGGTCGAGGGTAAGGCCCGCGTGATTCGCGACGTGCGCGACATCGGCGACCTGGAGGACGGAGAGATCCTCGTCGCACCGGTGACCTCGCCGAGCTGGACGCCGGTTTTCGGAAAGGTCGCCGCGGCGGTCTCCGACATCGGCGGGATCATGTCCCACGCCGCGATCGTCGCCCGCGAGTACGGGATGCCCGCGGTGGTGGGCACCGGCAATGCCACCGCGCGAATCAAGACCGGCGACCGGATCCGCGTCGACGGCGGCGAGGGCGTCGTCACCATCGTCTCTTGAGCGACGCCCGCTATGACGCGGTGGTCGCGGGCGGCGGCCACCACGCCACGATCATCGCCTGTTACCTCGCCCGGGCGGGGATGAGCGTCTGCGTCCTGGAGCGCACTCCCCACCTCGGCGGGGGCGCCTGCACCAGCGAGGGCCCGGCGCCCGGATACCTGATGAACCACTGCAGCCACTGGACCCGGTTCTACGGGCACCCGGCCTACCGGGACTTCGACCTTGCCGCGGAGGGGCTGCGCTACGTCTTCCCCGAGCAGAACGAGGGGATGATCTTCGACGACGGCTCGTCGTTCATCGGCTACTCCGCCTCGCGTGTGGTCGACCCCTCGACCGGGAGGCAGGAGCGCTCCGAGGAGAACATCCAGCGGACGTTCGAGCAGATCGCGAACGTCTCTGCGCGCGACGCCGACACCTACCTGTCGCTGCTTGATGCCTACGAGCGGCACTGGAAGCGGGCCTTCCGCCGGCATCGCTTCAGCCCCCCGCCGCCGTGGGGCACGCCCGACCCGCTCGAGGAGCTGCTCGAGATCCCGGACAGCCGCATCGAGCCCGTGCACCAGCTGATGACACTGCGACAGCTCGCATTCGAGTTCTTCGACAGCACCGAGATGCGCATCCTCGTCATGCGAGCCGCGACGACCTCCACGGGCTGCTACCCGGATGACGTCCCGGGGCTCCAGGGACTGATCCACGTCCTGCCCCTCGCCCTCTCGTTCGAGCCTGCGGCGATCGCCGTGGGCGGCAGCCAGGCGATCACGGACGCCCTGATGTCCGCCGGCCGGAAGATGGGGGTCGATTATGTGAGCTCGGCCGAGGTCGACCGCATCCTCGTGGAGGATGGCCGGGCGGCGGGCGTCGAGCTGGGGGACGGATCCCGGATTGACGCCGAGATGGTGGTCAGCGACCTCGGGCTGCCCCAGACGGTCCTGCGCCTGTTGCGCGACCAGGATGTCGACGCGGGCCTCGCCAGGCGAATCGGGAACATCCACTACGACCGCGGCCAGCTGCTCTGGGCGAACCTCGCGATCGGTGAGCCGCCGCGCTACACGGCAGAGGCCGACAATCCCGGTGTCGGCGAGCAGCCTCGCCTCTACTGGGGGCCGAAGGACCTCGACTACCTGACGTTGCGCTACCAGCCCGAGATCTTCACCGAGGGGTTCGCCCGCCGGCCGTACGTGCTCTGCTCGGTCGACAGCATCTGGGACGAGACCCGCGCCCCGGCGGGCAGCCACATCGTGGGTGTCGAGGAGTTCGCGGCGCCGCGGCGTCTCTTCTCGGACTCCGCCTGGCGCGAGGTCAAGGACCGCTTCCTGGACAACCTGCTCCGCGAATGGGAGCGCTACGCCCCGAACATGACGCGGGACAACGTGGTCGCCTCGCGCGTGTACGGCCCCGACGACATCGAGCGCAAGCGCCCGGACATGGCCGAGGGCGGCTATTCGGCCGGCAGCACGATCGCCTCTCAGCTCGGGCGCTTCCGCCCGGTCGCGGGCGCGAACTCCTACAGGCTGCTGATCGACAACGTCTACAACTGCTCGGCGAACCTGCATTCCGGGCCGGGCATCGGCCGGGGCTCGAGCTGGAACTGCTTCCAGGAGATCGCGCGAGACCTGGCCCTCGAGGCCCCCGAGCTCGCCGCCCGATGAAGCTCGAGGGCGGGCGGGTCCTGGTCACCGGCGCCGCACGGGGGCTCGGGCACGAGCTCGCGCTCCATTTGGCCGGCGAGGGCGCCCGAGTGCTGGGAGCGGACCTCTCCGAGAGCTCCGCGGAGTTGAAGCGCGCCGGAATCGAGCTCGTGCGGGCGGACATCAGCTCGCAATCCGATGCGGAGGGACTGGCGGACGCCGTCCGAGGAGAAGCTCGGAGGGCTCGACGCCCTCGTCAACAACGCGGCAGTGGTGGATCTGGAGCGGCGGCCCTTCTGGGAGATACCGGTCGACGAGTGGGACCGGGTGCTCGCCGTAAACGTCAGGGGCCCGTGGCTCTGCTCGCGGGCGGTCCTGCCGCTGCTGCGGGAAGCCGGCGGAGGCGCAATCGTGAACCTGGCCTCGGAGGTCGCCTTCACTGGCTCTCCGGGCCTCGCGCACTACGTCTCCTCGAAGGGCGCCCTGGTGTCGCTCACTCGCGCGATGGCGCGCGAGCTCGGGGACGACGGGATCCGGGTGAACGCCGTCGCCCCTGGATACGTCCCGACCGAGGGGTCCCGCAGCCTCGCCCCGGGCGGATATGACCCGAGCACGACCCCGCTCGGCAGGGTCGGCGAGACGGGTGATCAGCTCGGCGCCATCGCCTTCCTCCTATCCGACGACAGCGGATTCGTCACCGGCCAGACCATGCTGGTCAACGGCGGGCGATTGATGCGCTGAGCGGCCCGCGCTCGGCGGGCGACCATCCCAACGGCCACTCTCATCGTCCCGCTTGGGCGCCATGCTCGTTTCGGACGACCTTACGCTCCGCCAACTCGTAGGCGACGTTCCACGTTTGAGTCACAGCTACACCGCTGGTCCGGCCGCGGCCACCGGAGCGCATGACGACCACCACCCAGTCTCCTGCGTCGATCAATTCGTCAGGCTCGGCGCACCAGTAATCGTCGAACGAGGAGACGAACCGCCCAATCAACGCGGTCACAGCTTCTCGTCCCTGTACTGCTGCTGTTGCCGTGTTCGCGCGCAGGTGCGTGCGAGCACGACGGCGGCGCCTATCTGCTCCGTCGAGGCCTGGTAGTCGCCCTGGCCGAATGCGTGTAAGAAGCGGCGCACGATCTCGACGTTCTCCTCCGACATCGCCTACTCCGGCAGCTCGGCCTGTTCGCCCACCAAAGGTCACTGTCGACGAAGTCGGTAGAAGTGCTCGTCGAACTTCAGCAGCCTCGCGATGGTGTCGGGTTCAGTATCCGCGACCTCGATGTCTGTGATCGTCCCAGTCGGGAAACGCCGCCTCCACGTCACTCCGGCTAGCCCCGCGCGGCAGCGGCCCTCGCCAGCGGGGCGCAAAGCAGTCGAGCAGGACGGTGGCATCGTCGGCGGCGACCGCATCTATCTCCCGGCCCATCGCCGTGCGTTGAGCATCGGTGAGACCGTGGAAGGTTCCCGTGTCGAGTACCAGTCGGAAGTCGGAGCCGACCCCCGCCTCCCGAAGAGCCGTGACGTCGGCGTGCGTGATCCGCGCGTCGACGCCAGCCTTCTGAACCCGCTCGCGAGCACGCTCCAGGGCCTTGTCGACGATGTCGACGCCGGTGACCTGCCAGCCGCGCTTTGCCAGTGGGACTCGCCCAGACGGCGCTCCCGCATCCGAGGTCGAGCGCCGGTCCGTAGGGCGGCTCGCGCCCGCTTTCCTCGCGCTCGAACAACTCCGATAGCTTCTCTTCATGGGGCGCCCAGCAAGCTCATCCCGGTAGCCGTTGCGGGTAGATGACTTGTAGGGAAGCCCACTAATTCCTCGAGCTGCTCGCAATTGGTGCAGCGCCATCCCCCGTAGAGCTCGCCTCAGAGGCGTTGTGCACGGCAAAGCGCTGCCGCACACGACGGACGCGCAATGAACATCCATCTGAAGCTCCTTCCTCGGAGCGCTGGCTCGAACGGGCTCGATCACACCAAGTCCATTGATCAGCCGACAGCCGATTCCGCAGGCCGCGCGGCTTCCTATTGGCGGAGGGGCGCTGGGGGTGTCGGCGACTCAGGCGAGCCGGAGCGAGGATCGCTCCCAGGCCGAACTGGCCGAGGCCATAGAGCGCCGACGCGCTGCCGGCCCTCTGCCCTGATGGGCCAACGCAAGCGCCGTCGAGTTGGGAACGATCAGACCACTCGTGTTAATCATACAGACAACGGCAGCCTCAGCAGAGGAGTCAGCCCTCTTTTATGGAGGACGGCAAGCAGGGTGGTCGCGCCACCCGCCGCGCTCATCAGCGCGCCGGCACGCAGCAGCACGCTCGGGCCGACCCACTCCAAGAAGCGTCCGCTGATCGCGTCAGCGCGGCCATACCTGCGGCCTTGGCGGCGAAGCCAAGCTGTCTGCGTAGAGAGGCCGTGGATGTCCTCTAGCACGAACGGGGCCCCGGCGATGTCGCTGAACATCGCGGCGAAGTCAAGGCTCCCGACCAGCGCATAGGGAAGGAAGGTCCGGTCACCGACAGGCGCGAAGACGCGGAGCTTGATCCTGATGCCCGGCTCGTGTCGCAGATGCTCGGGGAGCGTCATCGATCCGGTCGAGGTTCGCGACCACCAGGATCGTCGCGCTGATCACCGCGAAGACGACGAACAGCCCGCGCCAGCTTGTGAACCGCAGCACCTGGCCGCCGATGATCGGGGCGACGACGGGCGCGACCCCGCTGATCAGCACCAGCCGCGCGAACATCCTCGCGCCCGCGGAACCGGTGTAGAGGTCCCGGACGATCGCGCGCGCGATCACGAACCCGACTCCCGCCGCCGCGCCCTGCACCAGCCGCAGGAAGGTCAGCGTCCAGATCCCGGGCGACAGGCCGCAGAGCAGCGAGGAGACGACGTAGGCGATCAGGCCGGCCAGGACCGGCGTGCGCCTGCCGACGTTGTCGCTGATCGACCCGGCGACCACCTGGCTGAGGGCGAGTCCCAACAGGAAGGCGGTGAGGGTGAGCTGTCCCGTGGAGGCGCTGGTCCCGAGGTCGGACGTGAGCTCGGGCAATCCCGGGATGTAGGCGTCGATCGAGAGGGGCGCGATCCCCGTCAGGGCTCCAACCACGACGAAGATCGCCACCCGGTTGCGAGAGGCAGCCGTCGCCCTCACTTCGGTCACCTCACGAGGGGGGGGTTGACGCAGCCGCCGCCTGGTCCTCGACGACGAACTCGGCCACTCGCTCGCCGATCAGGACAGAGGGGGCGTTCGTGTTGCCCGAGGTGACGCCGGCATGAACGAAGCGTCGGCGAGCGGAGCCCCTCAGGCCGCTCACTCATAGCCGTGCTATCGACCACGGCCCATCGTCTCCCCCCTATTCTGCAGGTCCGCTCGTGGAGATATGTGATCCGGATCAGCGGATCCAGTCACGAAGATCCTGCTGGGAGGTGACGCCCAGCCTCTTTTAGAGCTCCCGCGCGCCCCATTCCCGGAGCGCCGGTGCACCGCCGATGCGCCGGCAGAGGGCGACCGCGGCCTTCAGACTCGCCATGTCCGTCGAGGCCGAGAGGATCTTCGCGTCTATCGCCTGCTCGTCGTTCAGCTCGGCTCCGGTGAGGCTCATCGATCCGCGTCTCTCGGGGCGGATCATTCCCGCCATCAGTGAGAAGCCGTTCTCCGAGCCCTCCATCCACTCCTCATAGAGCGGGACCATGAAGTGAAGCGGCTGGATGTCGGGACCCGGCAGGTCAGGCCGGCTGCGGGCCCAGAGGTGGCTCTGGGCGAGAACCGGCCCGAGGTCGGCTGACCGACCCCCGCCGACTGTCACCGGAACAGTGGTGTCATTCTGGCCCGCCGGGATGACCGCTCAGTTCGCTTCGGACTCGAGCACAAAGAGCTCCACCGCGAAATCTGGATCCTGGCGGTTGGCACTCATGAAGGCCGAAACCTTGCGCCCGCTCAGCTTCTCGATCGTGGTGACGAAGCGCTCCTGCATGCTGTCCTGCCAGATCTGGCGGGCGTTGCGAACCTCGATACTCGTCACTTGCGCCGCCTCGAACAGGGTCCGCTCGCCCGCGGTGTAGCCCTCGCCCAGGATCACCACCACCAGATTGTGGCTCCAGATAGGTCTCCGGCAGCGTGTCGGGCCCTCTGCCGAAGTGCTCCTTGTAGAGGCCGACCAGCGCCGTCGATATGTCCCGACGAAGGGTCCCTTGCCCATCCCCATGGGGCTCGCGCATGTCCGCAGCGTCCTCGGGGTGAAGCTTGTGGCCTTCCATCGTCCTCCTCACGCTCGTCGCAGAGATCCGAAAGCTCATGCGACGAGGAGTCGTCTGACTCCCTCATCCTAGCTCGCTGCTAGCGGTCTGCCGCCGGGATCGGCGGCTCGGACACGCCGAGCTCCGCCTGCAGCGCCATCCCGAGGCCGAGCAGCCCCCAGTCGCCCGCCTCGGGGCCGATCAGCGAGACACCGACCGGCAGGCCGCTGGCGGACCCGACCCCGGCCGGCAGGGCCGCCGCGGGAAGGCCGGTCCAATTCCAGTAGCTGGTCAGCGAGATCAACTCGGCATCGGTACCCCAGTGGTCGTATCCGTCGCCACGCATCCAGGCCACCACCGGGACCGTCGGCTCGATCACCGCGTCGACGCGGTGCTCGGCGAACCAATCGAGCCAGGCGTAGTTGTCCTCGCGGCGCTGGATCTGCGCTGCCCAGTAGTCGATCGCCGTGGTGCCCTGGCTCTCCCCCTCTTCGACCCACTCGCGAAGCGCAGGCCGATACTTCTCGCGACGGTCGGCGAGACGCCGGTGCCAGGCCGCCAGCTCGGCGAACAGGATCCTGAGATACGGCTCACCGACGTCGAGCTCCGCCGCCGGAGCCGGCGCCTCGACGAGCTCGGCGCCGAGCGAGCGACAGACCTCGAGTGCGGAATCGAACCCGGCGGCGACATCGGCGTCCAGATCGACCATCGAGAGCCGCGGCGAGAGCACCAGGCGCTTGCCCTTGAGGCCGCCTTCGGGAGGCGCACCGCTCAGCCGGGTGATCGGCGCGAGCAGCGCGGCGCAGTCGCCGAGCGTCCGGGCCATCGGGCCGGCGTGGTCGAAGCTCGGTGACAGTGGGACCGCTCCCCGGAACGAGGTCGTCCCGTATGTCGGCTTGATAGTCGAGGTGCCGCACATCGCGGAGGGGATGCGAAGAGAGCCGGCCGTGTCCGTTCCGGTCGCCGCCGGCGTCATCCGGGCGGCGAGCGCGGCCGCCGAGCCACCGCTCGATCCTCCCGCCGTGCGATCGAGCGCCCAGGGGTTGCCGACCTGGTCGGTGGTGCCCCCGACCGTGAACTCGTGGGTGTGGAGGTGCCCCAGCAGGACCATCCCAGCCGCCCTCAGGCTCGCCCAGACGTCGCTGTCCCGCTCGGGGACGTCCTCGAAGGCGCGGCTCGAGGCGGTGACCGGCTTGCCCGCCACGCCATAGACGTCCTTCAAGCCCACCGGCACCCCGTGCAGGGGCGGGCGTTCGCCGGCGGGAATCTCGTCCGCGCGCTTGGCGGCCTCGATCGCGTCCTCCGCGTAGACCCGGACCCAGGCGTTGATCGAGGCCGGGTCGCCCTCGTGGCTGTGGGTCCCGTCGCGCTCATCGATCCGCCGCAGGCATGCCTCGACCAGCTCGAGCGAGGAGAGCTCGCTCGCCGCGAGCGCCGAAACCGCCTCGCGCACGCTGAGATCCGCCGGGTCCGTCGTGCTCACAGCCACGGCAGCATCTCCTGGACGCTGTCGATTACCTCGTCTGGTCGCTTGCTCTCGGGCACACCGTTCAGATCGAGCGAGCCGCTCATGCCGCTGCGGACCAGGATCGTGCGCGAGCCGCCCAGGTGGCCGAGGGCGATGTCCATGTCGAGGTCGTCCCCGATCACGGCGTGCTGCTCCGGCGGCACGCCCAGCCTCGCCGTGGTCGCCTCCACCGCCACCTCCGATGGCTTGCCGACCACGATCGGCTCCGTCTCGGTCACCTTGGCGATCGCCGCGGTGGTCATCGCGCCGCGGCTGAAGATCAGGCCGTTCGCTCCCCAGTAGCCCGGGCCGTAGTTCGCCGTCAGCAGGGGGGCGCCCTTCATCACCGCCCGGGCCGCGGTCTCCAGGTCGTCCATGTCGACCTGCGGGACGTGCGCGACGAAGACCGCCTCGGCCTCGTCGGTGTCGGTGAGGGGAACGCCGTCCCGCTCCATCCGGCGCTTGATCTCGTCTGAGCCGAAGACCATCGCGGGGCGGCCCGGGTGATGCTGGGCGAGATACGCGGTCGCGCTGACCACCGGGGTGAGCAGCTCGTCGTCATCGACCGGCAGGCCGTCCTCGCGCAGCCCCGCCGCGAAGGTCTCCGGATCCAGGTGGCTGCCGTTCGTGAAGAGGACGAGCCGGCGACCGGAGCGGCGGATCGCGTCCAGGACCTCCACCGCTCCCGGCAGGGGCTCGGAGCGAAAGTCGGTGCCGCGGTGGACGAGGGATCCGTCGACGTCGAAGACGAACCCCTTGACGTCGTCGAGCTGCATCAGTGGGCGGCGCCCTCGGTGACCATCGCGTCGACCTGCTCGGCGGGCATGGTCAGGCGAAGGAGCAGCTCCTCATCGGAGATGGCGTCACCGAACTTCTCGCGAGCGCCCTCCAGGCTGAGCGGCTCGACGTCCTTCAGCTTCGCGGCGCGCGGCATCGAGAGCACCTTGTCGGCGACCTCGGGATCGACCGGGGCCGCGGGCTCGAAGAAGTGCCCGTGGAAGTACCGGATCATCTCGTTGGAGACCTTGCTCCAGCGCTCGTCGTAGATCACGTTCATCACCGCCTGGGTGGCGACGAACTGCGAGACCGGCGTGACCATGATCGGGTAGCCCATCTCGGCGCGGACCCGGGTCACCTCCTCGAGGGTGGCGTCGAAGAGCTCGGGCTTGCCGATCTCCTGGAGCTGGCGCTTGGTGGTGGTCACCATCCCACCGGGCATCTGGTGGCGGTAGTAGGCGGAGTCGTACTCGACCGGCTTGCCGAGCGGCAGGTCCTTGCGCTGCGCGAGCGCCCGGAAGTGCTCGGAGACCTCGGCGAGCGCCTCGGTGTCGAGGCCGTGGGAATAGCCCTCCGCCTCCAGGTTGTGAAGGGTGTTCTCGCAGGACGGGTTCGAGGTCCCGTTGGCGACCGGGGCGACCGCCGTGTGCAGGGTGCGCGTCCCGGCCTTCAGGCCCTCGACGTAGGCCAGCGGGCCGAGGCTGATCGTGCAGTGGCTGTGGAGCTCGACGGGCCGAGGAGCGGCTGCGTCCATGAAGCCCGGGATCAGCTCGCTGGACCGCGTCGGGAGTGAGCAGGCCGCCGGGGTCCTTGAGGTAGAGGCGGTCGATGTCCTCGGAGCCGGACACCGCCCGGGCGCGCTCGAGGTAGTAGGCGTGCGTGTGGACCGGGCTGATCGAATAGGTCAGCCCGACGACGACCTCCTCCACCCCCTCCTCCCGCGCCATCCGCGCGAGCCGCAGCAGCGCCTCCGGATCGTTCGAGGGCTCGGCGATCTGGAATCGCCTGATCCCGTTGCGGGCGACGCACCGGAAGACGAGCCGGATCACGTCCTCCCCGGCGGGAGTCCAGGAGATGAAGCGCATGCCGGTGGTGATGAAGTTGAGAGGCGTCTCGGGCATCGCCTCGCTGACGAGGCGGATCCGCTCCCACGGGTCCTCGTGGTGGAAGCGGACCGAGACCGACATGTGGGTGCTGGAGGTGAAGTCGAGGGCCCGGAAGCCGACCCGGTCCATGGTCGGCGCGATGTCGAGCACGTCCGGGGTCGTCAGGCCGGTCGCGCTCCAGAGGCTCTGGTTGCCGTCCCGCGTGGTCGTGTCGACGATCTCGACGAGATCGCCGCTCATCGGCTCTTGGCGGCGCCGAAGGTGCCCATCACCAGGTCCATCGCGGAACGCGGGGGCGTGGCCTGATCGGACTTGGCGGGCTTCACCGTCACCGGCCGCGCCTGAAGCATGTAGAGCTCGCCGCCGCCCCGCGCGATGGCCCACTCGATGTCCTGGTGGCCGCCGAAGTGGCTCTCGATCTTCCGAGCGACGTCCGCCAGCAGCCCGAGCTGCTCCTCGTCCAGGCACGCCTCCGCCTGGCGCTCGGCCGGGACCTCGGCCTTGGTGGCGCCGCTGCCCGAGGGGTCGGGCAGATACTCGACCTCCTTCGGCCCCACGGACTTGGAGAGGACCTCGCGGGTCACCTTGCTGACCCGATACTCGTCCGGAGTCACCTCCCCGCCGACCACGGCGAGCCCCAGCCCCCAGCTCGCGTTGACGGCCACGGTGCTCGGGTCCCCGTTCAACGGGTTGCACGTGAACATCACGCCCGAGACCCCGGCGTCGACCATCAGCTGCACGGTCACCCCCATCGCCGGCACGGCGTGCTCGGCGGCCATCTCGGCGCGGTAGCTGACGGCCTCCGCGCTGTACAGGCTCGCCCAGCAGTCGCGCACCGCCTCGTAGAGCTGATCGATTCCTCGCACCCACAGATAGGTCTCCTGCTGCCCGGCGAAGGTCGCCTCCTCCGAGTCCTCGCCGATCGCGCTGGAGCGGACCGCCACGGGCGGGCTCGGATCGCCGGCCTCGGAGCCCAGCTCCTCGTAGCGGGCGGCGAGCTCATCGCGCAGCTCGTCCGGCAGCGGCGTCGCGCGGATTGCGGCGGCGCATTTCTCCGCGTCACCCGTGAGGTCGACGCCCTCGACCGCCGCCAGGTAGGCCTCCGCCGCCAGGGCGAACCCGGGCGGCACCGGGACGCCCGCGCCGATCAGCTCCCCGAGGCTGGCGCTCTTCGCGCCGAACCGCTCCTCGTCGGAGCGGCGCAGCTCGGCGAGCGCGCGAATCCGGTCAGCCGCCATCGCCGTTGCCGTCGAGGATCTGCACCACTCCGGTGGAGCCGTCGACCCGGAGCATCTGGCCTGTCTTGATCCGCGAGGTTGCCGTCCCGGTCCCGACCACCGCGGGGAGCCCGTACTCGCGCGAGACGATCGCCGCGTGGGACATGATCCCGCCGATGTCGGTGACGGTCCCCTTGATCTTCGAGAAGATCGGCGCCCACGACGGCGAGGTGATCGTGCAGACCAGGATCTCGCCGGCGCGGACGTCGGAGATGCCCTCCAGGTCCCGGACCACGCGGGCCGGTCCCTCGATCTCGCCCGGGGAGGCCGCGTAGCCGGAGAGCTCCGCGCCATCGCCGTCCTGGGCGCTAGCCCACGCCTCGAGGCGCTCCTTGGTGATGCCCCAGAGCATCACGATCATCGGGTCGTTGACGGCTTCCGGCATCGTGCCGAGGGCGGGCGGCGGCGTCCATTCGCCGAGCTTCTTCAGGAGCTCCTTGCGGCGCTCCGCGATCGGCGGCCAGCGGTGAGGGCCGAGCGCATCCCCGCCCGTCGCCCAGGTGAGCGCCAGCTCCTCCAGGGCCTCCATCACCTCGTGGCGGGAGAGCTGGAAGATGTCCTCGCCGTCGGCGAGGAAGTCGTGCTCGGCCAGCAGCGCCCCGAACTCGCGGATCTTGTTGAAGAAGCGCGACTGGAACCAGTAGTCGCAGTAGAACTTGTGCTCCTCGACGTAGGGGAAGACCTTGCGCGAGAGGCCGAGAAGCTCGTCGAAGGTCGGCTGCGCCTCCTCGTTGATCAGTGCCCGGTACTCGGACGCGATCCGGTCGCGCTCCCTCACGATCTCCTCCGTCGGCCGGTCGATCTCCTCGCCCGCCTGGAGCGCTGCGATGTGCCCGATCAGCGAGGCGTACGGGATGCTCGGGTCGTCGTTCCAGCTGCCGAAGTAGTGGTAGAGCCCGTCGCCGGTGCCCATGTTGAACCAGGGGTCCTTGACCTTCTCGAGCTCGTCCAGCCACGACTTGCCGGCGTCGCTCTCGCCCAGCGCCGCGTTGATCTCGTCGGGCGTGCGCCCCTCCTGGAACGCGTCGGCGACCTCGGTCTCGATCGCCAGCCGCGCCAGCCGCCGCAGCTCCTCGTCGGGCTTGAACAGGTCCACGTCCACGCCGGCCACCATCTGCGAGATGTGCTGGTCGGGGATGTCCGGCAGCTGCTCGCGGCAGAACTCGGCGAAGGTCAGATAGGCGCCGTAGCCGAGCAGGAGGAACTCGAAGTGGTGCTGCCACATCAGCTCGGCGCAGTGGAGCGCGTGGCGGTAGGCGTCGAGCAGCTCGATGTTCGAGAGCTTGCGGTCGGTGTGGAGAACCTCCTCGTCCTCGTACTGGTTGAGGCTCGGCACCTCGATCGCCTCGACCTCGCGGTTCAGCGCCTCCATCTTCTGACGCCACTTGACGTAGAGCTCGTCCCAGTTGGAGAAGTAGTAGCCCGCCCGCTCCTGGAAGATCTCCGCCCGCTGGCCGATCTCCTCCGGGTCGGTGACGGGATTGGGGGAGATGTAGACGTAGCCGTTGACGATCCGGTAGTCGACGCCCATCACCGGCGGGACGGCGAAGGCGCGGTTCTGCCAGCCCGCGAACGCCGCGTACGGGTGATCGGTCTCGACGATGTCGAAGGCCGGCATCGGCAGGGGGAAATGCATCGAGTTCCAGAACCAGAGGCGGTTCTCGTCGGCCTCCTTGCGGTGCTCGTCGAACAGCGACCAGTACGGGTACATCTCCTCCCAGCCCTCGCATCCCTGCGGGGTCTCGATCGAGAACGGGCTGGGGAACGCGCCCACCTCGGACGTTGCGGTTGCCATCTGCTCTCCTCCTCCGTCGCCTCGTGCGAGGGAAAAGTCAAGTCTATTGGTTTGTTTCCGGGTCGGGCCGGAATCCCGTGTCGATCGTGATCGCGCCGCCGACCGCCCGCGAGACGCAGGTGATGATCGCCCCGCCCTCCTCCTTCTCCTCGTCGCTGAGGAAGACGTCGCGATGGTCCAGCTCGCCCTCGACGTCGACCACGGTGGCGGCGCAGAGCCCGCACTCCCCCCGCAGGCAGTCCCACATCATGTCCACGCCCTCGTCCCGCAGCGCGTCGAGCAGCGTCCGGTTGGGGCGCACCGTGACCTCGCAGTCGGCGTCGCGCACGCGGACCGGGAACTCCTCGGGCGCGAAGGCGCCGCCCGAGGCGAAGGTCTCGAACTGCAGGCGGTCCGGCCTGCGCTCCCGCCTGCTCCACTCGTGGCGAGCGGCGTCGCGCAGCCGCAGCGGCCCGCAGAGATAGAGCTCACCGTCGGCATGGAGGCGCTCGATCTCGCCGCCGATGTCGAGGCGATTCCCCTCCGCCGAGACGAACAGCTCCAGCCGATCTCCCAGCAGGCCGGAGAGCTCTTCGACGAACGGCATCTGCTCGCGCGTGTGCGCCGCGTAGAGCAGCCGGAACGGCCGGCCGTGGCGCTCGAGCGCATGGGCCATGCCGAGGATCGGCGTGATCCCGATGCCACCCGCCACCAGCAGGTACTCGGAGCGGCCGTACTGCAGCTCGAAGTTGCTCTGCGGCTCCGAGACCGCGACGGTCGTGCCGGGCTCCAGCGCGCGCACCCAGACCGAGCCGCCGCGGCTGTCGTGGATCTCCTTGACGGCGATCCGATACGCGCCGTCGACGGGGCCCTCGCCGACCAGCGAGTAGGAGCGGACGTCCGGCAGGCCGTCGATGTCGACGGCGATGTCCAGGTGGCTGCCGGTCGCATACGGCCGCACCCCGGCCGACGGCTCGATCTCGATCATCCGGACGTCGCTGGCGACGTCCCTGACCGCGCGGATCCGCGCCTCGGCGAAATGCCTGCCGGGCGCCGTGGCGAGCTCGCGTGTCGCGACTGTGGCCACCCGACGCCCCGGCGCTCAGTTCACTCCGAGCCGCTCGGCGTCGGCCTCGGTCGCCTCCACCCGCGTGGAGGTCCCCTCCTGCCCCTCGGCCTCGCCGGCGGATGCCCGGTAGCGAGGATCGTCGGTCTCCTCGGCGATCATCTTGTCGATCAGGCGGCGTGCCCACATCGCCCCGCCGTCGATGTTGAGGTTGTAGAACTGCTTGTCGGGGTGGTCGTCGACGCCGCGCTGCTGGGCCGCCAGCACCACCTCGTCCTCGCCGAAGACGCCGGTCACACCCTCTCGGATGATCGTGGTGTAGCGCTGGTCCTCGAGCTTGTAGTTCCGCACGAAGGCCCAGAAGTAATGGCAGGTCTTGTCGGTCTCCGGGGTCATCGTGTTCAGCACGTAGCCGTTCACTCCCTGCGACCGGTCCCCCTCGGGGGCGCCGGTGCCGTGAGGCGCCACGCCGACGTCGATCGCGATCGTGCTCGGCGCCTCGAAGTGGATGATCTGCCAGCGATCGACCCTCGGCACCTCGGCGGGCGCCTTTTCGAGCTTCCACCCCAGCTGCATCCTCCAGAACGGCGGCGGTTCCACGTCGAGCATCCACCGCGTGACGGTCGCCGAGTTCGGGCCGTGCGTGACCTCGAATGGGACCTCGGCGATCGAGCGCTGGCCGATGCTCGCGCCGTGAACGAACGTCTCATGCGTGAGGTCCATGAGGTTGTCGACGATCAGCTTGTATCCGCACTCGAGGTGGATCAGCTTTCCGTCGCCGGCCCACTCCGGGTCGTCGTTCCAGTGCATGTCGGGGATCAGATCGGGGTCGGCGAGGGCGGGATCGCCGGTCCACACCCAGACGAAGCGATGCCTCTCGGCCACCGGATAGGAGCGCACCCGGGCGGCCGGGTTGATCGTCTTCTGGGAGGGCATGAAGACGCAGCGCCCCTCCGGGTTGTAGACCAGCCCGTGGTACCCGCAGGCGACGTTGTCGCCCTCGATCTTGCCCTCGGACAGGGGCATCAGCCGGTGCCAGCAGGCGTTCTCGAGCGCCACGGCCTGGCCGTCCTCCCGCCGGTACATGACGAGGCTGTGGTCGCCGATCCGGCGCCCCAGCAGCTCGCGCTTCAGCTCGACGTCGTAGGCGGCCGCGTACCAGCAGTTGCGCGGCCAGTCCGAGAGCTTGAAGGTGTCGGGAACCTCACGGATGTCGCCATTGGGGCTGCCGTTGGTGGTGCTCATCCTCTTCCTCCTTGATCACGTTCATCCGGGGGCGGCCGCGCCCAGCTCTGCGAGCGCCCCCAGCACCAGCTCGTCGTGTTCGTTCGGCTTGACGTCCGGGAAGACCGTCGCGATCTGGCCCTCGGGGTCGATCAGCACCGTCGAGCGCCGGTTGCCCCAGACCTTCAGGTCGCCGAACTGCAGCTCGTCCCAGACGCCGTAGGCGTCGGCCACGCTGTGTCCCTCGTCCGAAAGCAGGGTGAACGCGAGGCCGTACTTGTCCGCGAATGCCCTCAGCTCGTCGACCGGATCGGGCGAGATGCCGAGGACCACCGCGTTCGCCGCCTCGTAGTCGGCGGCGTGGTCGCGCACGCCGCAGGCCTGCGTCGTGCAGCCGGGCGTGTCCGCCTTTGGGTAGAAGTAGAGGGCCACCCAGCGCCCGCGCAGCGAGGAGAGGCTGACCGGCTCGCCGTCCTGATCGGAGAGCGTGAAGTCCGGGGCGGGGCCACCGGCGTCGACCATCTCTTCCTCCTCGTCTCGCTTGCGCCGCAGCGCGGCCAGGCACAAACTGTATACAACTCACGGTGAGATATGCATACCCCAGGCGACAATCCGCAATCAGATGGGCCCGCTGGCGGCATTTCTGTATACAGGAATGCCCGGCTGTTGATCTCGTGCCCGGACCGGCCCGGGATCGTGGCCGCCGTCTCGAGCTTTCTCTTCGAGCACGGCGCCAACATCGTCTCCTCCGACCAGCACTCGACCGACCCCGAGGGCGGCCGGTTCTTCATGCGGATGGAGTTCTCGACGGCGGAGATGGACCTCGACCGCGATCAGCTCGAGGCCGCCTTCGAGCAGGCGGTTGCGGACCGCTTCGAGATGCGCTGGCGCATGTCCCATCCGGGCGATCGCAAGCGGATGGCGATCCTCGTCTCCCGCTACGAGCACTGCGTCCTCGATCTGCTCTGGCGCTGGCGGCGCGGATCGCTCGACGCCGACGTCGTGCTGGTCGCCTCGAACCACCCGGACCTCGAGAATGACGTGCGCGCCTTCGGGGTCCCCTACCACCATGTGCCTGTGCCGGCGGGCGGCAAGGCCGAGTCCGAGGAGCGTCTATTGGAGCTGCTGAAGGGTCAGGTCGACGTGGTGGTGCTCGCCCGCTACATGCAGATCCTCTCGGGCGACTTCCTCGACCGGATCGGCGTGCCGCTGATCAACATCCACCACTCCTTCCTGCCGGCCTTCGCCGGGCCGGACCCGCACCAGGAGGCCTACGACAAGGGCGTCAAGATCATCGGCGCCACGGCCCACTACGTGGTCGAGGAGCTCGACGCGGGGCCGATCATCGAGCAGGACGTCGCCCGTGTCTCGCACCGCGAGTCGGTCGCCGACCTGACCCGCCTGGGCGAGGACATCGAGCGCACGGTGCTCGCTCGCGCGGTGGCGATGCACTTGGAGGACCGCACGCTCGTCTACGGGAACAAGACGATCGTCTTCTAGGGAAGCGTCGGCGAGTCAGGTGAGCAAGGCGACGCCGGCGGCGATCAGCCAGATCGACCACCCGATGTACGTGATCGGGGTCAGCGCCTCGGCCAGCTTCCAACCCGAGTCCTCTGTCCTGCCCACGAACTCGAGCGAACAAAGCAGGAAGAGCGGGCCGAGGATCACCCCGATCACGCCGAGCCAGTTTGCGACGACGGTTGAATCGAGCATCGCGACACCGGCAAGGATCGACCAGATGCCCGTGAACGCGTAGCCGAGGTGCTCGCCGACTGCGACCCCGAGGTAGCGGTTGAACGCTTGAAAGACAACGTCGATCGCCTCCCCCGGGGTGAGTCCGGGCTGGCATCGGCGGAGACCCTGGCTAGATAGGGGACCAGGAACGGCCACCGGATCAGGCCGAGGAATTGCACAAGCGAGGCGAGGACTCCGAAGACCAACCCGAGAACGACGACCGTCGGATCGGCATCGTCGACCGCGATCGCGAGCAGGACCGCGAGCGCCGAGAACAGCACCGCCGAGAGCGCGAACAGCCACCAGATCAGAATCAGGCCCCTCCCCCCTGCCCGAAAGCGCTCCAGGACCTCGTGTGTCGGTCGGCGCAGGATGTCGGGATAGTCGAAGCGCTGGGCCAGCAGAGTGAAGCCGACGTTGAAGAGGATCGGGGTCGCGATCAGGACGATCCCGGCAACGCTCTGCTCGCTCATCTGCTCCGTTCGCGGCGGGAGAACCAGGCGATCAGCGCCCCGAGCACCAACCCGGCTTCCGGCGCAAGTGGAACGTCGGTGGTCACGCTGACGAGGATTCCAAGGACCAACCCGATCGCCCCGCCGACGGCGATCCGGGCTCCATTGCTCATGCCGGTCACCCGGCTTCGGCTAGCTCACCGGAACGCGGCTGTCCGCATTCCGCTCGCGCCGCGGCGGGCGCTCGGAGAGGCGAACAGGGGCGGCGGCCATGGCACGCACCCTCATGTCCGTCCAGCTGACGCCCTCGCGGACGAGCGCCGGGACGCCGAGCGCGACGGCGGTCGCAATCTCGACGGCCTGCAGGATCACGCCGTAGGCGAGCGCGTCCGCGGCGGAGACGCCGAAACCCTGGTGAAGCACGCTGATGATCGCCAGCTGGAAGATCCCGATGTTGGATGGCGTCGCCGGGACCACCGCCGTCACGTTGACGGCGAACAGGCAGGCCGCGGCGGCGCCGATCGCGACCTGGTGATCGAGTCCCAGCGCGGCGAACAGCGCCCAGCAGGAAAGGAGCTGCAGGAACCAGGCGAAGAGCTGTGCGCCCGCGGCGAAGGAGCCCTTGCGCGGGTCCCGGAAGACGGTCAGGCCCCGGCGCGCCTGCTGTATCGCGCCGCGGACGGCCTTGATCCCGCGGGCGATCCGGCCCTGACCGTTGACCTTGACGAGCGATGGCGTCATCAGCACGGCGAGCAGAACCAGCAGGGGAGCGGTCGAGACCAGGAAGAGCTTCTGTGTGCTCGCCTGGAACAGGTCGGTCGTCGAGACGATGATCCCGCCCAGGAGGACCAGGGCAAAGATGTTGATCGCCGTCTGCGAGACCAGCGTGCCGATCAGGACCGGGAAGGTCTGGCGCATCCGGCCGACGTGGCGGGAGAGGACCATCGCCCTGGCCGGTTCGCCGAGGCGGGCCGGCAGCGTCGCGGACATCAGGACGCCGATCATCGTCGCCGAGGTGACGTCGCGGCGGCGGACGTGGCTGGTTGGGAGCGCGGCACGGACGATCGCCACCCACGAGGCGGCGCTGGCGAACATCGCGGCGACCATCAGCGCGCAGGCGATCAGCACCCACTTGAGGTCGGAGTCGATGATGCTGGAAGCGACCTGGTCGACGCCGATGCGGCGCGCGGCCAGCGCCGTCAGCAACAGCCCGAGGACGCCGGCGACCGCGACGCCGGCCTTCCGGGCGACCCTGCGGCCGCGGCTGCGGCCGTCGGCCGGGCTCGGCTCGAGAGAGGGGAGGCGCTTGGCGGGGCGCTTCGGCCCGCCGTCGATGCGGACGAATCCGCTGCGGCGAGCGAGCTCCTCCGGCGGCCAGATCGGTGCCGGGGCGGGCTCGATCGCCCGCTCGTAGACCTCTGAGACCTCCTCGGCGATCCGCGGCCACGCGTAGCGCTCGGCGCTCCGGCGGCCGGCCTCGCCCATGGCGACCATCCGCTCGGGCTCGTGCGCGAGCAGCTGGAGCTCCTCGGCGAGCGCCTGGGGGTCGGCCGGGGGCACCAGGATGCCGTCGACGCCGTTGGTGACGACGTCGCTGTAGCCCGCGATCTTCGAGGCGATCACCGGCGTGCCCGCGGCCATCGCCTCGATCAGGACCATGCCGAAGCTCTCGCCGGCGAGCGACGGGGCGCAGAGGATGTCGGCCTCGCCCAGCTGGCGCCAGAGAACCGAGTCCGAGACCTTGCCGAGCACGTCGATGTGGGACATCAGATCGGGGTCGGCGACGCGGCGGGAGATCTCCTCGGGGTCGGCCCCGACCACGGTCAGCCGGGAGGGGACGTGCTCCACCAATGCCTGGAACGCGGAGAGCAGGACCGGCATGCCCTTGCGCTCCTCGGCTCGGCCGACGAAGAGCAGCCGCAGCTCGTCGCTCGGCGGCTTTGGCCCCTGCGGGACGGCCTCCAGGTCGACGCCGTTGGGGACGATCGTGTACTCGCCGCCGAACCAGCGCCGCCCGGTCCAGGCTGCGGCCTCAGAGACGGCGATGCGAGCGGAGAGCTGGTTCATGCGGCGCCGGGCGCCGAGCAGCGTGGCGGTGTGATTGGGGAAGGCCTTGGTCGAGTAGGCGTGGAAGGTGCCGACCACCGGCGCGTCGCGGAGGGTCATGGCGTCCCAGCCCACGAGCGGCGCCAGCGGCTCGTGCACGTGGACGACGTCGTAGTTGCCCGAGCGCAGCTCGCGACGGAGCGCGACCGGGCCCCCCGGGAAGACAGAGAGGTTCGAGACTGCGCCATTGGCGCCGACGCCCACCGTTCGCCCGAGCGGGACCAGGTAGTCGGGAGCCTCCCGCAACTCGGGATGGGAGCGGTGCAGGCGGCGGCTGATGGCGTCCGGCGGATCCCAGGGGGCCAGAACCCGAACATGGTCTCCGCGAGCAATGAATTGCTCCGCGAGCGCCTCAACGTGCCTGTTTACGCCTCCCTGATAGGTCCAGGAATAGGGCGACACAAGCGCAATGCGCATCGGGTCAGGGTACCGGGAAGGCTGGCTGGGCTTCGTGGCGGGAGTCACACCAAGTTCACTTACCCGCCTGGGGTTTCCACATTACGCGGACTTCTACGTATTCGTGCCTGCCTGGGCCCAGGCGAAGGCGAGAGCGGCGCCCAGGCCGAGCGATCCGAGCACCAGAAAGGTCGCCCCCGAATCGTTGACGAGCACGCCTACGGCGACCGCGGCGCAGGCTCCGATGAAGCCGGCCCGGGCGAGGGGCGCAGGCCTGAGCCAGGCGTCGATTCGGCGCCATTGGGAGATCGCGACGCCTATGCCCACGACCACAACCCAGAACAGCGGATTCCCCGCTGCCTGGGCGAATTCGTTGGCAGAGAGCTCGAGGCGGCGCTGGACCACGTCGGCGAGGTCGGAGGCCCCGCCCGCGTCGAGCACTGACCGCGTCAGGTGTGCGTTGCCGCCCGAGACGAGGTCGATCAGGGCGAGCGCGGCCAGCGCGACGAACGGGCCGCGATCACCGCGGCGAAGATCCGCCAGCGCGAGGCGCCGGGGCCCCATGTCAGGGTGATCGCAGCGACTGCCGCTCCGAGCGGAAGGACGATCGCCGCGCCGACGTCAGCGCCGAACCGTCCCGCGGCGAAGACCAACCCCGCCAAGACCCCGGCAGCCAGGAACACCCCGACCGCCGGCCGCCGGCCGGCGGCACGTGCGCTGAGTGCCGCCCCCACCGCCACGGGCACCATCACCGCGATCAACGCCTCGAGCTCGTTGCCGATCCCGTAGAAACGCGCCCCGAAGATGGGGTTCGGCCCGAGCAGGGAGAGCTTCGTCAACCCGGAGCCCGCGATGACGTCGATCGCGTACGCGATCACCGTGATCGCGCAGGCGACGGCCAACGCCCACCAGCCTCGAACCAATGTGAGAGTGACGGCGGCGAGTACGGCCGCGCCGATGCCGACGAGCAGCCCCTCGACCACCGGCGCCCGGCTCGATCGCCGCCCCGGCCAGAAGCATCAGCGGCATATAGGCAAAGGCGAGCGCGAGCCAGGCGAACGCGCGCCGGCGGGCCGTGTGCCTGAGCAGCACCACCGCGACCGCGATCACGATCCAAGCGGCGAGGGAGCCGATCACGACCGGGGCTCGGCGGTCGGGAATCGCCGCCATACGCTCCCCGAGCCGGTCGATCGACCGCCGCGTCGACAGCGCCCTCGGCTCGGATCGGCTCGCCGTCCATCTCGCTCGGGATCGGAATGCCGAAGCGCCGCAGGATCGTCGGCGCGATGTCTGTCGAGAGGACGTAGCCGTCGGTGCGGGTCGAGTCCGAGGTGAGGTTTCCTTCGAACCCTCCTCCGGCGATCCCGATCGGCACGATCTTGCGGCCGCGGGACGGCTCCACGAAGGCGATCAATAGCTCGTCAGCCGGCATGCCGGTCAGCTCCTTGCGGACCACGCCTATCCCCGAGGAGAACACAGTCGACGGCTGCCGAAGTTGGCCACGCCCACGGCGCCGTCGCGGCGCGCGGCTATCAGCTCGGCGGACTCCGCTGCGGGCACCGCCTCAGAGCGGATCCCGCCGGACAGCAGACCCGACGCCAGCAGCCCCGGGACGATCTCGGCGGGGGCGCTGTCAGCTCGTTGGACGATGTGCTGCCAGTGCGGTACTCGGAAGAGGAAGCTGCGGAGCGGCGGCAGCGGCCGGTCATAGAGGCTGTCGTCGACCCGGTTCCCCTGCGAGATGTCCAGATAGGTCTGCTCTTGCGGGACCTCGCCGATGCCAGTGCTCATCAGGCCCGGAGACAGACCCGCCGCGGCAAGTTGCCCGACCGTGATGTCCGACGGCAGCACCATCACGATCACGTTGGGCGGGAGGCGGGTGATCGTTGGCTTCTCCACTCCCATGCCCGCCGCGGGCGCCGCCCACCCGCACGCCAGCGCCCCGGCCGCGAGCGCGGCCGCCATTACCCTTCGTCTCATGGCCGACCGCACGTTCGTCAAGTTCACCTTCTTCAAGCTCGACCCCGCCTGGCGCAGGCGAAGCGCAGATGAGCGGGCGACCGACAAGGCCGAGTTCCTGGCCGCCTGCGAGGACTTCGCCGAGGACCGCTCGCTGCGAGCGTATTCGACGGTCGGCACCCGTGGCGACACCGACCTGATGCTGCTCAGCCAGAGCCCCACCCTCGAGGACATCCATACGTTCCACGTCGTCCTGAGCCAGAGCGGCCTCGCCCGCTGGGCATCCATCCCCTACTCCTACCTGGCGATGACCAAGCCCTCGCCCTACTCGGAGGAGGAATCGGTTCGCCCGGAGATCTGCGTCTCCGACCGCAAGTACCTCTACGTCTATCCGTTCGAGAAGAAGCGGGAGTGGTACCTGCTGCCGCTGGACGAGCGCCGCCGGATCATGGCGAACCACATAGAGGTCGGCCGGCGCTATCCGGAGATCACGATCAACACCGCGTACTCGTTCGGCCTCGATGACCAGGAGTTCGTCGTCTCCTTCGAGGGCGACGAGCCCGGGGAGTTCCTCGACCTCGTCCAGGAGCTCCGCGGCACCGAATCGAGCTCCTACACGCTCCGCGACACCCCGATCTTCACCTGCGTCTCGATGTCGCTCGGGCGCGCGCTCGATGCGCTCGACGGCACCGCCGCAACGGCGGTCACGCCGACCCCGGCCTAACGCTTCTTCAGCTTTAGCTTCGCTGACTGGGAACTGGCGTCAGCCTCCGGTCGGCGTGTACGTGACCTCGAGGTTGAGCTTGACCTTGCCGGTCTCGTTCAGCTTCCATCTTCTTCTTCCCCTTCGCCCTGACCAGAAGGCTCACCTCGCCGGCGGTGGGAACCGCATGGGCGGCGGTGGCGCCCGCGATCTTCACGCCATTGCCGGAGAGAGCGAGCTCGCCCGGGTTGGGAACGTTCACAGCGAGTGTGGCTGTGCCCTTCTTCTTGTTGCGCTGAACGGCGCCGAGGGTGAACGCGTTCGTGGGCACGAGCTCGGCTGCGACGTTCAGACGGACATTGTCGTTGTCCGCCGTGAACGCTCCGGATGAGCCGTCGGCGAGATCACTCATCCCCCGAAAGAGCGGCGTATCCGCGGACAACCCGGTTTCGGCACCGGTGCAATTGGTGCCGACGGTCGACGTATGGATCCCGAGCAGATCGCCGGGCTTCACAGGAAGGTTCGACGCAAACGTACTCACGCCGCTTCCGGCCAGGGACCGGGGACCGTCGTGTCCGACGACCCAGTACGTCGACCCGGCAACCTGGCGAAAGATCTTGATCGTGTACTTCGCACCCGGACCCGCACCAACCCCGCGCTGCTGCTCCAAGTCAGGTGATCGTCCCCGTGGCCGGCACGGTGCAGCTGTTGCCGGCCGCCACCGACCTTTGCGCGAAGTCGAAGTTCGTCGCGCAATCCCAGGTTGGAAACGTCGCCACGTGACCGAGCGGTATCGACGCCCCGGCGGGTGAGGCGCTCGCCATAAAGGTCAGGGCCGCCAGTCGCGGCAGTCATCCTCAGAAAGCGCATATCCATCCTCCCTCGTGCTGCTGGACCCCCGTTCAATCACCTTACACGCGGTTCGACTCGCCCGTCCTGCGTTCACTACCCTTTCCGGCTCGCTGTGATCGGAACTGAGAGCAATCCCCTGCGCGTCGCCATCGTCGGGTCGGGCCCGGCCGGCTTCTACACGGCCGAGCACGTGCTCAAGCACGAGGGAACGAACGCCGAGGTCGACATGTTCGACCGGCTCCCGACGCCCTACGGGCTGGTCCGCTTCGGCGTGGCACCCGACCACCCCAAGATCAAGTCGGTGATCCGCGTCTACGAGAAGACCGCCGCCCGTCCCGAGTTCCGCTTCTTCGGCAACGTCGAGGTAGGAAGGGATGTCTCCGTCGATGAGCTCCGCGAGCGATACCACGCGATCGTCTTCGCCTACGGCACGGCAACCGACCGCCAGCTCGGCATCCCGGGCGAGGAGCTGGCCGGGAGCCATCCCGCCACCGAGTTCGTCAACTGGTACAACGCCCACCCCGATTTCGCCGACCGCGAGTTCGACCTCTCCTGTGAGCGCGTCGTGGTGATCGGCAACGGGAACGTGGCCGCCGACGTGGCCCGGATGCTGGCGCTGACCCGCGAGGAGCTCGACGAAACGGACACCGCCGATCACGCGATCGAGGCGTTCGCCGGCGCCGGCGTCAAGGAGATCCTGGTGCTCGGCCGCCGCGGCCCCGCCCAGGCGGCCTTCACCAACCCGGAGGTCCGCGAGCTCGGCGAGATGGCGAACGCCGACATTGACATCGACGCTGTCGAGATGGAGCTCGATGAGCTCAGCCGCGAGTGGCTCGACTCGGACGACGCCGACCCGACCAACCGCCGCAACGTCGAGATCTTCACCGACTTCTCCGGGCGCGAGCCGGAGGGGAAGCCACAGAAGATCACCCTTCGCTTCCTCCGCTCCCCCGTCGAGATCCAGGGCGACGGCAAGGTCGAGCGGATCGTGATCGGCCGCAACGAGCTGCAACGCGACGACTCCGGCCGCATCCGCGCGGTCGACACCGGTGAGCGCGAGACGATCGAGTGCGGCCTGGTGCTGCGCTCGATCGGCTACAAGGGAATCCCGATCGAGGGCGTCCCTTTCGATGACGGGCGAGGGCTGATCCACAACGAGTCCGGACAGGTCCACGACGGCGAGGGCAACCAGGTCCCCGGGCTCTATGCGGTCGGCTGGATCAAGCGCGGTCCGTCCGGCGTGATCGGGACCAACAAGAAGGACGCCCAGGAGACGGTCGACAAGCTCTTCGAGGATCTCGAGGCCGGGAACGTCCCCGAGGCCGAACTCGCGGGAGACCGCGGCTCGATCGAGGCGCTCCTCAACGAGCGCAAGCCCGACCACGTCACCTTCGAGGGCTGGCAGGCGATCGACGCCGCCGAGGTCGAGGCGGGCAAACCGCACGGCCGACCGCGCGTCAAGTTCTGCCGGACCGACGAGATGGTCGAGGCCTCCAAGACCGCCAAGACGGCGGCCTGAGCTCAGGCGGCCAAGGCCTCCACCGGCCCGGTCGCCCCAATGCCCGCTAGCAGCCCTTCGGCGCGCAACCCATGCGGGCGGTCCGTGCAGACGGCGTCGGGCTCGAAGGCAAGAACCCGCTCCAGCAGCTCGACTGAGTTGATCGTTCCCGTGTTGACGCTCAGGCCGGCGAGTCGCAGCGTGCGCACGAGCGGCTCGCTCAGCAGGAAGTGCTCGATCGAGACCCCGCTGACGCGGTGGTGCGCGGCCCAGGCGGCGAGTGCCTCCGGCGCGTAGTCCGCCCAGACCACCAGGCGCGCGCGGTAGCCGCGACCGGCCGCCTCGGCGCAGGCCACACCATGGAAGCCGATCACCTCGACGCGGTCCCGCTCTCGGTCACAGCGGTCGCAGATGGCGGCCGCGGTTCGGCGCGCAAGCTCGGGGTCAGCGTGAGCCTTGACCTCGAGCTGAAGCGGGAGCTCCCCAGGGGCTGCGTCGAGCAGCTCGGAGAGGAGCATGGGCGGCTCATCGCTGGGCCCGTCACAGTCGAGCAAACGCCCCGAGCACAGCTCGGCGGCCGTCCGCTCGTGCGCCCAGCCGCTTAAGGTCGTGCCCAGCGAAAGCAGCGGATCGTGCAAGAGCACGAGATCGCCGTCCGAGGTCAGGCAGACATCGGTCTCAAGTCCGCCGACGTGCCCATCGAGGGTCCGCTGCAAGGTCCGCATCGAGGAGTCGATTCCGTAGGCGCGGCCGAGCCGGTGCGCGTAGAGGCGAGGCATTGGCTGCATGGGTCAATGGCAGCCGCTCGCCCGCCCGACGATGTAATCAGCCTGCAAATCCCGTGTGAACGTGCGGTGAACTCGTCCGCGTCAATTGCGCAACCAGCCGATGAGTCGCGGGTGACCGTCGATCATCGGGGCGCCGAGGCCCTCGAATCGATGGAATCCGCTTCGCCGGGCGAGCATCTCGATCCCAGCGTCCGTGAAACCCCAGTAGACATAGTTGTCGTTGGGGTAGACCTCCCCCGGACCGTAGCGGTGGACGGGGTGGCCGTCATCGGGGCCCTCGAAGACGCCATGGGTCTCGATCAGGATCCTGCCACTGACGGAGAGTCGCCGCCTCAGCACATCGAGGAGCCGGCCCGGCGCTTCGACACGGTGCAGGATCCCGCAGCAGAAGATGAAGTCGAACCTCTCCGTCAAAGCGTCGAGCTCGAACGCATCCAGCTTCCTGTATTCGACGCTCGAGTCGAGCAGTCCGTGGATCGCGCGGAAGCCCTCCCCGCCTCCCAGCTCAATGTCCCAGCGGGCCTTGACCCAGTCGATGTACTGCTCGTTGTCGACGGCGACGACGCGCTTGGCACCCCTGGTCTCCGCGAGGAAGGCGTAGAAACCGTCGAACGTGCCGATGTCGAGCACCGAGAGTCCCTCAAAGCTCTCCGGAATCGCGGGGACCCTGTAGCGATGATCGCGCGCATATCCCGGCGCGTAGATCCCCTCCGCCCCGTTGAGGGCAAAGGTGTGGAACCAGAAGGGCACCTCGTCCAGCACCGCCCGCGCCGCGGCGGGATCGGCTTCGATCGGCAACAGGTCAGCGACCTGCCGCTCGGCCGAGGTGAGCTCGGCCAACGCGGTCGCAGTCCACGCGTTCAACCGGATTCCTCCTTCGTCAGCGAGCGTCAGCCCGTATATGTCTTGCAATCGATCAAGTGCCGGGCCCTGCCCCGGGCTCCGACGCCTACTTTGATCTTACCTCCAGCCCTGACCCGGCTTTCAGGCCTCGTAGGATTCGGCCGATGGTGATCTCCCTCGACGAGGTGCGGCTGATGATCGAGGCCTCGCTGCCTGGCTCGACGGTCGAGGTTGTCGACGAGACCGGCACCCAGGATCACCTGCGGGCGACGATCAGCGCCCCGCAGTTCGAGGGCCTCTCCCGGATCGATCAGCACAAGCTGGTCAAGAAGGCGGTCCAGACCCGCTTCGACGACGGCTCGATCCACGCTCTTTCCATCAAGACGTCGGTGCCGGAGTAGCGGCTGCGTATCATGGGCCGGGATGACTGAACCCACTCTCAAGGACAAGGTCGAGGAGCTGATCCGGGACAACCAGGTCCTTCTCTTCATGAAGGGCAACCCGGAGGCCCCTCAGTGCGGCTTCTCCATGCGGGTCGTCAACGTGCTCGAGACCTACGGGGTCGAGTACGGCGCGGTCGACGTGCTGCCGGCGCTCCAGCCGCTGCGCGAGGTGACCGCCGAGATCTCCGACTGGCAGACCTTCCCCCAGCTCTACGTCAAGGGCGAGCTGGTGGGCGGCGCCGACATCGTCGAGGAGATGGACGAGTCCGGCGAGCTCGCCGGCCTACTCGGCGTCGAGCAGCCTGAGCGGCCGGCGGTGTCGGCCAAGCAGGAGCTCCAGGCAGACCCGCAGCAGAGCCCGCCGATCCAGATCCAGCGCTAGGCGCTAACGCAAGATCGAGCTAGACGGTTGCGGTCTCTTCGGCCGCGTCTTCCTTCACCTGGAAGGAAGAGCCGCAGCCGCAGGCGGCGACGACGTTCGGGTTGTTGACCGAGAAGCCGGCGCCCTGGAGGCCGTCGACCCAGTCCACCTCGGAGCCGAAGACGAACTGCATGCTCGTCTTGTCGACGACGACCGCGACGCCCTGGTTCTCGAAACGGTGGTCGTCCTCCTTGGGGGCGTCGAAGGCGAGGGCGTACTGGAAGCCGGAGCAGCCGCCGCCGCGAACAGCAACGCGAAGGGCCTGCTCGGTCCCGTTCTCCTGCTCGCCGAGCAGCTCCTTGATCTTGCCGGCCGCCTTATCGGTCAGCGTGATGGGTTGTGCCTCAGTCATTGCCGTTCATTGTAGACGGGCCATAGGCCCAATCCAGATACTCGCGGATGCGGTGGGAGTCGCTGACCACCTCGTCGCCGTCGACGAGGACCGGGACGTATGGCTGCTTGGTCAGCTCGACGATCTCGGGTCGCCTGGAGCGCCTGCGCTGGACCCGCTCGGTTCGGTGCTCGAGGCCAAGTTTCTTCAGCCGGCGTTCGACCGCGCCACAGGGACAGAGGAAGTTGGTGGGAGTGCCGCAGCGGTAGAGGACGCGTCGAGGCTCGCTCATCAGGTGAAGGGAATCATGCGCAGGGCACCGCCAGTGGTGCGCAGCGCCAGGTCGGTCAGCCGGTGGCCCTCGGCGCGCTTGCCGAGCTCCTCGAGCTGCCAGCGGACGGTGTCCTCGAGGGTCTCCTCGTGCGGGCGCGGCTCCCAGCCGAGCTTCTCGCGAGCCTTGTCGTTGCGGTAGGTGAACCACTGGCTTCCCGACCGCACCTCGTCGGCGGAGGTCGGCAGGCGCAGGCCGACCAGCTCCATCGCCTCCACGCTGGCCAGCGCCAGGCGGCCCTGCAACCGCAGTGGCGGAGGCGGCACTCCCGCGATCCGGCTGAGGTCGGCGAAGAACCGCTGCTGGGTGAAGTTCCGGCCGGTGAGCAGGTAGCGCTCGCCGTCCTCGCCCCGCTCGTCGGCCAGGACGTGGCCCTTGGCGACGTCGCGAACGTCGACGATGTTGATGGCCCCGTCGAGATAGCCGGGGATGCGGCGGAGCAGGAGGCGGCGGACGAGTGCGTTCGAGGTGCCGCTCGGGTTGGGGTCGTCGGGACCGAGCACGAACGACGGGTTGACGATCACCACCGGCAGGCCCTTGGCGGCGGCGCGCATCGAGACCAGCTCCGCCTCGTGCTTCGAGTTGATGTAGGCGATGCCCAGGCGACCGACCGTGAAGGGCTGGTCCTCGTCGATGGTCTCACCCCGGTTCGCCGCTCCCACCGCGCTGGAACTGGAGGTGAGAACCGCCTTGACGACGCCGGCGCGCAGCGCCTCCTCCATGACGTTGCGGGTCCCCTCGACGTTGACCTCGAAGACCCGGTCCCGGGCGCGAGTCCGCATCGAGGTCGTCCCCGCGACGTGGAAGACCCGCTCGACTCCGTTCATCGCCTTGCGAACGGCCTTGCGGTCGGTCACATCCCCCACGGCGCGCTCGAACTCGATCCCCTCGAGAGGCTTTGTGTTGCTCTCCTTGCGGACGAGCAGCCGCAGATCATCGCCCCGGCGAGCGAGTTCCCTGACCAGATGGAGACCGACAAAGCCCGTCCCGCCAGTGACGAGCGTCTTGGACATAGGGCGGGCATGGTAGAACGCCCGGGATGCCCTCGACCGCGGTCGTCGCCGACACGACCTCATACCTGCCGCGCGAGCTCCTGGAAAAGCACGACGTCCGGGAGGTGAGCCTCTACGTGGGGCTCGAGGGCGAGCAGGATCGCGAGTCGGACATCACCGACCTTCACGACTTCTACGAGCGCCTGCGCGTCTCCGACCAGACGGTGACTACTTCGCAGCCCTCAGTCGGTGACTTCATCTCGGTCTACGAGCCGCTGCTGGCCGAGGGCAAGGAGATCGTCTCGATCCACCTCTCCTCGGGGATCTCGGGCACGTGCGAGTCGGCGACGCAGGCGCGGGAGCGCCTCACGGCGGAGGGCAAGGGCGGTGAGCGGATCGAGGTCTGCGATTCGCGGACCGGCGCCGGGGGGCTGGGGCTGATGATCCTGGCGGCGGCGCACACCGCCGAGAAGGGCGGGGGCGCCGCCGAGGTGAAGCAGAGCGCCGAGGCCGCGCGGGAAGATCTCAGGATCTGGTTCGCGGTCGACACGCTCGACTACCTACGGCGGGGCGGCCGGATCGGCGCGGCGCGCGCCTGGATCGGCACAACCTTGAAGATCAAGCCGATCCTGACCCTCGAGGAGGAGATCACCCCGATCGAACGCGTGCGGACGCGGAGCCGGGCGTTCGAGCGGATGGTCGACTATGGGCGCCAGCGTCACGAGGCCGGTGCCGACGCCTGGGTCGTCCAGCACGTCCAGGACCCCGAGAACGCCCAGCGGCTGGTCGAGGCCTGCCAGCCGATCTTCGGCTCGGACCCGGTGTTCACCTCCGAGGTCGGCCCGGTGATCGGCGCGCACGTCGGCCCAGGCCTTCTCGGGATCGGCGGGATCCCGATGTCGCACCTCGAGTCTTGACGAGTTAGCCGCGGCGGCGGCTGAGCGCGATCGCCCCGCCGATCAGGAAGCCGACCACGGCCGCGCCGACCGCGAGCTCCGAGCGGTGCTCCCGGATCTGACGGCGGACGTCGGTCACCTGCACCCAGCGGTGTCGCAGCGCATCGACCGAGCGTGAGAGCTCCTGGCGCTGCTGGACGATGTCGTTCCGGATTTGCTCGGCCGAGCGGCTGCCGGGCGCGGGCGGCGAGAAGCGCCCGTTGCCTCCTGTGGGAAGGGTTGTGCGGCCGGCTTCCGTGCTCACGATGAGTCCTCCTGTCCGTTCTGTCCGTCGAAGGCTGCCTTGATCTCCTTGGCCTCCTCGATCGCCATGTCGGGAGTCGGGGGGGCTGCTTTCTTGAACGAGCGCCACGCGAACAGCCCCGCGCCGGCCGCGATCAGCAGGAACAGCGCGGCCTCCACGAAGAAGCCGGCCCAGAAGTTGTCGAAGACCAGGTCGTTGAGGATCCAGGCGACGCCCTCCATCAGCAACGCCAGGGCGAGCAGTACGAACACGCCGGCCGCCAACCCCGCCACGGAACCGCGAAGGAGGCTGTTGAACTTCTCGGTGACCTCCGTCTTGGCGAGCTCGATCTCCTCGCGGATCAGGACCGAGGCCCGGTCGGAGACCTCGAAGACGAGCTCGCCGACGGTCATGTCCTCGGGCACCTTGTCGCCGTCCGCCGTGGCGGGCTCGGCCTGATCGGCGGGCTCCGCCTGGGCCGGCCCGGCCTGCTCGGTGCTCTCGGCGTCAGTCACTCGGGCGGTTCCTCGTTGAAGACGCGGCGCCAGATGACCTCGGAGAGCCGGTGCGCCGCGACCGTCGCCAGCGCGCCGGTGGCCGCCAGCATCCCGGCCCAGATCAGTCGCCTCAAGATTTCGCTGTCCATGGTGTGGCCTCCTCTGCCGGGGGTCGCTCCTACCCGGGCTCTTGCGAGGAGTAAACCAAGTCGGCGGCCTGATCGGCGGATTGCCCGACGGTCCGCTCGACGTAGGTCGCCCAGCGCTCGAAGAAGGTCCGGTACACGGCGTGGGTCCAACCCGGATCGGCGGCCTCGAGCAGGCCGTGGGAGCCGTGGGGCAGGATCCAGACCCGGACGAGGTCGTTGTCCTTGGCAGCCTCGGCCAGCATCCGGGCGTGCTCGACCTTGATGATCGGGTCGTCCTCCGGATGCAGGATGAGCAGCGGCACCTTTGCGCCAGGCACGTGGTCGATGCCCCTCGCCTCGGTCCAGATCTCCTCGGCGTCCACCTCGTAGTACGGCGCCGAGACGTGCTCCATCACCTGCTGCATGTCCTCCGCCTCTGGTGGCCAGCGCCCTGAGCGCACCCGCGAGATCAGCGCCGCCTCGAACGCCCTGTGAATCGGATAGCGGGGATGGCCCCGAGGCACCGGCTCGGAGAGCCTCTCCCAGGCGAGCTTCGGCACCGCGGGCGGCGAGACGGCGAGGATCCCGCCGTCCAGTGCCGTCGGAGTGTCGTCCTGGTCACAGGCGTTGAGCACCGAGCTCCCGCCCAGCGAGATTCCGAGCGCACCGACGCTGGTGCCGCCGAGCTCCTTCATGTAGCGCGCGAGGCTGAGGATGTCGAGGCTCTCCTTCCAGCCGGCCGTCGACGGCGCCGGGCTGGTCAGCTCGGTCATCCCGAAGCTGCGCAGGTCCAGGGCGGCCACGTTGAAGCCCCACTCGTAGAAGGCCCGCACCGCGATCTGCCGGACGTAGTCGAAGCGGCTGGAGGTGAAGAGGCCGTGGACGACGATCAGTGAAGGGCGCGCCGCCTCCTGGAGCGCGATGGATGCGGCAATCCGCTCCCCGTCCGCCCCCTCGACGATGTGGTCCTTGAACTGGCCCGGATAGCGGTATCCGATCACGGCGCCCTCGCGGTGCTGCGCGACCACGAAGTTGGAGATGTCGGCGAAGCCGCGCCGAAGCTCGGCGAGATCGGAGTGGCGCAGGTGCTGCGGGACCGCCTGGAGGTCCCGCATCAGCGCGTCCATGGTGCGCTCGCGCTCCGCCGGCACCGGCAGCGGCCGCCTGCCGCGGCGCTCGAGCGCCAGCAGGAAGTCCCGCACGCGTCCGCCGACCAGTTGGCCGAAGAGCCACAGGGGGAGCAGGATCAGCCCGAGCAGTACGTTGGCGAGCTTCGCGGCGCCGTGAAGGGCGCGGTCCTGGCGCTGGGTCCTTGCCAGTCCCTCCCACATGCCGCGAGGCCTAGCCGGCCACCGCGTCGCTGACGGGGCGAGGCTCGAGCCCGTCGCAGATAGTCTCGACGACCAGCCGCTTGGCGCGCTCGTAGTCCTCGTCGGCGCCCGGGATCGAGCCGAAGATCCAGCCGGTGAGCAGCTGCTCGATCGCTCCGTAGAAGACCATCGCGGCGAAGCTCGGGTCCACGTCGTCACGGAACTCACCGGCTTCCTGAGCGTCGGAGACGATCTCGGCGACCAGGTCGTAGGCCTGGCGGATCTCGGGGAGGTGGGTCCGACCGAAGGAGTTGGCCGCCCGCGTGACCTCGACGATGATCACCTTCATCAGCTCCGGCTCGTGGCGGTAGGACTCGATGATGAAGTTGGCGACCCCGGCGAGCTTGTCGCGGGGCGCGGCGTCGCTGCTTCGGACCTCCTGGCTCGCCTCGACCAGCAGCGCCCAGCGCTCCGTGAAGAGCTCGTTGAGCATCTGCTCCTTCGAGTCGAAGTAGTGGTAGACGAGCCCGTAGGCGACCCCGGCCTCTGCCGCGACGTCGGAGACACGGGCGCTGTGGAAGCCCTGGCGAGCGAAGACGGTGATCGCGGCGTCGAGGATCGCCCGGCGCTTGTCGGGGGCGGGGGCCTGGCTCATCACGGCGCTCCTGCGGCGGTGGCGGGCACCGCGACGGACGCCTGGACGGCGTTCGCCGCCTCGCCGTTCTCGGGCCAGCGGTAGGCGTTGGGGCGCCTGTGTCGCAGCGAGGGCAGGCTGTCGCGCATCTCGTTCTGAATCGCGAAGTCGAGGTCGGCGGACACGAAGCACTCGGTGTCGGCGGCCTGGGCCAGGACCACGCCCCAGGGGTCGACGATCATCGAGCGCCCGTAGCTGCGGTAGTGCGGCGGCGCGAACCCGATCTGCCCGGCCGCCACCAGGAAGACCTGGTCCTCGATTGCCCGCGCGCGAATCAGGATCTCCCAGTGATCGCGTCCGGTGCGCTCGGTGAACGCGGAGGGAACGGTGATCACCCGAGCCCCGCGCAGGGCGAGGATCCGGTAGAGCTCGGGAAAGCGGAGGTCGTAACAGATGGTCAGCCCGACCATTGCGCCGCCGGCCTCCCCCAGAGCAATCTCCTCGCCGGCCTGCTCAACGGCGGACTCCCGGTAGGCGACGTCGCCGACCTCGACGTCGAACATGTGGATCTTGCGGTAGATCGCGCGCTGCTCGCCATCGGGTCCGAACATGACCGATGTGTTGGCAAGCTTGTCCCACTCGGGGACGACCTCCGGCACGCTCCCCGCGACCAGGTGGATGCCAAGCTCGCGCGCCCAGCCGGCCGCGGCGGTCAGCGCGGGGCCATCGAGCGGCTCGGCGCAGGAGCGAATCGCCTCCGGCGAGCCGAGGACCGTCCACTTCTCCGGCAGGACGATGAGCTCTGCGCCCTCGGCGGCTGCCCCGCGAACCAGGCGCTCGGCAACCTCCAGGTTGCGATCATATTCGTCAGTGGAGTTGAGCTGTACGGCGGCGGCGCGCATATCTCCCCAAGGCGCTGCCCGGCTTCAGCATGCGATCCGGGCGGTTGACTGACCAGTCAATCTAGCGGGTACGTCAGCCGAAGTTGCTCGCATAGGATGGGCCGATGCGGGTTCTCGTCACCGGTGCGACTGGGAAGGTCGGCCATGCGATCGCCTCCGCCCTCCTGGACAGGGGCGATCAGGTGCGCGCCCTGGTCCGCGACCCCAAGCGCGCGGCGAGCGTTCTCCCGGCCGGCATCGAGCCGATCCGCGGCGACGTCACCGATCCCGAGAGCCTGGCCGCGGCGGCCGAGGGCTGCGAGCTGGTCTTCAACTCGATGGGCATGCCGGAGCAGTGGGTTCGGGACGAGGCGATCTTCGACCAGGTGAATGCCGTCGGCAGCGCGCAGGTCGCCGGCGCAGCCAAGCGCGCCGGAGCTCGGCGCTTCATCCACACCTCGACCCATGACGTCTTCCACGCCGACACCGGGGACCGCTTCGACGAGACCATGCTCGCCGACTACCCGAAGGGCACGGCCTACGAGCGCTCCAAGCAGCATGCCGAGGAGCTGGTGCTGGCCGAGCGCGACGGCATGGAGGTCGTGATCCTCAACCCCTCCGGCGTCTACGGCCCCACCCCATCGCCAACGCCCTCCTTTGAGAACGGCCTGTTCGAGCCCGTGGTGCGCAAGCGACTGCCCGCCGTGCCGCCGGGCGGCACCGGCTACGCGTTCGTCGAGGGCGTCGCGGCCGGTCACCTGCTCGCAGCGGAGAAAGGGACCGACGGCGAGCGCTACATCCTGGCCGACGGCTACGCGAGCTTCCGTGACCTGGCCGAGACGGCGAAGAACGTCGCGGGCCGCGGCCGCGTGCCCCCGACGATGCCCGTTCCGGTCGCAAGGGCGATCGCGACGGTCGGCGCCGGGATCTCGCGCGTGATCCGCCGCCCGCCGCTCCTACCCAAGGGCCAGCTCACCTACTTCCTGTGGCAGGCCCGCCCTGACTCGTCCAAGGCGCAGCGCGACCTGGGCTGGCAGACGACCCCGCTGGAGGAGGGCGTCCGCAAGACGCTCAACTCGATGGACCTGCTCGGTTGAACGTACTCGTCGTTCCAACCAACCGACCGCAGAGCCTGCGCGAGTTTCTCGATGCGTGGGAACCGTGGCCCTGGGACCGCATCCTCGTGATCGAGGACGCGCCCGAGCCGACAATCGAGGGCCTCGGCCCGAACGTCGAGGTATTCAGCTGGAGGGAGATCGACGCTGAGCTCCCCGAACCGTCGATCATCTCGCGCCGGGACAGCGGTATCCGCGCCTTCGGCTTCTGGAAGGCGTGGCAGCTCGGCGCCGAGACCATCTTCACCCTCGATGATGACTGCTATCCCGCCGGCGATGACCTGGTCGACGGTCACCTGCGCAACCTCCACGACACGGCAGCGTGGGAGAGCACTGTTCCGGGACTGCGGGTGCGGGGCCTTCCATACCGGAACTTCGGCGGGCCTCTGCACGTGGACGTCAGCGTCGGGCTCTGGGAGGGCGTTCCCGATCTTGACTCCATCCAGACCCTTGCCAACGCCGTCTCCGATGTTCCCGGGAGCCTGATCAGCTCCGTCCGGAGCAGGGTGATGCCGTCCGAGCAGTACTTCCCGATGTCCGGCATGAACGTCGCGGTCCGTCGCGAGGCGGCCTGCCTCATGTACTTCCCGCCGATGGGCCTCGATTCGCCCTACGGCAGGTTCGACGACATCTGGTGCGGACTTGTCGTGCAGCGAATCTGCAGGCACCTGCGCCGGTCGATCGTCTGCGGTCGGCCGCTGGTCGATCACCAGCGTGCGAGCGACCCGTTCGCGAACCTGGTCAAGGAGGCGCCCGGGATCGATGCGAACGAGCGCATGTGGGAGCAAATCGACTCGGTCGAGTTCGAAGGCCAGACGCCGGCGGCGTGCATGCGGGATCTCGGGGCGGGCCTCCGAACGAGCGCGAACGGCGACGGCTATCTCGAGAACTGGGGCAGGGCGATCCTCGCCTGGTGCGACCTCTTCGGGGACACGCCGTGAGCGACGGGACCGTCACGATCACCGGCGGCAGCGGCTTCGTAGGCCAGCTGCTCCGCCGCGGCCTGCGCAACCGCGGCTACCAGGTCGACGTCTTCGACCGTATGCGCGGGCCGCTCGTCAATGTCCTTCGGCGCACCTGGCTGGGCGCGAACGCATCGCCGGATGACATCCCGCGGGCCCGGCAACTGCGCACCCTCCAAGCGCGTGCGGAGAGGAAGCTGTCGCGGCTCGGGATCCTCCGCCCAACCGGCGATGACATCTTCGACCTGCGCAGCAGCCTGACGGAGCGATTTCGCGGCAGCCGCGCGATCGTGCACCTCGCCGCCCTTCCGCATCCGAACGTCCCCGGGGCGGCCGCGGCCGACTACCACCGGATCAACTACGACGGCGCCGTCAACGTGTTCGCCGCGGCCCAGGACGCCGGCGTCCCGAAGTTCATCTTCGCTTCGTCGGGGCAGGTCTACGGGATCAATGACCCTGTGCGGATCGACCAGTTCCCCGATTCTCGAGTCCAACTATCTGCCGACGCTCGTGGACGGGCAGAGCGAGTACGGCGCCCTCAAGGCCGCGTTCGAGGCCCATCTGTCGGAGGCCGCACCTGCCGGGAACACCGAGGCGGTCGCCCTTCGGTTGGAGTTCCCAGGGGTGAAATCCGAGTGGCCGGGCAACCTCTTCCTCAGCACCTCGATCGAGAACACGGTCGCGGGCTTCGCCCGCTCCATCGAGGCGGAGCTGGAGAGCCCCTTCGAGGCGTTCAACCTGGTCGACGGCCACGTCGACCCCGCGGTGGTCGACGTCCAGGAGTTCCTGCGGGAGCACTGGCCGGAGGTCCCGAACCGGACTGAGGGGAACGAGTCGCTGATGAGCGTCGAGAAGGCCCGGGAATGCTCGGCTACAGCCCAGCGCAGGGGGGTACCTACTACCCGGGGTCCCTGATCTGGGGTTGACCGAGTCCGTCGACGTCAGCGTCGTCGTCCCGAGCCACAACGGAGCGGCGCTTCTGCCCCGCACGCTTTCGCACATCGCGGCACAGCGAACACCCTCAGGGTTGGTCTGGGAGGTGATCGTCGTCGACAACGCCTCGACGGACGGCACCTCCGAGGTCGCCCTAGCCGCTTGGCCGCGGGATGCCCCGGTCGGCATCCGCGTCGTCAGCGAGCCCGAGCTTGGGCTTTCCCGTGCGCACGTCAGGGGCTTCGCGGAGGCGAGGGGAGAGCTGGTCACCTGGGTGGAGGACGACAATTGGATCTCGCCGGACTGGGTCGGGTTGGTCTGGAGGACGATGAAGCGAAACCGCGAGGTCGGCGCCTGCGGCGGCCTCAACGAGCCGGTGTGCGAGGGAGGGGAGCCGGCCTGGTTCGAGGACTTCCAGTCGGCCTATGCCACCGGTGCGCAGGGCAGCCAGGGCGGCTACGTCACCGACGATCCCGGCTACCTCTGGGGTGCTGGGATGACCGTGCGCAAGGATGCGTGGCGGCACCTGGTCGACAACGGCTTCAGTCCCCTCCTCATGGACCGGCAGGGGAGGGCGAATTACAACTCGGGCGGAGACGTGGAGATCTCCTTCGCGCTGAGGCTCAGCGGCTGGAGGCTCTGGTTCGAGCCCGCCTTGCGCCTGCGCCATTTTCTGCTCGGACACCGACTCGAGTGGCGCTACCTGCGGCGCTTCATGCGCGGGTTCGGAGCGTCCTCAGTCGGCTTGGACCCCTATCGGCGGGCGCTCGCCGGGCCCGCCGCGGCTCAGCACCACTCGAGCTGGACGGCCCAAGCGCGGAACCTCATCGAGTTGCTCCATCGGAACCGAAGACTGCTGTGGGAGATGTCGCGGCGGCCGCGCGAGGGCGACGCGGGCGTAATGCGTCTCGAATTCGGTGTCGGGCGCCTTGGCGAACTGCTTCGCCGCCGCCGGAGCTACGACCAGAGCTTCGCCCGGATTGAGAACGCCGCCTGGCGCCGGCGCTGAGCCGGCGCGCGTCACCCCCCGAAGCGCCCGATTCCCGGCACGAAACGCCCGACCCGGGTCGCGTAGTCCCGGTACTCATCGCCGTGGGTGCGGATCAGGTATGGCTCCTCCACGGCGCGCACCTGGAGCTCGAGACCCAGCGCGATCACGACCACGGCGGCCAAGCCAAGCCAGGTCGGCACCATCAGGGCGAACCCGGTCCAGCCCAGAATCATCGCCGAGTAGATGGGGTTGCGGCAGATCGTGAACCAGCCGCCGGTGACGAGGTCCGTTCCCTGGTCATCGCTGACGCCGATTCGCCATGACGCCCCCATACCGAGCTGGGCACCAAAGACGGCAAGGCCGCCACACGCCGCGAGGACGATGCCCACGACGTGCACCGGGTCTACGTCGAGGGCGTCGATCGGATCGAGGTGGTCATTGAGAACCAGGTTCAGCGAAACCACCGCCATGGCCATCCCGCCGACGAACAGAACGCCGCTGAGCCACTCGAGCGGGCCGGCGCCCCTGCGCAGCCCGATCAGGCCGGTGGCGCCGGTGCGTCGCAGCTGGATCGCCACGCGCACGAACAGCGTGAGCACCAGGAACACGACCAGCATCGCGGCGGCGAGGCGGGCCATCTCGGGCTACTTGCCGCGCTCCGCCTTCTTGCCGTTCGAGTCCGGCTCGGCGCCTCGGCGGCGCTCAAGCTCGGCGACCAGCGCCTTGGTGTGCATGGCGGCGAGCAGGTCGTTGAGCGGCGCATCCCCGGCCTCGATCAGCGCCATCGCCTCGTCGGGATCCATCTCGCCGGCGAGCCGCTCCATGATCACGTCAACCTCCTGCTTGACCAGCTCGGACATCGCCTCCTTGTAGCGGAGGGTGTCGTAGACGGTGAAGCCGATCCGCTCCTCGTAGCCACCGGCGCGGAAGCGGCTGATCGCCTCCACGATCCGAAGGTCGCTCGGCGAGTAGCCATCGCCGTCGGGGGTGAGCACCTCGAGCTCTGCGAGGCGGTCGAGCACGTCCTGCGGGACGTCGTAGCGGTGGCGGACCTCAGCGGCGCTGATCCGCTCGCTCTCCCCCTCGAGGGCGTGCTCCAGCAGCCTGTCCCCCAGCTCGATCAGCGCCCTGGCTCGATCCGGGTCCTCCTCCAGCAGGTCCTTGATCACGCGGAGGGGCATGTAGCGCTCCTCCTGGAGCTGCTTGATCATCTTGATCCGGTCGACGAACTCGGCCGGGTAGTAGGCCATGTTCCGCGAGGTCTTGACGGGCTCCGGCAGCAGGCCCTCCCGCAGGTAGTGCTTGATCGTCGCGGCCGAGACGCCCGAGGCGCGGGCCAGCTCGCCCATGCGGAGCATCTCCTCGCTCTGGTCTGTGCCTTCGCCGCGCTCATGCCAGGAACGGCTCCTCGCGCTGGGCGGTGTCCGGTCCCTTTGCGGCGCCGGACTCCTCCAGCGCCTGGATCTCCTCGGCGGAGTAGCCGGCGTCAGCAAGCACGTCCGCCGTGTGCTCGCCGAGGGCCGGCGCCGGCAGCTCGATGCTCGCCGGCGTCCGCGAGAGCTTGATCGGGAAGCCGAGCTGCTTGATCTCCCCCATCTCGGGCTGCTCGTAGCTGACCACCATCTCGCGCTCCCGCACCAGCTCGGACTCGAGCGCCTCGTCGAGGTCGAGGATCGGCTCGATCATCGCGTCGTGCTCGTCGTTGAAGGCCTTCCACTCGGCGCGCGTGCGCGTCTTGAAGATCTCGGCGACCTGCTTGTGCGCATCCGAGCCCGGCTTCTCGAATTGCTTCTCGATCAGGTCCGGCCGATCGACCGCCTGGCAGAACCGCCCCCAGAACTTCGGCTCGAGCGCCCCGCAGGTGACCCAGCCGTCCGAGGCCTCGTAGGGCCGGTAACAGACGATCCCGCCCGAGAGCATGATGTTGCCGCGCTCCGGCACCTCCCCGGAGCCGAAGTAGCGGCCGGCCTCCATGACGAGCCAGGAGAGCGAGCCGTCGGCCATCGAGATGTCGACCATCTGACCCTGCCCGCTCCGCCGGGCCTTCCTGTAGAGCAGCGAGGATCCCGACCGCTGCCATCAGCCCGCCGCCGCCGAGGTCGGCGATCTGTGCGCCGGACTGGATCGGCGGCCCGCCCGCCTCGCCTGTCAGCCCGAGGATCCCGTTCAGGCCGAGGTAGTTCATGTCGTGCCCGGCGCGGTCGCGGTTGGGGCCGTCCTGGCCGTAGCCGGTGATCGGGCAGTAGACGAGGGCGGGGTTCGCCTGGCTCAGCACGTCGTAGCCGACGCCGAGCTTGTCGAGGACGCCCGGGCGGAAGCTCTCCACCAGGACGTCGGCGGACTCCACCATCTTCAGCAGCGCCTGGCGGCCGCCTTCCTGTTTCAGGTCGAGGCGGACCGAGCGCTTGTTGCGGTTCAGCGCCAGGTAGATCGCCGACCGCGTGCCGAGCGGCGTGTGCTCCTCGTCGCCGTAATAGGGCGGCGCCCAGCGCACGTAGTCGCCCTGGCCGGTGTCCTCGACCTTGATCACGTCGGCGCCGAGGTCGGCGAGCAGCAGGGTGCAGAAGCCGCCGGGAAGCAGCCGGGTGAGGTCGAGGATCTTGACGTCCTCGAGCGGGCCGACTCACGCCTTCGCCTCCTCCCGCTTCGGCACGCCGAGCAGCTCGCGGGCCTCGGCCACGGTCGCGGCGCGACGCCCGACGTCCTCGGCCATCTGGCGCGCCTTGGCGATCAGCTCGCCGTTCGACTTCGCCATCTCGCCGTCGGGCAGGTAGAGGTTGTCCTCGAGGCCGGCTCGGACGTTGCCGCCGAGGTTGAGCGAGGCCGCGAGCAGCTTCCATTGGTCGCGCGAGACCCCGATCACCTGCCAGTTGTTGGGCCCCTCCGCCCCGCCGGGAATCTGCTCCGACATGAAGGCGACGTTGCGCGCGTTCGGCCGGATCCCGCCGTTGACGCCCATCACCAGCGAGATCTGCAGCGGCGGCTCGAGCAGGCCCATGTCGAGGTACGGATCGAGGTTGGCGACGTGGCCGGCGTCGAAGCACTCGTGCTCGGGCTGGATCCCGAGCTCGTTCATCTCGGTCAGGAACTGGGTGATCGTGTCGAAGCTGTTCTCGAAGACCGCCTTGAAGACGAAGTCCTTGCGCCGCCGGGAGTACTTGGCGTAGTTCATCGAGCTCATGTTCAGAGCGGCGACGTCGGGCCGGAGCGCGCGCAGATACTCCAATCGCTTCTCGATCGGCACCCCGATCGCGCCGGTCGAGTAGTTGACGATCACGTCGTCGACCTCGGCCCTGATCGCCTCGGTGATCGCCTGGAAGTCCTCGATCTCATACGACGGGGTGCCGTCCGGAGTCCGGGCGTGGATATGGATCTGCGAGGCGCCCTCGTCGACCGCGCGCCGTGCCTCGGCCGCGTACTCCTCGGGCGTGTATGGGATCGCCGGGCACTGGTCCCGGTTGGCGATCGCCCCCGAGATCGAGTTGCTGATGATCACCGGGTCCTCGAAGCGGCTCATGCGCCCCCCTTGGCGTCGATTGCGGACTGCATGGCGGCAACCAGCTCGTTGAGCGCGACCGTCTCGTCGTCGCTCGGCTTGATCGGCAGCTGGATGCCGTACGAGTCACCCTTGGCGGGGTTGCTCAACACGTTCAGGTAGTCGCCATCCAGCTCCACCTCGTCGATCAGCTCGATCGGCATCCGGTAGGCGGTCGTGTCCGCGAAGCCGAGTGCCTCGAACACCTCTCCGTCGAAGCTGACCACTCCCGCGTAGGCCACGTTCTCGTTGGCCAGGCTGACCCGGACTCCCGCGCTCATACGGGCATCACGCCGTGCTTCTTGTGGGGCCGGTCGACTCGCTTGCCGGCCGCCATCCGCAGCCCGCGGACGATCGTCGGCCGTGTCTCGCGCGGGTCGATGATGTCGTCGATCATCGCGTTGCCCGCGGCGATGTACGGGTCGATCTGCGCGCGGACTGCCTCGAGCATCTTCTCTCGGGTCGCCTCAGGGTCGTCTGAGGCCTCGATCGCCGAGCGGCCGATGATGTTGACGGCGCCCTCCGCGCCCATCACCGAGATCTCCGCCGACGGCCAGGCGACGATCAGGTCCGGCTCGTAGGCCTTGCCGTTCATCACGTAGTAGCCGGCTCCGTACGCCTTGCGGACGATCACCGTCACCTTCGGCACGGTCGCCCGCGAGACGGCGTAGAGCATCTTCGCCCCATGGCGGATGATCCCCGCGTGCTCGACCTTCGAGCCGACCATGAAGCCGGGCACGTCCTGCAGGAAGACGAGCGGGATGTTGAAGGCGTCGCAGAGGTTGATGAAGCGCGCCGCCTTGTCGGCTGAGTCGTTCTCGAGGATGCCGCCGAGCTGCTTGGGCTGGTTGGCGACGATGCCGACGGGCTGGCCTCCGAAGCGCGCGAGGCAGGTGATGATCGTCTTCGCGAACTTGGGCTTGATGTCGAAGAACTCGCCGTCGTCTGATGATCTCCCGGATCACCTCGTACATGTCGTACGGGTGCCGCGCCGACTCCGGGACGATGTCGAGGAGCTTCTCCGACATGCGGTCCTCGGGGTCCGAGGCCTCGCGCACCGGTGCGGGCTGCTCGCAGTTGGCGGGGAAGTAGGAGAGGTAGTCCTTGACGACCTGGATGCACTCCGCGTCGTCCTTCACCTCGAGGTCGCCGACCCCCGACTTCCGGCAGTGGACCTTGGCCCCGCCCAGCTCCTCCATCGAGATGTCCTCGCCGGTGACGGCCTTGGTCAGGTGCGGACCGGCGAGCGCCATCGCGCCCTGCCCGACCACCATCGGGACGAAGTCGGATAGAGCCGGGATGTAGGCGGTGCCGGCGGCGCACGGGCCGAGCATGGCCGCGACCATCGGGATCACGCCCGACATCACGACCTCCTCCTGGAAGAGGTGACCGGAGCCGGCGAACAGCGACCCGGCCGCCTCCTGGATGCGGGCGCCGGCGGAGTCGAGCAGCCAGATGAATGGCATGCGCTTGCTCAGTGCCATCTCGCGCAGGCGGCTCACCTTGAGCTCGCCGGTCGCTCCCATCGACCCCGCCATCACGGTGAAGTCGTATGCCGCGATGCAGCAGCGGCGGCCGTCGACGTCGCCCCAGCCGGTGATCACGCCGTCGGCGGGCGCGTCCTTGCCGTCCATGTTTCGCTGAGAGAAGTGCGGCCGGCCGTGGATTCCGATCTCGACGAAGGTGCCTGGGTCGCAGAGCAGGTCGAGCCGCTCGCGCGCCGTCAGCTTGCCGCGCTCGTGCTGGACGGCGATCTTCTCCTCGCCGCCGCCGAGCTTCGCCTTCTCCCGTCGGGCGTGGACGTCCTCGGTGAGCGACTTCATCCCGGTGTCCTCGCCGCCCTTGACCTTGTCGGGCGCCTCCGGCGCCTCGCCGGTGTGCTTGGTCTCGTCCGTAGCAGCCATCAGCGTCCCTTCCATTCGGGCTCGCGCTTCTCGAAGAACGCCTTGACGCCCTCCTGGATGTCCTCCGTCGAGAAGGTGAGCGAAAGCTGTGAGCGCAGGAACTCGAGCGCGTCGTCGATCGCCATGTCCTGCTGGCGGTACATCGCGTCGTGGCCGAGGCGCATCAGCACCGGGCTCTTCGAGGCGAGCTTGCCGGCCCAGTCCGTCAACCGCGGCGTCGAACTCGATCCGCCGGGACGACCTTGTTGGCGAGCCCGTACTCCACTGCCTGCTCCGCCGAGATCTGCTCGCCCAGCAGCATCATCTCGTTGACCTTCTTCCGCGGGACGTTGCGGTAGATGATCGACATGATCATGTAGGGGAACGCGCCGACGTTGATCTCCGGGGTGCCGAAGCGCGCCCCCTCCTTCGCGATCAGCAGGTCGCAGGAGAGCGCCAGCCCCATCCCGCCCGCCAGCACGTGGCCGTTCGCGGCGCAGAGCGAGGGCTTGCCGAGCCGCGGCATCAGCCGGAAGAACTCCAGGAAGAGGTCTGACGCGAAGTGCTTGTCGACCAGCGGCGCGTCGGCCGCGAAGCCGCCCAGGTCGGCGCCCGCGCAGAAGACCTTGTCGCCGGCGCCGGTGAGGACCACCGCCCGCACGGCGTCGTCGTCACGGGCCTCCTTCATCGCCTCGACCAGCCCCGCCAGCAGCTCGCCGTTCAACGCGTTGCGCTGATCGGGCCGGTTGAGCGTCGCAGTCGCGACGCCGTCCTCCACCTCGTAGAGCAGCTCGTCGGCCATCGGCCAGCCACCCTAGTGGATCACGCGAACGAATGGGAAGTGCTACGTCTTACTGCCCACCCTTACTCAATAGTTGGGGACTTTGGCTGAGTTGAGCCAAAATCCGAAAATTGGACACTTTTCCGGCCCCACGCAGTACGCTCACCCGGCATGGAGGCAAAGACCGCCAGCGCAGGTCCCGATAAACGTCCAGACGACGGAGCCTCGGGAGGCACCCGCCGGCCCCGCGCACCTGCCCCCTGGCCCGCATCAGCCGGTCCTCGCGCAGACGCTGAGGTACGTACGGGATCCCTTCACCTTCCTCGAACGCTGCCAGGACCGCTACGCGGTCGACGGCTCGGTAACGATCAACCTCCTTGGCTTTGGCCGAACCGTCTGGGTCACCGAATCAGGAGTTGATCCAGGAGGTCTTTGCGCGTGACGAGGAGATGCCGCTCGAGCCCGGCCGGCAACCTCGTCAAGCCGATCTTCGGCACCAAGTCAGTCACGGGACTGGACGGCAACGCACATCTCGCGCGACGCAAGCTGCTGCTGCCGCGCTTCCATGGCGAGCGCTCATGGGGTCTTCGAGGCGGGATTCCGCGCCGCCTGCGAGCGCCTCATCGAGCGCTGGGCGCCGGGCAGCGAGTTCGAGCTCCACCCAGAGATGTACCGCCTCACCATGGACTTCCTGTTCGAGATCTTGATGGGCATCAACGACCGCGATCACTCGCGGCCCTGACGAAAGCCTCTGAGGGCCTGATGGCGATGATGTCGCTCTGCGCCGTGGGCGACTGGGTGAGCCACGATCTTGGACCGACTCTCGCCGTGGGCGGCTCTTCCTGCGGCGCGGCGCAAGCTGGACCAGGCTGCTCTACGACGAGATCGCGGACCCATCGCGAAGCGTTGAAGCCGGCACAGCCGGCGACGACATCCTGACGATGCTGATCGAGGCGCGGACCGAGGACGGCTCCTCGCTGCAGCGACGAGGAGATCCGGGACGATCTCGTCGCCCTGATCGTCGCGGGCAGCGAAACGACCGCAACCGCCCTCGCCTGGTCCTTCGACCTGATCCTCCACCGGCCCGGCGCAGTGCAGCGAATCGTTGCAGAGGCCGAGATCGGTGAGTACGAGTACACCGATCCGCGATCAAGGAGTCCCTCCGCCTTCGGCCTCCGGTCATAGCGGCAGGACGCGTCACCGCGAAGACCGTCGAGCTCGGCCCCTGGCGAATCCCCGAAGGCGTCCGGATCTGGACGCCGATGAGCTTGATCCAGCGAGACCCTGACGTCTACGAGCATCCCAACGAGTTCTGGCCTGAGCGCTTCATCGAGGGAAAGCCGCCCGCCTATATGTGGATTCCATTCGGCGGCGGCGTAAGGCGCTGCCTGGGAGCGCCGTTCGCCTTGCTCGAGATGCGGGTCGTGCTGCAAACAGTGCTCTCCCGGCTGAAGCTGACTCCGCTGAGCGAGAGCGTCGAGCGCACCCGTGCGGAGGGAGCCATCATCGTCCCCGCCGGAGGCGTGCGGGTCCGCGTCGAAGGCCCAGCGTCGCGGAGGTCACGAGAGCCATCCGCTTGACGGGCTGCTGGCGGAAGCGCCGCCGAGCCCAGGCGAAGGACGCGTCAGCGCGCCTAGATGCCCGAGCGAGCCGGCGTCTCAGCGCCGATCCGCGACATATAGTGCAGCAAGTGAGGATCCTAGGGGGCTTCTCCTATCTGCACCGGCGCCGATCGTTGCGATCGCCCTGATCGCACCATAGGGGCTGCATTCCTCGGCTCGTCGATCTTCGATCGGGCTCAGCCGTTCGGTTTCAGCGATCCCGGATTCTGAGAGCTCCCACGCCTATGACCTGATCGAGAACGCGACGGGGAGCACGCGGTACCCGCAGTCCTCCTGCTGTCACCCCGGGCTATCCGCGCATAGCGTCCGAGCGCAGAGCCGTCGGCGCCGAGAACGGCGCGGACGCTCGCGAGCGTCGAGGGGATCTCCCGGGTCGTGACGCCCGCCACCGATGATCCCTTATCTCGGACAACGGCAGCCAGGTCTCTCGTTGAGGGGTTCGTCGACCGATCGGTCGACAACCTCTCGAAGATCGGTGAGCAGGCCGACGCCGCCTTCTCTGGCCGACGGGTTGTTCAGGTCGGCGGCACGGCGGTCGCTTCGGTGCAGCTCAACAACGCAACGGAGGACGACCTCCGCAAGATCGAGCTCTTTGCCGCGCCGTTTCTCCTCCTGATCTCGCTCCTTGTCTTCCGCAGCCTCGTGGCGGCGGTACTCCCGCTGATGGTCGGCGGACTGTCGATCGCCTTCACCCTCGCCGCGCTACGCCTGCTCTCCGAGGTGATGACGGTCGATGTCTTCGCCCTGAACGTCGTCACCGTGCTGGGCCTCGGGCTCGCAATCGACTACAGCCTGTTCATGGTCTCCAGGTATCGGGAGGAGCTGGCGCGATCGGGGCCGGGGCTGAAGGCGGTCGCCGACACGGTCGGCCCGATTGGTCGGATGATCTCCTTCAGCGCAGCGACCGTCGCCGCCGCGGTCGCGTCCCTGGTGATCTTCCCGCAGCCGTTCCTCTACTCGACCGGAGTCGGCTGCGCAATCGTCGTGATCGTTTCCGCCGTCGTGGTGATCGTGGTGCTCCCTGCGGTGCTGGGGCTGCTCGGAAACCGGATCAATGCTCTCAGCATCTCCGAGCCCCACCAGTCCCAGGGCTCGCCGCTATGGCGACGGATTGCCGCGACTCGACCAGGCCCGTCCTGGCGTGGTCGCGCTCGTGGTCACCGCAGTGATGCTGGTCGGGGCGCTGCCACTACTACACCCGAATTGACCAGAGCCGACGCGCGGGTGCTCCCCTCGGGACAACAGCGCCCGGCTCGTCGATATGGACGTCCGGCAGCACTTTCGCGACGACCCAACTGACTCGATCCTGCTCGTCGAACCCCGAGGGAGTGCCCCGTTTCCGGTCCTCGAGGATCACGACCTTGCCGCCCGTCACGCGGATCGACCCTCCGCGGCGGCTGCCGAACGGCGTCAGGCTGGTTGAGGTTCACATCAACGTGGACCCGAACTCCGACCGTGCCACCCGGATTGTTCGCTCCATTCGGGACAGCGCCGGGGATCCTCGACCCTTGGTCACCGGGTCCAGCGCAGAGCTTGTCGATCAACGCGCCAGCCTCCGCCAGCACCTGCCCCTTGCGCTCGCCATCGTCATCGCGAGCACGCTGATCGCCATCCTGCTGATGACGGGCTCGCTGGTCCTCGCTCTGCTCACGTTGTTCGTCAACACCCTGACAATCGGCGTTGCCTTGGGCGTGCTGGTGCTGGTGTTCCAAGACGACCGATTCGAGTCCCTGCTCATCTACAGCGGGGTTGGCGCGCTCGACATCTCGGTCCCCATCCTGCTGTTCGCGGTCATCTTCGGATTTCCACGGACTACGGCGTCTTCTTGTTCAGCCGGATCTCCGAGGCCCGCCGAACCGAGTCGGCTCGCGAGCGGTCGCGCTCGGACTCGAGGGATCAGGCAGAATCATCACGGCGGCGGCGCTCCTGTTCGCAGTCGCGATGGGGTCGTTTGTCTTCTCGCAGATGATCTTCATCAAGGAGGTTGCCGTCGGGACCGCCTTGGCCGTGCTCATCGACGCGACGCTGGTGAGGGCTTTTCTGATGCCCGCCCTGATGCAGCTGTGCGGCGAGCAAGGCATGGTGGTCCCCCCGCCACTCTGCCGGCTGGCTCGGATCAGACCTGGATCACGGCGCTCACGCTTCATCGCGTGCAACAGGGCGTCGACCACCCGCGCATCGAACTGGGTCCCGGCCCCGCTGCGAAGCTCGTTGCGAGCCGCCCTCTCGCCGATCGACTTGCCGTAGACGCGATCGCTCGTCATTGCCTCGTATGCGTCCCCGACCGCGAGGATCGAGGCCTCGAGCGGAATCTCCTCTGAGGTCAATCCCTTCGGATATCCCGTTCCATCAGGGCGTTCGTGGTGGGCGAGGATCCAGCCACGAACATCATCCAGCTCGTCGCTCGCGAGGATCCTGGCGCCGAGCTCGGGATGCCGGCGCATCTGATCCATTTCCTCGGTCGTCAGCTTCCCCGGCTTGCGGAGGATCGAATCCGGGACACCGATCTTGCCGATGTCATGAAGGATTCCCGCGAGACGGACGCGCTGGACCCGCGCCTCATCCAGGCCCAACTCCCGCGCCATGGTCTCGCACAGCAGCCCGACCGTCTGGCTGTGCTTCGCGGTGTAGGAGTCGCGCTGGTCGAGAGCCTCCGCCAGGCTGAGGACCGTTGCCAGTTGCGCCTGGCTCTCCACGCTTCGCTTGCCGGCTACCGCACCTACGGTGCTGGTTACCTCCGGGCTATAGATCACTGCCCGGTCACGTCCCAGCGCCTTCGCCGCCTGCAGGGCTCGATCGGTAACCCCGATAAGCTCGGCCGGCTCAGACGCATTGCTGGGAACTCCGCCACCCCCACCGATGCGGTGATTCCCTGCGGCGAGCCGAGCATCGATCCACGCAGCCGGGAAAGAATCTTCTCCGCCAGCAGGAAGGCGCCGTTGCTGGTCGATCTGCGGCAGCAGCTACCGCGAACTCCTGACCCGGCGGAGCGAGCGACGGTATCGATAAGCCGGGTGGAGTCCTTGAGCATGACGGCAAGCTCCTGCAGGATCTTGTCTCCGCCGCTGATCCCGACCCGCTCGTTGAGCGACTTGAAGTGATCGATGTCGATCAGCAGCAGGCTGACGGGACGATCGATCCGAAGCGCGCCCGCTCGACCTCCTTTTCAAGAGCCTGCTGCAGGCCCGACGCGGTTCGGCAGCGCCGTCAGGGGATCGGTTCTTGACGCCTCGACGAGGCGCGTCATCAGCCTCTCGACACGCTGACGAAGGTAGGTGAGAAGCAGTCCGGCGGTAGCGAGCGTTCCCGCCACGATTGAGAAGAAGGTGACGTTGGTATGCGCAGCCGGCGGGGGCGCCGGCGTAACGGCTATTGCGACGGCGTAGCAATCGCGGCGAAAGCGAGGTTGACCGCGGCCTCCCAGCGCGAGACCGGATAGTAGAAGACGTAGAAGCCGATCCACAGGTAGAAGATCGCGTAGCCGCTCGCGCTGTCGCCGCTGAAATACACGGCGGCGGTGGTCAAGCACTGCGGCAAAGAGGTTGCCGATCTTCAGCGTGTTGAACGAGATCCGGTCGCCCAGCATCAACACGGCCATGCCGTACACCAGGGCGGTGATCTGCACGCTCAGCAAGGCCGGGAACGTTGTAGTAGGCGGGATGCGGCAGGAGCGTGGCGATCGCGCCGTTCACTGCGGCGCCCAGCGCCAGCAGCCCCTGTACCTGCGCGAGCGGCCCGGCCGCCGCCCTGCCCGAGATCAGCTCGCGCGATCCGCCGCGGCTCACCTTCACTTCTACGCAAAGCGAGCATCTCGAGCCGACCCACCTCGCCGGAGGGGTTTCTCCCAGAGCTGTGGCTCTTCATTACAGGGATGATCGGCGGAAATACCGGGAAAACTTGAGCCTCGACGCAAATACGAGGAACTGGCCATTGGGCGATCTGGACCCAATGTTCGAGTAACCCCCTTGCGGACGACCTCGAGGTAAGGCTTGAAAAGCCTGCTTACTGCAAGTCAGAGATCCCTTCGACGGTCGCCCGGGCCCCATTTGCGGGCGCAAACGTGAAGCGCCTGCGCGCCACGGGCTCGTCGGCAGGATCAAGCGCTCTGAGAGTAGCGGCGGCAAGAACCGCGCGGATGACGACCTTCATCTCGAGCTGGGCGAAGCTCGCGCCCAGGCACCTCCTGACCCCGCCGCCGAACGGCAGCCAGGGTTCGCTCTCATCGTCGAGGAATCTCTCGGGTCTGAACTCAGTGGGATCCGAGTGGAGGGCCGGGTCGCGGTGGAGCAGGTAGATCGAGACCATCAGAACCGTGCCGGCGGGGATCACGTGACCGTTCAGCGCAACGTCCTCCCGCACCTTCCGGGCGAGCACCGGAACGACCGGACGCAGTCGAAGGACCTCTCTTCATGACGGCGTCCAGATACTCCTCGCTCCCCTGGGCGAGGTCGTCCTGCAGGCGGCTCATCACGTCGGGCGAACGCAGCAGGCGCTCGAAAGTCCAAGCGAGGGCGCTCGTCGTCGTCTCATAGCCGGCCATGATCATCGTGAGCAACTCGTCGCGAATCTGGCGGTTGGGCAGTGGCGTGCCGCTCTTCATCCGTCGCCGCGCAGAGCAGCGAGAGGCAATCGTCGACGCCTTCGATCGGCGAAGCCTGTCGTTCGACGATCGCATCGAGGAAGAGAACGTCCAACTCGCCGAGGACCTGCTGCAGCCGGGCATAAGGCGTGATCCCGCCCAGCTCATGGCGGAAGTAGGGCAGCAGCGTGAACGGAGACGAGCATCGTCTCATCATCTCCGGCACCAGAACGCGGAACTGTTCGAGCCGATCCTCGGGTCCGGGACCCAGCGCGAGCCTCAAGATCACATCGAGGGAGATCGCCTCCATCTCCCGCCTGCAACCTGACGGTCTCGCCTGCCCGCCAGGACGCCAAGCGCTCACGTGTCGCTGACTCAACGATCTCGGCGAACGCCGGGCCGTGGTTCGCCCCGAAAGCCGGCAGCAGGATTCGGCGATGCCGCATGTGCTCCTCTCCGTCGAGCACAAGCAGTGAGGCGGGGCCGACGACGGGTTTCAGGATCCCGTTCGGCATCCCCGGCGCGGAAAACGCCGGGATCTCCCCTGACCACCTGACGCGCCGCCACCGGCTCTGCGACGACCACCGTGTTGCGGGCCGGACCCAGCCGGAGGGAGAAGATGTCGCCGTAGCGCCGTCGGCAGCTCTCCATGAACGAGGTTGGCCGGTACATCCATTCGAGCGTCTGGACGACTCCAGGCGTTCGCGGACCTGGAGGCATGGTCGGCGCAGGAGTGGAGATCAGACCCCCTCCGGACCCAACGGACCCGAGTGCTGAATCAGTTGCTCGTGACACCCGCGGCCAGGGTAAAGAGCGAAATCCACCTGCACATCAGGAAAACTCTGCAACTTGATCTGGCAAGAAACTTGCAGTTGAAGTAAGAAGTAGGAAGTCCTACTATTCACTTTGTCGGGCGCCTTCGACTGCCCGACCCCACACCCCGACGAACAAGGAGAACCGAGCAGTGGCCACCGCGACCTCCAGCGTGATCAAGCCCGACCACGGCGCCAGCCGCAAGCACTTCATCTTCACGGACGAGCACGAGGAGCTGCGCGAGTCGATGAAGTCCTGGGTGCTGAAGGAGCTCACCCCCCACCGGTTCGAGTGGGAGGAGAGCCTCTGGCCCGACTCCGTCCTGCATCGCGCCGGCGAGCTCGGCTACATCGGCCTCTGCTACCCCGAGGAGTACGGCGGCCAGGGCGGCGACTACTTCTACTCGCTGGTCCGCGCCGACGCGATGAGCTACTCGGGCTGCGGCGGGCTCAACATGGGGATGGCGGTCCACACCGACATGGCCACCCCGCCGATCCACCTGCTCGGCACCGAGGACCAGAAGCAGCGCTACCTGGTCCCCTCCATCAAGGGCGAGCTGATCAGCGCCCTCGGCATCACCGAGCCGGGCGCCGGCTCCGACGTCGCCGGCATCCGCACCACCGCCAAGCGCGACGGCGACGAGTACGTGATCAACGGCTCCAAGACCTTCATCACCAACGGGCTGCGCGCCAACTACATCGTCCTGGTGGCCAAGACCGACCCCGACGCCGGCCACGACGGGATCACCCTCTTCATCGTCGACATCCGCGACGCCGAAGGCAAGGAGGTCGAGGGCTTCAGCGTCTCGCGCAAGCTGGAGAAGATGGGGATGCACGCCTCGGACACCGGCGAGCTCTCCTTCCAGGACGTCCGCGTCCCCGCGGAGAACATGCTCGGCCAGGAGGGCAAGGGCTTCTACCACATCAGCTGGGAGCTCCAGGGCGAGCGGCTGGTCGCCGCGATCGGCTGCGTCTCCGGCGCCGAGCGCGTCTTCGACCGCACCCTCGAGTACGCCAAGGAGCGCGAGGCCTTCGGCCGCCCGATCGGCCGCTTCCAGGCGATCCGCCACAAGTTCGCCGAGATGTCGGTGAAGATCGAGGCCGCCAAGCAGATGGTCTACGCGACCGCCTGGCGCTTCGCCAACGGCGAGTACCCGGTCCGCGAGATCACGCAGGCGAAGCTCTACGCCTCACGCGTGATCGAGGAGGTCGCCGACGACTGCATCCAGATCCACGGCGGCTACGGCTACATGAAGGAGTACGAGGTCGAGCGCGCCTACCGCGACTCCCGCCTCAACCGCATCGGCGCCGGCACCGACGAGGTCATGCTCGAGGTGATCGGGCGCAGCTACGGGCTCTAGGCGCCCGCCGCCTCGGCTACGGTAGCCGCCTCGCCGGGCCCACCGTCGAGCTCTCGTAGCCGTATCGCGACAGGTCCTTGACCGCGCTGTACCTCGATCGAGCTGTCGGGGCGCATCGGGACCTTCTTCGCCCAGCTCGATCGCCTCGTCGAGGTCCTTGACTCGAGCAGGCAGAAGCCGCCCAGTTGCTCCTTCGTCTCCGCGAAGGGCCCGTCGGTGACCGTGTGGCTCGCCGTCTGTCGATGCGAACTGTCTTGGCGGTCTCCGGGCAGCTCGAGCGGCTCGTTGGCGATCAGCACGCCGGCCTCGACCGCCTCCCTGTCGAACTCGTTCCAGGCGGCCATTCGCCGCCCTCGTCTCCTCCTCGGTTCGCCTGTACATCCGGTCCTGGTCCGCGGACAAAAGTCGAGCAGGTACTTCATCTCTTCCTCCTATGTCTGAGCGGCGCCTGTTGCCGCATTCACCCTAACGACGAACGGGCAATCGCCCAGATCGACACTTATCCGGGCCGCTCGGCGATCGGGCGAACCTCGATCGCGCCGCCCCGCGACCGGCGAGCCTCTCGGCCCAGCCCATCGCCTCGTCCAGGTCCTTGCGCTCGAGCGACCATGTAGCCGGCGATCTGCTCCTTGCTCTCGGCGAACGGGCCGTCGGTCACCACGACCTTTCCGCTCTTGCGGCGCAGGGTCCGGGCGTTGGAGCTCGGCGCCAGGGCGGCACCGGGATCTGCGAGCACGTCAGCCTTCCGGATCTCACCCATGAACGCCATCATCTTCTCGCCGGCCTCCTTCCGCTCCTCGGGCGCCGTCGCCCTCCATCCTGGTCCCGTCGGTGATCAAAGACACCATGAACTTCATCTCTTGCCTCCTCGGTCTCGGGCGGCACCCTCGCCGCGTTCACCCTAATGACGAACCGCCGAGGCGCGGACTCGACATTTCTCCCGACCGGCATATAACGACGGTCCGTCGAGCAACCTCGACCACATCCGCTCCTACTACGAGGCCCTCAACACGGGCGACCCCGACCTGGTCGCGTCCCACTTCACCGACGACGCCGTCCACTACTACACGCGCCTCGGGCCGCACGAGGGCGCCGAGCGGATCGGCCAGAACTCGAAGATGGGCGTCGAGACGATCGACGGGCAGTGGTACCTCGAGCACGGCATCGAGCAGGGCGACGAGGCCGTGATCGAGTGGACGATGACCTGGCGCGATCCGCGCTCGGGCGAGAAGCGACTGGACCGGGGAACCGAATGGTTCCTGATGCGGGACGGGAAGATCGCCGAGGTGCGCGCCTACCACCACGGCAACAAGAAGAACCCGCAGGGCGACCTGCTCGGCTTCGACCACGAGGCCCGGGGCCATACGACGATGGAGGACTGGAAGCCGCCACCGAGCTGCTGATGCCGTATTCGGTATCAGACTTGACACCGTAAGCGGTATCATCTCCTGCGTGAACCACGCTGGAGAACTGGTCAAACGAGGCGCGGCAGCGATCGCGAATCAGCCAGCGCGAGCTGGCGAGGCGCGCCGGCACCAGTCAGGCGGCAATCAGCCGTATCGAGAGCGGGCGACGAGGAACCCACTCTCGAACGGCTCGAGCAGATCCTGGCAGGGCTCGGCTGGCGTCTCCGCATCGAGCTCGATCCGATCGCAATCCACGACGAGGAGCCGCGGCGTCTGTATGCGGATCGGAACGGCGATCCACGGTGTTCGCCTCCAAAGCGGGGTCAACTTCGATCGAGTTCGGGGAGAAGCTCGCCGGCGCAGCGACGGATCCAGGTGGCTGACGAGCAACGCGACCAACTTGGCACGCAAGCTGGCCGACCATGGAGCGATCAACTGGCCGTGCTTGTGGAGCAGGGGGTTGATTTCCTGGTCGTTGGCGGCCTCGCTGTCGATCGCGCACGGGTACATACGCTTCACGCAGGACCTCGACATCCTGCCCTCGCCAGCCTCAGACGAGTATGCGGCTTTGCTCGCGCGAGCGCTGACCGAGCTCCAGGCCGTGGCGATCGGCGCCACAGGGCGAGCGGCTTCCGCCTCGACCTGAGCCACCCTGACGAGCCTCGCCCTCGGCAATTGCTTTCTCGAGACAAGGCACGGCGCGCTCGACCTGGTGAATGGGCCGCAGGCCGGACCTCAAGCGCTATCAGCGGCTTGAGGCCAATGCAATCGAGACCGAAGCTGGCATGGTCACCCGGTCAAGGTGATCTCGCAAGGCCGACCTGATCGCGATGAAGCGCGAGGCGGGCCGACCTAAGGACCTGAGCGGACATCGCTGCGCTCACCGAGGCCGAGCGCACCGGCCCCTAGTACCGTCGGCCCATGTGTCGCGTCATCAAGGACCAGGGCGTGCGCGCGCCGCTCCCGCCCTTCGGCGAGGAGCACGAGGAGCTGCGCGAGTCGGTTCGCCGCTTCGTCACCAAGGAGATCGCGCCGCACGTCGACGAGTGGGAGGAGGCGCGCGAGTTCCCGCGCGAGCTCTACAACCGCTGCGGGGAGCTCGGCTTCCTCGGCCTCAAGTACGAGACCGAGTACGGCGGCCAGGGCGGCGACTACGTCCACGACGCCGTCTGGGTGGAGGAGCTCTCGCGCTCGGGCGGCAGCGGCGGCGTCGCCGCCGGGCTCGGAGCCCACACCGAGATCGCGATGCCGCCGATCTGGAAGTTCGGCACCGAGGAGCAGAAGCAGCGCTGGCTCGTCCCGGGGATCAAGGGCGAGCTGATCGGCGCGCTCGGGATCACCGAGCCGGGCGCCGGGTCCGACGTCGCCTCGCTTCGCACCACGGCCGAGAAGGTGGACGGCGGCTACGTCGTCAACGGCTCGAAGACCTTCATCACCAACGGCGTGCGCGCCGACTTCCTGGTCTGCGCGGTGAAGACGACGCAGGAGGGTGGCCACCACGGCATCTCCTTCCTGGTGCTCGAGCGCGACATGCCCGGCTACGAGGTCGTCTCCAAGCTGGAGAAGATGGGCTGGCACGCCTCGGACACCGGCGAGCTCTCCTTCACCGACGTCGAGGTCCCCGAGGAGAACCTGCTCGGCGAGCAGAACGAGGGCTTCAAGCTGATCATGGCCAACTTCCAGTGGGAGCGGCTGACCATGGCGCTCGGCGCCGTCGGGGGAATGCAGAAGGTCTTCGAGCAGACCCTCGCCTACGCCAAGGAGCGCGAGGCGTTCGGCCGCCCGATCGGCCGCTTCCAGGCGATCCGCCACAAGTTCGCCGAGATGTCGGTGAAGATCGAGGTCTCACGCGCCCTCACCTACGCCTGCCTGCGCAAGTTCGCCGCCGGCGAGGACGCGACCCGCGAGGTGACCCAGGCCAAGCTCCTCACCCAGCGGGCGATCTGCGACGTCGCCGACGAGGCGATCCAGATCCACGGCGGCTACGGCTACATGCGCGAGTACGGCGTCGAGCGCGCCTACCGCGACGCCCGCCTCGGCCCGATCGGCGGCGGCACCGACGAGGTCATGAAGGAGATCCTGGGCAAGCAGCTCGGCCTGTAGGCCGCCACGAACGGGGCCTGTCACACCCGGGCGAGTCGACTCGTCACACAAGAGCGATGAGTTGAGGGCTAGATAAGGGTCATCCCCAATTGAACGCAGAGGGCGAGGTGTCCATCCTGCGACCCCTCGCACGTCTTAGAGGCATCGACAACATCCACAGGAGGGAACCTCGTGTCATCACTTACCCGCTGGGTACTTGCCCACAAGAAGACGGTCGTCATCTCATGGGTCCTGCTGACGATCGCCGGGATCATGGCGGCCGGCCCCGCGAGCCGCGCGCTCGACCAGAAGTTCTCCGTGCCCAACAAGGAAGGGTGGGAGACCAACCAGGCGATCGCCGCCAAGTACAACGGCACCGGCGGGGACACCTCTCCCCTGCTTCCCGTGGTCACGCTTCCGCAGGGAGAGTCGGTCGACTCGCCGCAGGTGAAGAGCGACCTGCCAGAAGCTCGACGCCCAGCTGGCCAAGACCCTGCCGGGCTCGCGCGTCGCGTCCTACGCCTCCACCGGCGACAGGGCCTTCGTCTCGGACGACGGGCACACGACCTTCGCGATCGTCTATCCGCGCCCTGATCCGGACTCGAGCTTCGGCGACAACCCGCAGGCGGCCAAGGACGTCAAGGCCGCGGTGGCGGGCTCCACGGTGGGCGGCGCCCCCGTCCACGTGACCGGATTCGACGCGCTCCAGCAGTCGACCGGCGGCGGCGACGGCCCGGGTGTCTTCCTGGAGGCGCTGCTCGGAGGAGTGGGCGCGCTGGTCGTGCTCGCCTTCGTCTTCGCCTCGTTCCTGGCGGTCGTGCCGATCATGATGGCGATCGCCTCGATCATGACCACCTTCCTGCTGCTGCTCGGCCTGACGACGTTCACCGACGTCTCTCCGATCGTGCAGTTCCTGGTCGCCCTGGTCGGGCTGGGCGTGGCGATCGACTACTCGCTGCTGGTCGTCTCGCGCTGGCGGGAGGAGCGCACGCACGGCAGATCCGGCGATGAGGCGGTCCAGCGGGCGATGGAGACCGCCGGCCGCGCCGTGGTCTTCAGCGGGATCACGGTGGCGATCGGCCTGCTCGCGCTGATCGCACTGCCCCTGCCCGTTCCTGCGCTCGATGGGCTACGGCGGGATGCTGATCCCGCTGGTCTCGACGCTGGTGGCGATCACTCTGCTGCCGGTGATCCTGGCGAAGGCCGGCCCGCGGCTCGATTGGCCGCACCGGCGCACGGACGACAAGGCGAGTCGCGCCTGGACCCGCTGGGCACAGATCGTCTCACGGCGGCGCTGGCTGGCAGCGGGCGCCGGCATGGCGGTGATCCTCGCCCTGGCTCTGGCAGCGACCAACCTGCAGCTCGGCGCCGCCGACGCGAACACGATCGCCAAGGGGGGCCGGCGGAGCAGGGCCTGAAGCAGCTCGAGAGCGCCGGAATCGGCGAGGGCTCGATCCTGCCCCACGAGATCCTGGTCGATGGCAGCGCCGATCGAGGCGAAGGCCGTCGCCGGCGACCTGAACAAGGTCGACGGGATCCACGGGGCGGTCGCGCCGAGCGGTCCCGAATGGAACCGCGACGGGACTCACATCGTCGAGGCCATTCCGGTCCCCGACAGCGGGACGAGCGAGGGGCACGACACGCTCAACGCCGTACGAGATACCGCCCACGCGGCGGGTACCGGAGTCCGGGTGGGCGGCGGTCCTGCCGCGAACCAGGACTTCATCGACGCGGTCTACGGCAGCTTCCCGTTGATGATCGCCCTGATCGCGATCACCACGTTCATCCTGCTGGCGCGGGCGTTCCGCTCGCTGCTGCTGCCGCTGAAGGCGATCATCCTGAACGTCCTCAGCGTCGCCGCGGCCTGGGGCGTGCTCGTCCTGGTCTGGCAGGACGGCCACGGATCGGAGGCGATCTGGGGCATCCAGGCGACCGGCTCGATCCAGTCGTGGATGCCGCTGATCATCTTCGCCTTCCTGTTCGGCCTCTCGATGGACTACGAGGTGTTCATCCTCTCCCGGATGCGGGAGGAGTACGACCGCACCGGCTCGACGGACACGGCCGTGGTCCAGGGAATCGGGCGAACCGGCCGGCTGGTGACCAGCGCGGCGCTGATCCTGTTCCTGGCGTTCACCTCGATGGCCTCGGGGCCGGATACCGGCGTGAAGATGTTCGCGACCGGACTGGCCGCCGGGATCCTGATCGACGCGACGATCATCCGCGCGCTGATCGTGCCCGCGGTGATCTCCCTGATGGGCCGCTGGAACTGGTGGCTGCCGAGCTGGCCCGCCCGGCTGCTTCGGGTCAAGCCCTCGATCCCGCGGCGGGTCGCCACCGGCGAGGCCGAGGGCTGAGCCTGAGCCACCGACCCCGGGCGGCGGGCGCCTTGAAGCTCTCGCGCTAGTTTGGCCGCGTGAGGCGAATCTTCATAGCGCTCGCCGCCGGGGTCGCCCTGGCGGACGCCTCGATCGTCACGCTGGGGCTGCCGTCGATCCTGGTCGAGCTGAACGCGACCGTCGAGGGCGTCGCGCTGGTGCTCGGCGTCTACACGGCCGTGCTGGCGCTGGCGATGCTGCCCGCCGCGTGGCTGTGCCGGCGCTACGGCGACGCGCACGTGGGCGCCGCCGGGCTGGCGCTCTTCTGCGCCGCGTCGCTCGGCTGCGGGGCGTCCGACTCGCTGGTGCCGCTGCTCGTCCTGCGCGGCGTCCAGGCGCTTGGGCGGGGCCGCCGGGCTGGTCGCGGCCTTCGAGCTTCTCGATGGCGGCAGGCCCGGCCCGGGACGCCGGATGTGGGTGGCGGCGTCGGTCTTCGGGATCGCCGTCGGCCCCGCGCTCGGCGGGGCCCTGACCCAGGCGTTCTCGTGGCGGGCGATCTTCCTCGCACAGGCGCCGATCGTGCTGCCCGGGATGCTCGTCGCCCTGCAGGCCGCGCGCGGCGAGATCGTGGCCCCCGACGACGGCCGGGACCCCGATCGCCCCACCGGCCCCCTTCCGATTCGCGAGTCGATCGCGCTGGGATTGCTCTCGGCATCGCTGACCGCGGTGATCTTCCTGGTCGTCCTGCTGCTGGTGTCGGGATGGAGCATCGAGCCGCTCGCCGCGGCGCTGGCGGTCAGCGTCCTGCCGGTCGCCGCGCTGCTCTCCTCGCGGCTGCCGGGCGACCCGCAGACGCGGGCGATCGCCGGTTGCCTCCTGGTCGCGGGCGGGGTGGGATGCCTTGCCCTGCTGCCCGCGGCGTCGGCCTGGTGGACGGTCGTGCCGCAGGTGCTGGCGGGAGCCGGGATGGGCATGGCCCTGCCGGCGCTCTCCGGCGAGCTGATGCCCGAACGCACTCGCCATGACGTCGCGCGACTGCTCTCCATCCGCCACGCCGGGATCGCGCTCGCGCTCGCGGCGCTCGCGCCCCTGATCTCGGCGAACCTCACCACGACGATCGACTCCGCCCGCGAGCAGGGCACCGCCGCGGTCCTCGACGCGCAGCCTGCCGCCCGAGGACAAGATCGCGATCGCCCCCGACCTGTTCGGAGGCCTGAACACGGACGATCCCAGGAGCGAGCTGCAGAAGTCCATCGACAAGGCGCGCACCGACCTCGATCCGGACCAGGCGTCCGAGTTCGACCGGCTCGGGAGCACGCTGGACGACGTGGTGACCTCGGCGGTTCGCTCGGGCGTTCCGCCCCGACCTTCATCGTCACGGCCGTGCTCGCGCTGATCGCCGCGCTGATCCTGCTCTCGGGCGCGCTACGAGCGGCGGTCGCGCCGTTCGGCGATCGCGCTCGCCGGTGCCGCGGCGATCGGGGCGGCGGCGGGCTACGGCGTCGCCTTCGCCGCCACGGACCAGGTGGCGGTCCCGATCCAGGACCCCTGCAAGGACCGCCAGCTGCCGGACACCGGGGGGATCACCGGGTCGCTCCAGGACATCTCGCTGTCGGCGCTCGACCGGGCCGCCTGCAGCTTCGGCTCGAGCCGGGAGGAGCTCCTGCTGGCCCTCTTCGACGACCGCCTCCAGCACAAGTTCGAGGAGGAGCACGGCGTCAACCCGCGCTCGGCCTTCTCGCTGATCCCGGGTCTGCTCGGGCTCTGATCGAACGAGCAGCCGACCCGCAGGGAGATCATCGAGGCGTTCATCCCCAACTCGCCGCACGCGGCGCAGCTCGGGATCCGGCTGGCATCGATCGGCAGCGACGAGGCGGTGCTCGAGCTCCCCTTCAAGCCGGAGCTGGCGACGATCGGCGAGGTCGTCCACGGCGGAGCGATCGGCGCGCTGATCGACACCGCGGCCATGGCGGCCGCCTGGGCGACTGACGAGGTGCCGGAGAGCCCGGCGGGCTCGACCGTCTCCCTCTCGGTCAACTTCGCCTCGGCGGCGAGCGGCGTCGATCTGCGCGCCGATGCCCGCGTCGCCAAGCGCGGCGGTCGCCTCAGCTTCTGCGAGGTGAGCGTCACCGATCCCGAGGGCACGGTCGTCGCCCACGGGATCGCCACTTACCGGTTTGGGTAAGAATCCGCGCCCCTACATAACGCAGCATCAGACAGGAGGCAACGAACTTGGGACTGCTTGACGGAAAGAGCGCGATCATCACCGGCTCGGCGCGAGGCATCGGCCGCGCCACGGCCGAGCTGTTCGTCAGCGAGGGCGCCAAGGTGCTGATCAACGACCTCGATGGCGACGTGGCGGAGCAGGCCGCGAAGGAGATCGACGGCGAGACCGCGGTCTTCGCGGGCGACCTCACCAAGCCCGGGATCCCGGAGGAGCTGGTCAACGCCGCGATCGACGCCTTCGGTCAGGTCGATGCCGTGGTCAACAACGCGGGCTACACCTGGGACGGGGTCGTCCACAAGATGACCGACGAGCAGTTCCAGGCGATGCTCGACATCCACACGATCGTCCCCTTCCGGATGATCCGCGCCCTGGCGCCCAGCTGGCGGGAGGCCGCCAAGAAGGAGGCCGAGGCCGGCGAGGAGGTCTTCCGCAAGATCGTCAACGTCACCTCCGTCTCGGGCACCATGGGGAACGCCGGCCAGGCGAATTACTCGTCCGCCAAGGCGGGCGTCACCGGGCTGACCAAGACGATCGCCAAGGAGTGGGGACAGTTCAAGGTCAACAGCAACGCCGTCGCCTTCGGGTTCGTCGAGACCCGGCTGACCCAGGCGAGAGAGAAGGGCGAGACGATGCAGGCCGCCGGCGAGAGCGAGGAGGAGGTGTCCCTCGGGATCCCCGAGCAGATGCGCCAGATGGCGCGCCTGACGATCCCGCTCGGGCGGCCGGCGGAGCCATCCGACGCGGCGGGACCGATCCTCTTCCTGTGCTCTCCCCTCTCCAACTTCGTACACGGACAGGTGATCAACTGCACCGGAGGGCAGTTCGTCGGGATGTACTCCTGAGGGTCTAGCCCTGGCCTGCATGACCGACCCGCGGCCGCACCGCACGACGACGAGCGTGAGTTCGCGAAGCAGGCCGCCTCCTTCGAAGCGGCCGGATCGATCTTCCGCGATCGCGACCTCCTGGATTGGATCGGCGCGCACGTGCCGGTCGCCGAGGCGGATGTCGTGCTCGACGTCGCCGGGGAGCGGGCGGCTCGGCCGCTATCTGGCCGAGCGCGCCGCCTTCGCGGTGATCGTCGACCTCACCCCGGAGATGCTCGCCACCGGGGTCCGCATCCGCAGCCGAGGACGGAGCCCGAACGTGCTATTCGCCGAGGAGACGCAACCGGGCTGCCGTTCCCCGACGCCCAGTTCGACGTCGCCGTCAGATCGCTCCAGCCCTTCGACCACCTCGCACCCAGGGCGTCGACGGGGGATGGTCCGAGGGCAGGACCAGACGACATCGTCGCGGTGATCGACATCGCCGCGGGCGAGGCGACCGCGGCCAGCCTGCGAGGCATGGTCGAGCGGCTGCGCGATGGGCCACAACCTGAGTCGCGATCGCCGATGTCCTGCCGCCTCGACGCGGCAACGGCTGGGTCCGAGCCGTGATCGCCGATCTCAACCGCCGGATCCACGCGTCGCCGGACGAGCAGGCGTCACGCTGATCCCGTTCCATGACGTTCTCGAGATGCCCGACAGCCCCGGGAGGATGAGGCCCGAGTGGACCGCGGACGGAGAGCACCCCTCCGGGAGGGCCACCGCCGACTCGGCGAGCTGGCCTTCCAGCATCGCGCGGGCAAGCTAGTCCTTCCGCCGCTCCTCGGCGAGCGGCTCCCCGCCCTCGCCGGCGGCCCCGCCCGGCGGCCAGCCACCGAACCAGTTGTCCCGCGCTCCGTCGACCGTGATCACGCAGCCCGAGAAGAAGTCGCCCGCCGGCGAGGCCAGATAGGCCATCAGCCAGGCCATCTCGTCCTCCGTCCCGAGCCTGCCCAGCGGCACCGTGCCGGCGACGTTGTCGACGATCGCCTTCGGGTACTTGGTCCGCAGGGTCTCGGTGTCGAACTGCCCGATGGCGACCGCCACCAGGCGGATCCCGAAACGCGCCCACTCGACGGAGAGCGTCCGCATCATGTTCTCCACCGCGGCCCTGGCGGCGCCGGTGTGGACCATCCCCGGGAACCCCATATGCGGGGAGACGGTGATGCTGACCACCTTGCCCTCGCCCTGCGGGATGAACGCCTTGGTCGCCGCGGCGTGGGTCATCTGCCAGGTGCCCTGGACGTTGAGGTCGATCACGGTCCTGAAGCCCTTCGGGGTGATCGCCTCGGCCGGGCTCAGGAACTGGCCGCCGGCGTTGTTGACGAGCACGTCGATCCGGCCGTGGCGCTCCACGACGCCGTCCATGAAGGCGTCGACGGCCTCGTCGTCGCGGATGTCGAGCGCCTCGAACTCGGCCTTGCCGCCTCGCCCCGAAACCTCCTCGACCATGCCCTCCAGCGGCTCGCTGCGGCGGGCGCAGCCGATCACCGTGGCGCCCAGGCCGGCCAGCTCCAGAGCCGTCGCCTTGCCGAGGCCGGTGCCGGCCCCGGAGACGACGCAGACCTTCCCGTCCAGCAATCCGGGCGCGAAGATTCGTGAAGCGCACGGCCGTGAGCATAAGCTGGCCGGCGTGAGCGTGAATGCCGAGCCGATTCCGCTCGAGGAGCCGCTCCCCGGAGGCACCGAGGGGGCTGCGCTGATCGTGGAGCCGCTGCACACGGGCCAGGCCCTGTGGCCGGCATCGTTCTTCAATCGAGCCGGGCGTGGCCCGATCAACCGGCTGCGCGCCATCGGGATCGGCTCGAAGCCGGAGACCTGGGAGTCCCGGCCCGTGCCCGCCTACCTGGCCCGTCACCCGAGCGCCGGCAACATCCTGATCGACACGGGCCTCCACCCCTCGATCGTGCGAGATCCGCGCGACAACCTCGGCCGCTTCTCCGGCCGCCACTACGCGGTCAAGGAGGGCGAGGACGTCGTCTCGCAGCTTCGTAAGCGCGGGCTGGAGGCGTCGGACATCGCGGTCGTCGTGCTCACCCACCTGCACGAGGACCACGCATCGGCGATCGAGGTCTTTCCCGATGCGCAGTTCGTGCTCAGCGCAACCGAATGGGAGGCGGCCACCACCGGGAGGCTGCCGCTGCTGCGCGGCTACCACCCCTCGCACTACGACTACGCGTTCGACTACGCCACCGTCGACTTCGACAGCGAGCTGGTCGAGTCGTACGGGCCGTTCGGGAGGAGCTTCGACCTCTTCGGGGACGGCTCGGTGCGGCTGCTCTACACGCCGGGCCACAGCGCGGGCCACACATCGGTGATCCTGCGCCTGCCCCAGCGCGACTTCGTCATCGTCGGGGACGCCGCGTACGACTGGAAGCAGCTCCAGGGCGACGGGGAGCCGGTGATGATGGCCGACGAGCACAACTGGCGGCGGTCGCTGCGGGAGCTACAGGCCTACCGGCGCACCTATCCGTACGCGCTCATGGTCCCGGGACACGACCCGGAGTTCTGGGAGAAGCTCGAGCCCCGTTACGAGGAGTAGCGGGCGGGCCGGATCCGGTGACCGGGGACGCCGCCGGCAGTCCCTCGCGCAGCCGCTTGAGGACGTCGCGGCGGCCGTTCTCCTCCAGGTCGACGTACATCGCCCGGACGCGGTCGAAGACCTGGTTGGCCACCTGCTGCTGCTCGTCCCCGCCGGGGTCCGCATTGACCGGGAAGGTCACCGGCTCGCCGTACTGGATCGTCACCTTGGGGAACCGCATCCGCTTCCAGCCCCTGACGTGCGCGGAGCCGTGGATCGCGACGGGTACGACCGGCACGCCCGACTCCAGCGCGATCTTGCCGATCCCCCGCTTCGGCTCCCCCAGGTCGCCGGTCCGCGAGCGGCCACCCTCCGCGTACATCAGCATCGTGCCGCCGCGGTCGAGGACGATGTTCGCGGTGGTGAACGCCTCCTCGTCGTGGTGCCCCCGCCTGACGGGGAAGACCCCGCCGTGCTTGAAGATGTACTTGATCGCCGGGTTCTTGAAGAGCTGGGACTTCGCCATGAACTGGACCTTCCGCGGCAGGTACACGGCGGCGAAGAAGTGGTCCCACTGGCTGAAGTGGTTGGGCGCCAGGATCACCGGGCCGGTGGCGGGGACGTTCTCCACTCCGATCGCGCGCGCCCGGTAGAAGAGGATCGTCGGGATCGTCAGGATCACCCGGACGAAGTCGTAGATCCAGCCGACGCCACGGCGCGCGCTGCGGTGGTACTGCGTGAACATCTCCGCTGGGCGCGGGTCCTTGTAGACCTGCGGCTTCATGTCCTTGGGGTTCACCTTGGGCATCTCTTCCTCACAAAAAACGCCGTCGAAGACGGCGGTACGTGCTGATTCCTACCCAGGATTACGTCTGGGTTACGCCCTGGATCAACCCTACTCACCGCGTGCCCAGCCGCGGGCGCGGGCCACGGCCTCCCGCCAGCGGCCGATCAGCTCGTCGCGCTCGGATTCGGGCATCGCGGGCTCGTAGGTGGCCGCCTCGCGCCACATCTCGCGCACCTGATCCACCGTCCAGAGGCCGGTGGCGATGCCGGCCAGATAGGCGGCGCCGAGCGCGGTCGTCTCGGCGACCTCGGGCACGATCACCGGCACCCCGAGGACGTCGGCCTGGAACTGCATCAGCCAGGAGTTGGCGACCGCGCCCGCCGTCGGCCTTCAGCGCGGGCACGCTCTCGCCGGCGGCCGCCTCCTGGGCCCGGACGGCATCGACCGTCTGGTAGGCGATCGCCTCGAGCGCCGCCCTGGCGAGATGTGCCCTGCCGGAGCCGCGGGTGAGCCCGACGATCGTCCCCCTGGCGTAGGGGTCCCAGTGGGGCGAGCCGAGACCGGTGAGCGCCGGGACGAAGTAGACGTCCTCGTTCGACTCGAGCGAGGCGGCGAGCGCCTCGGTCTCGGCGGCCTCGGAGATGATTCCGAGCCCATCGCGGAGCCACTGAACCGCGGCGCCGGTGACGAAGACCGCGGCCTCCAGCGCGTAGGCGACCTCGCCGCCCAGGCCCCAGGCGATGGTCGTGAGGAGCCCCTCGCCCGGCTCGGGAGCATCCTGTCCCGTGTTGAGCAGGACGAAGCTGCCCGTGCCGTAGGTGTTCTTGGTCTCGCCCGGCCGCTGGCAGGCCTGGCCGAAGAGAGCCGCCTGCTGATCGCCCGCGATTCCCGCCACGGGCACCTCACCGCCGAAGATCGAGGTCGTGCCGTAGACCTCCGAGGAGGGCACGGGCTCGGGCAGCGACCTCGGGTCCACCCCGAGCAGCCCGCAGAGCTCCTCGTCCCAGCTGAGCTTGCGGATGTCGAAGAGCATCGTCCGGGAGGCGTTCGAGTAGTCGATCAGGTGGCGGCCGGTGAGCTTGAAGGCGAGCCAGGAGTCGATCGTCCCGAAGGCCACGCCCTCGGGAAGGTCGGCGTTCTGGATCAGCCACTCGATCTTGGTCCCCGAGAAGTAGGGGTCGATCACCAGTCCGGTCCGCTCGCGGATCAGCCCCTCGTGGCCCTGCTCGCGGAGCTCGTCGCAGCGGGCGGCGGTGCGCCGGTCCTGCCAGACCAGGGCGCGATGCGCCGGCTCGCCGGTGGCCGGGTCCCAGGCGACGACGGTCTCGCGCTGGTTCGTGATCCCGATCCCCTTCAGGTCGGAGCCCTGCACCGCCGCATCGGCGAGGGCGCCGACGGCGACGCGGCGCGTCACCTCCCAGATCTCGGCGGCGTCGTGCTCGACCCAGCCCGGCCTCGGGAAGTGCTGCTCGAACTCGCTGTACGAGCGGCCGCGGGGCTGGCCCCGCTCGTCGAAGACGATGCAGGTGGTCCCCGTGGTCCCCTGGTCGATGGCCAGGATCATCGGCCGGGACGCTATCCAGCCCGACTCCGCGCCGCGCGCCGGATGTCGCGGAGCTGGCGGGCGCGGTGGAGGAAGCCGCCGGGCGTGCGTCCCGTGGCCCGGTGGCTGAGCGGCAGCTCGATCTCCTCGATGCGGAGCCCGGCCCGGACCGCGTCGATCGTCATGCCCACCTCGAGGCCCCAGCCGTCCGCGAAGGGATCAGCTCTCGCAGCGCGGAGACGCGCATCGCGCGCTGGCCCGAGAGCGGCGCCTCCAGCCTCGCCCCGCAGAGCCGCTCCACGGCCCTGCGCCCGTAGCCGAGCGTGAAGCCGAAGCCTCCCCCTTCGGGATCGGCGAACCGTCCCACCGCCAGATCGCACCTCCCCGCCTCGACCGCTTCGATCAGGGGACCGAGCTCGCTCGCGCTCTCCCCGAGGTCCGCGTCGCAGAGCAGCGCCGTGGCATCGTCGTCGAACTCCCCGACCGCGGCCTCGGCCGTGGCGGTGACGTTGCCTCCCTTGCCGTGCGGGCGGCGCCTGCTCACCAGCCAGGCGCCGTGGCGTCATGGCGACGGACTGTGTGCCGTCGGTGGAGGCATCGTCCGCGACCATCAGCCGCGCGCCGGGAAGGGTCTCGGCCAGGGCGTCGAGCGCCGCACCGATTCGCTCCGCCTCGTTCTGCGCCGCGACGATGACGACGCGCGCCGGTTCCGGCGTCACGGCCGACTATTGTCCCGGCGCGTGGCCGACGTAGAGGCGCATATCACCGGCACAGTCTGGAAGATCGAGGTCAAGGTCGGCGACCAGGTCGACGAGGGAGACACGGTCGTCATCCTCGAGTCGATGAAGATGGAGATGCCGGTCGAGGCCGAGGATCCCGGCAAGGTCGCCGAGATCCGCTGCGAGGAGGGCCAGTCGGTCTCCGAGGGCGACGTGCTCGTCGTCCTCGAATAGCCTCAGCGGCATGGCTGAAGAACTGGCTGGGGGCAAGCTGCTCTTGGACTACCCGGCCGAGGCGGTCGCCCGGCTGACGATCAACCGGCCCGAATCGCGAAACGCCCTCGACCACGACACCTTGAACGCGATCGCCGAGGCGATGCCCTCGCTCGACCGCGGGATCGAGCTTCGCTGCGTGATCCTCACCGGCGCCGGCCAGATCTTCTCTGCGGGATACGACATCGGCGGGTTCTCGGACGAGAGCTTCGAGCGCGACGCGGAGTCGCTCGTCGCCCATCCGTTCGCCAAGGGCCTCGACGCGGTCGCCGCGCACCCATGGCCGGTCCTCTGCGCGATCAACGGCCATGCCCTGGGCGGAGCGCTCGAGCTGACGCTCTGCTGCGATCTGCGGATCTGCGCCCGCGGGGCCAAGCTCGGCATGCCGCCCGCGAAGCTCGGCCTGATCTACGGCCACACCGGGCTGCAGCGCTTCATCGACGCGATCGGGGTGCCGCGCACCAAGGAGCTCTTTCTCACCGGCCGCAACCTCCCCGCGGAGCGAGCCGAGGAGATCGGCCTGGTCAACGAGGTCGTCGACGATGCCGAGCTCGAGGCGGCCTCGGTCGAGCTGGCCGCCGAGATCGCCGCCCACGCGCCGCTTTCGATGAGTGGCAACAAGCGCGTGATCGACACCCTCAATTCGTTCGCACGCCTGACCCCGGAGCAGGAGCGCGAGCTGATCGAGCTGCGCGTTTCATGCTTCGGCTCCGAGGACTTCCGCGAGGGCGTCGCCGCCTTCGCCGAGAAGCGCAAGCCGGTCTGGAAAGGCCAATGAGCGAGGAGGAGCGATGAGCGACGACGACATCCAGGTGGTTCCCACCAGCGATGAGGATCTGCGCAAGGAGGCGGTCAAGAGCATCAAGCGAAAGCAGAGCTTCAAGCAGACGGTATTCGGCTATGTGGTGGTCAACCTGTTTCTCGTCGGGATCTGGGCGATCGGCGGGACCGACAACTTCTTCTGGCCCGTCTTCGTGATCGGCGGCTGGGGAATCGGCCTCGTCTTCCAGGCGTATGACGCCTACGGACGGCGTCACACCATCGGCGAGCAGGAGATCTCCAGCGAGATGGAGCGGCTGCGGCGCTAGCCGGCCTCGGAGGGCTCGGGCAGCGCCTGCTCGCCCGTGTCCTCGTGCAGCACGCGGCCGCCGCCGGCAGCCGTTGAGGGCCACCAGATCTTGTCGCCGATCAGCTCGACGGCGGCGGGGACCATGATCGTCCGGACGATGAACGTGTCGAGCAGGATGCCCAGCGCGACCATGAAGCCGAGATCGAACGTGAATGTCACGGGCAGGGTCATCAGGACCGAGAAGGTGCCCGCGAGGATGACCCCGGCGCTGGTGATCACCGGCCCGGTCGCCGCGATCGCGCGCAGCATGCCCTCGCGCGTGCCGTGCTTGCGCGCCTCCTCGCGCACCCTGGCCATCAGGAAGATCGTGTAGTCGATCCCCAGGGCCACCAGGAAGATGAAGGCAAAGGTCGGAATCGACGCGTCGAAGCCGGCGTCGCCGACGACGAACCGGATGAAGAGGATCGAGATCCCCAGCGTGCAGGCGAAGGAGAGGACGACGCTGGCGAGCAGGACGAGCGGCGCAACGATCGCCTGCAGAAGAATCCCGAGGATGATCGCCATGACGAGCAGCGCCAGCGGCACGATCACCTTCAGGTCCCTCTCGGTCGCCTTGTTGTAGTCGTAATTGATCGCGGTGCCGCCGCCGACCAGCGCGGTCACCCCCGGTTGCAGGTTCGCCACCGCGTCTCGCATCTTGGGAACGAAGTCGAGCGCCGACACATCGTTCGGGTCACCCTTCAGGATCACGTCGACCACCCTGATGTGCCCGTCGTTGGAGACTTCCGCGGTTGGCACGACTGCCGCCACACCGTGGACCGTCTTCAGCTTGGCCGCGGCCAAGGCGATGTCGCGGTCGGTCGGGGCGGCACCCTGCCGCTCCACCAGCACGGTCGTCGGCGAGAGCGTCCCGGCCGGGAAGTCCTCGCTCAGCACCTTGAAGCCGTTCACGCTCTCGACGGACTTCTTGAAGAAGGTCGTGCTGGAGTAGTCGACCTTGTAGGCGATCAGCCCCAGCGCGCCGAGCAGGAAGATGCCCGCGGTGACCGCCAGCGCCGGTCCAGGCCGATGGAGGACACGGTCGCCGAAGCGCCGCCAGAGCCCGCTATGGATGACCTCCGCATGTTCCGGGTCGTACTCCACGGTGCTCCGCCTCGGCCAGAATCCCCTGCGGCCGAACATCGTCAGCAGCGCCGGGAGCACCGTGAGGCCCGCAAGCATCGCGCAGAAGACCGAAATCGCCGCGACCGGGCCAAGGGATTTCGTGTTTCCCGACTCGGCAAAGACAAGGACGAGCATCGCCAGGGTGACCGTGAGGCCGCTGGCAAGGATGGCCGGGCCCGCCCTTCGCACGGCGCGCTGCATCGCGTCGTGCTTGTCCTCCAGCCGGCGGAGCTCCTCTCTGTATCTGGACACCAATAAGAGGCAGTAGTCGGTGCCCACCCCGAACATCAAGACGACGAGGATCCCTGTGCTGTTGGAGGAGACCGTGGCCCCGGACTTTGCGAAGAGGTAGATCAGGCCCGTCGCGAACTGGTAGGCCAGGAAGACGACGATCAGCGGGGAAACCGCCACCAGCACCGATCGATAGATGGCGCCGAGCAGGACGAGTACGAGGATCGTCGTCGCCAGCAGCAGCTTCGTGTCGATGTTGCTGAAGACCTCGTCGGCGTCGGTGTTGAACCCGACGTCGCCGGTGACGTAGACGTTCATGTCGCCGGTGTTGGAGTCGGTGATGTCGCGCATCGCCTTGCCCCAGTCGGACTCGTGGTCGAAGTCCGTGGGGAACGTGTAGACGGCGTAGGCCACCTGGTGGTTCGACGAGACGAGCTTCGAGGTGGGGCCGACGGGGGCCGGGAGCGCGGGCGGCTGGCTCTGAACGAGCGGGATCGTGTGCGGCTCCGCCTCGATCTGCTTGGCGTCGGCGCGGATCCTCGCGAAGTTCGCCGGAGTCAGGCCGTCCTTGTTCTGGTAGACGACCAGCGCGAGCGCGGTCTCCTTGGCGGGGAACTGGTGGTCGAGCGTGCGGACCACCTCGGTCGACTCGGCGTTCGACGGAAGGAACGACTCGGTGTCGTCCGTGGTGACGTCGGAGAGCTTCGACCCCAGCGGCGACATGACGGCAGCGGCGATGATCCAGACGACGAGGATCAGCCACTTCGTGCGTCGACCCGCGACTATCGATGCCAGACCTCTCAACGGACCTCCATGTCGGCGACGTCCTTTCGGTCCGCGTCCCCCTTACCGGACTGGCGGCAGCGTATCGAAGGCAGGTGACCGGCTCGGCGCGCCGGGAGTTCCGGTTTGGGACCCTGTGCAGAGGGCAACCATGGCTGAGGAAATGAACCCGACCGCAGTGGAGCTCGACCCAGGCGTCGAGGAGCGAATTGCCGCCCTGATAGAGGCCGGCCGCCCGGCGGACTGCGTCGACCTATCGGAGGTTGATTCGTTGGTCCAGGAGATGAACCTCTCCGACGAAGAGGAGGAGCTGGTGCACGAGCGGATCGAGGCCGCTGGGCTCTCGATCGAGGACGACTGCGGCAAGCAGGCCGCGGAGCCCGCCGGCTACCGCAACGGCGAGCTCGCCGAGACCACCACGGACGCGCTCCAGCTCTTCTTCAACGAGATGCGCAAGTACCCCCTGCTGACCAAGGAGGAGGAGATCGAGCTCGCCCAGGCCGTCGAGCGCGGCGACCTCGAGGCGAAGGAGCGGCTGATCAACTCGAACCTGCGGCTCGTCGTCTCGAACGCCCGCCGCTACATGCGCCAGGACCTCAACCTGCTCGACCTGATCCAGGAGGGCATCCTCGGTCTCATCCGCGCCTCCGAGAAGTTCGATTGGCGCAAGGGCTACAAGTTCTCGACCTACGCGACCTTCTGGATCCGGCAGGCGATCCAGCGCGCCCTCGAGTCGAAGGAGCGCACGATCCGCGTTCCCAACCAGGTGGCGCAGCGCGAGCGCAAGGTGATGCGCATCGAGCGCGAGCTGGCGACCAAGCTCGGCCGCGACCCCACCACCGAGGAGGTCGCCAAGGAGGCCGAGCTCGAGCCCGCCCAGGTCGAGGAGATCCGCGACCTGACCAGGGTGGTCACCAGCCTCGATCGCCCGGTCGGCGAGGAGGACGCTGCCTCGCTGGGCGAGTTCATCCCCGACGAGCGCAGCGGGCCCGTCCGAGGAGGTCGCAGTCAGCCTCCGCGACCAGACCCTGAGGCGCGCCGTCGAGGACCTGCCCGAGGACGAGCAGAAGGTGATCCGGCTCCGGTACGGGATCAACGGCGACGAGCCCACCAACCTTCGCGAGGCCTCACGCCGGCTCGAGCTGAAGCAGAGCGAGGTCAAGGAGCTGGAGGAGCGCGGCCTCAGCCGCCTCGCGCAGGCGCGCGAGGTCGAGGCGATGCGCGAGGCAGCCTGATCTAGGGCGAGAGCGAGGCGCGCAGGCCAAGGATTCGCGCCACTGAGGCCTCGAATCCCCCTCGATCGAGCGATCCGTTGGTCAACCCCCTGGCCAGCGCCCGCTGGGCCTTGGCGGCGCTGCCCAGGTCGGTGAACAGGACGAGGTCCGTGCCGGCCTTCGCGGCGGCCATCGCCGTCTTGGCCGGACCGCCGACCGCCCGAGCCGAGACCGAGCCAAGCGCATCGGTGATCGAGACCCCCTGGAAGCCGAGCCGGTCGCGAAGCTCCCCGGTGGCGATCGCGCGGGAGAGCGCCGCCGGCTTGCCCGAGAGCGCAGGGTAGATCGCGGTGCTCAACATCACCATTGCGCCGCCGGCCTGCGCAAAGCCCACGTAGGGCTGCTCGTCGACGGAGCGCAGCTTGGCGGCGGGCAGCCGGATCTTCTGCACGGCGTTGTCCGTGTTGATCCGAGCGGCGCCCAGCCCGGGGAAGTGCTTGGCGGTCGCGGCGACGCCGCCCGCCGATAGGCCGCGAGCGAACCCGCCACCGATCTCGGAAACGGCTCCGGCGGTCCGGCGCAAAGGTGCGCCCCTCCTCCTCGATGGCGCGTCCCGGACGGCCGACGTCCAGCACCGGGGCGAGGTCGACGTTGACGCCCATCGAGTGCAGGCTCTCGCCGGTCGCTCGCCCGATCCGCTCTGCGAACGCGGCGCCCCGGGAGCCGATCGCCCGCGCGGATGGCTTCGGCGGTCCCGGCAGCCGCCTGACGAGACCTCCCTCTTGGTCGACGGTCACCAGCAGCGGCTGCGTCATCGTCGGCGGACGAGGGATGGCCTGGAGCTCGGAGGTGAGACGGCTGACCGAGCCGCGGCTGCCGACGTTCCCGTCGAACAGGATCACCCCCGAGACCTGGCCCGCGGAGATCATCCGCCGCAGCGCCTTGGGCGGATGGTGCCCCGAGAAGCCCGTGATCACCCTGGCGCCGGCGAGCTGGTCGTCGGTGGGCGCGGCAGCGAGCGTCAGCGCGACTGCGGCGAGCGCGGCGAGCACAGGGGCAAGGTATAGGCTCGGGCGACGATGGACTACACGATCAAGAACCTCCGCGAGCCCAAGGATGCAGCCGCCGAGGCCGGGCTGTCCGACTCCCTGGAGGCCCGCTTCGCACATGAGGACCTGGACTCCGAGACGCAGCGGCGTCTCCTACCAGGTGGTGAAGGCGGGCCAGCGCCAGCCCTTCGCGCACAAGCACAATGAGATGGAGGAGATCTACGTGGTGCTCTCCGGGACCGGCCGGGTGAAGCTCGACGACGAGATCGAGGACGTCGGCCCCCTCGACGCCGTTCGGATCGCTCCCGCCGTGATCCGCGCCTTCGAGGCCGGGGACGACGATCTCGTGCTGCTCGCCTTCAGCCCCCGGGCCGAGGGCGACGCGGAGATCGTCCAGGACTTCTCCTGGGACTAGGCGTCCGCCCTCGTTCCTAGATTTTCGGCACCCGAACCGGAGGGATGCCGATGCCACCACTGATCAGCTTCGACGAGGCGCTCGAGCTCGGCGCCCTCACCGACCACGACGAGATCGGCGCCCTCGTGGAACGCGCCTGGGAGGTCCGGCAGGACCGCTTCGGCGACTCGACCGACATGTGCTCACTGGTCAACGCCAAGTCCGGGGGCTGCGCCGAGGACTGCGGCTTCTGCGCCCAGTCGCGCTACGCCGAGGCGGACACGCCGATGCACGCGATGATGGAGCCGGACCAGATCCTCGAGCACGCCAAGGCGGCCGAGGCCGCGGGCGCCCATCGCTTCTGCATGGTCACCCAGGGGCAGGGGCTCTCCAAGCGCGACTTCGCCAAGATCGCTCGAGGGCGCCCAGCTCGTCTCCGAGCAGACCAACCTGAAGCGCTGCGCCTCGATCGGCCACATGTCGGCCGACCGCGCCAAGCAGCTCAAGGAGGCGGGGATCCAGCGCGTTCACCACAACGTCGAGTCCTCGCGCTCCTACTACCCGGAGGTCTCGACCACGGTCCGCTACGAGGGCAGGATCCGGACGATCGATGCGGTCAATGAGGCGGGACTCGAGACCTGCGTCGGCGGCATCCTCAACCTGGGCGAGTCGCCCCACCAGCGCGTCGAGATGGCGTTCGAGCTCGCCGAGATCGATCCCGACTCGGTGCCGATCAACCTGCTCAACCCTCGAGTCGGGACGAAGTTCGGCGATCGCGAGCTGATGGACCCCTGGGACGTCGTCAAATGGGTGGCGATCTTCCGCCTGATCCTGCCCGACGCCCTCTTCCGCCTGTGCGGCGGACGGGTCGAGAACCTGCAGGACCTCGCGCCGCTCGCCGTCAAGGCCGGCCTGAACGGGGTGATGATGGGGAACTTCCTCACCACGCTCGGCGTCGAGCCGGCGGAGGACCGGGAGATGTTCGAGGAGCTCGGCCTCAACGTCGCCAGGCAGCCCGACAACGGCGCCAACCCGAGGCCCGACAACCGCTCCGGCTGGCTCGAGGGCGAGACGCCCCCGACCCCGGTCGACGAGCTGATCGACCGGCAGGCGGAGGCGAACTTCTGGGACCCCTCCACCCAGCTCCGGGTCGTCAAGAAGAAGGGCAAGGTCCCCGCCTACCCCGAGCCGGCCGGCTGGGGCGATTGAGATGCGAGGGTGCTGCGCTGGCGGAGCCGAGCAGCAACCCGTTTGATGGCGAAGCCGGATCTCGGACAGCGTCTGAACGAGCTGGAATCCCAAGGGCTGCGCCGGCGACTTCGCCTGGTCGAGGGACCGCAGGGCCCGCGGGTGCTGCTCGACGGGCGGCCGGTGCTGCTCCTCTGCTCGAACAACTACCTGGGGCTGGCCGACCATCCGCGCTTGCGCAGCGCCGCGGCCGATGCAGCGCTCAGCCTGGGGACCAGCTCGGGCGCGTCGCGGCTGATCTCGGGCTCGATGTCCATCCACGCCGACCTCGAGGCCCGGCTTGCGGAGTTCGAGGGCACGGAGGCTGCGCTCCTGTTCGGCTCCGGCTACCTCGCCAACACCGGCACGATCGCCGCGCTGGCGGGGCGCGGCGAGGTCGTCTTCTCGGACGAGCTCAACCACGCCAGCATCATCGACGGCTGCCGGCTGGCCGGCGCCGAGACCTTCGTCTACCGGCACTGCGATCCGGAGCACCTCGAGTGGGGCCTGCGCCGCGCGGCCGGTCGCGCCGCCCTGATCGTCACCGACGGAGTGTTCTCCATGGACGGCGACATCGCACCACTGTGCGAGCTGACGATCCTGGCGCGTCGTCACCGCTGCCGCCTCATGGTGGACGAGGCTCACGCCACCGGCTGCATCGGCCCAGGCGGGCGCGGATCGGTGGCCGCGGCGGGGCTGACCGGCGAGGTGGACGTGATCGTCGGGACGCTCGGCAAGGCGCTCGGAGGCTACGGCGCCTACGTCTGCGGCTCGCGGGAGATGGCCGACTTCCTGGTCAACTCGGCGCGGCCGTTGATCTTCTCGACCGCGCCGCCTCCCCCGTGCGTCGCCGCGGCATCGGCGGCGCTCGAGCTGCTCATCGAACGGCCCAAGCGCGTTGAGAGGCTGCGCTCGAACGCTGCGGCGTTGCGTACCGGCCTCCGTTCCGAGGGGCTCGATCCGGCGGGATCGCAGACGCAGATCGTGCCGCTCCTCGTGGGCGAGGCCGATGACGCCATGGCTCTGTGCGAGCGGCTGCTCGAGGACGGGATCTTCGCGCAGGCGATCCGCCCGCCAACCGTCGCGCCGGGGACGTGTCGCCTCCGGCTCACCGTGATGGCGACCCACCGGGTCGCCGACCTGCGCCGGGCGGCGAGGCTGATCGGCGCGGCTGCTCGCGAGCTCGGCCTCGCCTCTCGGACCGAGCCGAGCGCGACCTCGACCAGCCCGACGCCGCCGGCGCTTCGCGAGGCCGCCTGAGCGATGCGCGGCCTGTTCGTCACGGGTACTGGGACGGAGGTCGGGAAGACCGTGGTGGCTGCCGCCATCGCGCACACCGCGCGGACGGCAGGCGAGCGCGTTTCCGTCTTCAAGCCCGCGGTCAGCGGCCTCGACGATCACCCGCTCGCCTCCGAGGTCTGGGAGAGCGCTTCGGAGCTGCCGGATCACGCCCTGCTCCGCCTGGCGGCGGGATCGAGGCAGGGCGACGAGCAGGTGGCTCCGTATCGCTACGGGCCAGCCGTTTCCCCTCATCTCGCGGCCGAGCTCGCCGGCGAGCGGATCGATCCGGACCGGCTCCGGGGTGCGGCGCTCGCCGCGACCGAGGACACCGACCTGCTGGTCTGCGAGGGGGTGGGCGGGTTCCTCGTGCCGCTCGCGCCCGACTACCTGGTCCGGAGACCTCGCTCAGGACCTGGCGCTGCCCAGGTGGTGGTCGCGCCTCGCCGGGCCTCGGGACGATCAATCACACGCTGCTGACGATCCAGGCGGTTCGAGAGGCGGGGCTCGAGGTTGTCGCCGTCGTGATCACGCCGTGGCCTGCCGAGCCATCCCCGATGGAGCGGTCCAACCTCGAGACGATCGGGCGACTTGCGTCCGTAGAGGTCGAGACGCTTCCGCACCTCAACCTCTCCGACCCTCATTCGTGGCCGGCCTTTCGCGTCGGGGTGGGCTCGCCGCGGGCGGCGAGCAGCCTGCGGGCGGCCTAGCGGCCACCAGACCGCTCCACTTTGGAGCGGAGGGCGAAGCCCGGAGCGACTCATGTGGGGCGGCCGCCTGTGGCCGCGATTGCGGGCGAAGCCGCTATGCCGCGACCGCTCGTGTCCGCCCGCTTGGCGCGGGCGCCCACGACAAGCGTCAGCGCCACGACCAGCCCGGCCACCACGACGAACGCCGCCAGCAGCATCGCGCTGCTCAGCGCGTCCACGAAGGTCGCACGCGCCTGCTCGGGCGCCGTCGCCAGCTGAGCCGGGTCGAATCCGCTAGCCGAGCTGGGACTGGAAGATCGCTCCGGTCGCCGCGACGCCCACCGAGGCGCCGATCATGCGCGACATCTGCAGGACGCCGGAGGCGACGCCGGACTTCTGCACGCTCACCGCGTTCATCGCGGCGGTCGACATCGGCGACATCACCAGGGCGATCCCGAGTCCCATCAGGACGAAGGGAACGATCAGCCCGGAGTAGGTGGTGGCCGTATCGATCCCGGCGAACATGAACATCGAGACGGCGAGCACGGCCAGCCCGGCGCTCATCGGAGTCGCGGGCCCAAGCCTGTCGGCGAGCCTTCCGGAGATCGGTGCGACGACGGCGATCACCACCGTCGTCGGCAGGAACCTGATCCCGGCCTCGAGCGCCCCATAGCCGAGGATGTCCTGCATGTAGATCGCCATGAAGAAGAAGGTGCCCATCATGGCGAAGGTGATGATGAACGCGATCAGGTTGGAGCCGATGAACTGGCGCGTCCGGAAGAGGGCGAACTCGACCATCGGCGCCGACACTCGCAGCTCGATGGCGACGAAGACGGCCAGGCCGATCAGTCCGCCGGCCAGCAGCGAGAGGATCGACGTCGAGGTCCAGCCCCAGCTGTTCCCCTCGATCAGGGCCAGGACGATCGCCGTGAGGCTCGCGGTCAGCGCGAACACGCCCGGGTAGTCGACGCGCCGGTCGATGGTCTCGTCGCGCGACTCGCGCACGGCGAAGACGGTGGCGGCCACCGCACCGGCGGCGACAGGAAGGTTGATGAAGAAGATCGCGCGCCAGCTGACATACTCGGTCAGCGCGCCACCGACGACCGGGCCGATCGAGAGCGCCAGCGCGGAAACGCCGGCCCAGATGCCGATCGCCCGGCCTCGCTCGGCGGCGGGGAAGGTGTTGGTGATGATCGAGAGCGTCGCGGGCATCATCAGTGCGGCGCCGATCCCCTGGATCGCGCGGCTGCCGATCAGCATCGCCGGGTCCTGCGCGATCCCGGCGGTGGCGGAGGTGATCGCGAAGATGATCACCCCGGCCAGGAACATCAGCCTCCGGCCGAAGATGTCTCCGAGGCGCCCACCGGTTGCGATCAAGACGGCGAAGGTGAGGGTGTAGCCGTTGATGACCCATTCCAGCTGGGAGATCTGGGCATGCAGGTCGCGCTGGATGGACGGCAGGGCGACGTTCACGACGGTGTTGTCGAGCATCACCATGAAGAGCGCGAAGCACATCGCGCCGAGCGTCCACCACTTGCGGTTGTCGTCCGTGATCAGGTGGCGGTAACGGGTCATCGGTTGACCCTCCTCTCGTTCGTCTCGTAGATCGCGGCGATCTCGGGGCGCTCCAGGAGCGCGTCGAGGGCCGCCTCAAGCTTCTTTCGCTCACCGGCCTCGAGCGAGCCGGTGAACTCCTCCAGGCTCGCGAGGCGCGCAGAAATGATCCGGTCCGCCAGGCGCTGGCCCTTCGTGGTCAGCGTGAGCAGCCTCACGCGACGGTCGTTTTCGTCCTCCACCCGGGTGGCGAGCTTCTTCCGTACCAGCCCATCGGCGGCGCGGCTCGCGGATGCGACCGAGATGCCGAGCTCCTCGGAGAGCGCGGTGACGGTGCGCTCGTCCTGGTCGGGCGTCACCAGCTCGACCAGCACCTTCATCTGCGCGAAGGTGAGGCCGCTCTCGTCGATCACCCGGAAGACCTCGTTGCCCCTCGGGCCCATGCAACGAACGACCAGGGCGCTCAGCTTGAGGGCCAGGTCGTCTCTGTTCGTCTCGTCGCTGCTTCCACTAAAGAAAAGGTTACACGCTTGCAACCTTTTCTAAACCGCAACGATCTGTGACAAGGGTCACACGGCCCTGGCCAAGACGTCCATCCGGCGCCGGTCATATGTTGGCCGTCGGCGAATGCAGAACGCTGCCCGGCTCGATCACCAGCATGTGTGGCACCCGTTCACCCAACAGCGCGACTGGGTGGAAGACGAGCCGTTGATGATCGAGTCGGCCGAGGGGACTGAGCTGATCGACTCCGAGGGGCGCCGCTATCTGGACGGCGTCTCCTCCCTCTGGTGCAACGTCCACGGGCATCGCCACCCCGCGATCGACCAGGCGGTCCGTGACCAGCTCGATTGCGTCGCGCATTCGACGATGCTCGGGCTCTCGCACCCCGGCGCGGCCGAGCTGGCGACGCGGCTGGTGGAGATCGCGCCTCCGGGGCTGAATCGGGTCTTCTACTCGGACTCCGGATCGACCGCCGTCGAGGTCGCTCTGAAGATGGCCTTCCAGTACTGGCAGCACCGCGGCGGGCAGCACGTCAGGAAGACGTCATTCATCTGCCTGGAGGACGCCTACCACGGGGACACGATCGGCTCGGTCTCCGTGGGCGGGATGCCGCTCTTCCACTCGGCCTTCGGGCCGCTGCTCTTCGACGCGCACCGGGCGAAGGCCGGAGACATCGACGACATGGCTCGGCTGCTCGCGATGCGCGAGGAGGAGGTCGCGGCCGTCGTCCTCGAGCCACTCGTTCAGGGTGCGGCCGGGATGCTGACTCACCCGCCCGGCTACCTGCGGGCGGTCCGGCAGCTCTGCGACCGGCACGGCGCCCTGCTGATCTGCGACGAGGTGGCGACCGGCTTCGGGCGCACCGGGACGATGTTCGCGTGCGAGCAGGAGGGGGTCTCGCCCGATTTCCTCTGCGTGGCGAAGGGGCTCACCGGCGGCTACATGCCGCTGGCCGCGACCCTCGCCACCGAGCGGATCTACGAGGCCTTCCTCGGCTCGTACTCCGAGTACAAGACCTTCTTCCACGGCCACACCTACACGGGCAACCCGCTTGCCTGCGCGGCCGCGATCGCCTCCCTCGAGGTCTTCGAACGGGAGCGGACGCTGGTCCGGCTGCAGCCCAAGATCCGCCTGCTCTCGGAATGGCTCGGGCAGGTCGAGCGGATGCGGGAGGTGCACGAGGTGCGCCAGCGAGGCCTGATGGTCGGCATCGACCTGGGCGAGCACGACCCGGAGCTGCGGCTCGGCCACCGCGTGGTGCTCGAGGCACGACGGCGCGGCGTCATCGTCCGGCCGCTCGGTGACGTGATCGTGCTGATGCCGCCGCTCGCCATCTCCAAGCAGGACCTGCAGCGCCTGGTGGGCGTCATCGCCGAGTCGATCCGCGCCGCCTACCCGGTCGCGGAGCTCGACTCAGGCGCCAAGGGCCGCCTGGACGCCGCGCTCCTCGAAGCGGCCTAAACCGGTCGCGCCCCCGCGGCGCCCACGGCTACTCCTCGTACGGCTCGAAGTCCGCTTTGCGCGCCCCGCAGACCGGGCAGAACCAATCGTCGGGGATGTCGTCGAACGAGGTTCCCGGCGGTACCCCGCCGTCGGGATCGCCCTCGTCGGGGTCGTAGATGAATCCGCACGAGGTGCAGATGTAGAGCTGCTTGGTGGTGGTCTCCGCCGCCATGGGCCGCCAATCTAGCGAGTAGGCTCGCCGCAAGTGGAACCAGCCGCCCCTCGACCAGCCGCCACCGTGATCCTCCTTCGCCGGGGGGGCAAGCACGCCGAGCGCGGCCTCGAGATCCTGCTCGTGCAGCGCAACCCCGAGGCCCGCTTCATGCCCGGGGTCTGGGTCTTCCCGGGCGGCGCGGTCGACGCGGACGATGGCGACGGCGAGGCGCCGCATCGCACCGCCGCGGCCAGGGAGCTCTGCCGAGGAGGCCAGCATCGAGCTTCGCCGCACAGTGAGCTGGTCGCCTACTCGCGCTGGATCACGCCCAAGGTCGTGCCGATTCGATTCGACACGCGCTTCTACCTGGCCCTGGCGCCCGGCCACTCGCCGCCCGAGCCCGACGGCTCTGAGACGGTTGACGCCGGCTGGTTCGGCCCGCAGGACGCGCTTGACATGCACCACGCCGGCGAGCTTCCCCTCGTCTTCCCCACCATCAAGCACCTCGAGTCGCTGGTCGGGTTCGCCAACGCCGCCGAGGCGCTGGAGGCCGCCAGGCACCGTGAGGTGAAGCCCGTCGAGCCACGCGTCGAGGGTGAGGGCGACGAGCAGCGGATCGTGCTGCCGGACGAGCTCCCGTGACTACTACGCAGGACGCCGTCGCGTGGGCGGCGTGGGCAGTCCCCTGCGCTGCATTGCGCCCCCGCGGATCCGTCCACCGAGCGCGCCCAGGAGCATCCCGATGATCGCCGTGAAGACGACCAGAATCGGCGCGAAGCCCGGCAGCGAGACCTGCGCGTCTGTACCGGCGATCGCGTGCGCGACCAGCAGCCCGGTGCCGTACAGGGTGCCGCCGACCAGGCCCCGGTCAGCTCCATCCCAGCCGTCGGCGTGCTCGAAGCCGGCCAGCACGCCGCCGATCGCGGCGACCACGCCGATCGCCCAATAGGCCGCCGCGGACCACCCCAGGACGAGCCCGGCAACCGCCCCGAAAACCGTCGGGACCACCAGACCGAGGGTCACCTGCACCGAGCGCGGCCGCTCCCGGAAGAGCGGGGAACTTCGCATCCATCTCTCCATCGCCGCCACCTCTCTCTCCACTACGGGCAACTCGGTAGCCGGCGGCGACCGTATCAGAGACCCCTCAGACCATAGGTCGCGCAAGAATCCCGCATGATGACCAGCACGCTTCCGCAGGAAGTCCGCGACGCGTTCGAGAGCTTCATCACCTGCGAGCTCACCACCGTCGACGCCGCCCAGCAGCCGATCACCTGGCCGGTGACTCCCTACTACCGCCAGGGAGGGCCGACCATCGACGTGACGACCGGGCTCGGCTACCCGAAGAAGGCAGACGATGCCCAGGCCCACCCGAGCATTTCCCTGCTCTTCTCGGACCCCACCGGATCGGGAATCGACAGCGGACTGAAGGTGCTCGTCCAGGGAACGGCCACGGTCGACGACGAGGACCTGAAGGCGAACGCCGAGCGGTATATGCACGAGTCCGGAGTGAAGCTGCCGGCGACGAAGAAGATGAACCCGCCGAAGCTGCTCCGCGGGATGTTCAACTGGTACTACGCCCGCGTCTACATCAAGGTGCGGCCCGAGCGGGTCTTCGTCTGGGCGCGCGGGAACCTGGCCGAGGAGCCGATCGTCCACGACACCCACCTGGAGGAGGTGCGCTCGGGACACGTCGAGGAGCCTGCGCAGGACCTCGCCGCCCCGGCGGCGGGCCCGCCGGCCTGGGACCGGCGCATGGAGTTCCTGGCCGGGCACGAGACCGGCGTGCTCAGCTGGATGGGCCCCGACGGCTTCCCGATCGCCGTCCGCGTGCCGTTCAGCACCGACGCCTCGAGCAGGGAGATCACGATCGACGCCGATCCAGCCGGCCTGCCGCTGCTCGAGGGGCGCGCCTGCCTGACGGTGCACAGGCACGCGCCGGACTTCACCTGGCAGCGCAACATGCAGGTCCGCGGCAACCTCGCCCGCTCCGGCGAGGGCTGGCGCCTGGTGCCGCGCAGGATCGTCGGCGGCTTCGAGCTGCCCGAGGGTCGCCTCACCCGCTTCAGGGACTTCATCAAGAAGGGCCCCGGCTTCTACCGGACCTATCGCCGCCGCCTGCGGCAGCGACGCTAGGTCCCGATCTTCGGCGGGAAGGGCTCGAGGCCGGCGTTCCAGGGGCCGGCCTTGTAGATGTCGAGGTTGTTCTCCTCCATCTCGCGGTGCAGCCGGTCGAAGATCCCGCCCGCCGAGTGCAGCGCCTCCTTCAGCTCCTCCTTGGTGCGCCCCCGCAGCCGCCAGTGGAAGAAGAGCTGCTGCTCGGTGATGCCGAAGTCGACCTCCGCCGGGATTCGCGTGATCCAGTCGATGAAAGCCGGGCTGAACAGCTCCCTGAGCGCAACCGGATCGTGGTCGCTCGGAACGGTGGCGATGAAGCGCTTGTTGAAGTCGATGCTCTCGAACTCGACCCGGCGCCTGGAGTGCTTGTCGACCATGTCCCCGGGGGTGCGCTCGACGGACTCGACGTCGAAGACGGGGACGACCGTCGCCAGGTCGGGCATGTGCGCCTTGATGAGCAGCGCAGCGGGAAGGATCGCCTTTCGGCCGAAGCCGCCCTCCTCGTGCTCGTCGGCGTCGCAGGAGGCGCCGAAGAAGCCGTCGCTGAGCTCACCGGTGAGCCTGTTCGTGCCACCCGGGCAGAGCGCGACCGGGCCCTCCTTCGGGTTGATGCCCCCGATCGGCTCGTAGCGGAGGTTGCGCTCGGACGCCAGGCCCGAGACGATCCCCGCCCACTCCTCGGCGTCCCCCTTCGCGCTCACCCGGCGTTGACCAGGTCCTCGCGCCCCGCGGCCTCGAGCTGGGCCTTGTAGCGCGGGTAGACGGGCTTGGTCAGGGGGACGAGCTTGAGGATCTTGGCGACCGGGCCAGTGGCCTTGATCTGGCCTCGGGCAAGCGCCGTGGTCACGTTCACCTTGCCGAGCCAGAAGAGGTGGGCGGTGTCGGCCTCCATGCTCATCACGACCTCCGGCTCCATCTCCGTCTCCCCGAAGTCGACGTCGGCCGGTCCGTCCTCCTGGAGCCGGAGGGTGATCTTCGAGTCCGGCTCGCGATAGTCGTGCTGGAGGATCGTGTTCGCCTTCCGGAACCTGGGCCCCAGCTCAGGGTCGTCGGCGAGGTCGACGAACAGCTTGCCGATCACGTCGTAGACCTCCTGGGCGTCCTTGAAGTACGCCAACTCTCACCTCCCGTCGATTCGGCGAATCCCGAAATCTACGGGTCAGGCGTTACCAGCGGGATCTTCCCCCCGCCGAAGACGGAGGGGAAGTCCGGCGCGATCGTGCAGGCCGCGTAGGCTGACGGACCGCCCGGGGGCAGCGGGGTCGCGTTCACCTCGGAGTTCGGCGCGACGAAGCTGGGCGAGTTCGGAGAGACGAGCGACGAGAGCGGGAACTGGCCGCTCTCCGACTGCGGCGCGGTGCCCGGCGTGGCCACGCTTCCGTTCGGGACGCGCACCACGGGCTGTCCACCCAGGGTGTTGTTGCAGTCGTGGTTGGGGAAGATCTCGCCCTGGCTGCTCGAGTACGGGTTGCCGATCGCGAACGGCTGCAGGTAGCCGTTGCCTCGGTTCGTCGCCAGCCGCTTCTGGTAGACGGAGAGCGTCTCGCTCGTGAAGATCGTCATCTGCCGGGAGAGGTGAAGCGGCGAGCTCTGCCCCGACTGGAAGGGCAGGAAGTCGGACACCGACGAGGCCGGGTTCGAGAGGAAGTCCGTGACCACAGGCGCCTGATAATCCAGCCAGCGCACCAGGGGGTTGAAGTTGCCCAGGAACGGATCGAGCCCGTCCATCACGGGTCGCAGCTCACGCAGGAAGCTGCTCAGCGACGGCAGCCCGGTGGCCGAGGCCTTGATCAGCGGGTCGAGGTTCTGGAAGAGCTTGTGCGCCTTCGGGGCGAGCCTGCGCACGTCGCGCAGCGTCGGGCTCAGATCCCGGGCGACCGGCTTCAGGTCGCTGAACACCGGGCGGGCGTCCTCGGCGAAGCCCTTCAGCCGGTCGAGCGTGAGCCGGCCCTCGTTTTCGAAGGTCGGGAGGATCTTGAACGTGTCGGACAGGGCCTTGCTCTGGGAGGAGAGGGCCCCGAAGGTCCTGTTCGCTCCGACGATCGCCCCGGCGAGCGCCTGGTCGTGAGCGGTCAGCGCGGCGAAGACGTCGCCCGTGTCGTGGACGAGCGTGCGGAGTGACTGCTCCTGGCTGCGCAGGGTGCCGAGCACGTCGCTCGCGTCCGAGGCGAACGGCCCGAGGTTGCCGAAGGCGTCGTTGAGGTCGAGCCCGCGGCCATTGATCGCCAGGCCGGCGTTCTGCATCCAGGACTGGAACGCCTCCCGCGTCGGCTTGTCGAAGCCCTGGAAGATCTCGTCGATCTGGGTCTGGTCCTGGACCTGCGTCTGGGCCAGGTGGCCGCCCTCCGGAATCGGTTGGGGGGCGTCGCCGCCGGAGAGCTGCCCGACGTCGATCGAGCTCGACTGCGCGTGCACGTCGCCGGTGTTCTCGCCGGGCTGGACCTGGCTCCCGGGCGTGATCTCGATGTAGGTCTCCCCCAGCAGGGTCTTCTGACGGAGGATCGCCCTCGCGTCGGAGGAGATCGGCGCGTACTGAGGCTGGATCTCGATTGTCGCCTGGGTGGTGTTGCAGACCGCCGGGTTGGCGTGGCACTCGCTCTCCGGCGCCAGCCCGATGTCCTTGACCTTGCCCACCGAGACGCCGCCGATGCGGACGTCCGCCTCCTTCTGGAGGGTGATCGCCTCAGGGAAGTCGGCGGTGAAGCGGTAGCTCTCCGGCTTGAACGGAACCGGGCCGCCGAAGGTCACCCAGAGGAAGAGGAGCAGGCCGAAGCAGGACAGCGTGAAGCCGACCGCCACCAGGATGCGCCCTATGGAGGGTGCCTGCTTCTGCATCTAAACCGCCTCTCCGTTCATCCGGGTCATGGCGGGCACACTCCGCTGTCGAAGAGCAGACCGAGGCCGGTGATCTCGGGGATCGGGGTCGCGCCCAGCGGACTCGTGTTGAGGATCGACTTGGCCGTGTTGCAGGTCGCGATGAGGTAGACGTGGCGGTAGACGCCGTGCGCGTCCTGCGAGGAGAACGTGCTGTTGCCGACGTGCGCGAGCCAGCCCAGCCAGTACAGGTAGCCCTCGTCGCGTCCGGGCGTGCCGGACGACTCGGCGCCATTCGGGTTGTAGGCGGCCATGTTGAACAGCTCGTTCAACTTCGAGCCGACCGTCGTCAGGCGCGGGGTCGCCCTGACGAGGTTCTGCGCGGCGGGGCGCAGGTCGCGCACCGGCTGGCGCGCGTTGCGCACGAACGGCCGGATCTCCTGCTTGACCGGGTCGTAAGTGCTCTTGGCGAGGCTGCCCAGCGAGTCGTTGACCGGCTTCAGCTTGCGAGCGAAGGGCCGCAGGCTGTTGACGGCCGGGCCGAGCACGGTCGCCAGCTGGTCCGTCTTGGCGAGCGCGTCCCGGGTCGTGCTCAGGGTCGGACCGAGCAGAGCGACCGTGCGCTGGACGTCGGGCGACTGGCTGGCGATCGCGCCCAGGGCCTGGTCGGATGCCGAGACGAGCTGCTCGATCCCCTGGCCGTCCTCGCCGACGCGGCCCCAGAGCAGGTTCATGTTGTGGATCAGCGTCGCCAGGTTCTCCTTGCGCTTGGCGACCTCGGTGTTGAGGCGGGCAAGGCCCCTGTTGATCGGCCCGAGGCTGCCGATCAGCTTGCCGAGGTCCTTGCCGCGGCCGTCGAGGCCCAGGCCGCCCTGCGTCAGCAGCAGCCGCAGGTATGCGCGGGTGTCGCCGTCCAGCGCCGACAGGACCTGGTCCACGTTCGTGTCCGGCGCCGTGTTGGCGATCGGGATCGAGTCGCCGTTCTGGAACTCGTCGTCGTTGGAGCTGGGGTCGGTGTTCGTGCCCGGATCGAGCTCCAGGAACATGTCCTTGAGGCCCGTCTTCGGCCGGAGCAGGATCGTCGCGTTCCGGTAGATCGGCAGGAACTTGCGGTCGATGTCCATCGTCACGACCGCGTGGCCGTCCTCGTAGTCGACGGCGGAGATGTCGCCCACGCGGACGCCGGCCACCCGGACGGTCTGTCCCTGGCCCGGGGTGACCGCCTGGGCGGTCGACATGTCGGCCTTCAGCTCGAAGGGCTTCTCCTCGAGCAGCGGGATCCGGAGGCGCTGGTTCTGGACGATGATGTAGGTCGCGAGCAGGCCGACGGTCAGCAGCCCGACGACGGCCAGGAAGTCGCGCAGGTGGTCTCGGATCGCCTTGCGCATCAGCGCTTCACCCCCTGCGGCGGCGAGAGGTGCGGGAGCTTCAGCCCGCTGGACTTGCCGTAGGCGTTCCAGTCGCGGACGAAGGCCGCGTACTGATCGAGCGTCTGGGCGATCAGCTGCTTGGCGGCGGAGGGATCCGCAGCCTTCTGCTTCTCGGCGTTCGCGAGCTGCGAGAGGATCTCGTAGTAGCGGCTCCTCAGCTGCTGCTCCTCGGGCGGGTAGTAGCGGGTCGACGCCGACGCGCTGCTCGCGGAGTGCGGCGTGGTCGTCGGTGACGCACCGACCTCGCTGTGAAGATCGGGCGGATCCTGCGTCTCGCACGGGACGTCTGGCCTGAACGGGGTCTTGGCGGATGACTGCTTGGCCGGCTGGGAGCCCAGGAAGGCGAACGGCGTGACGCCGGTCAGCGGCGCCGGCAGGTCGGGGGTGCTGAAAGGAGCGATCGTGTTGTTTCCACCGCCGCCGAGGACCCGGAACTCCTGCCCGTTGGCGTCGCCCGAGCGGCTCTCCCCCGCGACCCCCGTCAGCCCGTAGGCGGTCTCCTGGTAGACCTTCCCAGCCGCCGGGTCGCTGTCGGTGTTGGGGATCCGCGTATTGCTCCACGGGATGACGACGTTGTTGAAGCAGGAGGCGAGCGCCCGCGACTGCTCCAGGAACGGCAGCGAGTCGTTGCTGAGGGCCGCGAGGTCGGGGACCGTCGGGCGCAGGTCGTCGACCAGGCCGCGCAGCTCCGGCTGCGAGACCAGCTGGCGGAGCTGGCCGATCCAGGGGTTGGCGTAGTCGAGCGCCTGGTTCGCGGACCTCACTCCCGGGAGCGCCTCGCGGGAGAAGGCGCGGAGGGCGGGGAAGTCCTGGTTGAGCTTGAGGAGGGCCGGGCGACCCACGGCGAGGACCTGCGGCAGCTGGACGATCGCGTCGCGGAGCGAGGCCTGGTGCGCAGCGAAGTCCCCGCTGACCGTGTTCAGGTTGGTGATCAATCCCTGCAGATGGGCGCTGTTCGCATCGAGCTCGCGCGCGACGACATCGAGGTTCGAGACGAAGCCCGCCAGGTCGCCGGGCTCGGTACCGAGCAGGGCCTGGTTCACCTGAGCCGTGTACTCGTACGCGGCCGGTGAGGTCCGGAAGGACTCCTGGAAGCCCTTGGCGCCGCCGTACTTGTCGAGCGCCCCGCCGAACTCCTTCAGGAAGATCTGGAGGTCCTGGCGCACGGGCGCCTGGAGCGAGGTCAGGACCTGGTCGAACTGGACGGAGTTCGAGGTCTGCTGCTCCGGGACGACGGAGCCGCTGTGCAGCTCCGGCGCGCTCGGGCTGCCCGGGTGCAGGTCGACGAACAGGTTCCCCTCGAGGAAGAGGCGGGGCCGCAGCTGGAGCGTGGCGTCCTGGCGGACCGGCAGCGCCGTGTCCTTGAGGTCCATCGTGACCACGGCCGCGTCCTCCCCGTTGCCGTTCGCGTCCGTCAGGTGCTGGACGTCGCTGACCTGGCCGACGTCGACGCCGGAGATGCGGACGGGGCTCTTGGCGCGGATGTTCTGCGCGTCCTGGAAGACGGCCTTGAGCTGGTAGCCGTGCCCGGCGAACGGGATCGTCTTCGTGAACGCCAGGTAGAAGCCGATGAAGGTCAGCACGATCGCGATCAGCCCGATCTGGGCGTTGGAGAGGCGCTTGCGGTGATTCGGATTCACGTCAGTCACCCGCCCCGTGCCCGAAGATGCGAGTCCCGTCCTGCTCGAGGAAGAGGTCGGTCTTGCCGAGTGGGGCGACCCCGGCCGCCTTGGCGACGTTCTGGACCCCGAAGGTCGGGTTGTCCTTGTTCTGGCCGGGGATCAGCGCCTCGCCCAGCGCGTAGCCGGTCTGCCCCGCCTGGCAGTTGGGCTGGCCATCGGTGACGGCCGGGCCGTACGGGTTGCCGTGGAGGATCGGGATCGCGACGGTGTCCGACGCGTTGCCGTCGTTCGCCGGCAGCGCGTCGAAGATCCCGGCATTCGGGCCGGCGATCGAATTGCTCGAGAAGCGCCCGTCGCCCTGCCCGCCCGAGTAGTTGTCCATCGGGTCGCGCGGCGGCGAGTCCGGGCTGTTGGTCCCGGCGATCGACGGCGGGATCACCCGCTCCGCGTAGCCGAACGGCGTCGGCAGCTCGAAGTGGCTGGTCAGGTAGGTCATCCAGTAGTTCCAGTAGTTGCAGACCGTCTGGGCCGGGACGATCTTCTGGCCGGCGTCCTGGACGAGGTTGAAGGTGTCCCCGAGGCGGTTGAGGCTGGTCAGGGTCGATGGGTCGGCGACCAGGTCGTTCAGGCTGGACATGACGTCCTTGAGGTCGTTGTTCGTCTGCACCGTGCGCGGCAGCACCTTGGCGCCGAGCGAGACCGCCTGGTTCAGGGTCGGCAGCGAGGCGCGCAGGTCGCGGACGCCGGGTCGGAGCAAGCGGGAGAACTCGGCGAAGTCGGCGAGGAAGGGCCGCTGAACGGGCAGCGACCGCAGGCCCGCCTCGAGCGCGGGCGGACCGCCCGAGATCGTGTCGCGCAGGGCCTGCGGGTCGGAGGAGATCGCCCCGAAGGCGATCGCGCCGTTGGTGAACTGCTCGGCGTTGTCCACCGCGACGGGGGCGACGATGCGGGCGGCGTCCGCCAGCTCGGGGAAGAAGCGGACCAGCTGGGTGGCCGGGTCGGAGAGGGCGGCCGAGACCGGCTTCAGGTTCGAGAACAGCGGGTTGAGCGCCCCGATCGCCTCGTTCAGGGAGGCGCCCCGGGCCGCGAAGGCGTCGCCGAAGCCCTGCAGGACGCGCTGGCTGTTCTCGCGGGTGGCGGTGTCGAAGGTGTTGTAGACGTCGTCGAACTCGACCTGCGGCTGGGACTGGGCGAGCGGCAGGGCCGCGCCCTCGGGCAGGCCCGTCTGGCTGGTCCCGCGGCTGATCTCCAGGTACTTGAGCCCGAACGAGGAGCGGTAGCGGACCCGGATCGTCGAGTCGGCCGGGAGCGGATCGGCGCTCTTGTCCAGCTTCAGGTTGAGCTTGGCCACCGTCGACGCGCTCGAGCCGTCGGCCGTCTCGCACCCGCTGTTCGGGGGCGCCTGGACCGTGTCGATCGACTCCACGACCCCAACCCGGTTTCCGCCGATCCGGACCTCGTTGTTGGGGCCGAGGCGGGCGGCGTCGCAGATCTCGGCCGAGACGCGGTAGGTGGGGACGAACGGCAGCCCGTTGTTTGCGTTGTAAGCGAGGAAGACCGCCACGATCACGATCAGCGTCGTGATCGCGCCGACCATCGTCGGCGACGCCGCCAGCGAGCCCACTCGACCGCGGCCGTTCATCGCAAAGCCTCCCTATATATAGGGGCGCGTCGATCATTGGCCCAAGAGGAAGTTGAGGAGGTCTTGGGTGGTCGACCCGGACGGGGCGCTGCCGTTGAGGTTCACGCCCTGCGGGAGCTGGGGCAGCTGCGGAAGCTGGGAGAGCGGCGGGAGCTGGGGCAGCAGGTCCTGGAGCTTCTTCTTGGCGTCGTCCTTGATCTTGTTCGGGTTGACGCCGCCGAGGATCTTCTGGATCTGCTTCTGCTGCTCGGGAGTCGCCGCCTGCTGTTGCGGCTGGGCGGGGGTCGTCGTCGCCGACTGAAGACTCGCCGGCCGTGTGGGGTGCGTCGGCCGGGTTGCAGATGGAGTGCTGCTCCGAGCCGTTCGGGCAGACGCTCGGGTCGTAGCGGCCGAGGTTGCCGAACAGGCCCGAGGGGTTGGTCCCGTAGTTGATGCCGGGCTGCTTGTCGCCCAGGATCCCGGCGCACTCGGCGAAGTTCTTCGGGTCGGTCGTCTCCCCGCCGCCCTCCGCGGGCACCTTCGGGCCGGTCTGGTAGCCGCAGGGCTCATTGCCCCCGGGCGCGCTGACCAGCGTGATCCCGAGCGCGTGGCCGAGATCGTCGAACAGGTTGAGGGTGTTCGCCTGTACGTAGGCGTAGTTGAGGAGGCCCTCCATCCCGGTGTAGCCGGGGTTGCCGCCGTTCGGGTCCGAGCCTGGGGTGGCGCCGTTGGCCCACTTGCACTGGGACGGTCTGGTCGCCGTGCAGGGTGACGTTCTGCTTCTGGTCGAGCTGCTGAACTCGCCTGTCCGCCTCCCCGGGCTGCTCGCGCAGGTCGTAGCGTGCGCAGGCGTCCTCCTCGACGGCGTTCTTGGGGTCGGAGATGCTCTCGAGGAACTGCGCGACCTGGTCGGCGGCGGGGTAGGCCTTGGTGCTGGCCTGGTCGAGCGAGGCGATCTCGTCCTGGCTGTTGGCGAGGGCCGTCTTGCCGACGTGCGCCGCGCCGCCGAGGGCGGTGAGGGACTGCTGGGTGCCGTTGTTGAACGGGGGTAGGTTGGTCGCCAGCTTGTTGAGGCCGGGCGCCGCGGCGTGCAGATCGGTGAGCAGCGGGGTCTGCTGCTCGGCCAGGTTGCCGAGCTGGAACATCGTCGGCTTGAGCTGCGCGAGGAAGTCGTCGAGCAGGTGGAAGTTCTGGGAGAGGTCGCTGCTGCGCTCGGCCGAGATCGCGGCGGTGCGGCCGGCGTTGTCGACGAAGTGGACGACGTCCTCGCGGCGGTTGGCGAGCTGGGCGAAGATCGCGTCCGCGTTGGTGTTGAGCTCGGCGATCGTCGTGTTCTGCTGGCCGAGGATGTTGAGGACCTGCTTCAGCTGCTGGAGGGCTGGGGCGCCGGAGCGGATCGCCGCATTCAGGTTCTCGGCGTTGCCGTCGAGCGCGGTCCCGAACTCGTTGATCAGGAGCTGGAGGCGGTTCTTGAACGGCTCGCGCAACGTGTTCTGGGCCAGGTCCGGCTGGACCGTGGTCTTGTTGCGGGCCGCGGGAATCGGCCCGGTCAGGGGCTGGGGCGAGGAGCCCGGCTGGCAGTCGAGGAAGTACTCGGCGATCAGCGACTGCGGCTCGGATGAGCAGCTCGCGTCGGCCTTGAACTCCGGGAAGCCGGAATCGACCTCGAAGGTGACCAGCGCGGTCTTCTGGGGTGTGATGTCGAGGCCGGTGATCGTCCCGGCCTTGGCGCCGGCGACCCGGAGCTCCGACCCCTTGACCAGCCCGAAGGCGTTGAAGAGCTCGGCCTGGTAGGTGTGGCTGCCGGACGCGCCCGCCCCGGCGACGAGGTACGCCGGGACGGCCGCGAGCAACCCGAGGATGAGCAGGATCCGCCTCATGGCCCGAGCGGGGTCTCGGTCGGATCGCAGTCGACGGTCCCGCCCTGGGTGAGCTGGTCCTCGGTCAGGCCGCGCTCGTTGGAGCCGGGGCAGCGCCGCAGGTCCTTGATGCCCAGGGCATTGGTGAGCTCGCTGCCGCTCAGGGTCTGGCAGACGCTCGTCCCAAGGGGGATCTTGAGGATCTCAGCGACGTCGTTGCAGGGGACACCCGCGGAGGGCGGGCCGGCGCTGAACGTGTTGGCGGTGGTCGAGATTCGCCCGATGCCGCCGAAGGCGTCAGGGAAACCGGAATGCCCGAAGTCATCGAACCAGCCGGTCAGCTCCGGGCTGTAGGCCCTGAGCATGGAGAGCTGGGTGAGCGAGTTGTTCAGTGAGTCGGCGGAGGCCGGCAGGGCGCCGGGGCGGGAGGCGCCGTTGCGGTCGACCGGGCCAACCCCGATCTGGGCGAGCGGGTCCTGCAGGCGGGTGAGCTCGATCAGGTCGTTGTTCGGGCCCCGCGAGTTGATCACCCCGTTCAGGCCCTTGACGGTGGGGACCGCGTCGCGGGCGAAGCCCCCGCAGCCGCTTGGCGAAGGGCTGGAGCTTGCGGGCGACCGGGCGGGTGGCATCGACCAGCGGCTGGACGTCGTCGAGGGCGGCGCGCAGGTTGACCGCGGTGGTGTTGAACTGGCGCATGAAGTCGGGCAGCTGGCCGACCGCGGAGGCGAGCGAGGACTGCTCGGAGCCGATCGTGCCGAGCATCCCGTTCAGGTTCGACACCAGGGAGGAGATCTCGGGGCTCTTCTGATCGAGGGTCGAGGTGAGCGAGGCGGCGTCCACCACCAGGCCGGAGAGGTTGGCCTGGTCTGAGTTGAGCTCTGCGAAGACACGCCGCGAGGTGGAGAGGAAGGGGTTCAGGTAGTAGAAGCCGCGGTTGGCCTTCGCCCCGACCCCGTCGTAGGCGCGGGCGAAGCCCCGGATCACCTCCTGGAGGTGGGAGACGGTGGGCTTGTCGAGGGTGTTGAAGAGCTGGTCGAGATCGACCTCGGAGGTGGTGTCGGCCTGGGTGATCTCGCCGCCCGAGGAGATCCTCTGGGAGGTGTTGGTGGTCGGGAGGGCGAGGTCGACGTAGCGGTTGGCGATCCCCGAGAGCGACTGGGAGCGGATCGTGGCGTGGGTGCCGGCCGGCAGCGGGGCGTAGGCCGAGTCGGAGATCTCCATCTTGACCAGGGCCTGGCCGGAGTCCGAGAGGGAGATCTGCTTGACGGAGCCGACCGGGACGCCGGCGACCGAGACGTTGTTGCCGGTGACCAGCTGGGAGGCGTTCTCGAACTGGGCGGTGACGGTGTAGGTGGAGCCGCCCCCCATCACCAGCAGCAGGACGACGGCGACGGCGCCGATCAGCGCGAAGATCGCGGCGACCCGCCCGACAACACTCGATGTTGGCACTGGCTCCTCTACCTACCCGTCGCTGTCAATGGACCGCGCCGGGGTACCCCGTCCCAGGCACGGCGATCTACCTAATACTTCCAGGGGGCTTCGAGGCCTGTCAAAGGGGAACCGTCGCCCGGAGGCGCCGGAATTCCGCATTACGCAAGCCGTTTACGCGCCCGCCCCTCGTTGAGTTCAGATTAAGCGTCAGCGAGGAGAGAGCTGGCCGGCCGGGATCACGCCCGGATAGAGCGCGGCCGTCCAGACCGGAGCGAGCCCCTTGACCACCGCGCGGGGCGTCCGCTCGCCGCTGCCGAGGTACATGTAGCAGCAGCGCTCGGCCATCCAGAAGAGGGACTCGGCGGTGGTGCGAGGGTCCAGGGTGCGGGGGATCAGCCCGACATCCTGCTCCGAGCGAACGTGGTCCGCGGTCGCCTCGATGAAGCTCTCGGCGATTCCGAGCCAGAGCGCCCGCACCTCCTCATCGTAGGTCGAGACCTCGGTCGTGATCCGCAGGACAGCGGCGTGCTCGGCGTACACGGAGACGACTCCTTCGATCGCCCTCCGGACCCGCTCGGCCGGCGGGCCCACCCCGTGCCACCAGCGTTCGGCCATCTCGTAGAGCTGCTCCGAGGCCTCCTCGAGGGCCACCAGCAGGAGCTCCTGCTTGTCCTGAAAGTGCGTGTAGAAGGCGCTGCGCGAGAGCCCCGCCGAGCGCGCGATCTCGTCCACCGTCAGGTCGCGAAATGACCGCTTGTCGGCGAGCTTCACGGCGTTGCCGATGACCTTCTCGCGGGACTTCTGACGTCGCTCTCGGCGGGTCCCTCGGATAGCCTTCGGACGGGTCGATTTCGCTCTGGCGGCGGCCTGCAAACCACGATGATTCTACCGTTCCTGACATAGTGTCCGACACTGTGTCTGACGCCGTGTCGCCCAGCTACGACTTCGACTGGATCGTGATCGGCTCCGGCTTCGGCGGGTCGGTGTCCGCCCTCCGCCTGGCGGAGAAGGGGTACCGCGTCGCGATCCTGGAGTGCGGGCGCCGCTATCGCGACGAGGACTTCGCGGAGTCCACCTGGAACCTTCGCCGCTACTACTGGATGCCCCGGATCGGCCTCCGCGGCATCTTCCGGATGACCGCCTTCAAGGACGTCTTCATCGTCTCGGGCTCCGGCGTCGGCGGCGGCAGCCTCGGCTATGCCAACACCCTCTACCGCGCCCGCCCGGCCTTCTTCCGGGACGCCCAGTGGGGCGACCTCGAGGACTGGGAGAGCTCCCTCGCCCCGCACTACGACACCGCGGAGCGGATGCTGGGCGTCACCGACTATCCGCTGGAGGGGCCGGCCGATGAGCTGCTGAAGGAGTACGGCGAGGAGATCGGCGTCGGCGACACCTACAAGCAGACCCGCGTCGGCGCCTACTTCGGCGAGCCCGGCAAGGAGGTGGCGGACCCGTTCTTCGGCGGCGAGGGCCCTGCGCGCTCCGGCTGCATCGGCTGCGGCAGCTGCATGGTCGGCTGCCGGCACAACGCCAAGAACACGCTGCCCAAGAACTACCTCTGGTTCGCCGAGAAGCTCGGCGTCGAGATCCTCCCCGAGCGCCAGGTGACCGACGTCCGGCCGCTCGAGGGCGCAGCCGACGGCTCCGAGGGCTACGAGGTGAGCAGCGAGCGGTCCGGCTCATGGCTGCGCAAGCGGCGCTCGACCCTGACCGCGCGCGGTGTGATCGTCGCCGCCGGCGCCCTGGGCACGAATCAGCTGCTCCAGAGCTGCCGTGAGCGCGGCTCGCTGCCGAAGGTCTCGCCCCGCCTCGGCGAGCTGGTCCGGACCAACAGCGAGTCGATCAACGCCGTCACCGCCACCACCGACGAGCGCGACTTCGCCAAGTCGGTGGCGATCAGCTCGAGCATCTACCCCGATCCCGATACCCACATCGAGGTGGTGACCTACGGGAAGGGCGCCGACTCGATGAGCTACCTCTTCACGCTGCTCACGGGGAAGGGCACGAAGCTCACCCGTCCCCTGCTCTGGCTCGGCCAGGTCCTCCGCCACCCGGTCCGACTGGCCCGGGTGCTCTGGCCGATCAAGTGGTCCCGGCGGACGGTGATCCTGCTCGTCATGCAGACGCTGGACAACGCGATCCGGCTGCGCCCCAAGCGCCGGCTGCTCGGCCGCGGCGTCAAGCTCCAGACCGAGCAGGACCCGGAGAAGCCCAACCCCACCTTCATCCCGGCCGCCGACGCCGTCGCGCGCTGGATGGCGAAGCGCACCGGCGGCATCCCGCAGAGCGGGCTCACCGAGGCCATCTTCAACATCCCGACCACCGCGCACATCCTGGGCGGAGCGGTGATCGGCGACGGTCCGGACCACGGAGTCGTCGACGCCGCAGAACCGCGTCTACGGCTACGCGAATCTGCTCATCTGCGACGGAGCGGCGATCCCAGCCAATCCCGGAGTGAATCCAAGCCTGACGATCACGGCTCTGGCCGAGCACGCGATGGCACAGGTGCCGGCCAAGGTGGATCCATCGACGAACGGCCGGCCCCGGCTACCCGAGGCCGCCCGTCCTGCCGATGTCGCAGTCAGCTCCTAGCTCGCCGAGGAGAAGTGCTCGGCGGCCCTGGCCCAGTTGACGACGTTCCACCAGGCGTCGAGATAGTCGGGGCGCTTGTTCTGGTACTTCAGGTAGTAGGCGTGCTCCCAGACGTCGCAGCCGATGATCGGGGTCTGGCCGTCTGAGATCGGGGAGTCCTGATTCGCCGTCGAGACCACCGCCAGGCCGGAGCCGTCGTGGACCAGCCACGCCCAGCCGGAGCCGAACTGGCCGATTCCTGCGTTCTTGAAATCCTCCTTGAAGGAGTCGAGGTCCCCGAACTTGTCGTTGATCGCGGATGCGAGGTCGCCTTCCGGCTCGCCGCCTCCGTCGGGGCTCATGATCTCCCAGAAGAAGCTGTGGTTCGAATGCCCGCCCGCGTTGTTGCGGACGGCGGTCTCCTTGTCGCCCAGGCTCGAGAGGTTCTGCAGGACCTCGTTGACGTCCTTGTCGGCCCACTCGGTGCCCTCGAGGGCCGCGTTTGCCTTGTCGACGTAAGCCTGGTGGTGCTTGTCGTGATGGATGCGCATCGTCTGCTCATCGATGTGAGGCTCGAGCGCGTTGTAGTCGTAGGGAAGGTCTGGGACCTCGTACGCCATCTGCCCTCCTTAGGTGTCGGTGGCCTGCTGCTTCTAATCTAACGATCGTGCACAGCGGCCCGCCCGGCGGAGGGACATGGACCGGCGTCGCCGTGACGGTCGCGGGCATCCTGGTCGGGGTCGGGATCGCCCTGGCGATCCCGTCCCTGCGGGGGGCGATGAGCGACGCGATCCACGGAGACACCGCCTCCGTCCGCCACGACCTGCATGGGAGCGCCGCCGGAGCGCTGCTCGTGATCTGGCTGGCGATGGTCCACGTGATCGTCTGGTACCCGGCGGAGATCCTCGACGCGGCCTCGGGCTACGTCTTCGGCTTCGGCGTCGGGTTCCCGCTGGTGCTCGGCGCCTGGGTCCTGTCGGCGCTCGCCTCGTACGCCGTCGGCAGGCACTTCGCCCGCCCGGTGCTCTACCGCGTGGCGGGCGAGCAGCGCTTCCAGCGAATGGAGCATCTGGTCCACCGCGGCGGGGCACTCGCCCTGATCGGAGTCAGGTTGATCCCGATCATGCCGTTCAGCCTGATGGGCTACGTCTGCGGCGCGACCCGGATCCCCCTCTGGCGCTTCATCTGGACGACTGCCGTCGGCTATGCGCCGATCACCGCGTACTTCACCTATCTCGGAAGCAGGCTCGAGGGCTTCTCCGCCGAGGATCCGATCGTCTGGATCGGCGGCGGCGCGATCATCCTCTGCATCTTCGCCGTCCGGTTCCTGCTGCCGGGAGCTGCCAAGGATTCAGCCGAAGGGGAGGCGAGCGCGGGGGACTAACCCCCGCCGCGGAACTCGGCCAGGTCCCCGCGAGCGCGGCGCCGTACCAGGAGATTCATCGGAGGCAGCCCGAGGATGAGGCCGGCGGGCCCGAGCGCCTGGCGGGCCCAACGCCAGAACGAGAACGAGTCATCGTGCTCGGCGATCCTGCCGTCGCGAAAGCGGAACCTCGCGTGGATGTCGTTGACCACGTGCCGCCCGCCTCGGAAGGTGTAGGTCGCGATCCAATGTGCGGTGCCCCGCGTCGCCATCCGCCTCGTGCTCCGCCAGCTCCACCCTCAGGTCCTCGGAGCGGCCGGTCAGCATCCGCCACATGTCGCCCGCCTCGGCGCCCGTCAGCTCGCCGAAGGCCGGATCGTGGAACCGGCCATCCGGGTCGTATAGCCTCGCCATCGCCTCGCCGTCATGGCGATCGAGGGCCTCGTAGAGCTCGCGAATCACCTTGGCGTTGTCGGCCACGCCCCCACGCTATCCGCTACCGCCCCTCGCGGTGTGCCGCTCTATCCTTCTGCCCCTCGGGGCGTGGCGCAGCCTGGTAGCGCGCACCGTTCGGGTCGGTGAGGTCCCCGGTTCAAATCCGGGCGCCCCGATTACCCTCACGCACTCGGCAGGACCTTGAACTTCCTGACCGCGGGCGCCGGATCGACCAGACCGGTCGGGCCGACCGCCTGTACGCGCAGCACGTGCTTGCCGAACCTGAGCTTGAGGGCCGGCGTGAAGGGGGATGTGCATGGCGCGAAGGTCCCCTTGTCGAGCTTGCATTGGAAGCTCGATCCAGCCTGGCTGGAGGTGAACTTGAACTTCGGCCGGCGCTTGTTGGTCTTCTTCTTCGGGCCCTTGGTGATCGTCGTCTCGGGCGCTGAGGCCTGCGGCTGCGGCTCGGGCTGTGGGACCTGGACGCCGAACGAGCGGCTGGCCACCGCCGAGTTCCCCGCCAGGTCGAACGCCCGGGCGCGGAAGACGTAGGAGCCGTCGGCGAGCGGGCTCGAGGGCTTGTCGCTGTTGCCCGGGCCCGAGCAGGAGCCGAAGCTCGGCGCTCCAGTGTCGATCGAGCACTGGACGGCAAAGATTCCCGCCGAGTCGCTGGCGCTGAAGGTGAAGGTGGGCGTCTGATCGGCGGTGATCCCGCTCGGGCCGGAGGTGACCGTGACCGAGGGGGGCGTCGCGTCGACCTGGAACGTCTGGGTTGCGGTCGCCGAGTTGTCCGCCGCGTCGGTCGCCTTCACCCGGAATGTGTGCGAGCCGTTCGCCAGGGGGGCGCCGGGCGTATCGCTCGTGCCCGGGCCCGAGCAGGCGCCGAAGCTGGGGGTGCCAGTGTCGATCGAGCACTCGAAGGTCACCGGGCCGACCGAGTCCGTCGCCCCGAAGGTGAAGGTGGGGGTTCGGTCGTTGGTGAGCCCGGTCGGGCCGCTCTCGATCGTCACGTCCGGCGGGATCGAGTCCTCCACGTAGGTGACCGAGCCCGACGGCGTCCCCAGGCTCGAGGAGCAGGCGAGATGTATCCGGGCCCATCGGTTGCGGTGGCGTAGAACACGGTGGTCGAGTCGGGCGTAACCGCCGGGTCCACGGTGATTCCCGGGCGAGGCGAACTGCGCCGCGGTCCCGCTGCCGGCCTCGGTCCCGGAGGCGCAGTTCTGATCCGTGTAGAGGGTGACCGTCGATCCGGGATCCGCGGCCCCGAGCAGCTTCGGCGCCGTCTCGTTCGCGGGCGAGGTGGGATCGGTGCCGGTCAGGCAGGGAGCGTTCGGCCCGGCGCCCGCCGGATCGACCGTGATCAGGCCGGTGGCGCTGTCCTGCTGGCCGTCCGGGTTGGTGATCGTCACGTCCTGCGGCGCCCGTGCTCGCCGCCCGGGTGTCCAGGTCGAGCATGACGTGGGTCGGGTCGACGTAGGTGACGTGGTTGACGACGACCCCACCGGTGACGTCGGCCGCGATGCGGTCGTCGTATCCCGGGCCGGGATCGAAGAACCCCGAGCCGTCGGTGGAGGTCCCGGTGACCTCGACGCCGGCCGAGCAGTTGCCCGCGGTCACGTTGGTGGGGCTGGCCCCCGACGGGGTGGCCGGCGGCGGCGCCTGCAGCTGGATCACCCTCACGCCCCAGACGTTGGTCGCGCTGGCGTACTCCTGGAAGGTCCAGAAGGTCATGTTGTCGCTCGGGTCGACCACGGTCTGCGAGTAGTCGCCCCAGCGCCTGCGGCGTGTCGCGTCGGCGGACGTTGTAGGAGCTCGTGCTCGTCTGGGTGATCATCGGCGCCTCCGTGGTGCCCGGCGGGTCCGTGAACAGCCGCCCCGAGGAGGCCACCTCGGCGATGTCGCGCCGTGCCCGCGACGCTCATGTTGATCGAGGCGTGCCCCTGGCCGTTCATCGCGATCGAGGGCATCCAGTAGTAGTCCGGGTTGCTGGCGGCGGTGTCGAACACGCTGTGCCCGTCTGGACCAGGCTGGGGGTACCGAGTCGAGGCTCACCGATCTGGTACCAGCGGGCGCCGTCGCGGTTGCCGCTGGCTCGAGCCCACGCCCACCGGCGTTCATCCGGATGTTGTGGGCGGTCCAGAGCGAGACGTTGCCGTCAGGGTCACGGCCGATCATCGCCTCGAAGAGCCGGTCGTCGAGCGCGTCGAGGCCTGCCGTGTGGTGCCCTTGGCGGGGACGGAGAGAGGCAGCGAGGTGGTCGGCACGGTGACAGGGAGGTTGCCGGAGATCGTCGGCGTGCCGCCCGGGTTTGAGATCCGGCGCACGTCGATCCGGCTCAGGAACTGGTTGTCCGGTCCGACGATGTAGCCGGCGCCCACGTTCGGGTCCATGTCGGTGGCGGGCTGGGGCGAGTCCGGGCCCTGCCCGGTCCCGTTGCCGGAGATCAGGTTGCGGAAGGCGGTGACCACGATCGGCCCGCCGTTGAGCACGCTCGACTTGCGGATCACGAACGCGCTCGCCCCGGTGAACGAGCCGCTGCTCGAGGTGAACTCGTTGACGCCGATGTAGATCGCGCTCGCGTCGACCCCGAGCTGCGGGATAGTCGGCGAAGCGGGCGGGGCCGGTGGGGGGCGGGGCGGCCTCGTTGAAGAAGTAGAAGGTGAAGCTGCTCTGGTCGGTGATCGTCGGCCCGTCGCTGACCGCGAGCATGACCCGGTTGTTGGTGGCGCGTCGATGTTGATCGCCGAGACGATCCAGCGGTGCGAGAGCCGGTCGTACTCGACCCCCGGGTCGGTCGGCTCGGCGCCGTTTCGGACCGGCGCCCAGAAGCTGCGAGTCGGTGAGGTCGAGGCCGCCGGGGGTCCCGTCCTTGTCGAAGACCCTGATCCGGCCGTTGACGGAGACGAGGATCTGGCTCGGGCCGACGGCGCCCATCGAGTCCGGGGGGACGAAATCGGAATCGTCTGAGGTCGGCGCCGAGGAAGGTGGTCGGCCCCGGCGTCACCGCCTGGCTGGGCGTGATCGCCGCCTGCCCGGTGCGCTGCTGCCGGGCCGCCGGGGCCGCGACCTTCGGAGTGGGTCCCCTCCTCCCCCGGCTCGGGCTTCTCGCGGACGCCGTGGCCGAGCGACTCGCCGCCGGCCTCGGCGCCCTCGCGCGCCGCCTCCCTCGCCGGGCGGCCTCGCTCGCCTCCGGCCTCGGCGGGCGCGGCCTCGATGCCTGCCCTCGGCTCGCCGGCTCGCGATCAGCTTGGCGACGCTCACGGTCCGGCCCTCGGACCCGGTCCAGGGCTGCCCCTTGATGGCCTCGGCGTCCTGCCGGCCGGTGTCGCCGGACTGGCTCAACACCAGCAACCACCAGCGCAAGCACGACAGAGCACCGCAACGATTGCGCGACGCTTCATCGGAGGCCGAGTCTAGAGGCAGATCTGGGCGATCAAGTGGGCGGTCGGCGGTCGGCTCTTCCTGATCAGCTTCAGGTTGATCGTCTGGGTGCTCGCGATCGCCTCCCGTCGGAAAGAAGGTGACCGTCACGGGGACCTTCACCCGGCCCTTGCGCAGGAGCCGGCGCTTCGTCTTGCCGATCGTGGCGAGCTGGAAGGTGACCGGCCCCGCCACGGGCAGGTTCTTGGGCTCCCGCTTCTTCAGGCCCTTGCCGGCGAGCGTGACCACCCCGGGGTTGGAGAGGTCGGCGGTGATGGACGCCGTGCCCGTCTTGCGGTCACGGATGATGCCGCCGAGGGTGAAGCCGTTGTCCGGGACCAGGACGCGCGAGCAGGTTGAGCCGGACGCCGTTCACCGGGCTGAAGGTTCCGCTCGATCCGTCCGCGATGTTGCCCGAGCGGCTGAGCACGGTGTCGCCGGGAATGGGAAACGTGCAGGCGCTCGGCAATCCGCTCTCGTGGAACCCGATCATGTCGCCGGACTCGACATGGAGATTGACGCCGAAGGTGTTGAGGCCGCTCGACAGGGCGTGCGGCGGAGCGCGCGTCGATCACCTGGAAGGCGTCGGGATCGCTGGTCCGGCGGAAGATCTTGAAGCACGTAGCGTCGCGCCGGCGCCGGACGACCTGGTGCTCCACGAGGTGATCGTCCCGGCCACCCGCGCGATGTAGAGGTTGCCGCCGGTGACGCTCGGCTGGAGGTAGTCGAGGTTGGGGGTCGTGCAGCTCGCCGCCGGGGTGGACGGCGGCAGCTGCCCGATCGTCACCGCCGCGCGGGCCTGGGCCGACATGCCCGAGGGCCGCCGCGCAGACGAGCGCCACGAAGGCGACGGCGCGCCGCCGTGCGTTGATTCGGTTGGTTCTGAGCGCGGGCACGCGCCCCGAACGAGCCCTCCATGCGATTCCGACCCTCCCCGGTCTGAGGGCAGAGTAGCGGTCCAGATTGCGAGGTCACCGCACCTGCGCGATCGCCGCCTCGACCTCGGCCAGGGAGGGCGACTCGATCAGCTGGCGGGTGCCGTTCGGCCCTCCCACCACGACGGCGGGCTGCGCGGGGAACTGGCGGTCGGCCGAGAGCTTGTCGTCGGCATTGAGCGTCTCCTCGATCGAGCTCCGGTCGTTGATGTCGCTCTGCCACTGCTCGACGTTGAAGTTCAGGATCGCCCTCGCCACGTTGTTCAGGAACTCCTGCGTGGCGCCGCCCCTCTTCTTCGCCTCCTCCTGATTGAGGAAGAAGAGCTCGATGAACTGCCACTCGTCGTCCTGCTTGGCCGCGGCCACGGCGCCGAACGAGGCGAGCCCGAAGCCGGATTCGCTCATCGGGAAGTGGTGGTAGATCATCTGGATCTGCCCTGCGCGCACCGGCCCCCGGAGCAGCGGCACCACCACGTCGCGATTCCAATCAGAGCAGGGGTCGCATTGCAGGTCGTTGAAGACCTGGACGGTCACCGGCGCGTCCCCGGGCCCGATCCGCGGCGCCGTCCTGCTGGATCCCCCCGAGCAGGCTCTGGGTCTCCTCCGCCCCCGTGATCATGATCTGCCCCTCGTCGCCCGTGCCGATCGAGAGGCTGACGATCGCGAAGCCGAGCAGGCCGACGACCAGCGCCAGCACGAGCAGCCCGACGAGCCGCGGGCGCCTCCGCGGGGATTCCTCGCTCACCCGGCGACGGCCTTGTAGTAGCGGACGGCGAGCCCGGTGAGCAGCGTGCGGAGACCCTCCTCGATCGGCGTCTCGGTCTCCGTCGCCCAGCCCCCCAGTCCGCGCGCCTCGATCGCCTCGCTGCGCTCGACGACCTCGTCGACGAGCTCCGGGTGCTGGTCGCAGAAGAACGCGCCGATCGAGTACAGGTCCGTCTCCATCAGCGACTGGATGAAGGGGTCGGTGCCTGGTGCCGGTGCTGCCGATGCCTCGCCGGGGCTCATGGCGGCATGGTAGTTACGCTGGGATCGGTGGCATCCCGCGACGAGATCCTCTCCTTCTGCGACGACCTGCTGGACGTCCGGTCGTTCGAGGACTACGGGCCCAACGGGCTTCAGGTCCCGGGGACTGGAGAGGTGAGCAAGGTCGCGACGGGCGTGAGCGCGAACCTCGAGCTGCTTCGGGCCGCGGTCGATTCAGGGGCCGAGCTCGTGCTCACCCACCACGGCCTGCTCTGGGGCTCCGAGCTGGAGGCGCTGTCCGTTCCGATGGCGGCCAGGCTCCGGGCTCTCCTCTGCGCCGAGGTATCGCTGGCGGCCTACCACCTGCCGCTCGACGCCCACCCGGAGATCGGGAACAACGCGCTGCTTCGCGACGCGCTCGGCCTGGAGCCGGACGGGCGCCCCTTCGGCGAGGCGAAGGGCGCCGCGGTGGGCGCCATCGGGCGCGCCGCCGGAGCCGATCGACGTGGCCGAGCTGGGCCGTCGGCTGACGCGAGGCCGTCGGCCGGGAGCCCCTCGTCTTCGATGCGGGACCGGAGCGGATCTCGAGCGTCGGCATCGTCACCGGCGGCGGCGCCTTCGCGATCCACGAGGCGGGGCGGCTGGGGCTCTCGGCACTGGTCACCGGCGAGCCGAGCGAGCCCGTGATGGGGGAAGCGCGCGAATACGGGGTCCACTTCCTGGCCGCAGGCCACTACGCCACCGAGACCTTCGGGATCCGGCGGCTCGGGGAGCTGGTCGCCGAGCGCTTCTCGGTGGAACACGAGTTCATCGACGTCCCGAACCCGGTCTAAGGGCCAATCTCCCCCGCAAACTGCGAAAAAATGATTGACACGTCGCCCTGAAGCGATATACATGGCTTCACATACGGTCGCCACAAAAACCGCGGCCGGATCTTCGGCGTTCACGAGGAGAGGAGTGGCCTATATGTCCGTTCACCTGACGCCCACGGAGCTTGCGGATGAGATGCACATGAAGCGGCGCGATGTGCTCTCGAAGTGCATCGAGATGAATGTGCCCATCCTCAAGGGTCGGATCGACAAGACCCTCTTCGAGTCCTCGCTCCGGGTGTTCCAGGCTCAGAACAAGCAGGCCACCGCCTAAGCCAGGCGTCGGCTGGCTGCTCAGCCAGCCTCCTAATAGACTCCATCGAATGGAGACAGCGACCGTCGCGGCCACCGGCAGCGCCGCGGAGTCCAGCACCAACAGCAAGACCTGCGCGGACCTGATGCCGCTCGCGGCGGAGCGACACGCCGATCTCGCCGCCGTCACCTACAAGGACCCCTCGGGCCAGTGGGTCTCGAAGACCTACCGCGAGGTGGGCGAGATCGTCCGGCAGCTCGCGCTCGGCCTGATCGAGCTCGGGATCGAGAAGGGCGACAAGGTCTCGATCCTCGCCAACACCCGCCCCGAGTGGACCTACTTCGACTTCGCGGCGCTCAGCGTCGGCGCCACCGTCGTCCCGATCTACCAGACCAACTCGCCCGAGGAGTGTCAGTACGTGATCGAGAACTCCGACGCCAAGGCGGTGATCGTCGAGGACTCCGAGCAGCTCGCCAAGATCGACGAGATCCGCGATCGGGTGCCCAAGCTCGAGCGCGTGATCCGCATGGAGGGCTCGGGCGGCGACGCGATCTCGATGGACGAGCTGATCGAGGCCGGGTCGAGCCGCTCGGACTCCGAGTGGGAGCAGCGCTGGCAGTCGGTCACCCCTGACGACATCTGCACGTTCATCTACACCTCGGGCACGACCGGCCCGCCCAAGGGCTGCGTGATCTCGCACGGCAACTACCGCTCGATGGTCACGATGGCCCTCGACGAGAGCGTCCTCGACAGCGAGACGACCACCTACCTCTTCCTGCCGCTCGCGCACTCCTTCGCCCTGCTGATCCAGTTCCTGAGCTTCGACCTGGGCGGCAACATCGCCTACTGGGAGCGGGATCCGCTGAAGATCGTCCCCAACCTGGCCGAGGTCAAGCCGGAGTACTTCCCGTCGGTCCCGCGCATCTTCGAGAAGATCTACACGGCGGCCACCAGCGAGGTGGAGAAGTCCGGCGGCCTCAAGAAGCTCGTCTTCAACTGGGCGATCGGCGTCGGCAAGAAGGTCCGCGAGCGCGAGCGGGCCGGCAAGCCGGTCGGCTGGCTGCTGCGCAAGCAGTACGAGTTCGCCGACAAGCAGGTGCTCTCCAAGATCCGCGCCCTGTTCGGCGGCAACATCAAGAACTGCGTCACCGGCGCCGCCCCGATCAACCCCGAGATCCTGCGCTTCTTCGACGCCGCCGGCGTCCTCATCCTCGAGGGCTGGGGCATGACCGAGACCTCCACCGCCGCCACGGTCGCCAGGCCGGACGCCTTCAAGTTCGGCAAGGTCGGCCGCGCCTTCAACGGCTGCGAGATCAAGATCGCCGAGGACGGCGAGATCCTCGTCAAGGGCCCGAACATCTTCCAGGGCTACTACAAGAACGAGGAGGCGACCCGGGAGACGCTGGAGGACGGCTGGCTGCACACCGGCGACATCGGCGAGCTCGATGAGGACGGCTACCTCTCGATCACCGGCCGCAAGAAGGACATCATCATCACCGCGGGCGGCAAGAACATCACGCCGGCGAACCTCGAGGCCGAGATCAAGCAGAGCCCGTACGTCTCCCAGTGCGTCGTGATCGGCGATCGCCGGCCGTACCTGGTCGCGCTGATCACCCTCGACATGGAGGAGTGCGAGAAGCTCTGCGAGGAGAAGGGCTGGCCGGCCGATCCCGCCGAGCTGAGGCGCAACGAGGGGATGCGGGCGATCATCCAGGAGCATCTCGACAAGATCAACGAGAAGTTCGCCCGGGTGGAGCAGGTGAAGAAGTTCGAGATCCTGCCCCACGACCTCTCCCAGGAGACCGGCGAGCTGACGCCGACGATGAAGGTCAAGCGGAACGTCGTCGCCGACAAGTTCGAGCAGGACGTCGACTCGCTCTACGCCTGAAACGTTCCTGGTAGCGCCCGATTCCTTCAAGGGAACGCTGAGCGCCCGCCAGGTCGCGGACGCGATCGGCGCGGGGTTGGAGCGCGGCGGTGCCGGGGCCGACCTCTGCCCGGCCGCTGACGGCGGCGAGGGGACGGCGGCGGTGCTCGTGTCCGCAATGGACGGCGAGCTGCGTACGGCGCCCGTGCCACGATCCCATGGGCCGCCCGATCGAGGCCGAGTATGGCCTGGTGCGCGACGGCTCGACGGCGATCGTCGAGGTCGCGGCCGCATCCGGCCTGGACCTGGTCGGCGATGACGAGCGGGATCCCGAGCGAGCCAGCAGCGCCGGTACCGGCGAGCTGATCGCCGCCGCGGTCGAGGCGGGCGCCCGTCGCGTACTGGTGGCCGCGGGCGGCAGCGCGACCACGGACGGCGGCCAGGGCGCGATCGATGCCCTCGAGGCAGCCGGGCTCCGGGGAGCGAAGCTCGAGGTCCTCTGCGACACCTCCGTGCCCTTCGAGCTGGCGGCCGAGGTCTTCGCGCCCCAGAAGGGCGCCTCCCCCGAGAGCGTCGAGAGGCTCACCTCGCGGCTGGTTGCGGAGGCCGGGCGCGCTGCCGCGAGACCCACGCGGCCGGGCGATGACCGGCGCCGCGGGAGGCCTCTCGGGGGGCCTCTGGGCGGCATTCGGCGCGCACCTGGTCCCCGGCGCCGCTTTCGTTCTCGGGGTGCTCGGTTTCGACCGGCGCCTGGAGGACGCCGACGCGGTGATCACCGGCGAGGGGCGGCTCGACCCACCCGAGCCGGGAGGGCAAGCTGACCGGCGAGGTCGCGCGCCGCTGCCATGCCGCCGGGGTGCCGCTGCACGCGATCGTCGGCCAGATCGCGATGGCGCCGGACGAGCTCGAGCGCCTCGACCTGGCCTCCGTCGCCGAGGCCGGCACCCCGGATCGGATCGAGGCGGCAGCCGAGCGGATCGCCGCGTCAGTGGATCAGGGCGGCCCGGCCCAGCCCGCCGCGTAACAGGGGTCGGCCCCGCAGGGGTCGATGATGTGCCCGCTCGGCATCAGGAACTCCGCGATCTGGTGGCGGATATCCGCCGAGGTGTTGATCACCGTGTCGTGCGGGTCGACGCCGAAGGAATCGTCGGGAGCCGTGTTGGTGATGGGCGCCGGATCGGTGCCGAGGAAGCCGCCCGATCCATCGTCGCGCTTGGGGCCGATGTCCCAGACGAAGAACCCGTTGCCGTTCGGCGGCCGGGCCCGAGAGGTTCCCGAGCGGCGGGATGTCCGGGAAGAAGTCGACGAAGCCGGGGGTGCGCCCTGGATCGAGCGTCGGATGGCGCAGTGGCGCCCCGATCGTCCTGGCCTCAACCTCGGTCGCCACGTTGGATACCTGATGGTCGCCGTAGGCCATGTCGATCAGGACGTGATGCGCGGGAGTGCCCGGTAGAGGGTTGCTCGTCATGTGGTTGGCGTAGCCGTTCGGCTCCCCCCTGTCCCACATCATCTGGATCATCGCGAGGAGCAGCGGCCGCTCGGATTCGTTCGGGTAGGACGGGTAGAGGACCGCGGAGTAGTCCGAGAAGTCGACGCTGCGGGTGAGCAGCGTCGAGTAGTTCATGCCGGGGACGTACAGGACCGTGCGCGTGATGTCGGGCTCGACGGCCGTCAGCGCTCCGCCGGCGATCCCGCCCTGGCTGTTGCCGTAGTAGTAGACGCCGTCGTTGTGGTCGATCACCGACTGGCCGCCGAACTGGAACGCCGGATCGCTCGAGAAGCCGCCGGACTTCATCAAGAGCCGGTCCAGATAGATGAAGTTGAGGAAGCCCTGCTGTAGCCCGTCCGGGAGCGGCTGGAACTTCGACAGGTCCTGGAGCGCGACGATCGCGGTGCCGACGTCGTTCTCCATCATCCCCGTGAAGTCAGTGGCGCAGGTCAACACGCCCTCGTCGTTGCCGAGCTCGCGCACGTTGGTGGTGTGGACCTCGGTGTAGTCGCCGAACAGGCCGTGCCCGTACATCGAAGGCCTCACGGTGTGGTCGAGGTTCCACACTCCCGAACCCGGGCTGGTCTCCGTGACCGCTGAGAGCGGGATGTTGCAGGTGAAGCGAGCGGCCATCGTGTTACCCGGGGTCTGCTGAGGCAGTCCGTCGGATCCGAGGTTGAAATGCCCGCCGGGGGTGCACCCGGGCGTGCTGAGGAAGCACGGCACCTGGTAGGTGCCGGTGACCTCGCGGACGTTCTGGCTGGCGTGACTGCCCGTCAGAGGGTTGCTCGGATCGTCGACGGTCTTCACGTCGGTGACCGTGAACGCGGGGGCTGAGCCCTGCATGACGCCGTCCCCTGGGGTGGTATCGCCGAGGTCGGCCAGCCCCCGGTCTCGGATCGAGAGCATCCGCTGGGTGATGTTCGTCGTGCTGGCGACCGTGAAGTCCCAGGCGTTGTAGAGGTCGCCTCGGGGAATCCCGGACTGCTCGAGCTTGGAGAGGATCTCGTCGAAGTGGGCCCGCCGGCTCTCGATCGCGGGGACATCCGTCGTCACGCCGTCCCTGTAGAGCGCGAAGCCCGGCGGCGCGGGGATCGTGTTGCCGGAGGAGTCCTTCAGGTTGCGCATCGCGACGATGTAGCGGTGGCCCTCGATCAGGTTGCGGCCCGGCCTGATGATCAGGTCAGTGTTCTCGGGGCCGGACGCGGTGGAGTCCAGCTCCGAGAAGATCAGCTGGCGCTGGCCGGTGGAGGCGTCGATCAGCACGATCGGCTGGTTCGGGTCGAACGCCCGGTCCATGTCGGTGAGCGGGACCGCGCCGGTCTTCTGGAAGGCGGTGGGATTGTCGAGTCCGGGGATCCGGGTGACGATGCTCTCGCCCGGGCTGAATCCGTCGCTGCGGTTGATGTCCGCGGGGTTGATGTGCACGCCGCTCTTGTTCGCCGGCGTCGAGGCGTCGCTGAGGTTGACGCGCAGGCCGGTGGGCGTCCCGGAGTCGGAGACCGTGTAGTGGTCGCTCGGCCAGGGGAACAGGCAGTTCGTTCCCGGGTTGGCGATGATCTCGCAGCGCGCCGCACGGGAGAGCACGTCGCACTGCGGCACCGACTGCGACAGCGTCGCGCTTCCCTTGGGGTGCTTGCCCTTCTTGCGCTTCTTCTTTGGATGCTTGCCCGGCACCTTCGCGGTCAGGATCAGCCCGCTTGCCCCGCAGCCCTGGAGAACGTCGCTCCCGGCTGCGCTGAGCGGCAGGGAGAACGACTTCTTCCCGCGCTTGGCGGACACCTTCGTCGGATCGGTCAGGGCGGGGCCGCCGCCGTATCCCCTCACCGACAGGACCAGCTTTCGCTTGCGCGGGGAGCGGACTGCGACGTTGACCCGGCCCGATGAGAGCAGCGCGGTGTCGCTCTGGGCGCTCCCCTGGAACTGGAGCGCCAGCCCCTTCTTGTGATGCTGCTTCGCGATGGCGCCGGAAGGCAGCATCAGGAAGGCGATCAGAAATGCGCCGGCGAGCAGGCCAAGCGCGACACCGACCGATCCCCGACCGATTTGCCGATCGCCAGTCACAGAAGTTCCTCTCTCCGATCCCTCGGACCCCCTGGCCCAGTGCGGAACGTATCAAGTGAAGGCGCCTGGAGGCAGGGTCGCGGTAGCGTCTCGCGGATGAGCGAGAAACAGCGGATCGCGCTGGTGACGGGGGCGAGCAGCGGCATCGGCGCGGCGACGGTCCGCGCCCTGGCGGCCGCCGGCTACGACGTCGTGGCGGCGGCCCGGCGGGTGGAGAAGTGCGAGGAGCTGGCCCGAGAGATCGGCGGCCGAGCCCTGAGGCTCGACGTGGCCGATCCCGACTCGGTGGCGGAGCTCGAGGAGGCCCTCCCGGAGCTATCGGTGCTCGTCAACAACGCCGGGGGAGCGCTCGGGCTCGAGCCGGTCGGCGAGGCGGACGAGGAGAACTGGCGCCAGATGTACGAGACCAACGTGCTGGGCGTGATGAGGGTGACCAAGGCGCTCCTCCCCGCCCTGGAGCGCAGCGGCGACGGTCACATCGTGGTGATCGGCTCGGTGGCGGGCGTCGAGATCTACCCTGGCGGAGCGGGCTACACCGCGGCGAAGCACGCGGCCAATGCGGTGACGCGAACGCTTCGCCTCGAGCTGCTCGGCAAGCCGATCCGGGTCAGCGAGGTGGCCCCGGGCATGGTCGACACCGAGTTCTCCCTCGTCCGCTTCGAGGGCGACCGGGAGAGAGCCGACAGGGTCTACGAGGGAACGAACCCGCTGAGCGCCGAGGACGTCGCCGATGCAATCGCCTATGTCGTCACCCGGCCCTCACACGTCGACGTCGACTACCTCTCGATCAAGCCGACCGACCAGGCGACGGCGCGGGATGTCCACCGCCGCTAGCTCCCCTTCGCGGCCTCCGCCTCGCCGGACTGCCTGAGCAACGCGCCCGTGGTCTGCTCGAGGATGCGCCGCCAGGCGGAGATCCCCTTCTCCTCCTCCTCGACGGTGTCGATGACGCGCTGCACACGGCGGGCCGAGATCTCGATCCCGTGGCGGGCGGCGATCTCCTTGTAGCGCTGGTAGTCGCGCGCCAGCCTGACCGTCACCGACTCGAAGCCGTGCTTCGCGATCTGGAGGCGGGACGAGTAGTCGAGGATCGACGTGCCGAACATGAGCTCGTCGTCGAACTCGGGCTCGATCAGGATGATGTCGACGTCGGGGAAGCGCTCCCTCCACGACTGGACGGCGAGATGGAGGCGAGCATGAGCGAGCAGGCGGAACGCCTGGTTTCCGATCGCGGGCATCCCCATGTCCGAGACGCGGCGCACCCGCGAGCCGAAGACCGTCGGGATGCGGGTCTCGAAGTCGTTCACGTAGGGAACGAGCGGGTTGACCACGACGATGAACTTGGCCCCGGCCTCGACCGCGACGTCCACGTTGGTCGTCGAGATGATCCCGCCGTCGATCAGCTGGCGGCCACGGAGCTCGTAGGGCTCGTAGACGATGGGCAGGGCGCCGGAGGCGGCGACGGCCCGGGAGATCGGCACGTTGTTCCACTCGCCCTCGCCGAAGACGATCCGCTCGCAGGTGTCGAGGTCGGTGGCCGTGATCCGCAGGTCGGCGTCGAGGTCGCGGAAGTCGTTGGTGCGGTCGGGGTCCGAGAGCACGTTGCGGACGTACCGCTCGATTCCCCGGTTGTGGTAGATCCCGGTCGGCAGGCCCTCGGCGAGGCCCATGACGATGTCGACCATCGAGATCTCGCCGATGTTCCCCGCCAGCCGGCGGACGGTGCCGGCCACGCGGAGGGGCAGCATGGCCATTCGCCCGGCGAAGCCCCTGTAGTTCGGGCGGAGCAGGGTGCGCAGCGACGCGTTCTCGATCGGCGAGGGGAGCGCCTTGTCGAGGACGCGGAACATCTCCTCGGGCGTGACGCCGTTGGCGACCATGCTGGCGACGAAGGCTCCGGCGCTGGTGCCGACGTAGATGTCGAAGTCGTTGACGGTGCGGTTGACCGCCAGCAGGTCGAAGGCGCGCAGGGCGCCCATCTCGTAGACGCCGCCGGTGAACCCGCCGCCGCCTAGACACCAAGGCTGTCTTGTCGCCCCGGCCGCGCCGCCTCCTCCCTCTGCTGCTGCGCGGTTTGCCGCCGGGGCCGTCGAACTGGACGACTTTCCCCATGAGAGCGGCGATTATGGCAGGGGCAGGCTGGTCAGCCAGCTAGGCACCGCTACCTTGCGGCGGCAGGGCTGTTTGATTGAGCATGTCCAGGCACAGAGGGGCGATCTTCGTTGCGCTGCTGGCGGTGGCTGTGATGGTTCCGGCCGCCGCTGCCCAGGCGCGCTCGTCGGGACCCGACAAGGCCTTCCGGACGCCGATCGCCCACGGCGCCGCCGCCGCCCACACCGCCGTCTCGCGCGCCAAGCTCGCCGCCGGATTGGCGAAGCTCTTCCGTCACGTGGGCAAGAGCGGCGCCTTCGTCTTCGACCCGAGCGCGCACCAGGTCCTCTTCTCCCGCAAGGGCGGACGGGCGCGCATCCTCGCCTCGAACTCCAAGCTCTTCACCACCTCGACGGCGCTGGCCCGCTTCCAGCCCGACGGTCGCCTGCACACGACCGCCTGGTCGAGCGACGCCACCATCGATGGAATCAGCCAGGGCCTTTACCTGCACGGCGGCGGAGACCCGACGCTGACCAGCAGCGGCCTCAGCAAGCTCGCCGATCGCGTGCACGCTGCGGGCGTCACCTCAGTGCAGGGCCCGCTGCATTACGACGACTCCTTCCTCGACCAGGTGACGGGGATCCCCGAGCACGGCATCAGTCCCGAGGGCGTCGGCACGCTCTCCGGGCTCGAGCTCGACGGCGGCTCCCTGAACGATCCGGCGAAGACCGCCGCGCAGCGCTTCGAGGACGAGCTGCGCAAGGACGGTGTCTCGATCGGCAGCAGCGTCGCCCCCGCGGTCGTGCCCGCGGGCGCCTTCCAGGTCGCCGACCTGCCGTCCGGGACCATGGCCGACCTGGTCCAGGACACGAATGTGCCCTCGAACAACTTCCTCGCCGAGATGCTGCTCAAGGACGTCGGCGCCCAGTTCGGCGGCAGCGGATCGACCGCAGCGGGCCTCTCCGTCGTCAAGCAGTTCGCCTCCAAGCAGGGCGCGAAGTTCAAAGGCGAGAACGGCTCGGGCCTGACGCGGCGCAACAAGGCATCGCCGGCCTCCGTCGTCAAGCTGCTCGACTCGATGATCGAGGACGACTCGCTCCGCGACGCCTGGATCAACTCGCTCGCCGTCGCGGGCCGCACCGGCACCGTCGCCGACCGCATGCGCGGCACGGCGGCCGCGGGGAACTGCCACCTGAAGACGGGGACGCTCAACCGTGTCAGCGCCCTCTCGGGCTACTGCTTCCGTGGCGGCGATGACGCCGATCATGCCGTGATCTTCTCGCTGCTGATGAACAAGACCGACGTGAACCGCGCGCACCTGGTCCAGGACCGGATGGCAGCCCTGATCGCGCGCTTCTCCCGCTAGACCCGGCCGCGCGGAGGGGCGCTTCGCTTCTTCGGCGCGCCGTCCTGGCCGACCAGCTTCTGCAGCCCGGCCTCGTCGATCACGTCCACGCCGAGCTCCTCGGCCTTGGCGAGCTTCGAGCCCGGGCTGTCGCCGGCGATGACGATAGTCGGTCTTCTTCGAGACCGAGTTGACCACCTTCCCCCCGGCGAGCCGGATCAGCCTGGTGGCCTGCTCGCGGCTCAGGTTGGGGAGCGTGCCGGTCAGGACCAGCGTCCTGCCGTCGAGCGGGCCGCCCTGCTTGCGGCGCTCTGAGGGGTCGAGCTCCATGCGCAGGCCCGCCTTGCGAAGCCGCTCGATCAGCTTCCGGGTTCGCTCCTCGGAGAGCTCCTCGTAGATCTGCTCGGCCAGAACCGGGCCGATCCCCTCGGCCTGCACGATTTCCTCTGGCTGTGCCTCGAGGAGCGCGTCCATCGTGCCGAAGTGCTCCGCCAGCGACTCGGCGTTGACGAAGCCGATCCCGGGGATGCCGAGGGCGTAGAGCACCCGTGAGAAGGGCATCTTCTTCGCCCCCTCGATCTCCTCGATCAGGTTCTCGGCCGAGATCTGGCCGAAGCCCTCGAGCTCAGCGATCGCGCTCCGCCGTCAGGTCGAAGATGTCGGCGGCGTCCGAGATCACGCCCTCCTCCAGGAAGCGGTAGGCGTTCTTCTCGCCGAGACCCTCGATCTCGAGCGCGCCGCGGAAGTGCTTGACGTGCTGGAACTGCTGCCCGGGGCAGCCCGTGCGGTTGGGGCAGATCGTGAAGACGCCGTCGTCGGGCTTCACGGTCGGCGTCCCGCAGAGCGGGCACTTCTTCGGAGGCTTCGGCCTGCGCGCGCCCTTCTTGCGCCGCTGCGTGATCGGCGAGACGACCTGGGGGATCACGTCCCCGGCCCTCATGACGACCACCTCATCCCCCTCGCGGACGTCCTTGCGCTCCAGGTCCTCCTCGTTGTGCAGCGTGGCCGTGCTGACCGTGACGCCGCTGACGTGCACCGGCTCGAGCATCGCGAAGGGCAAGAGGTGCCCGGTGCGCCCGACGTTCCAGACGATCTTGTTGAGCTTGGTGGTGGCGGTCGTCGGCGGGAACTTCCAGGCGACGGCCCAGCGCGGCTCGCGCCCGGCGACGCCCAGCTCCCGCTGCAGGCCGCGGTCGTCCACCTTGACGACGACCCCGTCGATCTCGAAGTCGAGCGCGTCGCGGCGGTCCTCCCACCAGCGGCAGCGCTCCGCCACCTCGTCGACGCCGTGCAGGATCGAGATGTCGTCGTTGACCTTGAAGCCGCGCTCCTTCAGCCACTCCAGAGATTCGGAGTGGCTGTCGGGCTCCCAGCCCCTGAGGGCCGCCACGCCGTAGCACCAGATCGAGAGCGGCCTGGTGGCGGTGATCGTGGAGTCGAGCTGGCGAAGGGACCCGGCGGCGGCGTTGCGAGGATTGGCGAAGGTCGGCTCCCCGTCCTGGGCGCGCTGCTCGTTGACCTTGGTGAAGCCGGCGATGGGCAGGTAGATCTCGCCGCGCACCTCGACCAGCTCCGGGGCGTCCTCGATGCTCAGCGGGATCGCCTTGATCGTCCGCAGGTTCTGCGTGACGTCCTCCCCGATGCGGCCGTCGCCACGGGTCGCGCCTCGCGTGAAGACCCCGTTCTCGTAGGTGAGCGAGATCGCCAGGCCGTCGACCTTCGGCTCGGTCACGTAGCGGATCTCCCGCCCCGAGATGTCGAGCCGCTCGAGCTGGCGCTCCACCCGCTTGGCCCAGGCCCGCAGCTCATCCTCGTTGCGGGCGTTGCCGAGCGAGAGCATCGGCTCGTGGTGCTCGACCTGCTTGAACCCGTCGAGCGGCTTCCCGCCCACCCGCTGGGTCGGCGAGTCGGCGGTGAGCAGCTCGGGGTTCGCCTCCTCGATCTCGCGCAGCTCGCGGAGGAGGTCGTCGTAGTCGGTGTCCGAGATCAGCGGGTCGTCGAGGACGTAGTAGCGGTGATCGTGCTTGGCGATCTCCCGCCGGAGCTCCCCGGCTCGCTTCTTTGCCCCCCTTGGGAGCGCTCACCGCCGCGTGGAGGCCTCTCCGGCCGCGTCGTTCGGGGTGGTCCTCGATTCGGCCTCGCTGAGCATCCCGGCGAAGTCCCAGTCCCGCAGTCGGTCGAGGCTCGGCCGGTCGGTGAGATCGAAGTGGACGGGGGTGACCGAGATGCGCTCGGCGGCGATCGCGGAGAGGTCCGAGCCCGGCTCGTCCTCGAACGACGGCTCGAAGCCATAGATCTGGTACCGGTGCCTGCCGGCCTCCGGGTCCTCGTCGACGAGCTTCATCTCGTCGTTGTAGAGGCGCTTCCCAAGGTGCGTGACCTCGATCCCGATGGGCGGGCCGGCCGGGCAGTTGACGTTGAGCAGCGTGTCCGCCGGCAGCGGGTCCTCGGCCACCCGCTTGACCAGCTCCGCGGCGAACGCGGCCGCCACCGAGAAGTCGAACTCGCGGCCCCAGCGGAAGTCCATCTCCCGCGCCGCCGACTGCTGGGAGATCGCGATGGCGGGGATCCCCAGCACGATCCCCTCCAGCGCCGCGGCCACTGTGCCCGAATAGGTGATGTCGTCCCCGAGATTCGAGCCGTGGTTGATCCCCGAGACGATCAGCTCCGGGCGCTCGCCCACCAGCCCCAGCTCGGCGAAGCGCACGCAGTCGACCGGCGTCCCGTCGGTCGCGAAACCGCTGGAGCCGTCGTCGAAGGGGATCTCCTCCACCCAGAGCGGCGAGCGGGTGGTGATGCTGCGGGCGGTCGCGCTGCGGTTCGAGTCCGGCGCGATCACGTGGACATCGAGCTCCGGGATCTTGCGCAGCTCTGTACGCAGGGCGTTCAGCCCCGTTGCCTGTATCCCGTCGTCGTTGGTGATCAGGACGCGCATCCGATCACCGATTCTAGGTTGACGCGGCAGCTACGCCTGAGACTGCGCTGTGGCCGGCTCTTCGACGGGGTCGGCCTTCTCCTCGGGCTCGGTCTCCCGCCAGGCACGCAGTGACTCGCGCAGGTAGACCCAGGCGAGGCTGCAGCCATAGAGCACGGCGGCGACCGGGGCCGCCACCTCCAGCGCCTCGCTGCCAGCGGCCTCGCTGAACTCGTGCAGGCCGCCGTAGATCAGGTACGCGGCGAACGCGATCACCAGCACGCTCGTGGCCGTGAAGAACTTGCTCAGGTCGAGGCGCAGGGCGCCGCGGTAGAACGCCACGCCGAGGCCCACGGCGGCCACCAGTCCCAGAACCCCGCCGGCGACGGCGATCACGGGCCCGGAGTTCTCGGTCGAGGCGAAAAGGAAGAGCGCGGTCTCGAGCCCCTCACGCGCCACGGCGATGAAAGCCACCGTGGCCAGCCCGATCGCCCCACCGGTGCGGAGCGACTCGCTGACCTGCTCGCGAAGGTGAGAGCCGATCGTGGCCGCCTGCTTTCGCATCCAGAAGGCCATCCAGGTCACCAGGGCGGCGGCGAAGATCATCGTCGCGCCCTCGTAGACCATCTCGCTGGTCCCCTCGAGCTCGCCCGCCGAGAGGATACAGCGTTGCCCCGATCGCCACGCTGGTGAGCGACCGCGGCCCCGACGCCCCACCAGACCGCCGTAGCCTGCTCGCGCTGGCCGGTCTTGGCCAGGTAGGCGAGGATCAGACCGACGATCAGTGTCGCCTCGAAGCCCTCTCTCAATGTGATGACGAATGTGCCCATCGGATTAGGTAAGCCTAACTGACTCGGATTTCAGAGGTTCCTACGCCGCCGGCCGGGTAGCGGATCAGTATCGAACGTCCGCCAGGTGCAGGCCGTGCGCTCGCGCCGTATCCCCTGCGCGCTCCCGCGGCGCACCCGTCAGCAGCGTCCCGAAGTCATCGAGCGAGCGCCGCCCCCCGGCCACCTCGAGCATGGTCCCCACCAGGACGCGAACCATGTTGCGCATGAAGGCGTCGGCCTCGATCCAGAGCTCGAGCACCGTGCCCTGGCCCAGCACCGCCGGCTTCTCGTGCCACTCGGCCCGCAGGATGTTGCGCTCGAAGCGGACGTGCTCGGTCTGGGTCGGCGTGAAGGCGGTGAAGTCGTGCGTGCCCAGCAGCGCGTCCGCGCAATCCGCCAGAGCACGGCGGTCGACTCGATGCGGCCAGAAGAGCGAGATCCCGGCCTCGAAGGGGTTCGGTACTCGCTCGGCGAGGACGCGGTAGCAGTAGGTGCGCGAGCGGGCGTCTCGCCGCGCATCGAAGCCGTCGGGGGCTCGCTCGGCGGCGATCACCGCCAGGTCGGGGCCGGTGAGCGAATTGAGCGCCCTTCCCAGCTCATCGGGAGGCTCGCCGTCGAGGCTCAGGCTCGCGACCTGGGCCCAGGCGTGCACGCCCGCGTCGGTTCGGCCGGCCACGGTCAGCGGCGCGCGACCGCCCAGCATCCGCTCCAGGGCCGCCTCCAGCTCGCCCTGAACCGTCCGCGAACCGGGTTGCGCCGCCCAGCCCGCGAACCCGGCGCCGTGGTAGGCGAGATTCATCCGCACGGTGGCCATAAGTGCGCGACACTACAAAGCGATGGCCCTGCCCGGCTCGGATGAACCAGCGTCGATCTCGCACGAGGAGGCGCGCCAGGAGCTGATGCGGCGCCCCAGCAAGGCAGGCCTGGCCACCTACGAGGTGATCGTGCTCGTCCTCGGCATGGTGGGCGCCGCGATCGCCTTCGATCAGATCGATAACTGGTCCCAATGGGTGGTGCTGGGCGCGATCATCGCCACCGTGATCGGCTTCATGATCGCCGTCAGCCCCAACCGACGGGGCGAATGAGATGGCTGTGACTAGGTTCACGGAGCAGCTCCGGCCGGGAGCGTAGGGTTCGGCCTAACAGCGGAGGAGGAGAGAATGGCCAACACCGACATCACCCAGCGCTCCCAGTACGAGCGCAGCGACCTGCTTGCCGGCGGAGAGGGGATCCGCCGAGGCTCCGAGAAGGGCTCCAGGATCTACAGCGTGATCGCCCTGATCGTCGGGATCGCGCTCTGCGTCGCCGCGCTCTCGACGATCGAGAGCTGGGCCCAGTGGCTCGTGCTCGGCGTGATCGTGGTGACCACCGTGGCGATCATGGCCGCGATCGGCCCGAACCGGAAGGGCTCCGGCTCGAGCTTCAAAGTCGGTCGTTAGACCAGCTCGAGGAAGACCATCTCGGCCGAGTCGCTGCGACTCGGGCCGAGCTTGACGATGCGCGTGTAGCCACCGGGACGGCTCTCGTAGCGCGGCGCGATCTCCGTGAACAGCTTGTGGACCGCGAACTTGTCGTTGTGGAGCTCTGAGAGCGCCTGCCGGCGAGCGTGCAGATCACCCTTCTTCGCGAGGGTGATCAGCTTCTCGAACTCAGGCTTTAGCGCCTTGGCCTTCGGCTGGGTGGTCCGGATCCGCTCGTGCTCGATCAGCTGCTTCGACATCGTGCGAAGCATCGAGTTCCGGTGAGCCGCATCGCGGCTCAGCTTGGCTCTCTTGCGCTGGTGCCTCATTGCAGCTCGCCCGGCTGGGAACTCTAGTTGCCCTAGTCCGCCCGCAGCGAGAGGCCGCGTGCGCGCAGGGTCTCCTGGACCTCCTCGATCGACTTGCGACCGAAGTTCGGGATCGCGTTGAGCTCCGACTCCGACTTCCGCACCAGCTCGCCGACGGTCTGGATGCCGGCTCGCTTCAGGCAGTTGTAGGAGCGCACTCCGAGCTCGAGCTCCTCGATCAGGATCTCGTCGAGCCCGTCCGCGCCGGGGACCGCCGCGGCCTCGCCGCCGCCACCGCCACCGTCCGCCGCCGCGATCGCTCCCTCGCCCCGCAGCTCATCGACGCGGTCGGCGGTCGTGAAGATCGCCAGGCTCTTGATCAGGATCTCGGCGGCCTCGCGCAACGCCGCACCGGGCTCGATTGAGCCATCGGTCTCGACCTCGAGCGTGAGCTTGTCGAAGTCGGTCCTCTGCCCGACTCGGGCGGAGTCGACCGAATACGCGGCGCGTCGAATCGGCGAGAAGATCGAGTCGATCGGGACTACGCCGATCGGCTTGTCCTCGGACTTGTTCTCGTCCGCCGGCGAGTAGCCGCGACCGCGTCCGATCGTCAGGTACATCTCGAGCTTGGTCTTCTTCTCGAGCGTGGCGATCGGCGCCTCGGGATTGAGGATCTCGACGCCCGCGGGGAGGTCGATGTCCTTTGCCTTGACCTCGCCGGGGCCGGTGGCGACCAGCGGGGTCTCGACCTCATCGGCGTCGGTGTGCATCCGCACCACGATGTCCTTGAGGTTCAGGACCAGGTCGGTGACGTCCTCCTTCAAGCCCGGGATGGTCGAGAACTCGTGCGCCACCCCCTCGATGCGGACGCTGGTGATCGCGGCGCCGCCCAGCGACGAGAGCAGCACGCGCCGGAGGCTGTTGCCGAAGGTGTAGCCGAAGCCCTTGTCGAGGGGCTCGATGGTGAAGGTGCCCTTGTTCTCCTCGGCATCCTCTCCCGCGATCTTCGGGATTTGGAAATCTGGCAGGGTGGTCATTGCTTCCATCAGGTATCTACTTCCTTCTCTGGGGGGTTACTTCGAGTACAGCTCGACGATGAGCTGTTCCTCGACGGGGGCTGAGATCTCGCTCCTCTCAGGGAGCCTCAGCACCTTTGCGTTGAGCGAATCGTGGTCCGCCTGAAGCCAGGCCGGCACTCCGGACGTGAGCTCGGTCGCGTTGCGCACCACATCCGTTGATGAACTGTTCGGCTTGATGGTGATCACGTCGTCCGGCTTCACCTGGTACGAGGGGATGTCGACACGGCGGCCGTTCACGGTCCAGTGGCCGTGGCTGACCAGCTGGCGGGCCTGGCGGCGGGAGGCCGCAAAGCCGAGCCGCACCAGGACGTTGTCCAGGCGGCACTCGAGCAGCCGCAGCAGGTTCTCTCCTGTGACGCCCTCCTGCCGGCTGGCCCTGTCGTAGTAAGTCGCGAACTGCTTCTCGAGCACCTGGTAGTAGCGCTTGGCCTTCTGCTTCTCGCGCAGCTGCGCCCGGTACTCGGACTGCCGCATGCGGCCGCGGCCGTGCTCGCCCGGCGGGTAGGAGCGGCGCTCGACGCCGCACTTGTCGGTGAAGCAGCGTGAGCCCTTGAGGAACAGCTTCTGTCCCTCGCGGCGGCACTGCTTGCACTGGGCACCGGTGTCGCGGGCCATCAGACGCGCCTCCGCTTGCGGGGACGGCACCCGTTGTGGGCCTGCGGTGTCACGTCTTTCACCGTCGTCACGTCGAGGCCGGCGGCCTGAAGCGACCTGATCGCGGTCTCACGGCCGGATCCGGCGCCCTTGGCGAAGACCTCGACCTTCTCGAGTCCGTGCTCCATGCCCTTCTTGGCGGCCGCGTCGGCGGTCACCTGCGCGGCGAACGGGGTCGACTTGCGGGAGCCCTTGAAGCCGGCGCTGCCGGCGGACTCCCAGGCGATCACGTTGCCCTCGGGATCGGTGAGGGTGACGATGGTGTTGTTGAACGAAGTCTTGATGTGGGCCTGGCCGTAGGTGACGTTCTTGCGGACCTTGCGGCGCGAGCGACCCTTCTTCGGAGCTGCCATCTAGCGGTTTCCTCTCAGGCTCACTTGGGCTGCGGGGCCTTCTTGCGCCCCGCAACGCTCATCCGGCGCGGGCCCTTGCGGCCCCGCGCGTTGGTCTTGGTGCGCTGGCCCCGGACCGGCAGCCCGCGGCGATGGCGGAGGCCCCGGTAGGAACCGATCTCCTGAAGGCGCTTGACGTTCTGGGAGCGCTCCCGGCGCAGGTCGCCCTCAACCTCGCGGTTCTCGACCGCGTCGCGAAGCTTGACGATCTCGTCCTCGGTCAGGTCCTTGACCGCGGTATTGGGATCGACGCCCGTCTCCTTCAGGATCTCGTTGGCCGTGGAGCGGCCGATCCCGAAGACGTAGGTGAGGCCGATCTCGGCCCGCTTGTTGAGGGGCAGGTTGACTCCCGCGATCCGCGCCATCAGCCCTGCCTCTGCTTGTGGCGGGGATTCGGGCAGATCACGAGGACCGCGCCGCCGCGGCGGATCACCTTGCACTTCTCACACATGGGCTTTACGGACGCTCGGACCTTCATTCCCCTTCTTTCAATGGGGTCGTATCTGACTGGGAGTGAGCCCGCGGGCCCCAGGAGTCGGGCCTACAGGCGTGAAAAACGCCGGCCACGCCAGGCGTGAACCGACCCGTGGAAGGATAGCAGCGTCCCTGCCTGAGCCGTGCCTGGAGACGGCCCGCACGGATGAAGTGGTAGAAGCGCTGCGTGGAGACACCGACCGAGCCCCTGGAGAGGGAAGAATCCCGGCGATCGGCCGGCGAGGAGCGGGTCACGCCGCTCGAGCTCTTTTTCGACCTGGTCTTCGTCCTCTCGTTCACGCAGGTGACCGCGACCGTGGCCCACCACGGGGACTGGGCGGGCCTCGGCGAGGGGATCCTGATCCTGGCAGCGGTCTGGTGGGCGTGGGCCGCGTACGGCTGGCTCACCAACACGATCGATCCCGACGAGAACGTCAACCGGCTCTGCGTGTTCGCCGCTATGGGCGGGATGGTGATCGTCTCCCTGAGCATCCCGGAGGCGTTCGGCGACCGGGGCCTGCTTTTCGGCTGTGCCTACTTCTTCGTCAGGGCGATGCAGCTGGTCCTCTATGTGAGAAACACCCGGCGAGAGGGCGACGCCTACAACCTCGAGGCGATCCTGAAGCTCGCCCCAGGGCTTCTCCTCGGCTCGGCCCTGCTGATCGTGGCGGGCGCCCTTGACGGCGGCGCCCGAACATCGGTGTGGATCCTGGCGATCCTGATCGACTGGTCGACCCCTCTGTTGTTCGGGAGCGGTGAGTTTCGCCTCCACGCCGGCCACTTCGCCGAGCGCTACGGCCTGATCGTGATGATCGCGCTCGGTGAGTCGGTGCTCGCGACCGGAGCCGAGATGAACTTCGAGCTGAACGGCGGCGAGGTGCTCGCCGCACTGCTCGGGATCGCGGCCGTCGCCGCGCTCTGGTGGGCCTATTTCGACATCGTCGCGATCGTGGCCGAGCGGCGGCTGATCGAGGCGCCCAAGGGTGAGCAAGCCCCCCTTGCACGCGACGCGTACAGCTATCTGCACTTCCCGATGATCGCGGGGATCGTCCTGCTCGCCGTGGGGCTGCGGGAGACGCTCGCCCACGTGCACGAGCCGCTTGACACCGTGCCCGCGATCGCGCTCTGCGGGGGCACCGCTCTTTACCTGGCGGGCCAAATCGGCTTCAGGTTCCGCACGCTCGGAACGTTCAGCCCTCATCGCGCCTTGGCTGCCCTCGCCCTGCTGGCGCTGATCCCGCTCGCCCTTGGGGCCGATTCACTTGCCGCGCTTGGCGCGGTCGCGGCGGTCCTGATCGCCCTGATCGTCTACGAGGCGATCCACTTCCGCGAAGAGCGAGCCAGGGTTCGATCGAACCCGTCCGCGTCCCTCGCCGAGATGCGGGGCTAGCCCCAGATCAGTCCAAGTGCCACGGCGTGAGGACGCGCGGGCCGTCCTCGGTGATGGCCACGGTGAACTCGAAGTGCGCGGCGAGGGAGTCGTCCTGGGAGTAGACGGCCCAGCCATCCGAGCCCATCCGGATGTCGGCGCCGCCGGCGTTCACCATCGGCTCGATCGCGAGGACCATGCCGATCTCCAGCTCAGGGCCCTTTCCCGGATCCCCGAAGTTCGGGATCTGCGGATCCTCGTGCATGTCGCGGCCGATCCCGTGCCCCACAAGCGTGCGAATGATCGAGAGGTTGTCTCGCTCGACACGCTGCTGGACTGCATGGGAGATATCGCTGAGATGGTTGCCCTTCACCGCCTGGGCGATGCCCTCGAAGAGCGCGTCGCGGGTCGTCGTCAGGAGCGGCTCGGCCTCGGGCGGGGCCTCGCCGATGGGCACGGTGATCGCCGCGTCGGCGACCCAGCCCTCGTAGGTGACCCCCACGTCGATCGAGAGGATGTCCCCCCGCCGCAGCTCGTAGGGGCCCGGGATGCCGTGGACCACCATCGAGTTGGGCGAGGTGCAGATCGAGCCCGGAAAGCCGCGGTAGCCCTTGAACGAAGGGACGGCGCCCTGGGAGCGGATGAACTTCTCGGCGGCCTCGTCGAGCTCTTTGGTGGTCACGCCGGGCCGGGCCTTCGAGCGGAGCATCCGCAGGCAGCGTGCCTGGATCTTCCCGGCCTCGGCCATTGCGTCGATCTGCTCGGAGGTCTTGCGGATGATCATGCCGCGATACATGGTCCGGTCCCTCTCATATTTCCATTTCATCCTCGCGCCGGAGGGTCGCGAGGATGCCGTGGATGCGCTCCTCCACCTCTTCCGGCGGGCGCTCGCCGTCGGTCCGATGGAGGATGCCACGCTCCTCGTAGTAGTCGATCAGCGGCTCGGTCTTCTCGCGGTACTGCGCGAGGCGATTCTTGATCACGTCGGGCTTGTCGTCATCGCGAACGATCAGCTTGCCACCGTCGATGTCGCAGACGCCCTCCTCCTTCGGAGGGTCGAACTCGACGTGGTAGATGTGGGTTGGGTCCTGCTCGCAGGTTCGACGGCCACCGAGCCGGCGCAGGACCTCCTCCTCGGGGACCTCGATCAGCACGGCCGCCGTCATCTCGCGTCGCAGCTCGCGCATCTTGGCGTCGAGCGCCTCGGCCTGGGGCACGGTGCGGGGAAAGCCGTCGAGGACGAAGCCGTCCGCGGCCTCCTCGGTCTGCAGACGCTCGGCGATCACGCCGATGATCACCTCGTCGGGGACGAGGTCGCCGCGGTCCATGTAGTCCTTGGCCTGCTTGCCGATCTCGGTGCTCTCCTTGACCGCCGCACGCAGGATGTCGCCGGTCGCAAAGTACGGCAACCGGAAGTCCTCGCGCAGCCGCTCCCCCTGTGTTCCCTTCCCGCTGCCTGGCGGGCCGAGCAGGATTAGGTTCAGCTCGGGCAAGCCCGGCACCCGGTCGCGCGCGTCACTTCAGGAAGCCCTCGTAGTTGCGCATCATCAGCTGCGCTTCGAGCTGCTTGACCGTGTCGAGGGCCACGCCCACGACGATCAGGATCGAGGTCCCGCCGAAGAAGAAGTTGGCCGACGTCTGGCTGATCAGGATCGTCGGCAACGCCGCGACCGCGCCCAGGTAGAGGGCGCCAGGGAATGTGAGCCTGGACAGGATCCTGTCCAGGTATTCGGCGGTAGGTCGTCCCGGTCGCACGCCGGGGATGAACCCGCCGTACTTCTTCAGGTTGTCGGCCTGGTCCACCGGGTTGAAGGTGACCGCCGTGTAGAAGTAGGTGAAGATGATGATGAAGAAGACCTCGCCGACCACGTAGTGCCAGCTGTTCGGACTGAAGAACGCCGCGAAGTCCAGCGCCGCAGGCGTGTTGATCATCTGCCCGATGGTCGGGGGGAAGGCCATGATCGAGGCCGCGAAGATCACCGGGATCACGCCGGCCATGTTGACTCGCAGAGGTAAGTAGGTCGAACCGCCGGACGTCATCCGGCGACCCACGACGCGTTTCGCGTACTGCACGGGAATTCGCCGCTGGCCCTCCTGGACGTAGACGATCGCCACGATCACCGCCAGCGCGATGAACGGCATCATCACGACGAACACCTGGTCCGGGTTGTTCCACCATTTCGTGATCCCCTCCGGGATCCGGGAGACGATCGAGGCGAAGATCAACAGCGAGATCCCGTTGCCGATCCCGCGCTGCGTGATCAGCTCGCCCATCCACATCAGGATCGTGCAGCCCGCGGTCAGCGTGACCACGATCAGGAAGACCTTCGGGAAGGTGCGCTCGCCGATCACGCTCTGGCCGCCGGCTGCGAAGCTGCCCGAGGTGAACAGGAAGACGTAGCCGAGCGACTGGGCGAAGGCGAGGATCACGGTGAGGTAGCGGGTGTACTGGGTGATCTTCTGCTGCCCGACCTCCCCCTCCTTCTGGAGCCGCTCCAGCGAGGGGACGACCACGGTCAGGAGCTGCAGGATGATCGAGGCCGTGATGTAGGGCATGATCCCCAGCGCGAACAGGGAGAGTCGCGACAGGCTGCCGCCCGAGAAGAGGTTGAGGAAGCCGAGGATGTTCGAGCCCCCGACGTTGTTGACGCCGTCCTTGATCGCCTGGGCGTCGACTCCCGGCGACGGGATGTAGGCCCCCAGCCGGTACAGGGCGAGGATGGCCGCGGTGAAGATCAGCTTCTTGCGGATCTCCGCGACGGTGAATGAGTTGAGGACGGTCTGCAGCATCAGATGACCTCTGCGCTGCCGCCTGCGGCCTCGATCTTCTCCTTGGCCTGGGCGCTGAAGGCGTGCGCCTTGACGGTGAGCTTCTTGGAGATCTCGCCGCGGGCGAGGATCTTCACGGGGTGGCGCCGCTTGGCGAGGCCGGCTGCGCGCAGCGACTCCGGCGTCACCTCGTCATTGGCCTTGAAGCGGGAGTCGAGGTCGGAGAGGTTGACCGGCTGCGTCTGCGTCCGGAACTTCTCGAAGGGCATCGACATCTTCTTGTGAGGCCCGCGCAGCTTGCGCATCCGCATGTGGATCGGGTTCTGCCCACCCTCGTAGGCCGTCTTGCGCTTGTTGCCCGAGCGGGCGCCCGCGCCCTTGTGTCCCCGGCCCGAAGTCTTGCCATGCCCCGTGCCCGGCCCGCGGCCGAGCCGCTTGCGCGGCCGTCGCGATCCCGGAGCGGGCTTCAGCGAGTGCAGGCCGACCTTCTTCTCGTCAGCCACCCGACACCTCCACGAGATGAGACACGGTGCGGATCATTCCCCGAAGTTGCGGGCTGTCGGAATGCTTCGCCTCCCTGCCGATCTTGCCGAGCTTCAGCGAGCGCAGGGTGTCGCGCTGCACGCCGGAGGCCCCGTTGGAGGAGCGGACCTGCTTGAGCTCCAGATCGGCCACTAGGATGCCTCCCCGGGGTCTCGGCGGGGGTCTCGGCGGGGGGTGTCTCGGCGGGGGGTGTCTCGGCGGCCGGCTGTTCACCGCCTCCTGCCTGCTCCGCGGGCGCCTCGTCCTTGGCGGCAAGGGTCTCGGCCGCCTCGGCCACGGCGCCGTTGCCGACACCGAGGACCTCGCGCACGGAGATCCCGCGCAGCTTGGCGACGTCCTCCGGCCTGCGCAGGCTCTCGAGGCCGGACATGGTGGCCTTGACCAGGTTGATCGGGTTCTGGGTGCCGATGCTCTTGGTGAGCACGTCCCGGACTCCGCCGAGCTCGAGCACGGCGCGCACGCCGCCGCCGGCGATCACTCCAGTACCGGGGCTGGCCGGGCGCAGGACGACGTGTCCGGCTCCGAAGCGGCCGATCACGCGATGGGTGAGGGTCTGCCCGTACTTGGGCACCCGGATCAGGTTCTTGCGGGCGTCCTCGACCGCCTTCTGAATGGCGAGCGGCACCTCGCGTGCCTTGCCGTAGCCGATCCCGACCACGGAGTCCTCGTCGCCTACGGCGACCAGGGCGGTGAACGAGAAGCGCCGGCCGCCCTTGACCACCTTGGCGACGCGGTTGATCTCGATCACCCGCTCCTGCAGGTCGAGGCCCTTGGGGCTGACGCTCTCTACAGCCATCGGACCGACGAAGGTAGCGGGTTTGTCCCGGCGGCCATCAGAACTTCAGGCCCCCCTCGCGGGCGCCCTCGGCGATCGCCGCGACTCGGCCGTGGAAGCGATAGCCGCCACGATCGAAGACGCAGGTCTCGACTCCGGCCGCCTTGCCGCGCTCGGCGAGCAGCTGACCGACGCGCTTGGCCTGCTCCATCGATCCCAGCTTGCGAAGGTCGGCCTCGGTCCAGGAGACGGACGCCACGGTGCGGCCGGCGTCGTCGTCGATCAGCTGGGCGAAGACCCCGCGGTTCGACCGGTACACGGACAGGCGGGGGCGCTCCGCGCTGCCGCGGATCCGCGCGCGCACGCGGCGGCGGCGGCGGAGCCTCTTCTGTGGCTTGGTCAGGACCGTCATCAGGCCCTCTTCCCGACCTTGCGGGCGACGTGCTCGCCGGCGTAGCGGACGCCCTTGCCCTTATAGGGCTCCGGCGGACGCGACTTGCGGATGCGCGCGGCGGTCTCGCCGACCAGCTGCTTGTCGATCCCCCGAACGATGACCTCGGTGGGCTGCGGGACCTCGAACTCGATGCCGTCGGGCGCCTCGATTGTCACCGGATGGGAATACCCGAGTGCCATCTCCAGGTTCTTGCCCTTCAGGTTCGCCCGGTAGCCGACGCCCTGGATCTCCAGACGCCGCTCGAAGCCGTCTGTCACACCCTCGACCATGTTCGCGATCAGGCTCCTCGTGAGCCCGTGCAGGGCGCGATGCTCGCCCCGGTCGGTGGGCCTGGCGACGGTCAGAGTGCCGTCCTCGATTGCGACCTTCATGTCCCGATCCACGTCCTGGTTGAGCTCCCCCTTGGGGCCCTTGACGGCGACAGCGCCGGGCTTGACGTCTATCTCGACGCCCTCCGGGATCTCGATTGGCTTTCTTCCGATTCGGCTCATCAGCGGTTCCTCACCAGACGTGCGCGACGACCTCTCCGCCGACGCCCCTCTGCCGCGCCTCGTGGCCCGTCATCACTCCGCGCGAGGTGGACATGATCGTCGTGCCCATCCCCCCGAAGACTCGAGGGACGTCGTCCTTGGGGACGTAGCGGCGCCGTCCCGGACGCGAGACCCGGTCCATGCCGCTGATCACCGGGTCGCGATCCTCGGTATAGCGAAGGCGGACCTTGATCACCTCGCCGACGCGCCCCGGCTCCACGCTGAAGTCGGAGATGTATCCCTGCTCCTTGAGGATGCGGGTCATCTCGCGCTTCAGCCGCGAGGCGGGAATCTCCACCTCCTCGTGGTCGGCCTGGAGCGCGTTGCGGATTCGGTTCAGGTAATCGGAGATCGGGTCGGTCAGCATGGCTTCCTACCAGCTCGACTTGGTCATGCCGGGCACGTAGCCGTTGTGCGCAGCCTCGCGCAGGCAGATCCGGCAGAGGCCGAACTTGCGGAAATACGCCCGCGGCCTGCCGCAGCGGCGGCAGCGGTGGTACCCGCGCGTCTTGAACTTGGGATCGCGGCGCTGCCGCACCCTTTGCGATGTCTTCGCCATCAGCCCTCTTCCTTGTCGCTTGAAGTCTCTTTGTCCCCGCCGCCATCGCCCTCGGCCTGCTTCGCATCACGGGTCGCGCTGTCGCGCGCCCTCGCATCACCGCCGCCACCCTCGGCCTCACCCTCGGCGCCCTCCTCACCCTCCTCGCCCTCCTCGGGCTTCTCGGGCTTGGCGTAGGCCTCGGGGTTCTCCTCCTTGAGCTGCTCGAGCGCGGCCGCCTCGGCCTCGGCCCGCTCGCGAGCCTCCTCCTTGCGGCGCTCCTCCTCGGCCTCGGCCTCGGCGTCCTCCTGGCCGGGACGACCCTCCTGGGAGAACGGCATCCCGAGCCCGTCGAGCAGCGCGAACGCCTCCTCGTCGGTCTTGGCGGTGGTGGTGATCGTCACATCGAGGCCACGGACCTCGTCGATCGAGTCGTAGTCGATCTCGGGAAAAATGATCTGCTCGCGGATGCCCATCGAGTAGTTGCCGCGGCCATCGAAGCTGCGGGGGTTGAGGCCGCGGAAGTCGCGAATCCGCGGCACGGCAATGGAGGTGAGCCGGTCGAGGAACTCCCACATGCGCGCGCGCCGCAGCGTGACCGCCACGCCGACGGGCATGCCTTCGCGGACCTTGAAGTTGGCGACAGACTTCTTCGCAAGACGGACGCTGGGCGCCTGGCCCGCGATCGTCGCGAGCTGCTCGGTCGCCGCCTCGAGCATCTGGGTGTTCTGCTTCGCCTCGCCGACACCCATGTTCAGGGTGATCTTCTCGAGGGTCGGCACCGCCATCGGGCTCGAGTAGCCGAAGCGCTTGGTCAGCTCGGGCTTCAACTCCTGCTCGTACTGATCACGCAGCCGGGGCGGCGGGGCCGCCTGCTTGGCCTGTTCGGTCGCGGCTTCCATTAGCGCTTAGTCCAGGTCCCTTCCGGTCCTCGCGGCGATGCGCTTGCGCTTGCCGCCGGCGCGCTCGATCTTGACCCGGGTCGGCTTGTTGTCCTCCTTGTCGAGCAGCATCACGTTGGAGACATGGATCGGGCCCTCTCTCTCGATGATCCCGCCGACCTCGCCGCCCTTCTGCGCGTCCTTGACGGTGCGCGGCCGCTGGTGGCGCTTGATCATGTTGAGGCCCTCGATGAAGACGTAGCCCTTCTTCGGATTGGTGCGGATCACGCGGCCTCGCTTGCCGCGCTCCTTGCCTCCGGTCACGATCACGTCGTCGTCCCTGCGAACTCGCATCTTGGCCATCGCTAGAGAACCTCCGGAGCCAGGGAGACGATTCGCATGAAGTTCCTGTCGCGCAGCTCGCGGGCGACCGGGCCGAAGATTCGGGTTCCCCGGGGGGCTCCCGTCGTGTCGATCAGCACCGCGGCGTTCTCGTCGAAGGCGATGTAGGTGCCATCGCCGCGCCCGAGCTGCTTTCGAGTTCGCACCACAACCGCCTCGACGACCTCGCCCTTGCGCACGCCGCCGTGGGGGGTCGCCTGCTTCACGGTCGCGGTGATCACGTCGCCGATCCGCGCGTAGCGGCGGTCGGAACCGCCCTTCACCCGGATGCAGAGGATCTCGCGGGCGCCGGAGTTGTCGGCGACCCTGAGCCTGGATTCCTGCTGGATCACTCGGCCGACCTCACTTCGCCTTCTCGAGGATCTCGACCAGCCGCCAGCGCTTGGTCCTCGACAGCGGCCGCGTCTCGACGACCTTGACCAGGTCGCCCTCCCCCGCCTCGTTGCGGGCGTCGTGGGCGTGCAGGGTGCGCGAGCGGCGGACGATCTTCTCGTACTGGGGATGTCGCCGGGCGACCTCGATCGCAACCGTGATCGTCTTGTCCGGCTTGCTGGAGGTCACGCGGCCCTGCCTCGTCTTGCGGCCGGCGGAGCGGCGCTCGGCGGGCGGCGTGCCCGTGCCGGCTTCGCTCTTGGTGCGGCGCTTCGCCCGGTAGGAGGAGCGACGGCCGGCCGCCTTCTTGCGGGCCTCGCCACGCGCGGCGGCGCGTTCCTCCGGGGTCTGCTGAGGGCTCGGCTCGGCCGGTCGCCGGGATCGCTCCAGACGCCGCCGGGCCTTCCAGTCCATACCCTCGAGATCATCGGGGGCGTCCCCGGCTTCGCCATCAGAAGAAGCGTCCTCGGTTTCGGCGGACTCCTCATCGGAACCATCGGAGTCCGACTCACCTGCGGGCGCTTCAACGTCCTTCGGCGTCTCGTCGGCTGATTCCTCGGCAGGGGCCTCCTCGGCAGGGGCCTCCTCGGCCGGGGCCTCCTCGGCCGGAGTCTCCTCGGCCTGCGGCTCCTCCGCCGGAGTCTCCTCCGGGGTTTCGTTCTGCTGCTCGTCGTTCTTCTCTTCGTCTGCCATCAGGCCCTCAGCTCGTGTTCGAGATCGATTCCGCGTTCCTTCGCCACGGTCAGCAGCCGGGCGACGTCGCGCCGGACGGCATTGATGCGTGACGTGTTCTCCAGCTCTCCGGTGGAGTGCTGAAGGCGCAGCGCGAACTGCTCCTCCCGCGTCTGGCGGATGCGATCCAGCAGCTCGTCGTCCTTGAGGTTGTGCGCCTCGGAAGCCTTCACGATTGCTGCTCCGCCCCCTCGCGGTGGACGAACTTGGTGCGAATCGGAAGCTTGTGGCCGGCGAGACGCATCGCGTCCTTCGCCAGGTCCTCGGGGACGCCGGCCAGCTCGAACATCACCTTGCCCGGCTTGACGACGGCGACCCAGCCCTCGGGGTTGCCCTTCCCCGAGCCCATCCGTGTCTCGAGGGGCTTCTTGGTGATCGGCTTGTCCGGGAAGACGTTGATCCAGACCTTGCCGCCGCGCTTGATCTTCCGCGTCATCGCGACTCGGGCAGCCTCGATCTGGCGGTTGGTGATCCAGCCGCGGTCGAGCGCCTTGAGGCCGTACTCGCCGAAGGCCACCGTGGTCCCTCCCTTGGAGTAGCCCCGGCGGCGTCCACGCATCTGCTTGCGGTAGCGAACCCGCTTCGGCATCAACATCAGCGGTCACCGTCCTCCGACTGCTCGGAGCGGAAGCCCTCGGGCATGACCTCGCCCTTGTTGATCCAGCACTTGACGCCGATCCGGCCGGTCGTCGTCTTGGCTTCGATGAAGCCGTAGTCGATGTCGGCGCGCAGGGTATGCAGCGGCACACGGCCGTCGGAGTAGCCCTCGGTGCGCGCCATCTCGGCGCCGCCCAGCCGTCCGGAGACCTGGACCTTTACGCCCTTGGCGCCGGAGCGCATGGCGGAGGTCAGCGCGCGCTTCATCGCGCGGCGGAACGCCACGCGGTTCTGGAGCTGCTCGGCGATCGACTGCGCGACCAGCTTGGCGTCCAGCTCCGGGCGCTTGATCTCCTTGATGTTGACCTTGACGGGCTTGCCGGTGAGCTTGTGGAGCTCGCGGCGCAGGGCATCGACCTCCGTCCCGGACTTGCCGATCACGATCCCGGGGCGCGCGGTGGAGATGTCGACCTCGACCTCGCCGGAGCCCTTCTTGATCGTGATCTTGGACAGACCCGCATGCGAGAGCTTGTTCTCGATATGCGAGCGGATCTCCAGGTCCTCGTTCAGGTAGTCCGCGAATTCGCGATCGTTGTACCAGTTCGACTTCCAGTCGTGGATGTAGCCGACCCGGAATCCCTCTGGGTGGATCTTCTGTCCCATGCGTGCCCTCTAGTCCTCCGGCGTCAGCGCCACGGCGATGTGGCTGGTTCGCTTGTTGATCCTCGTCGCGCGTCCCAGCGCCCGCGGCCGGTAGCGGCGCAGCGTGGGTCCCTCGTCGACATGGATGTCCTTGATCAGCAGGTCGTCCGCGACCAGGTCGTGGTTCGTCTCCGCGTTGGCCGCGGCCGACTCGATCAGCTTCCGTATGTCCTGAGCGGCGCTGCGCGTCGAGAAGCGGAGCAGGGGATGGCGTCCTCCAGCGGCATGCCGCGGACCTGGTCGGCGACCAGGCGGGCCTTGCGCGGCGCCACGCGGACGAAGCGGGCGCTGGCGTTGACGACCGGGCGCTCGACCGGCTCCTTCGGCTTGGGCTTGGCCTTCGCCTTCGGCTTGGCCTCGGTCTTGGCAGGCTCCTTCTTCGCGGCAGGCTTCTTCGCTGCAGGCTTCTTGGCTGCCGGCTTAGCCGCGGGCTTCTTCGCAGCGGGCTTCGCGTCCGGCTTCTTGGCTGCCGGCTTCTTGGCGGATGATGCGGCGGCGGGTTTTGTGGCCGCCTTCTTGCTGGCCGCGGGCTTCTTCGCCGATGATGCGGCGGCGGGTTTTGTGGCCGCCTTCTTGCTGGCCGCCGGCTTCTTCGCCTGATCCTTCTCGGTGTTCTTCTCGTCAGCCATGCGCTATTCCCTCTCGCTCGCCGTCCCGGCGCCCGAGTGGGCACGGAAAGTGCGGGTCGGCGCGAACTCGCCGAGCTTGTGTCCGACCATCGACTCCGAGATGTAGACCGGCACGTGCTTGCGGCCGTCGTGGACGGCGATCGTGTGCCCGACCATCTCGGGGAAGATCGTCGAGTGGCGCGACCAGGTCTTCAGCATCTGCTTCTGGCCCGACTCGTTCATGGCCGCAACGCGCTTCATCAGCCGCTCCTCGGCCCACGGGCCCTTCTTGGTCGAACGTCCCATCAGATCTCCTACTTCCTCTTTCCTCGACGGCGGCCACGCACGATCAGTTCGTCCGAGCGCTTGCCCTTCTTGCGAGTCCGGTAGCCGAGCGTCGGCTTGCCCCACGGGGTGACCGGGTGGCCGCCGGGCGTGTGATGCGCCTCGCCGCCGCCGTGCGGATGGTCGACCGGGTTCATGGCGACTCCACGGGTCTGCGGACGCTTGCCCTTGTGGCGGTTGCGGCCGGCCTTGCCGATCTTCACGTTCTGGTGCTCGGCGTTCGAGATGGTGCCGACGGTGGCGCGGCATTCGCCCCGCACCATTCGGACCTCGGACGACGGCAGCCGCAGGCTCACCATGGCGCCCTCCTTGGCGACCACCTGGATCGCGGTGCCGGCGGCGCGACCCAGCCGGCCGCCCTGGCCCGGGATCAGCTCGACGTTGTGCACGACCGTTCCCGTCGGGATCCGAGACAGCGGGAGCGAGTTCCCGGGCGCGATGTCGGCGCCGTCACCGGAGACGATCTCGGCGCCGACGCGAAGGCCCTGGGGGGCGAGGATGTAGCGCTTCTCGCCGTCGGCGTAGTTGAGCAGCGCGATGCTCGCGGAGCGGTTGGGGTCGTACTCGATGGATGCCACGCGAGCCGGGATCCCGTCCTTGGTGCGCTTGAAGTCGATGCGCCGGTAGCGGCGCTTGGCGCCGCCGCCGCGATGGCGGGCGGTGACGCGGCCCTTGGAGTTGCGGCCGCCTGAGGACGTCTTGCCCTTGGTCAGGCCCTTGGTGGGCTCGGCTCCGCTGAGCTCCTCGCGCATCGGATAGGTGCCGAAGCGCCTGCCGGGACTGGTCGGTCTGGTCTTGCGATTGGCCATGGCTTAGCCCTCCACCGCCGCGCCCTCGAACAGCTCGATCCGCTCGCCCGCCGCGAGCTGCACCACTGCCTTCTTCCACGAGCGCGAGCGGCCCGAGTGCAGCCCGCGCCGCTTCGGCTTGGACTTCACCTTGGAGGTGCGCACCGCGCGCACGTGGACGTCGAAGATCTCCTCGACCGCGTGGGCGATCTGCAGCTTGTGAGCCCGGTCGTGGACCCGGAACGTGTACTTGCCCTCGGCCATCAGGGCATAGCTCTTCTCCGAGACGACGGGCCGGATGATCACCTGGCGCGGATCCATCAGACTGCCCTGCCCTTCAGCTCGTCGAGGGCGGCCTCGGAGATGACCAGCGAGGTGGCCCCCATGACGTCGGCCACGCCCGCGGCGCCGGCTTGCGCGACGGTGACGCCCTCGATGTTGCGAAAGCTCTTTGCGACGGCGTCCTCATCCGAGGAGATCACGACAAGCGTCGGGAAATCGGCCCCCCACTTCTCCAGGGCGGTGGCGGCCTGCTTGGTGGCGGGATCGCTGAAGCTCGAGCCGTCCAGGACGGCGACCGTGCCACGCTCTGCGTGGACGGTGAGGGCGGCGCGGAGCGCCTTCCGGCGCGCCTTGCGATTGACCTTGACGGTGTAATGCCGAGGCTTGGGCCCGAACGCCGCGCCGCCGCCGTAGCGGTGCGGCACGCTGAGCGCGCCGGCGCGAGCGCGGCCGGTGCCCTTCTGGCGCCAGGCCTTGGCGGTGGTCATCGCCACCTCGCCGCGGGTCAGGCTCGAGTGCGTGCCCCTGCGGCGGGCGGCAAGGTCGGCGCGCGCCGTCTCGTAGACGAGTGCCTCGTGGAACGGCTCGCTGAAGATCTCCTTCGGCAGATCGGCCTTGGCCTGCTTGCCCAGGACGGTTGCCTTCACGCCAGTCGACTTCGGCGTCGCCTTGGTGGTCGTCTTCTCGGTGGCCTCAGCCATCGCTGCGCACCTCCACCGTGGCGTTCTTGCCGCCGGGCACCGAGCCGCGGATCAGGAGCAGGTTGCGCTCCGCGTCGACCTCGACGACGTGGGCGCCGCGCTGGGTCACCCGACGCGATCCCATCTGGCCCGGCATGCGCATGCCCTTGAAGACACGGGCGGGATCGGCGCTGGCGCCGACCGAACCCGGGGCGCGAACGTTGTGGGAGCCGTGTGTCTCCGGTCCCCGGCTGAAGTTGTGGCGCTTGATGGTGCCCTGGAAGCCCTTGCCGATCGAGACGGCCGAGACCTTCACCTGCTGGCCCGGCTCGAAGCTCGACACGGTCACGTCGTCCCCAATCTTCGGCCGGCTTCGCCATCAGAAGAACCGTCCTCGGCGGCGGCGCCGCTTCATCAGAAGCTTGCTCGGCGTCGCCGCCTGCGGGCGGTTCAACCTCCTTCGAGGTACCACCAGTGACGACCTCTGCGTCGCGGAACTCGACGAGCGTGCGCATCCCGGACGCCCCGGCCTTCTTCAGGTGACCCGCCTCGGCCTTGGTGAGCCTGTCCTCCGCCACCGGGATCGCGGCGAGCTGGACTGCGTCGTAGCCGTCGCGGTCGGCCTTGCGGATCGCCGTCACCTTGTTCGGCGCCGCCTCGATCACGGTCACGGGCACGGCCGAGCCGTCCTCGAGGAAGACCTTCGTCATGCCCAGCTTCTTGCCGACGATCGCGCTCACAACCGGATCTCCACGTCGACGCCGGCGGGGAGGGTCTCCATCCGCTGCAGCTCGTCGACGGTCTTCGGGGTCGGCTGGTGGATGTCGATCAGCCGCTTGTGCGTGCGGATCTCGAAGTGCTCGCGCGAGTCCTTGTCCTTGAAGGGAGAGCGGATCACGCAGTAGACGTGCTTGTCGGTCGGCAGCGGGATCGGCCCGGCGACGGTCGCGCCGGTCCGCTCGGCCGTTCCGACGATCTCCTGGGCAGCCCGGTCTATGGCGTCGTGGTCGTACGCCTTCAGCCGAATCCTGATCTTTCCTGATGTCAGTGAAGCCAATTTCTCTTTCTGGTCTCTTCGCGCAGCTAGGGCGCCGCCCCTGTGGAAATAGGGCCGCGCCCTGGTCGTATGTCTTGCAGTTGTCCGGGCCCTTTGCCCTGATGGGAGGGCCGTACTAACGACGGGCCCCCGAGGGGGGCCCGTCATGGAGCTATTCGACTACCTCGGTAACGACACCCGAGCCGACGGTTCGCCCGCCCTCTCGAATCGCGAACCGGAGGCCCTGGTCCATGGCGATCGGCTGAATCAGCTCGACCTCCATCTCGGCGTTCTCACCCGGCGCCACGAACTCGCGGCCGTCGGGGAGCTTGACGACGCCGGTGACGTCAGTCGTGCGGAAGTAGAACTGCGGCCGATAGCCGGAGACGAACGGTGTGTGTCGGCCGCCCTCCTCCTTCTTCAGGCAGTAGACCTCCGCCTTGTACTTCGTATGGGGCGTGATCGAGCCCGGCTTGCAGAGCACCTGGCCGCGCTGAATCTCCTCGCGCTTGGTGCCTCGCAGCAGAGCGCCGATGTTGTCGCCGGCACGCCCCTCGTCGAGGATCTTGCGGAACATCTCGACGCCGGTGACGACCGTCTTGGTCGTGTCGGTGATCCCGACGATCTCGACCTCGTCGCTGGTGTTGACGACGCCCTGCTCGACGCGGCCGGTCGCGACGGTGCCGCGGCCGGTGATCGAGAAGACGTCCTCGACCGGCATCAGGAAGGGCTTGTCGAGGTCGCGCTCGGGCTCCGGGATGTACTCGTCGAGCGCGGCGGCCAGGTCGATGATCGACTGCTTGGCCTCCTCGTCTCCCTCGAGCGCCTTCAGCGCCGAGCCCTTGATGATGGGGACGTCGGCGCCCGGGAACTCGTACTCGGTGAGCAGGTCGCGGACCTCCTCCTCGACCAGCTCGAGCAGCTCCTCGTCGTCGACCATGTCGACCTTGTTCAGGTAGACGACCACGTAGGGAACGTTCACCTGGCGCGCCAGCAGGATGTGCTCGCGCGTCTGCGGCATCGGGCCGTCCGGCGCCGAGACCACCAGGATCGCGCCGTCCATCTGGGCGGCGCCCGTGATCATGTTCTTGACGTAGTCGGCGTGGCCGGGACAGTCGACGTGGGCGTAGTGCCGGTTGTCGGTCTCGTACTCGACGTGCGAGGTGGCGATCGTGATCCCGCGCTCCTTCTCCTCGGGCGCGTTGTCGATCTCCTCGAACGTCTTTACGTCGGTGCCACCCTTGTCGGCGAGTGTCTTCGTGATCGCGGCTGTCAGCGTGGTCTTGCCGTGATCGACATGGCCGATGGTGCCGACGTTCACGTGCGGCTTATCGCGATCGAACTTCTCCTTGGACATCTCGCTCCTTTGGGGGTCTAGTTGGTGTCTTTAAGTGGGGTTTTGCGGCAATTCGTTCGGCTGCTGACCAACCTGGGGAATATAGCCTACTTGGCACCGGCTCCCACGGGCTCGCCAGAGCGATGCTCGACGATCTCTTCCTCGATGTTCTTGGGCACTTCCTCGTAGCGCTCGAACTGCATCGTGTAGCTGGCTCGGCCCTGAGTCGATGACCGCAGGTCCGTGGCGTATCCGAACATCTCCCCGAGCGGCACGAAGGCCTGCACGGCGAGCGCGTTGCCCCGGGGCTCCTGGCCCTGGACCTTGCCGCGACGGCGGGAGAGGTCGCCGATCACTTCGCCGAGGAACTCCTCGGGCGTGACGACCTCGACCGACATCACCGGCTCGAGCAGCACGGGCTTGGCCTTGCGCGCGGCCTCCTGGACCGCCATGGAACCGGCGACCTTGAAGGCCATCTCCGAGGAGTCGACGTCGTGGTAGGAGCCGTCGATCAGCTCGACCCGCACGTCGACCATCGGATAGCCGGCCTTGACGCCCGACTGCAGCGCCTCCTCGATCCCCGCCTCGACCGACGGGATGAACTCGGAGGGGATGGTGCCGCCCTTGATCTTGTTGATGAAGTCGAAGCCCTCTCCGGGAGCCGGCTCGACGTTGATCACGGCGTGCCCGTACTGGCCGCGGCCGCCGGTCTGGCGGACGAAGCGGCCCTGGACCTTCTGCACGGGCTCGCGGATCGTCTCGCGGTAGGCGACCTGCGGGCGGCCGACATTGGCGTCGACCGAGAACTCGCGCAGCATGCGATCGACGATCACCTCGAGATGGAGCTCGCCCATGCCGTGGATCAGGGTCTGTCCCGTCTCCTCGTCGGACTCGACCTGGAACGTCGGATCCTCCTCGGCGAGCTTGGCGAGGCTCTCCGAGAGCTTCTCCTGGTCGGCCTTCGTCTTGGGCTCGATCGCGACCGCGATCACCGGTTCCGGGAACTCGATCTGCTCGAGCTCGATCGGCGCGTCCGGGGCGCACAGGGTGTCCCCCGTTGAAGTCTGCTTGAGGCCGACGCCGGCGAGGATGTCGCCCGCGAAGCACTCCTCGATCTCCTCGCGATGGTTGGCGTGCATCATCAGCAGGCGCCCGATGCGCTCGGTGCGGCCGGACGAGGCGTTCAGCACGCGGCCACCCGCGGAGAGCTTGCCCGAGTAGACGCGGAAGTAGGTCAGCTTGCCGACGTATGGATCGGCCATCACCTTGAAGGCGAGGGCGGCGAACGGCGCGTTGTCGTCGGCGGGCCGCTCGGCCTCGGCACGTTCGCCGTTCTCGCCCTTCTTGGCCGGCTCGAGCCCCTTCATCGCGGGGACCTCGAGCGGCGAGGGCAGCAGCTCGATGATCGCGTCCAGAAGCGGCTGGACACCCTTGTTCTTGAAGGAGGAGCCGCAGAGGACCGGCGTGACCTTGATGTCGAGGGTGGCGCGATGGAGCGACTTTGCGATCCGTTCGTGCGGGATCTCCTCGTCGTTGAGGTAGGCCTCCATGAGCTCGTCGTCGTAGTCGGCACACGCCTCGATCAGGTGCGTGCGGTGCTCATGTGCCAGGTCGACGAGATCCTCGGGAATGTCGACGTACTCGAACTCGGTGCCGAGCTCGTCCTTCCAGACGAGGGCCTTGTTCTCGATCAGGTCGACGACGCCGATGAAATCCGACTCCTGACCGATCGGAATCTGGATCGGGAGGGGATGGGCGCCGAGGCGGTCCCGCATCGTCTCGACCGCCCGGAAGAAGTCCGCACCCGTGCGGTCCATCTTGTTGACGTAGGCGATGCGGGGAACCCGGTACTTGTCGGCCTGGCGCCAGACCGTCTCGGACTGCGGCTCCACGCCGGCGACGGAATCGAACAGCGCGATCGCACCGTCGAGCACCCGGAGGCTGCGCTCCACCTCGACCGTGAAGTCGACGTGCCCGGGCGTGTCGAGGATGTTGATCCGATGGTCCTGCCACTCGCAGGCGGTCGCCGCGGAGGTGATGGTGATGCCGCGCTCCTGCTCCTGCTCCATCCAGTCCATGACGGCAGCGCCCTCGTGGACCTCGCCCATCTTGTGGGTGCGACCGGTGTAGTAGAGGATGCGCTCGGTGGTCGTCGTCTTACCGGCATCGATGTGGGCCATGATGCCGATGTTGCGCGTCTTCTCTAGGGGGAAGCTTCTGGGCATGATCCTCGTGGTCGCTCTGGGTCGTACTGGCGTGACGGAGCGGCGGAACGGTTAGTCTGAGTTCGGTATTCGCGCAGAAAAAAGGCCCTTACGGGCCCGAGCGCAGAGCGTCTCTTCGACCCGAACTTCTCCTATGTCGCGCCGTTCTCCATCGAAACGGTTAACGCCCACGGGGCCCTTTGGGGGCACCCCCGAGCGACGGACGATGATAGCAGCGGTCCGAGGGCTCTCAGGCAGGGAACACGCATGAGCATGGGTCGTCGCAAGCGCTCTCGTGATGCAAGGGCGCGCGACAGCGCGACCCGTGAAGGATGGCTGAGCTCACCGAGCGCACCCGCCAGGAGGGCCGCGCGCTCTCCCGGAGGCGGCGCGCGGAGGCACGGCGGCTCCGGCCGGTGGTGGCGCCGGCGGCCCGCTTCGTCGCCTGGATCGCCCCCTACATAACGGGCGCCCTGCTGTTCGTCGATCAAGCTGTTCGCCGCCCTGATCGCGCTGCTCTCGGAGCTCGGGCAGGTCGCCGCGAGCTGGCTCGCGGACCGGGCGAGGGCGCTGGCCACCACCACGGCGCGCGGGTTGCGGCGGCATGTCACCCCGCTGCCCACGGTCGCCTTCGTCGGGATCGCGGCCGCGATCGGGCTCGGGATCTCCCAGTTCTTCGACTACCACGGGGTCGCGGTGGACGCCCCCAACTACGCCGGGGAGGTCGGCGCGGTGGCTCCGGCGCCAATCACCGGCGGCGAGACCGCAGGGAGCGCCCACCTCTGGGTACTCATCCCGATCGCCGCGGCCGCCGTAGTCCTGATTATCGCCACCTATCGCGGCCAGACGCGGTTCGCCGGGGCCGTTCCGCTCTGCGGCCTGCTTGGCCTGGCGGTCGCCCTCGCCATCGACCTGCCGCAGGGCCTGGACGCCGGCCGGCCCGGCCTTGCCTTCAGCGGCTCGGAGGCGGTGCTCCTCCAGGGCTTCTGGGCGGAGGTGGCCTGCTCGGCGGTGCTGATGCTTTGCGGCGGCCTGCTTGCCCACTACTCTCGCGGCGTGGCCGCAGAGAGAGGCGGAGCCAGGCCGGCCGGCGGGAGCGGGTTGGCCTCGCACCAGGAAGTCGGTCGCATCTCGCCCGGCCTGCAGACCGAGTCATGACGAAGCTGCCACGGACCGAGACCCTGCTGGTGCTCGCCTGCGCGGCCGCCGCCGGAATGCTCGGCGTCTCGCAGTTCACCGACATCTTCCATCTGACCCCTCCCGGCGGAGAGGCGCTGAAGGCGATCAGCGCCTCTGATCAGCACGGCTACGCGACGCTCGTGCTCGCGGTCTTCGCCCTGATCCTCCTCGTCGTCGCGATGGCCGCCCGCGGCCAGCAGCTCGGCCAGGTCGCCGCCGTGGCGATCGGCGTCTGCGGCCTGGTGGCCCTGCTGATCTTCCTGATCGGCGATCTGCCGAAGGTGAACAACGTCGGGACCCTGGATGACCCGCGTCAGTCCTTCATCGACGCCGAGGCGAAACCGGTTGCGGGCTTCTGGCTCGAGCTGATCGGCGCCCTGGTGCTCACCGTCTGCGGAGCGGCGCTCGCCACGATGAGGCCCGACCGCACCTCCGCGACCGAGGCGCACGGCGGGCGCTCCCACGAGGGCGCCGTGGCGGAGCCGGCCGCGCCCCGGTTTGAACGCAGCCGCCGCGGCTGACCTGCTGCTCTGCTCCAACCTTCAATCGATCGTCAACCGCGAGGCACAGCGCTACTCTCGTCGAGTGAGCTTGTTCTCGGCTTTTCTCTCTCGGGAATCTCTGGAGGGAGCGCTGGCCATCCTCTCTCTTTCGGTGGTCGGAAGCACGCTCTTCATAGGTCTAATCCTCTGCTCTCGGCGCTTCGATGTCGACCGTGGACCCGACGCGGACGAAGGAGATGGTGGCGGGGGCAACCGTGGTCCTCGCCCCGGTGATCAGCCTGGTCCGCTCAGCGCCCTGGAACCACCCTTGGGAGAGATCCGAGCGAGCCGTGCGCGCCCGCGCCGCCCGATCGCTTTGGAGCGGTCGGGGGGCGGCGCGAGCGCTGAGCCGGCCCAGGCCGCCGATTGACAACCCGCTGGGACGGGGAGATACTTGCTACCACCAGCGGTCATCCACCAAGGCTCAGGATCAGTCAAGGAGGCTGAGATGGGTCGGCAGCAGAGCCTAGTTGCCGTTCGAGTGGGAGCGCGAGATGGGCCGGATCGCGAGGCGGCTCCGGGCGCATGGCTGCGTCTGGCGGCATTGGGGGCAGCGGCGGTGACGACCCTCGTCGTCATGAGCGGCGCCCTCCATCTCGGGCTTCCTCACAGGGCCCTGGCCATTCTCGCCGTGCCCCCGCTTGCGGCGGTCGTGCTGGCCGCTGCCGGAGCGCACCGCCTCCTGCTGGGTATCTCCGCGGTAGCCCTCTGTCTGCTCGGCATTGAGAGCGCCTTCGGGATTGTCGTCGGGCTCTCCGGACAGGCGGATTGGGCATCCGCCCTGCATCTCGCCTTCGCAGCCCTGACCCTGGCCGCGGTCTGGCTCACCGCTGCGGCCTCATTCCGAGGGGAGCACGTCCCGGCGGGCGCCTGGAGGGACTACGTCACCCTGACCAAGCCGCGCATCATGGTCCTGCTCCTGATCACCGCCGCGGCGGGAATGTTCGTCGGCGCCCAGGGCGTGCCAAACCTCTGGCGGCTGGCGGTCGTGCTCGCGGGCGGAGCGCTTGCCTGCGCCGGAGCGAGCGCGCTGAACCACTACCTCGATCGCGACATCGACGGGCTGATGGGGGAGCGCACCGCGAGCCGCCCGATCGTCGCCGGCCGTCTGACTCCCCCGCGGGCACTCGAGTTCGGGCTGGTCCTCTCGGCATTCTCCTTCGTCCTGCTCGCCAGCTTGACGAACGTCCTGGCGGCGGCGCTGGCCCTGGTCGGGAACCTGTTCTACGTGCTGGTCTACACGCGCTGGCTGAAGCGCTCCACAGTCCAGAACATCGTCATCGGCGGAGCCGCCGGCGCCGTCCCGCCTCTGGTCGGCTGGGCGGCGGCGACCGGCAACCTGACGCTGCCGGCGGCCTTCCTCTTCCTGATCATCTTCTTCTGGACGCCCCCGCACTTCTGGGCGCTCGCCATGCTGATCAAGCGAGAGTACGCGGCCGCCCAGATACCCATGCTGCCGGTCGTCAGCGGAGATGCCGCGACCTCGCGGCGGATCCTGGCTTACTCCCTAGTGCTGACCGCAGCGACCATCCTGCCGTTCCTCTGGCACACCGTCGGGCTGCCCTATCTGGAGGCCGCGCTGGTGCTGGACGCCACGTTCGTGCTGCTGGCGCTGGGCCTGGCTAGAAGGCCCAGCGCCGCACGCGCCGTCCGCGTTTTCCACTTCTCGCTGCTCTACCTCGCCCTGATCTTCGCCGCGATGGCGTTGGACGTCGCGATCGCCTGAGTCCAGGCAGGTCGAACCTTGGCCGGACCGATCGGCCCCGGCGTGCCGGGATCGGCGGGCAGGTGTCGCTATGAGCGCGAGTAAGCCGGCTCGGTCCGGGTGCGCCGGGTGCGCCTGCCTGCGCGCTCGGCTCGCTGGCGTCGACTCGCCTTCTGCGCTCGAGAAGCCTGAGGCCCACGAGGCTCCGCCCTGAGGCGGTGCGGCAGCAGCATTGCGGCCGTCAGAAGGGCGAGCAGGCCCACGATCAGCACCACGTTCAATCCAACGACTAGTGGCATATCCAACTTGATCGCCTCCTCTCACTATGGATTTGCGTTGGAAACCAGCTTGCCCGGAATACCTGGGAACTAACTAATCAGGAGGTGTGAATCTCCTTAGAGTTTGGAGCCCGATCAGCCGGCCGCAGCCAGAGCCTGGCGCACGCTCTCGGCAGTCTGCGGGCCTCGCAGGACGTCGGTGATCATCCCGTTCGAGTCGAGGATGAAGGTCATCGGCAGGCCGACGAGTCCATATTTCTGGCCCACGGCGCCGTCCGGGTCACTCAGGTTGGGATAGGTCATGTGGTGCTGGCGAATGAACGCGCGAGCGGAATCGAGCCCGTCGGTCCAGTCGACCCCTACCACCGAGGCCCTTCCCTGCAGCGAGTGGTTGAGCTGCTCCAGATCAGGCGCCTCGCGACGGCACGGCGCGCACCAGCTCGCCCAGAAGTTGATCGCTGCCGGCTTGCCGCGCAGTGACGCGATCTGAACTGCGGGAGGGACCAGCACACTGCTCGGAAGCTGCGGCGCCCGCCTCCCGGCGCCCGAGTCGGAGCTACCGCTGATCAGCTCGACGCCGACCAGCACGGCGACCACGGCGACCACAACCACCCCGATTCGCAGCCGACGTGGGAGCCGGGACATCTCTCGTTACTGCGACGCGAGGATCGGCACGTCGTGGACGATCTGCTGGGGCTTGAAGTTGGCCGGGTAGATGGTGGCGATCTTGCCGCTTGCGTCGATCCCGTAGATCAGCGCCGAGTGCTCGACCTGATCCGGAGTGCGCCTCGAGTTGGCCGACCGCGCGCCGACCTTCCAGTCCCTCCAGGTCCGCTCGAGTTCGGGCCTCGACCCGATCAGGTACTCCATCCGACCTGTCATCTGATGCTCCCTGAGAAACGAGTTGACAGTGCCCGGTGTGTCGCCCGTTGGGTCAACCGAGACCGCCACGATCTGCAGATCGGACGCCTTGGAGCCGAGCTCGGCCTGAGCGGTGTGGAGATTGCCGACGATCAGCGGGCACGTGTCCGGGCAGTGCGTGTAGATGAAGGTGACCAGGACGGCCTTGCCGCGGTACTGGCTGAGATCGACACGATGTCCCAGGGAGTCGCTCAGGACCGTCGGCGGCGCGGGTCGGGACGGGACCGCGCTGATCCCGTCGAGCTTGGCGGTGCTCGAGCCCGAGTCGCCGCCTCCGCCGCAGCCTGCGATCGTGATCGCGACCAGCAGGGCAAGCACCACCGGTGTCGCAGAAAGCAGAGCGGATATCCCGAATTATGAAGCTCATTCCTTTCGGGCAGCTAACGAGGCGCGGCGGAGGGTCAGCTCTCGGACCTGATGATGCGGACGTCATCCAGCAGCCAGTTCGGCGGGAACGGATAGAGGAACCCCGCCCGCTCGTATCCCATTTCGTCGATCAGATAGGCGACCGGCCGCGCCCGATGGCCGGCTTTCGCGACGCCGTATGAACGCCAGACGGGCGCAAGCTCCCCGCGGGATCCGAACAGCCAGTGCCAGCTCGGCGCGACGTCGATCCCCAGCCGCCGAGCGGCCTGACGAACCGCGCTCGCGGGCGCCGCACCCGGCTCGAGGCTGACGACGATCACCGCGGGGCGGGCGGAGGCGGGCAGCAGCTTGAGGGAGATCGCCAGCGACCGCCCCTCCCGCGGGCATGATCGGAGGCAGCGCATGTCCAGGAAGGTGACCAAAGCGAGCTGGCCGTCAGCAGTCGACAGGGCGGTCGGTTGCCCGTTCTGATCGACCAGGGTGAAATCGGGCGCGGGCCTGTCTCCCCTCGGCCAGGTCGCCTGGCCCATCAGGCGGCCGGATAGGTCGGTCGTCGATGAGCCGCCGCCGTCGCTCAGGGCGTGAATCAGCAGCCCGGCCCCGACGCCGACCACCGCAGCCAGCGCGATGATTGCGACGGCCCGAAGAGCCAGGCTCACTCAGGGTGGCGTCGCCGCAGCAGGAGCATGTACCAGAGCAGCACCGCGAGGAATACCCCCAGCGGGATCGCCCAGGTGAGGATGCCCTGCCCGACGACGGAGAGCGCGAGCACCGGCTGTGAGGGGCCCTGCATCTTTTCCTCCTAGGTCATGGGTTTTCGGCGAGCGGCCGACTCGCCGGGGATGACTGGCCCGAGCGCTTCGGCTCCAACCAGCGGTATACGACGGACAGAATGGCAATCGTGAAGGGGATCGACCCCAGAACCCACATTGCCCCGGCGGCGATCTGCTGGTCCGCGAGAGCCGTGATGCCTCCCGGGCGACTCGCGAGGTCCGCGTAGGGTGAGTAGATCGGGTGGCTTGCCTCCGCCAGCACGATCGCCAACAGCCAGCTCGTCACCATCGAGGAGCCGACGTAGACGGCGCGACCCATCTCGCTGAGCCGCGAGCGCCACGGCGGCGAGTCGATCACCCGCGTCCAGAACAGCAGTCCGGTCGCGAAGAAGGCGAGGTGCTCGGAGGCGTGGATGATGGGCGACGTCAGGGCGGCGTCGTAGGCAACCGGCAGGTGCCAGGCGAACAGGGCGAAGTTGAACAGCAGCCATGACGGCACGGGATCGGCGAGGACCCTGGCGGCCGCACGGACGGGGGCCGACCAGCGACCCGCGCGTCAGCCAGCGCGCCAGCTCCCGGCGGGTGCCGAGGGGGAACCCGTGCCACATGCGATTCCAGGGGCGCGCCAGCGCGAGCAGCGGAGGGGCCACCAGCAGCAGCAGGATGTGCTGGAGCATGTGAACCCAGAGCAGCTTGTCGGCGAGTCCGTCGACCGGTGAGTCGAGCGCAATCAGGATCGTGGCGAGGCCCGCGATGAACGCCGCGGTCCGCCACGGGCGCGATGTGTCCGAGCGCGGCGTCGCCAGCTTGCGGCCCCCGAGCCAGTAGAGCAGCGCCGCCGTGAGGACCCAGGCGAGGGCAGGACCGCCGGTCCAGTCGAGGGGGGTCGTCACCGCGGACACGTCTCAGAGCAGGTAGAGGATGACCCAGCTGATCACGCCGAGCGCGGCGAGCACCGACCAGTAGAAGGCGGCGTCGGCGATGCCGACGGGCACGAAGGTCGCGGCGTCATCCCGCTTCCGGAGCCCCTCGGCGACCATCGTCTCGACCCAGAACATGGCCATCAGGACGAAGACGACGAACAGCGCGGTCCAGCCGATGAAGACGCTCGCGTAGCCGCCGTTCTGCGGGCCGAAGTCGAGATGAGCCCACTCGAAGATCTGGACGACGCAGCCGGCCAGACCCAGTGCCAGCGATAGGCCCGCGGGGGCCAGCCAGCTCCCGCGTCGGCCGGCGGTCCGCGCCGCGATCGCGAAGAGCCCCGCGCTCGCCGCGAAGAGGGCGACGATGACGGCGCCCCAGGCCTGGGGCGCGTCGACCCCGTCGGGGTGCCACGCGTTCGTGTTGTTGAGCGAGCGCAGATAGAAATAGGCGAAGACGAACGCGGCGAAGAACATGATCGTCGTCCCGGCCATCACACGGGCTCCGATCCAGAGGTTGCGCTCGTAGATCTCCGGCGCCTCCTCGCTCGGCTCGACCTCGTCCTTCGATCTGGTGAAGAACCGCACCATGACTACCCGGGCGCCTCGGCTGGTCGCTCGCCGGCCCTGACCGGAGGCGGCGGCGTTCCATAGTCATATGGGTCGCTGTCGATGACCGGGATCTCATCGAAGTTGTGAAGGGGCACCGGCGTCGGCGTCTGCCACTCCAGGGACTTCGAATGCCATGGGTTCTCCTCCGCGGGCTTGCGCACGAACACCAGCGAGTAGACGACGTTGAACAGGAAGACCAGCATCGAAACACCGAGGATGAACGCACAGACCGAGACCCAGATGTTCAGCCCCTGGAGGTTCGAGGCGTAGGTCGATACCCGCCGCGGCATCCCCATCAGGCCGAGGGCGAACAGCGGCGCGAAGGTCGCATTGAAGGCCAGGAACATCGACCAGAAATGGATCTTGGCTAAGAGCTCGTTGAACTGCACGCCAAACATCTTTGGGACCCAGTAGTAGATCGCGGCGAAGAAGGTGAAGACCAGCCCCCCCATGATCGTGTAGTGGAAGTGGGCCATCACGAAGAAGCTGCCGTGAGTGCTGACGTCACTCGGCGTGTCCGAGAGGAAGACTCCTGAGATTCCTCCGATGAAGAAGTTGAAGAACCAGGCCAGGCAGAAGAGCATCGGCACCGAGAAGCGAATGCGCGCCCTCCACAGCGTGGCCATGCCGCAGAGGAAGATGAACCCGGTCGGGAGCGAGATGATCTCGGTGGAGAGCATGTAGAAGGGCCGCAGCGCCGAGTTGATCCCGCTGACGAACAGGTGGTGCTGCCAGACGAAGAAGCTGAGCAGGGCGACGCCGAGCATCCCCGAGACAGCCAGCCGGTAGCCCCAGAGGGGCTTCCGCGAGAAGACCGGAAGGATCTCGAGCAGGATCCCGAACCCGGGCAGGGCGAGGACGTACACCTCGGGGTGCCCGAAGAACCAGAACAGGTTCTCGAATAAGTACGGGCTACCTCCGGAGTTCGTCAGGAAGAACGAGGTCTGCATCGTCCGGTCCATGGCCACCATCAGCAACACCGCGATCAGCACCGGTGCCGCGAGGACCATCAGGGCCGATGTGCTGAGGGCCCCCCAGGAGAAGATCGGCAGACGCGCCCAGGTCAGGCCCGGCGCCCTCATGGTGACGATCGTGGCGATCAGGTTGAGCCCGAGCAGCGTCATCGAGATCCCGACCAGGGCGAAGAAGAAGACGTAGGAGTCGTATCCGAAGTTCGCCTCGTCGTTCAGGGGCGCGTAGCCGGTCCAGCCGGTTGGGAACCCCCCGAAGAAGACCGTGCTGACCAGGATCGTCCCCGCCGCCATCAGCAGCCAGAAACTCAGCGACTCGAGCCGGGGGAAGGCCATCCGCTTCGCCCCGATCTGGAGCGGAACGAAGTAGTTGGCGAACGGGCCCAGGACGCCCGAGGTCATGATCCCCATCATCATCGCGCCGTGAATGCTCACGATCGTCAGGTAGCCGCCGGCGCCGAAGAGCTGCGGCGACGGTCGCAGTAGCTCGGCCCTGATCAGCATCGCGTTCAGCCCACCGATGAAGAAGAAGAGCCCGATCCCGATCAGGTACTGCTTCCCGATCACCTTGTGATCGGTGCAGAGGCCGAAGTAGCGGCCCACGCCGCCCGTCTCGTTCTCGTGGTGGGAGGGCTCCAGGCCGACCATTCGCCTGAGCGGGTAGGCCAGGTAGCCCAGCCCGCCGATGAAGCCGACCACGAAGCCGATATAGCCGAGGACCAGGGCGAGGTCGTTCTGATTCGTGTCCGCGAAGTATTCGATGCCCGTGTAGTGGATCTGGTGGCCCAGCCACCAGCCGACATAGAAGCCCACGACTCCCAGCACCAGGCCGGTGAGGAGGTTGAAGCCGAGCAGGCCGCGAAGCCTCGGGCCCGCCGTCTGCTCTGAGTTCATCCCGCCCTCCTACCTGGTTGCGGTCCGTAGCCAGTCCTGTAGGGCGGCAGGTTGCCGGTCGCCGGCCCGAACTCCCGCTGCTGGCCCGCTATCCAGCTGTGGAACGCGCCGTCGCTGACGATCTGGCCGGTGTCGAACATGTGACCGTGGAACAGCCCACAGAGCTCGGCACAGCGGATGTCGAAGCTCCCGGTCTTCTTCGGCTGGACATAGACGATGTTGTCGACCCCCGGGTTGGCGTCGGCCTTGATCCCGAGAGCGTGAGCCCAGAAGGAATGGATGACGTCGAGCGAGGTGACGTGCATCTCGACCTTCTGGTCGACCGGCAGGACCAGATGGGGCGTCTCCACCCCGCCATACGCGGGCCAGCGATAGGTGAACGCCCACTGCTGGGCGATCACCTGGACCTGCATGTTGTTGCCACTTTGCTTGGCGACTGGATCAGAGCCCTGACCGCCGCCCGATCCGTTGTCGAACAGCCGGACCGTCCCGTAGGTCGCCAGGAAGAGAACGACCACCGTCGTCACCGCGAGCCAGGTGTTCTGGATGCCGGCGTTGCCGTAGATCGCCTCGCCCTCCTCGTCCTCGGGATCGGACTCGCGATGGCGGAAGACGATCAGCGAGTAGGCGAAGAAGACGATGAGCAACGCCGCGATCGGCGTGACCACACCCAGCAGGACGGTGTTGTCAGTCACCTGTCCCGCCCCCTGTGAGCTGTCGTTACCCGGGGGCAGCCCCGGCGCGAACACGAAGATCACCAGGGGCGTCGCAACGATGCTGAGCGCAGCCCACAGGATCAGGATTCGGCGAAAGTGTGGGGGCTCGGGCATCGCCGCCGCTCAGACCACTTGCACGAAGCCGTCCATGTAGCCGATCGTCTGCATTGGCCCGCCGAACCCGTCGATGAACCCGGCCGCACAGGGCACGAAGCACTGCCAGTGGTAACGACCCTTCTTTCCGGTGCGCATCACGAAGGTGACCGTCTCGTGCGCCTGTGAGAGCGAGCAGGGCATCTCCTCGCACTGATTGGGCGCGTCATCTGAAACGCCGAGTATCGGCACGACGATCCCCATCTGGGGCACGGTGAACGTGTGGGAGGCGGCGTCCGGGGAGATCGAGTTCTTCGTGTTGCCGTTCACCTGCATCACCCCTCCCACCGTGCCCTGCACCTGGGAGAGGAACGCGTTCCTGAGGCCGCTCTGGCCGTCGAAGTTGTAAATCGTCACCCGGACCAGGGAGTTCGCGGGCACCTTGAACACGGTGGTGTGCTTCCACTGCCCGTTCTGCCGAACGAGATACGAGACCCAGCTCGGATTGCCCCCCAGCTTCCCGACGGCCGGCGTCGTGCCCAGCACCAGATCGGCCTGCCCCGGCCCAGACTGAGCCGCAGCCTGCGGAGTGGGAGAGCGAAGCAGCTTGTCGATGTAGAGGGTGATGCCGGCCGCGACGATCAGGACGGCCGCGACAACAGCCACAACCCGGGCGGCCATGGAGTTCACCGCTGCCACCGATCGGTGTCTCCGGAGCTACTTAAGCCGCTGGGTACTCGTGGAGAAAGGGCATGGCGTAGCCATGTCGGACGGAAATCGCCAAACCAACCCGCTGGCAACTCTCCTCCTTCCGGTCACCTCACCCAACTACCCGACGAGACCGAAAAACGAAATGCGCGAAAAGAATATGCCTCGAGACGGCGCTAGTCAAATGGCGCCGCTCTGGAGGACTGAAGCAGCTACCAGCGGTAGTGGGCGAAGGCCTTGTTTGCCTGGGCCATGCGGTAGATGTCGTCCTTCCGCTTCCAGGCGTTGCCCTGCTGCTTCGCGGCATCGAGGATCTCGTTCGCGAGTCGCTCGGCCATCGACTTCTCTCCCCTGGCCCTGGCGAACTCGACCATCCAGCGGACCGCGAGCGTGCGGGCGCGACGAGCCGGCACCTCAACGGGCACCTGGTAGGTGGCGCCACCGACGCGCCGCGACCGGACCTCGAGGACGGGCGTGAGCTGCTTGATCGCGCTCTCCAGCTCCTCGACCGGGCTGTTCCCGGTGCGCTCGCCCACCAGGGCGAGGGCGTCGTAGGTGATCTGCTCGGCCACCGACTTCTTGCCGTCGGTCATCACCTTGTTGATCACCTGCTGAACGAGACGGCTCCGGTAGAGGGAGTCGGGCTCGAGCAGCCGAATCGTGGCCTGGTTGCGTCGCGGCATCCTAGGAGGCCTTCACTCCGTAGAGCGAACGGCCCTGCTTCCGGTCGGAGACCCCGGCCGCGTCGAGAGCGCCGCGCACGACCTTGTAGCGGACGCCCGGGAGGTCCTTGACGCGACCACCCCTGACGAGGACGACCGAGTGCTCCTGGAGGTTGTGACCCTCACCGGGGATGTAGCTCGTCACCTCGAGCCCGTTCGTGAGGCGAACCCTGGCGATCTTCCGAAGGGCCGAGTTCGGCTTCTTCGGAGTCACGGTGGCGACGCGCGTGCACACGCCACGCCGTTGCGGAGCGGCGACGCGCTTCTTGCGACCCTGGCCCGACTTCAGGCCCGGCGTCGACATCTTCTTCTTCTTGTGGGTTCGTCCCTTGCGGACGAGCTGATTGGTGTTAGGCACGGCGGTGCATGGTAGCCAAATACCCTTCGCGCCCATGCCCCTGTTCCGCAAGAAGGAGACTGGCGATGCGCCCGTCCTCGCCGTCGACATCGACGGCGTGATCAGCCTCTTCGGCTTCGACCGGTCGGTCGAGCCCGGCACAGGCGACCCGAGCAAGGCACCGGGGGAGTTTCACCTGATCGACGGGATGCTCCACTGCATCGCGCTCGAGACGGGCCCGCGGCTCACTCGCCTGGCCAAGTCCTACGAGCTGGTCTGGGCGAGCGGCTGGGAGGACCGCGCCAACGACAGCCTGCCCGGGATCCTCGGAGTCCCGGAGCTCCCCTACCTGACCTTCGACGGCCGAGCGCGGTTCGGCACCGCCCATTGGAAGCTCGAGGCGCTCGAGGAATGGGGGGGAACGCGCCCGCTCGCCTGGATTGACGACAGCCTGGACTCGAGCTGTCAGCGGTGGGCCGAGAAGCGATCCGCGCCCACGCTGCTCGTCCCCACGGAGTCCGACGTGGGCCTCCTCGACGTCCACGTCGAGGCCCTGGAGCGCTGGGTCAAAGACGGTTTCGAGCCCCGCTAGATCCCGGGTAGACTCGCCGGGATGGGAGAGGTGGTGCCGATCATCTTCTTGGCCGTGGTCCTGAAGATCCCCGTCCTCTACGGGATGTGGCTGATCTACTGGGCCGTCAAGGACGAGCCGGAGCTCGAGGACCTTCCCGGCGATGCCGACGACCACAGCTTCAGGCGATTCCGCCGGGATCCCACCAAGCCCCGCGGCCCGCGCCGCGGACCGCACGGCGGCTCCGCCCAGGCGCGGCCGGACTGCCCGCCCGGCGGCCGCACCAGGACGCCGGTGATCCAGCCAACGCCGGCCCCCGGAATGGCGGCGCACGAGCGGCGCGAGCACACTCCCGCCGGCGGCTAGAGCCGGCTCACGACAACCGAACAGGAGGGAACCGAATGGGACAGCCCGTGGTGCATTTCGAGGTGGTGGGCAAGGACGCGAAGAAGCTCCGGGACTTCTACGGCGAGCTCGCCGGCTGGGAGTTCGACGTCTACGAGGGCGGACCGACGGACTACGGGGTCGTGTCTCGGGAGGGAAACACCAACTCGGAGGGAGTCGGGATCGGCGGAGGCGTCGGCGACGGCCCGGAGGGCTACGAGGGCCACGTGACCTTCTACGTCGAGGTCCCCGACGTCGGAGCGGCGCTGGACAAGGCGGAGAGCCTGGGCGGCAAGAAGCTGATGGGCCCGGACAGCCCCATGGAGGGCCTCACCATTGGCCTCTTCTCCGACCCCGAGGAGCACGTGGTCGGCCTCGTCCAAAGCGCCGCCTAACCGGCAACGAAGTCCGTCAATCGTTGCGCTGCTCGGCGGGTGGCGCCGTAGGAGGGGCCCACGGACGCGATTTCTGAGCGTCCGTGGGAGGTTCCTACGGCGACAGGACCCGCCGCCTAAAGCGCTACGAGGACTCGGACTCTGACTTCTCAGCCTCCGCCGGCGCCGAGCCGGCGGCGGGCGTCTCGATCTCGGAGGCGAGCTCCTCCAGCTCCTCGGCGAACGAAGGCCCGAACCCCTCGAGCTGGGACCCGCTCTCGCCGTCGCCGGCGAGATCGAGCTCCTTGGCGAGCTCCTCCTCGGAGAACTCCTCCACCGGAGGCTGGGCCGGCTCGACAGGCTCGATCTGCAGCGAGCGGTAGTGCTTGAGCCCCGTTGCCGCCGGGATCAGCTTGCCGATGATCACGTTCTCCTTCAGGCCGACGAGCCGGTCGCGCTTGCCCTCCAGGGCCGCGTCGGTGAGCACCTTGGTGGTCTCCTGGAAGGAGGCCGCCGAGAGGAAGGACTCGGTGGCGAGCGACGCCTTGGTGATCCCGAGGATGACCTCCTCGGCCCGCGCCGGCGTCTTCGTCTTCTTGCCCTTGAACTTCTCGTTGATCGCATCGAAGACCAGGCGGTCCTCCAGCTGGCCGGGAAGGAGCTCGGTCGAGCCCTTCGACTCCACCCGCACCTTCTTCAGCATCTGGCGGACGATCAGCTCGATGTGCTTGTCGTTGATGTCGACGCCCTGGGTCCGGTAGACGCGCTGCACCTCGGCCACGATGTAGACCTCGGTGTCGGTGCGGCCGCGGATTGCCAGGATCTCCGCCGGGTAGAGCGAGCCTTCGTTCAGCTGGGTGCCGACCTCGACGCGCTTGCCTGGATCGACCAGCACGTTGGTCCGGGGCGGGAAGGAGTAGGCGTGCTCCTCGCCCTTGTCGTCGGTGATCGTCAGCTTGACGGCCTTGTCGCTCTCCTCGACCGCGACCTTGCCGGCGACCTCGGCGATCTTCGCGAGTCCCTTCGGCTTGCGCGCCTCGAACAGCTCGACGACACGCGGCAGGCCCTGTGTGATGTCAAGGCCGGCGACGCCTCCCGTGTGGAAGGTGCGCATCGTCAGCTGGGTGCCAGGCTCGCCGATCGACTGCGCGGCGATGATTCCAACGGCATCTCCGATCTCGACCAGGAAGCCGGTCGCCGGCATGACGCCGTAGCACTGGCGGCACACCCCGGACTCGGCCTCGCACTTGAGGACCGAGCGGACCGGGACGGTGACGTCGTCGTCGTCCTTGAAGCCTTCCGCGATGTCGTGGACCTCCGGCCAGTCGATCTGCTGGTTCCGCTTGAGCAGGTCGCGACCGCGCTTGGTCGTGAACTTCTTGGCGGCCACGCGCCCGATCAGGTTCGGGTTGAGCTCGCCGGCGTCGCGGTAGAGCGGCATCTCGATGTGATCCTTGGTCTTGCAGTCCTCCATGCGCACGATCACGTCCTGGGAGACGTCGACCAGGCGCCTGGTGAGGTAGCCCGAGTCCGCGGTGCGGAGCGCCGTGTCGGCGAGCCCCTTCCGGGCGCCGTGGGTCGAGATGAAGTACTCGAGCACCGAGAGGCCCTCCATGAAGTTCGCCTTGATCGGCCGCTCGATGATCTCGCCCTTCGGATTGGCCATCAGGCCTCGCATGCCGGCCAGCTGGCGGATCTGCTTGAACGAGCCTCGGGCTCCCGAGTTGGCCATCATGAAGATCGGGTTGAGCTCGTGGAGGTTGCGCTCCATCGCCTGCCCGACCTCCTCGGTGGCGCTGTCCCACCGTGAGGTGACCGCCTCCTTGCGCTCCTCGGCGGTGATGTAGCCGTCGTCGTACTGGCTCATGATCTCCTCGGTCTCAGACTCGTAGCGCTCGAGGATCTCCTCCTTGTCCGGAGGCGCGACCACGTCGTTCTTCGAGATCGTGATTCCGGCCTCGGTGGCGAAGTGGAAGCCGAGCTCCTTGAACGAGTCGAGGACCAGCGAGACCGCCGGTGCCCCGTATGCCTCGACCAGCTCGCTGACGATCTCGTTGACGTCCTTCTTCTTCAGCGAGCGGTTGACGAACTTGTACTGCTCGGGGTCGTACTCGTCCCCGAGCGCCTCGGCGATCGAACGCTCGACGCGGTCGTTGTAGATGATCCGGCCGACGGTCGTCAGGAAGTGCTCGTGACCGGGGCGGCGGTACTCGGCGAAGTCGTGCAGCTGGACGATCCCATTCTCGTAGGCGAGCTCCGCCTCCTGCGCCGTCCTGAACGGATGCGGCTTCTCGTCCAGCTTGGCTCGATCGAGCTCCTCGACGTCCTCGCCCGCATAGGTCAGGTAGTAGAGCCCGAGGACCATGTCCTGGGTAGGCGTGGCCAGCGGAGCGCCGTGCGCCGGCGAGAGGATGTTGTTGGAGGAGAGCATCAGGATGCGCGCCTCCGCCTGCGCCTCCGCCGAGAGCGGCAGGTGCACGGCCATCTGGTCGCCGTCGAAGTCGGCGTTGAACGCGTGGCAGACCAGCGGGTGGATCTGGATCGCCTTGCCCTCGACCAGCACCGGCTCGAACGCCTGGATGCCCAGGCGGTGGAGCGTCGGGGCGCGGTTGAGGAGCACCGGGTGCTCGTGGATGACCTCCTCGAGCACGTCCCAGACCTCCGGGATCATCGAGTCGACCATCTTCTTGGCCGCCTTGATGTTCTGGACCTGCTTGCGCTCGACGAGCCGGGCCATGATGAACGGCTTGAAGAGCTCGAGGGCCATCAGCTTCGGCAGGCCGCACTGGTGGAGGCGCAGCGACGGACCCGAGACGATCACCGAACGGCCGGAGTAGTCGACGCGCTTACCAAGCAGGTTCTGCCGGAAGCGGCCCTGCTTGCCCTTGAGCATGTCGGAGAGCGACTTCAACGGCCGGTTGCCCGGGCCGGTGACGGGACGGCCGCGGCGGCCGTTGTCGAAGAGGGCGTCGACGGCCTCCTGCAGCATCCGCTTCTCGTTGTTGACGATGATCTCGGGGGCGCCCAGGTCGAGCAGCCTCTTGAGGCGGTTGTTGCGGTTGATCACGCGCCGGTAGAGGTCGTTGAGGTCCGAGGTCGCGAAGCGGCCACCGTCGAGCTGGACCATCGGGCGCAGCTCCGGCGGGATCACGGGGACGACGTCCAGGACCATCCACTCGGGCTTGTTCGCCGACTTCAGGAAGGCGTCGACGACCTTGAGGCGCTTCACCGCGCGGGCCTGCTTCTGGCCCTTGGAAGTGTTGATCGTCTCCTCGAGCAGCTCGGCCTCCTCCTCGAGCTCGACCTGGTCGAGCAGGTCGCGGACCGACTCCGCGCCCATGCCGCCACGGAAGTACTCGCCCCAGCCGAACGGCGAGCCGAAGCGGTCCTTGAGCTCCCGGAACGTGGTCTCGTCATTGATCACGTCCTTCGGCTTCATCTCCGAGAAGATCTTGAAGACCTCGCGCAGGCGCTCGGCCGCCTCGTCGAGGTAGGCCTCGGTGTCCGAGATCTCGGCCTCGAAGGTCTTCTTCAGCTCCTTGGCGGTCTTGTCGCGGTCCTCGGCCTTCATCCGCTTGACGTTGGTGACGGTGTCGGCCCAGAGCTCGTCGTCGTCGTTGAAGCCGTCGGTGGTGCCGGCGGGGGGAGCCTCGCTCTCCTTGTCGGGAGCGACGCCGAGGTAGGCCAATCGGCGGACCAGCGACTCGTTGAGCTCCTGCGTGCGCTGCTCGCGCTCGCGCTCGTACTCGCCGGCCTGCTTCTCGACCTCCTTCTCGAGCTTGGCGAGGTCCTTCTGGCGGGCCTCGTCGTCGACCCAGGTGATAACCGAGGCCGCGAAGTAGAGGACCTTCTCGAGCTCCTTCGGAGCCATGTCGATCAGGTAGCCGATCCGGCTCGGAACGCCCTTGAAGAACCAGATGTGGGAGACGGGCGCGGCCAGGTCGATGTGGCCCATGCGCTCGCGGCGAACCTTGGAGCGGGTCACCTCGACGCCGCAGCGCTCGCAGACGATGCCCTTGTAGCGGACCCTCTTGTACTTGCCGCAGTAGCACTCCCAGTCCTTGGTCGGACCAAAGATGCGCTCGCAGAAGAGCCCGTCCTTCTCCGGCTTCAGCGTCCTGTAGTTGATGGTCTCCGGCTTGGTGACCTCGCCGGAGCTCCAGCCCCGGATCTTCTTGCCCGAGGCAAGCCCGATCTCAATCGCGTCGAAGTTATTGATGTCGATCACTTCTTAGCTGCCTCCTCGGCATCCGAACCTTCAGTACCGCCATCGCCCTCGGCGACGACCGTCTCTTCCTTTTCGTCCTTCGCATCCGAGCCGTTGCCGCCGTCCGCGCGCACCCCGGACAGCTCGATGCCGAGCTCCTCAGCCGCGCGGAGGAGGTCGTCCTCCTCCTCGCCCATCTCGACGCCGTCGCCCTCCTCGGAGACCACGTTGGCGTCGAGCGCCAGACTCTGGATCTCCTTGAGCAGGACCTTGAACGACTCCGGAATCGAGGGCTCGGGGATGTTCTCGCCCTTGACGATCGACTCGTAGGCCTTGACGCGGCCGACGGTGTCGTCTGACTTGACCGTGAGCATCTCCTGCAACGTGTAGGCCGCGCCGTAGGCCTCGAGCGCCCACACCTCCATCTCGCCGAAGCGCTGACCGCCGAACTGCGCCTTGCCGCCCAGCGGCTGCTGCGTGACCAGCGAGTAGGGGCCGGTCGAGCGAGCGTGGATCTTGTCGTCGACCAGGTGCAGCAGCTTCAGGATGTACATGTAGCCGATCGTCACCTTGCCCTTGTAGGGCTCGCCGGTGCGGCCGTTGTAGAGCTGAACCTTGCCCTCGGCTCGGTTTCCCGGGCGCTCGCTCTTCGTGATCCCGAGGTCGATGCCTCGATCGGCGTTCTCGTCCTGCCACTGGACCAGGGCGTTGTCGACGTCCTCGACGGTGGCGCCGTCGAAGACCGGGGTGGCGACGTTGACGCGCCCCCCGTTCTTCTGCGCCTCCTTATAGGAGACCGACCCGTCGTCGTACCAGCCGTTGGCGGCAACCCAGCCCAGATGCGTCTCGAGGATCTGCCCGATGTTCATTCGGCTCGGCACCCCGAGCGGGTTGAGGATCACGTCGACGGGCCTGCCGTCCTCCATGAACGGCATGTCCTCCTCGGGGACGATCTTGGAGATCACGCCCTTGTTGCCATGGCGGCCGGCGAGCTTGTCGCCCTCCGCGATCTTGCGCTTGGTCGCGACATAGACGCGAACCAGGTCGTTGACGCCCGGCGGCAGGTCGTCGCCCGCCTCGCGGCTGAAGGTGAGGACGTCGATGACGACGCCGCCCTCTCCGTGGGGCACCTTGAGCGAGGTGTCGCGGACCTCACGAGCCTTCTCCTTGAAGATGGCGCGGATCAGCTTCTCCTCGGCAGTCAGTTCGGTCTCGCCCTTCGGCGTGACCTTCCCGACCAGGAGGTCGCCCGAGATCACCTCGGCGCCGATCCGGACGATCCCCCGCTCGTCGAGGTTCCTGAGGCTCTCCTCGGAGCGGTTCGGGATGTCGCGGGTGATCTCCTCGTCGCCGAGCTTGGTGGTGCGGGCGTCGATCTCGTACTCCTCGATATGGATCGAGGTGAGCTCGTCGTCCTTCACCAGGCGCTCGGAGATGATGATCGCGTCCTCGAAGTTGTAGCCCTCCCAGGACATGAAGGCGACCAGGCAGTTCTTGCCGAGCGCGATCTCGCCGCCGGAGGTCGAGGAGCCGTCGCAGAGCACGTCCCCGGCCTTCACCTTGTCGCCGACCGAGACGATCGGGCGCTGATGG
>CAVXQO010000010.1:0-122810 GCA_963763985.1 uncultured Solirubrobacterales bacterium | reverse complement strand
CCGTCTCCGGTGGGATATAGCTCGCCGGTGACGTTGGCCACGGTTGGCAGCCGAGTGGGACGGAGGCCGAGCCGGGTGAGCATCGCCCGCAGCGGAGTGCTCGCGGGCGCGACGATCTCGGTGTGGAAGCCGTGGCTCACAGGCAGCGGGATCGCGGTGTGCCCTCGCTCCTTCACCGCCTCCACGGCGCGAGCGACCGCGTCGGTGGCGCCGCCCAGCACGACCTGGTGCGTCGAGTTGATGTTGGCGAGCACGACGTAGCCGTCGATCCCAGCGACGATCTCCTCGGCCTCCTCCAGCGGGGCCATGACCGCTGCCATCGCTCCGGGGTCGTCCACTCGGAGGCTCGCCATCTCGCGTCCGCGGGCGCTCACTGCCTCGAGCGCGTCCCCGAAGGTCAGGCCACCGGCGGTGACCAGGGCCCCGTACTCGCCGACGGAATGTCCCATCACCATGTCGGGGGCAATCCCGTACTCCCCCAGCAGCCGCGTGAGCGCCGTGTCGACGGTGATCACCGCCGGCTGCTGGATCTCGGTGCGGCGAAGCTCCTCCTCCGCGCGCGCCATCGCCTCCGGGTCCGCCGGGTCGGCGAAGATCAGGTCGGACAGGCGCCGGCCCTCGAGCAGCGGCGCCACGAGCGCGTCCGCTTCCTCGAAGAGCTCGGCGACCACCGGCTCCCGCCGGCGCAGCTCGGCGAGCATGTTCGCGTACTGCGAGCCCTGGCCCGTGTAGAGGAACGCCACCTTGCCTGGGGTGCCGCTGCCGCGGTGGATGCCGCGGCCGCGCAGCGCCGGCCACGCCGACGGGTTGCCCGCTTGCAAGACTCGCAACGCCAGCTCCGCCTTCGCAACCAGGTCTGGGCCGTCGGCGTAGTCGATCGCGATCCGCTCCGGGGCCCGAAGCGCTTCGGTCGACGGCGGCGTCGGATCGAGATGGCGGCCCTGCCGCGCCTCCGCCAGCTCCGTGCGCAGCGCGTTGGCGAGCCCGGCCTCGTCGGCCGCGCCGAGCACGAGCGCGCCGCGCACGGGCGGCTTGCCGGACGCCGCCGGGGCAGGCTCGGCGGAGGGCGGGGGCTCGACCGGGACGGCGACCGACGAGCCGTGGCCGTTGGTGGCGTGACGGTCCGGCGCGTACTCCTCCATGACGATGTGGAAGTTGGTGCCGCCGAAGCCGAACGCGCTGACGCCCGCGACACGCGAGCGCCCGGCGGCGATGTCCCAGTCGCGGAGCTCGGTGTTGACGGCGAACGGCGACGCGGTCCAGTCCACGTTGGGATTGGGTCGCTCGAAGTTGATGCTCGGCGGCAGCACCTTGTCGTGAAGCGCGAGCGTGGCCTTGAGCATGCCCGCCGCTCCCGCGGCTCCTTTGAGGTGGCCGAAGTTCGACTTCACCGAGCCGAGGGCGATCGATCCACGCGGCAGCTGCGCCCCGGAGAAGCCCTCCATCAAGCTCTTCAGCTCGACCGCGTCGCCCACGCTCGTCGAGGTCCCGTGGCCCTCGACGAGGGTGCACTCCGCGGGCGACAGCCCCGCGTTCCGCCAGGCCCGCTCGATGGCGAAGCGCTGCCCAACCGGGTTGGGGGCGGTGATGCCCTTGCCCTTGCCATCGCTCGAGCTCCCCACCCCGCGGACCACGGCGTAGATCCGATCCTCGTCGCGGACGGCATCGCCGAGCCGCTTGACCACGAACAGCGCGCCGCCTTCTCCCATCACGAAGCCGTCGGCCCCCTCCGAGTACGGGCGGGTGCCGCTGGGGGAGAGCGCGCCGATCGCGCAGAACTTGACGAACGTGTGCACGCCCATGTTGCGGTCGATGCCACCCGTGATCGCGACGTCGAACTCGTGGGCGAGGAGTCCGTCGACGGTGGCGTCCATCGCGGCCAGCGCGGACGCGCACGCCGCGTCGGTCGTGAAGTTCGGCCCGTGGAGGTTGAACAGGTTGGCGATCCGCCCGGCGATGCAGTTGCCGAGCTCTCCGGGCATCGTGTCCTCGGTGATCTCGGGGAGCCAGCCCTCGAACTTGGCGCGCAGCTCTCCCTCGATCGCGGAGCGCACGTCCGCCGGCAGCGCGGCGAAGCTCGCGGTTTCCTCCAGCTCGCGCGCGAGGTCGGGGAACATGATGCGCAGCGCGGTCAGGTAGTGCTTCTCGCCTGACAGGGCGTTGCCGATGATCACGGCAGTGCGATCGAGGTCGAGCGGACGATCCGGCCAGCCCGCGTCCATCAGCGCCATGCGGGTGCAGGCGACGGCCCACTTGTGGGCGTCGTCCATCGCGTCGCCCACCGTGGGCGGGACCGGGAGCTTCCAGCCGAGAGGATCCCACTCCCATTCGCGCACCCAGCCTCCGATCTTCGAGTACGTGCGCTCCGGCGCCTTGGGGTCCGGGTCGTAGTAGAGGTCCGGATCCCAGCGCTCGGGGTCGACGTCGCTGATCGAGTAGCGGCCGGTGGTGACGTTGCGCCAGAACGCCTCGGCGTTCGGGGCATCGGGGAGGATCGCGCTGACGCCGACGATCGCGGCGGCGTTGTCGAGTGAGTCGCTCATGGCCGCATGCGCCCGTAGACGGCTTCCCTGACCTGCTCGAGATCGGCGAGCAGCCCGCCCTGGGCTTGGTGGATCGACGCGAGGTCGAGGCGGTGCTCGAGCTCGCCGAGGTCCCCGTCGGCTCCGGCCACGCAGCGCACCCCCTCGGTCGGAACGGACAGCGCGGCGTTGCGGGCGCTCACGCGGCTGGCGGCGGCCAGCGCCTTCGCTCGCAGGCGCCGCGACGCCTTCTCGTTCAGCTCCTTGTCGGCCGCCCGCTGCGCACGTCTGACGAGCGCGGCGGCGCCATCGACCTGCGCGATCAGGGCACCGAGGCGCATCAGGACATGCTGGTGGCGGGTCAACCGCTCTACCCTGGCGCGTTCGAGCAGCTCTGCGAGGGCGTGGTGGGCGATTGCGGCGACGTCGGCGCCGACCGCGGGATGGTCGCCGTGGAGCGCCTCGAGCTCCCGCGCCTTCTCGTGGTAGTGATCGCCGCCGGACTTCATGTGCTCCTGCCAGCGGCCCCGCGCGATTGTGATCTCCATGATCTCCGAGGTGCCCTCGTAGATCCTGGTGATCCGAACGTCGCGCTTGATCTTCTCGACCATGTAGTCGTGGGTGTAGCCGTAGCCGCCGTGGGCCTGGATGGCCGCGTCGGCCGCCGCGTCACCCGCCTCCGTCGCGAGGTACTTGGCGATCGCGCCCTCGACGTTCAGCTCGCCCTCGCCGGCGTCCAGCCGCTCGGCCGTTTCCTCGATCGCCGCCCGCGACGCCTCCAGGGCGACCGCGTGGGGGACGATCAGCTTGTTCGTGTAGCCCTCCTTCTCCGACAGCGGCCCGCCCGCCTGGACGCGCTTGCGGGAGTAGGAGATCGCGCGGTCGAGCGCCGCCCATCCCGCGCCCAGCCCGAAGGCAGCCACCATCAGCCTCGTGTAGCCGAACACCTGCTGGGCCTGGACCAGGCCCTGGCCCTCGACGCCGCCGACAAGCCGGTCGGCTTCGACGTGGACCTTGTCCAGGAACAGCGCCGCCGTGTTGCTCAGCCGGATGCCGTGCTTGTCCTCGTGCTTGCCGTGAGTGAACCCCTCGGCGCCCGACTCGATGATGAACCAGCTCGGTCCGTCGGGCGCGAGGGCGAGGATCGTGTAGAGGTCCGCGACGCCTCCGTTGCTGATCCACTGCTTCGCCCCGCTGATCAGGTAGCCCGTCACCTTCCCGTTCTCCGCGACAGGCTCGGCGATTGTCTTCAGCGCCCCGAGGTCGCTGCCCGCCTCGGGCTCGGTGGCGCCGTAGGCGAACAGGACCCCCTCCTTGGCGATCCGGCTCATGTACTCGCGCTTCTGCTCCTCGGTCCCGCCGACCCGGATCGGATCGCTGCCCAAGAACGTTGCGAGCTCCGATGTCGCGAGGCCCACGTCGATCGCGGCCATCCGCTCGCAGATGCGATAGACATCGAAGGCGCCGCCTCCCATCCCGCCGTACTCGTAGGGAACGAACAGGAGCTGGATGCCAAGCTCCTCGGCGGAGGACATGCGGCGAACGAGCTCCTCCGGGAACGTGTCTCGCTCGTCGAGCTCGATCAGGAGCGAGTCCGGAAGCTCGCGCGCGGCGAACTCGTCGATGGACTTAAGCGCCACGTTCAACGTCTCGGCGTTGAGCTCGTTAGCCATCAGGCCTCCGACCTGGGGAGCACCAGGATCGGATCCGGACTAACGTCCTTGATAACGGCCTTGACGAAGGGCATTCCTTTCCCAACGAGCTAGAAGGAAGCCGCTCCCCAACGAGCTAGAAGGAAGCCGCTCGATTGCCAATGCTACCCCTTGAAGTTGAGACGGTCGACCCCCGATGAACATCGCGGTCGCGATCCGGCTGATGCCCAAGACGGGCGAGGAGCTCGAGGTTGACGAGAGCGGCACGGACATCGACCGCGAGCTCGTCGAGATGGCCATCAACGAGTTCGACGACCAGGCGCTCGAGGAGGCGGTGCTGCTCAAGGAGGCGACCGGCGCCACGGTCACGGCGGTCGGGTTGCGCTCCGACGGGATCGATGAGGCGCTGCGCCTGGCCTACGCGCGCGGTGCGGACAGGCTGGTGGTCGTTGAGGCCGGCGAGATCGATACCTACGACTCTCGCACGGGGGCGCTCGCGTTCGCCGAGGCCTTCCGCCAGCTGGAGCCCGATCTGGTCCTCACCGGCGTCCAGACGCCGACCGACGTGTTCGGGCAAACGGCGCCCTACCTCGCCGCGAACCTCGGCTGGCCGCAGGCGAACGTCGTCGTGGGTGTCACCCTCGCCGACGGAACGGCACGCGTGGTGCAGGAGTACGCCGGCGGGCGCCTTGCGGTCCTGGGCCTCGACCTGCCGGCGATCGTCGGCGTGCAGTCGGCCAGCTCGCCGCCGCGCTACGTCGCGATGGCGAGGCTCCGCCAGGCGATGACCGAGGCGAGCACCGAGACCCTCAACGTCAGCGTCGACGCGCCCGCCGTGGCGTCGAGCATCGTCTCGCTCGCTCGGCCGACGCCCCAGGCTCAGGCGACGATGCTCGACGGTGACGCGGAGGAGATCGCAGCGAAGCTCGTCGAGGTGTTGCGCGAACGGGGAGCTCTGTCGGGCTGATGGGCGACGTCCTCGCCTATCTCGAATCGCCCGTCAACGACCGGCTCCTAGGCTTCGCTCGCCCGCTGGCGGACGCCGCCGGAGGGGACCTGGTGGCGCTCGTCGCCGGCGCGGAGCCCGGCGGGAAGGACGCGAGCGCCGCCGACGTGGTGCTCGAGGCCGCGCACCCGGCGCTCTCGCCGTACCTGCCGGAGGCGCATCAGGCCGTGCTGGAGGCCGCCATCAACGAGGGCTCGCCCGACCTTGTCGTTCTCGAGAACACCACGGCGGGCCTGGATCTGGGGGCCGCGGTCGCTGCGGCGACGGGGCGTCCGTTCGTCGGCTACTGCGTCGAGCTGGCGGTCGAGGGCGGCGAGGCGCGGTCGGTCAGCGGGATCTACGGGGGACAGCTCCACGCCGCCGCCAACACGCGGCTTCCGGCGGTGTTCGCGATCAATAGCGTGGCCCTGCTCGACGCGCCCCAGGCCGCCGGGCGCGGCGAGCGGGCTGAGCTCGCGCCGCCGGCGAAGCTCGAGAGCCTGAGGACGACGTTCGTCGAGCCGGTGGAGCAACCCGACGAGGGCGTCGACCTGACGAAGGCCGATCGGATTGTCTGCGTCGGCCGGGGCATCGGGAGCAAGGAGAACATCGAGATCGCGGAGGAGCTGGCCGAGGCGCTGGACGCCGAGATGGGAGCGTCGCGACCCGTCATCGATTCCGGCTGGCTTCCCAAGGTGCGCCAGGTCGGCAAGTCGGGCGCGCATGTGACGCCGAAGCTCTACCTCTCGCTCGGGGTCTCGGGCGCCCCCGAGCACGTCGAGGGGATGCAGGGCGCCGAGCTGATCGTGGCCGTGAACACCGATCCGGGGGCGGCGATCTTCCACATCGCGCACTACGGGGTCGTGGCCGACCTGTTCGACATCGCCGACGAGCTGACGAACCTGCTCAGCGAGTGACCGCTATGCGGGCGCTGCCTGGGCGAGCGCTTGCTCGATCAGCGCCGTCAGCTCGGCAACCTCGAAATCGGCGCCCACGACCTTGACGGCGTCCGAGTACATCGACAGGTCCTTCGGGCAGCTGACGAGGAAGTAGTCGAGGTCTCCCAGCGTCTGCGCTTCGCGGATCCGCTGCTCGCTGGGCCGTTCCGACGTCTCGCCGTCATCGCTCATCCAGATGCGGCCCCCGCCCGCCCCGCAGCAGAACGTGTTCGTCCCGTTGCGAGGCATCTCCACCAGCTCCGCACCGGTCGCCTCGATCAGCTGTCGTGGCGCCTCGGTGATCCGGTTGTAGCGCGCCAGGTAGCACGGATCGTGGTAGGTGACGCGCGTCCCGGAGAGCGGGGTTCGCAGCGAGATGGCCCCCTTCGCGACCAGGTCGGCGAGGAGCTCGGTGTAGTGGTAGACGGGAACGCTGAGGCCGAACCGGGGGTACTCGTTGCGCAGGGCGTTCAGCGAGTGAGGGTCGGTGGTGAAGATCGCCTCGAACTGCGCATCGGCGAGCACGCTCATGTTCTGCTCGACCAGCATCTCGAACAGCCCCTCCTCGCCGATCCGGCGAATGTCGTTGCCCGAGTTGCGCTCGCCCTCGTACAGCAACCCGAACGACACGCCGGCGTCGTGCAGGATCCGCGCCACGGACTGCGAGGCGACCTGGACGCGCTCGTCGAACGACGCGAAGTCGCCCACGAACCAGACGTACTCCACCGGCTCGCTCCGCGCGTCCGGGATCTTGAAGTCCAGGCCCTTGGCCCATCGGGCCCGAAGCCGCGCCGACTTGCCGTAGGAGTTGCCCTGGTTGCCGTAGTTCTCGAGCGTCTGCTGAAGGAGCGGATCCAGCTCGCCCTGATCGACGAGGTTTCGGCGCATGTCCACGATCGTCGGGACGTGCTCGATCCCCACCGGGCACGCCTCCACGCAGGCCATGCAGGTCGTGCACGCCCACAGCGCCTCCTCTGAAATCAAAGGCGCCGAGGAGCCGTCGCCGTTCCGCTGCTGCTCGGGGTGGTCGTACAGGCGATCCCGGATGTCCAGGATCACCTGCCGCGGGGCCAGCGGCGTGCCCGAGGCGGTGGCGGGGCAGACGGCCGTGCAGCGGCCGCACTCGGTGCACGAGAACGCGTCGAGCACCTGCTTCCAGGTGACGTCGGACAGCGAGGCCACTCCGACGAGACCCTCGGGCGGCGGCTCCAGGGCGGCGACGGGAGCGGCCGGCACGTGGGTCACCTCGAGCGGTCGCTCAGCGCCGCGGGGCGGGAGCTTGGCAAAGAACACGTTCGGGATCGCTGTGATGACATGGAAGTGCTTGGACAGGGGCAACAGGCACAGGAACGCCAGCACGGTGAGGTTGTGCAGCCACCAGCCGACGTCGCTCACCGTGCGCGCCGCGGAAGGGGAGAGGCCCCCGAGTGCCGCGGCCACTAGCGCGGTGAGCGGCGCAAAGTCGCGCTCGTGGCCGTGGATGTCGTCTGCGACCAGCAGGCCGGCGTCGTAAAGCAGGCCGCCGACCATGATCAGCAGGATCATCACCAGGATCAGGACGCCCTCCCAATGCGGGGCCTCGCGGTAGCGCTGCTCGGCTCGGCCGAGGCCGAACAGCCGCGGCGTGTGCAGGACGACCCGCCGGTAGAGCATGTAGGTGACGCCTACGATCACGCTGGCCTCGAGCAGGTCGCGGGCGATGAAGAAGGGCGGGCCCAGCGGCTCGTCGGGCGCGAAGCCGGGGATGTTCCAGCCCGCGTCGAACGCCCGCCCGTACAGCGTGACCACCTGGAGCACCAGGACCACGAAGCCCCAGAAGACGAGCGCGTGCATGATCCCCGCAGGCTGCTCGCCGGAGAGGAACTTGCGCTGGCCGAGTCCGTAGAGGATCGTCTGCCTGATCCGCTCGGGAATCCGGTCCCAGCGCGCTGCGGGCCGTGCCGCGAACAGGAGCCGCGCCCTGGCGGCGATGATCCCCCCGAACACCAGCAGCCCGATCCCCAGGAGGATCGGAAAGAGGACATGACTCACGCTCGAATCATCGCGCATGCCCACTCCGGTTGCCAGGGGGAGCGCGTTCGGCGGCGGGATCTCTACTCGTGCACCTCGCCGGCCGCGGCCGCGCGAATCGCCTCCATGGGTGCGCCGGTCTCGAACAAAAGCTCGACCGCGAGCTCGATGGTGCCCCGTAGCGCGCGGTGACCCGGACGGACCCCGTTCGCTCGAACAGGTGGAGCATCGCCTGGTTGCGGGTCAGGAGCACCGCGGTGAAGCGGCATATCCCCTCCTCGTGCGCGCGTGCGAACGAGGAGATCTATGAGAAGCCCGCCCGGCCCGCGGCCCTGCCAGGCGTCGACGACTGCGACAGACGCCTCGGCGGTGTCCGGTCGTCCCGGCTCCTGGATTGCCCGCCCGATCCCCAGGCGGGCGACCGATGCTCTCGATGGAACCTCGGAGACGCGGTCGCGACGTATGATCTTTCCCCTCTTGCCGACCGGACAGGACACCGACCCGACCGGGACGGCGCTCGCCACCCTCCGCCGGGCGCTCGAGGATCCCGTGGTGGAGGTGCGCCGCGAGGCGGCGCTGGCGCTCGGTCAGCTCGCCGATGTCGACTCCGCCCCGGCGCTGATCACGGCCCTCGCTTCCGACAGCGAGCCGGTGCGCCGCGCGGCCGCGCTCGCGCTCGGCAGGATCTCGACCGCCGAGGCGAGGACGGCGCTCCTGAAAGCGCTCCATGCCGACATCTCGGTTTGGCGCGAGGCGGCCGTCGCCCTCAGCCAGCAGCACCACGACCACCCCGAGGTCACAGAGCGCCTCACCCAGCTGCTCTCGAACCGCGAGGCCGACGAGCACGCGCGCCGGGGCGCCGCGCTGGCATTGGGCGCGTTGCTCGCGGGAGAGCCGCTGTCGATGGAGACCGCCGTCAGCCCTACCTACCAGGACGAGCAGGGCAGACTGCACGTCTTGGTCTGAGCCACCCTACGAACCGCCAACGTCGCGATCGCTGGTACGACCCATTTCGGATTGAAAGGGGGAGTGCGGTAGGGGGCCCGAGCCCGCCCGCGGCTATCCAAGTCGGAAATGGTCTCCCGAACCGTCTCCCGAACTGCCGAGAACTCAGAGGAACTAAGGACACTTCAGGCACGGAGTAAGCCCTCAGCAGAGCTCGGCTCCACGCGTGGCGCGTAACTCATAATCCGTAGGTCGGAGGTTCGAGTCCTCCCCGGCCCATGAAAACCCGGCGCTGCAGACTTCTCGTTACGGCGCCGGCACCTCTCGCCGCAGCGTGTGCAGGCTCCACCCCAGCGCGAGCATGCCCATGCCGTTGAAGATGAATGCGATCCCGGCGAGCAGCGCGAGCGTCGCGAAGCCGATGTTCGGATCGGAGACGATCACGATGCCGGCGAGCAGCTCCACCGCTCCGGCAAAGAGGGTCCAGCCGCGATGCTCCTCGACCTCGAAGGCGGCGATGATGCGGATCACGCCCGACCGCAATCAGCCAGATCCCGATCAGCAGCGCAATGGCGGCGATCCCCTGGATCGGGTGGCGGATCAGGAGGACGCCGACGATTGCGGTGAGCGCGCCGAGCAGCGCGAGGGTTCCGCGGCTCTGGGTGCCGTGCATGATCGAGGCCGCCAGCTCGAGGATCCCGTCGGCGAGCAGGAAGATCCCGGCGATCACCGCCAGCGTCGCCAGGCTGTCGCCCGGCTTGATCAGGATGCGATCACGCCGGCGGCGATGCTCAGCACGCCGACAAGCGCAAGCAACCACCACCCTCCGGTCGCCGCGCGCACATCATCTGCAGTCACCTGATCAGCCATCTCTCCTCCTCACCCGTGGACGCCATGGCCTGCGTTACCGCATGCCTTCACAGTGGTGGGAGGCTCCAGTCCGAGCACGCCCGACACCGCGCGCGCGGCGAGCTCCTCGTCGTGCGGCGCCTGCCCTGCGACGGCGATGACCGCGCCCTCGAGCGCGCCGAAGAGCGCCAGCGCCGTTGTCCGCGCGGGCGGACCGGGGGGGATCGACCCATCCCTCCGGCCGGCGGCGATCAGGCGGGCGATCCGCTTGACCGCACCGTCCATGATCCGCTCGATCTCCCGGCCGACCGGATGGTCGTGGCCGCTGAACTCGACCCTGAGCGCCATCACCACCCGGGCGATGTCGCGGCGGCAGAAGACGGCGTGCCCACGTGCCAGGGCGAGCAGCTCGGAGACCGGAGTCGGGCTCGTGCCTCGGCGGGCTCGCCGACCTCGCGCGTCCAGTTCTCGTTGACCCATTCGATCACCGCGAGCGCGAGCTCCTGCTTGTCCTGGAACTGGTGGTAGAGGGCGCCGCGCGTGTAGCCCGCCTCGCGCGCGACCTCCTCGAGCCGGAGGTGGCCGTAGCCATAGCGGGAGAGGCCCCTTGCGGCCGCCTCGAGCAGGGCGCTCCGGGACCGCGCGCTCCGCTCCGCCTGGGTGGGTCTCTCAGTACTTACGTGCATGTATGTATGTTACCTTATGGCGGTGACGATGAGGCTCCCGAACAGCGCCCACAGCTCGCGACCCTGGCGGATCCACGAGCTGACCCGCGACTTCGAGGTCGAGGACGTCTGGGCGCTGCCCACGCCCGGTGGCACGGAAGACTTTCCCCTCCTCGTCGAGGGGTTCGCCGTCGGCCGATCCGTCGGAGAGCGGCTCCGGCGCCGTCCGCGCGCTCTTCGCGATCCGGTGGAAGGTCGGGGAGCTGCTCGGCTGGGACGGCGATAGCACCGGGATCGGCTCGCGGGTCCCGACGCTCCGCGACCGGCTGCCGGCGGATCTACGCGAAGCCGGGTCGGGACCCGAGTTCAGCGGCCTGCCATTCACCCCGCTCTACATGCTCGACGATGAGTGGGCCGCCGAGATCGCCAACCGGACCATGCACGGAGTGCTCCACCTGGGCTGGGTTCCGGATGGGGCCGGGGGGTACCGAGGTCAGATGGCCGTCCTGGTGAAGCGAAACGGCCTGCTCGGAACGCGCCTACATGGCGGCGATCAGGCCATTCCGCCACCTGCTCGTCTACCCCCGGATGCTGCGGGACATCGAGCGGCAGTGGCGCGACGCGGACAGACGGCGGCGGCTCACCTCACCTAGTCGATCGCAGTAGTGTCGCGGCGGAGCCGGTCAGCCGGCCGGCCGCAACCGCAAGGGGAGTGAGATGGCGGATTTGAAGCTCGAGGTCGTGGTCTTGCCGGTCGCCGACGTCGATCGAGCCAAGGACTTCTACGAGGGCTTGGGTTGGCGGCTCGATGCGGATCTGGGCGACGGGGAGAAGTTCCGCGTCGTCCAGTTCACGCCACCCGGTTCCGCCTGCTCCATCCATTTCGGGGTCGGGGTCACACCGGCCGAGCCCGGATCGGCGGTGGCGTACCTGATCGTCTCCGATCTCGATGAAACCCGAAAGGAACTCGCTGATCGGGGTGCAGATGTCGGTGAGGTGTTCCATCGCGAGGACGGCGAGCAGGTGGCCGGTCCCGACCCTGACGGTCGTAGCTACTTCTCGCTCGCCTCATTCGACGATCCGGACGGAAACCGCTGGCTGCTTCAGGAGATCACCGAGCGGCTACCCGGCCGGGTGTGAGTGACTCGCCAATCCCAGGAGGAGAGACCATGGACGTTGAGACCCTGACGGGGCTGCTGCGCGAAGCGGAAGAGCATCACGGTCCCTATGAGGCGGAGGCCCCCAAGCACCACTGGTCGGGGTTCTATGCCGCCTACATCGTCGCCCGCGAGGACGGGCGTGATCCGGATCAGGCGGACAGCGATGCCAGGACCTACATGGAGGGCGTCCTGGCCAAGCAGGAGCCAGGACGCATGAGCACCGACTACGACGTCATCGTCATGGGCGCCGGCTCGCCCGGCGAGCACTGTGCCGGCCGCCTGGCCGAAGGCGGCCTGCAGGTCGCGGTCGCCGAGCGAGAGCTGGTCGGCGGCGAGTGCTCGTACTGGGCCTGCATCCCATCGAAGACCCTGCTCCGCCCTGGCGAGGCGATCGCCGAAGCGCGCGATGCCCCCGGCGCCAGCGAGGCCGTCACCGGCGAGCTCGATGTCTCGTCGGCGCTCGCCTGGCGCGACTTCCAGGTCTCCGACCACACGGACGACGGCCAGGTGAAGTGGCTGGAGAGCGAGGGCATCGACCTCCTGCGCGGCGAGGCCCGTATCGCCGGGCCGGGCCGAGTCGCGGTGGGTGACGTCGAGAAGACGGCGGAGCACATCGTTGTCGCCACCGGCTCGGACCCGTTCATCCCGCCGATAGACGGCCTGCGCGAGCTCGACGGCATCTGGACGAACCGCGAGGCCACCGGGATGAAGGAGCGTCCCCGGCGGCTGCTCATCCTCGGCGGGGGGCCGGTCGGCGTCGAGATGGGCCAGGCGATCCGGCGGATGGGAGCCGAGGTCGCCCTCGTCGAGGGAATGGACCACGTCCTTCCGAATGAGCCCGCCCCGCTCGGGGAGGGCCTGGGCCAGGCGCTGACCGACGACGGGATCGAGCTCCACTTCGGCCAGATGGCTGAAGGCGTGGCTAAGGAGAACGGCGAGTTCGTCATCTCCTTCGAGGAGCGCGAAGACCTCCGCGGCGATCGCCTGCTGGTCGCCACGGGCAGGCGCCCGCGGGTGAACGGCATCGGCCTCGACACGGTCGGCATCGAGCCCGGCAAGCAGGGCATCGAGGTCGACTCCCGCATGCGCGCCGGCGAGAACATCTGGGCGATCGGCGACGTCACCGGGATCTGGCCGCTCACCTACGTGGGGAAGTACCAGGGCCGGATCGTCGCCGACAACATCCTCGGCGGCTCTCGCGAGGCCGACTACTCGGCCGTGCCGCGGGTCGTCTTCACCGACCCCCAGGCCGTCTCCGTCGGCGAGGCCGAGGGTGCGCACACCGCGACGGTCCAGATGGCGGCGGTCTCCCGCACCGCGACCTACACCCGCGCCTACGACAAGCGGCCGGGGTACATGACCCTGGTCTCCGACGGGCAGTTCATCACCGGGGCCCACGCGCTCGGGCCCGAGGCTGGGGAGTGGCTGCAGCAGGCCACGGTCGCGATTCGCGCCCGCATTCCGCTGGACGTGATGAACGACGTCATCCAGCCGTTCCCCACCTTCTCGGAGGCCTTCCTCGACACATTGATGGAGCTGACGTCGAAGGCGCCCGCGGCCGCCTAGCCCGGAAGGACGCCGGGGCGCCGCCCCTATTCTGGACGGATGCCCGCCGAGAGCGCCAAGGCCGCCGCGCCCGCTCCCGTGACGGAGGATGACCACGTCCTCGGCGCGCAACAGCCCGCAGTCACCCTGATCGAGTTCGGGGACTTCGGCTGCCCGCACTGCTTCGCGTCGTGGCGCCCGGTCGAGTCCCTGCTCGAGCGCTACGAGGGGCTACGGCTGGTGTGGCGCCATTTTCCGGATCCCCAGCTTCATTCTGGCGCCGATCTCGCAGCGGAGCTCTCCGAGCTCGCCGCGGCGCACGGGAAGTTCTGGGACGCTCATTCGCTGCTGCTTGCCGGCCGCGAGACCTTCTCGGTCGATGGCCTGCTCGAGGTCGCCGGGACCCTCGGCCTGGACGCTGATGAGGCCGAGGGGGCGCTTCGCGACCGCACATACCGGGAACCGGTCGACGAGGACGTCGCGGACGGCGAGCGGGCAGGAGCGCACGGGACGCCGACCTTCTTCATCGACGGCGTCAGGCTCACCGGGCACTGGCGCCAGCTAGCGCAGGCGATTCCCGAGCGACTCTCTGGGCGCACGCCATAGCGAAGCGACTGGCTGCCGTCTAGGCGGGACGACGATCTCCAGCGGGACTGGCTACTGCTTGTAATTCTCGACGGTGTCGGCGCTGCGCGCCGCGGCGTTGTCCGGGTCCTGGTCGAATTCCTCGCGCGCCCGGCGCTGCCGCAGCAAGTCCCAGCAGCGATCCAGCTCGACCTCAACCGAACGCAACCGCCCCCGGTCCTTCTCAAGCGCGTCGTCGTCCTGGCCGTCCTGCTGCTCGCGCTTCCGCAGGTCCTTCTCCTCGGCGACCAGCTTCTCGATGTGGGCAGTGATGCTCTCGTCGCTCATGGTGAGGATCCTACGCCGTCGCCATCCAGCGCTCGGCCGGGGTAGCGTTCAGGTATGGCTCCGCAGTGGCCCGAGCTCTCCTACGAAGCGTGGAGCGCAACCTGCGACACCCTCCATGTCCACACCCAGGTGCTCGGAAAGCTCTGTGTGGAGCTGGCACCTCCGGAGCCGCAGCTTCAGCACGCCGCGCTCCGTCTGACCGCGCGCGGCTGGGAGACCGCCACGCTGCCGGCGCCGGATGGCTCGGGGGCGATCGTCGCGGGGCTCGACCTCCAGACCCACGAGGCCTTTGTGGAACACAGTGGCGGTCGGGGGGCCCGGGTCGCTCTCACTCCGAACCGCCCGGTCGCGGAGGTGACGCGAGAATTGCTGGAGGAGGTGGGCCGCCTGGCGGGGGAGGTAACGATCAATCCCACCCCGCAGGAGATGCCCTGGGACGACATCCCCCTGGACGAGGACATGGAGCACGCGACCTACGACTCCGATCGCGTCGCCGCCTACTTCGATGCCGCGAGCCAGGCGGCGCTCGTGCTCGCCGAATTCAGGGCGGCGTACCGCGGCCGCTCGACGCCGGTCAACGCCTGGTGGGGGACCTTCGACCTCGCCGTCGCCCTCTTCTCCGGGCGACCGGCCGAGCCACCGGCCGACGACTTCATCTCGCGGAACGGAGGGGACGCGGAGCTGATCGAGCTCGGCTGGTGGCCAGGCGACCGCAACTACGGCAGGGCGGCGTTCTACGCGTTCGCCCACCCGGCGCCGGATGGCTTCGCGGGCGCTGACCTGAGTCCGGACGCTGCCCGCTGGGACGCGGACTTGGGTGAGTTCGTGCTCGACTGGAACGACATCAGGGACGCCTCGGATCCGGCTGCGCTCGCCCTCGAGTTCGCACGCTCGGCTTTTCGCCACGCCTGCGAGGTGTGCGAATGGGATCCGGCTCTCGCGAGCAGCGCCGAGGGCTCGCCGCCGCCGGTTAGGTGACCGAACCGCCGGGGGTCGGGCGACCAGATCTGCAACTGTGAGCGTCGATGAGCGATTCCGAGGCAACCGGCGAAGCGATCACGCCCGAGGGCATCGTCGCCCTGCGTGCCGAGCTCGAGGAGCTCGAGGGGCCTCGCCGGACCGAAATGGCTGCGCGGATCAAGACGGCGCGCGAGCTCGGTGACCTGAAGGAGAACGCCGATTACCACATCGCCAAGGACGACCAGGGGCATCTCGAGGCGCGGATCCGCAGGCTGCGCGAGCGGCTCCGGAAGGCGACGGTGGTGGAGGCCGGCGATGCCGCCCCTGACTCATTCGCGTTCGGGCGCACGGCGGAGGTTCTCGATGAGTCGATCGGCAAGGTGAACGCCTGGACTCTTGTCGGGCCCACCGAGGCCGACTTCGCGAAGGGAAAGCTCTCGATCGAGTCGCCGGTGGGGCGCGCGCTCAGGGACACCTCGGTCGGCGAGGTGGTAGCCGTCGAAACCCCCCGCGGCGAGAAGACCTACCGCGTGCAGAAGCTGATCGACCAGGCGTAGCGCGGGTGCACTCAAAGCGCGAGGGCCTGTCAGGGTGTACCCAGCAGCTTCGCCTTCTCGCGCTCGAACTCCTCGTCCGAGAGGACGCCCTGATCGTGGAGCTCGCCAATCTGCTTGAGCTGGTCGAGTGTCTCCGGGGTCAACCCGCCCGCCGCGGCGGGCTCCGCCGCTTGGCCGGGGTCGGGCTGCTGTGACCCTGCAGCCTCCTCTTCGCTCTGCGCTTCCTTGGCGTCATGGTGCTTCTTGGCCGCCACGGCCGCGCCGCCTATGACGGCTGCTCGCCGTCTGCGCTGACGTCTGTCTCTTCCCAGTGCCATCTCAAATCCTCCTTGACGGATGTATATGGACGGATGGGAGCCCGGCCGACCGGCCGACCGAGCTCCCCCCGCGGTCAGACTCCTGAACTCCCTGCTCGCGACGGCTCGTCGGAGCCGAGAACGGCGATTCCGTAGACGATCCACACGCAGAGGAAGAAGATTCCCAGCTCCCAGAACGGGTGGTGGTCGCCCATTGACAAGAGGGCCCCAATCGCTCCAAGGCTTCCGCCGATGATCCCGACGATCCGGCCCCAGGCGTTGCCGGCCATCAGCGAGAAGCCGCCGGTCAGCTGGATCACTCCGAGGATCACCAGCACCCAGCCCATGGTGTGGAGATTCGTGAGGACCAAGCGCGTGTCATTGACGTAGAAGTTCGCGTCACTGATTGCGCCGATCCCGTAGATGATGTTGAGCGTGCCCGCGATCAGCAGAAGGATCGCGACGAAGACGGCGCGGCCTGCACCTCTCATTGAATAGTTCCTTTCGCTTGCCGACCGCCGCGTTTGGCGACCGTGTCCGAGGCAGCGCTGGATGCGCGCCTCGTCGAAAAGCTGTCACCGGGCCGCTGCGGCCACATCGCCCGATCCGGGTGATATTCCGGCGAGGCAAGGCTTGTTGACGAGATCCCGAGGGATGCTCAACAGGGGCGATCAGCTCGCGGCATGTCGGGCGGAGCGCCCGGCCCGGCGTTTCTCCTTGAACTCCTCGCTCTTCACCTTGGCCTGCTCGTAGGAGCTCTTCACCAGGTCCTTGCCTCCGGACCAGCCGAACACCCAGGAGACCATGATCACCGCGAACACCACGTTCCAGGCGGAGGTGATCAGCTGCTGGGATGCCGAGTAGGCGGTCGCATCCTGGGCGCTCGTTTGGTTCTTCAGCGCCGCGCTGTTCATCGCCTGGGTGACGCCCACGCCTCCGGGCGTCAGCGAGACGCTGTTCGAGATCGAGTTCGATGCGGTGACCGAGGCGACGTTGTGGAAGGTGACCGGGATGCTGTAGGCGCCGAGGAAGACGGCGATGATTCCCAGCCGCGCCAGGTAGCTGCCGAGCTCCGGCAGCGCCACGCCGACCAGCGCCCTGCGCGGGGAGCGGAGGATCGCGCCGCCGACGAACAGCTGCTCACGCAGCTTGTGCCACTGCTTGCGGAAGATCCGGGTCGCGAGAACCACAAGGAACACCACGCCGGCCGCGATCGCCATTACGAGCACCCAATGGTCAGCCAGTCCACCGAGCTTGATCGAGAACGAGCCCGCGACCGAGAGGAACAGGTAGAGGTAGACGGCGATGTTGAAGATCGAGAACGGGATCTTCTGGACCGCGATCCCGGAGAGCATCGCCGTGAAGGTGGCGCCGGCGATCACGCTCGTGAACATGATCAGCATCACCCAGGTGCCGATGTTGGCCGGAAGGAAGCTGTTCATCGCGACCGAGGTCGCATAGGCGGCCACGACCAGCCGCACGGTGATCTCCACCCGCGGATACGCCGCGCGCAGGATGGCTACCCAGGCCACCGCCGCCAGCGTCGTCTGCGTGGTCTGGAGGAGGACCCCCGCCACCACTGCCCAGGCCGGCACCTCCCGGATCTTCTTGAACAGGGAGCGGATCCAGTCGGAGACTGGAATGCCGAGCAGGTCGAGGACGAACATCAGCAGCGCGATGGCGCCCACCCAGATGACTATGCGCGCCAGGCGTGCGAGCAGGGCGTCGTCTCGCCCGAGAGCTCTGAGCCAGCTTCGCACCCGGCCAACCTACTGGCGGAGGCCGGCGCGCAAATCATTCGATCGGGGTGATGGCCGAACGGTGCGCTGCGCTATTCCTTCCCCCCACACGTCGTCAACGCAACGGAGGAATGAAATGACTGGAAAGGCCGATTTCACCGAAGAGGAATGGAAGGTTGTGCTGGAGGGGCCGCCCAGCGCTGGGATGATCGTGATCGCCTCGGATCGCGGCGGGTCCATTCGCGAGAGCTTCTCGATGGCAAAGGCCTATACCGAAGCCCGGAAGCAGCACGGAGAGAGTCAGCTGCTCGACGAGATCGTCTCGGCCAAGCCTGAGATGGACCACACGCGCTACAAGACGCCCGAGGAGCTCAAGGAGGCCTCTCTCAAGAACGTGACCGAGGCCGTCGCCCTGCTCAAGTCCAAGGCAACGAGCGAGGAGCTCGATGAGTACAAGAAGTTCATCCTCGGCCTCGCCCAGCGCGTCGCGGAGGCGCGCAAGGAGGGCTTCATGGGCCTGAGCGGCGATCGTGTCAGCGACGACGAGAAGACGGCGATCGGGGAGATCAGCGGGGCTCTCGGCTGAGCGGACGCCGTCGGGGATTTCACCCGTAATGAGTGATGCGTCGGATGCCCCCATCCGATTCGATCCTGGTCACGGTCCCAAGGAAAGGATTCGCGATGCCGCTGATCGGAAGAAGAAGGCCCCTTATGCGCGCTGCGATGGTCGGCGGCGCCGGCTACGCGGTCGGCAAACGGCGGGCACGGTCTCAGGAGCACGAGGCGGAGCAGGACGCCGAGATCCAGCAGACCCAGGCGGGTCAGGCGCCGCCGCCGTCCGGTGGCGGCGGAATGTCGGAGATGGACCGCATCGATGCCCTCAAGAAGCTTGGCGAGCTGCACGACTCAGGCGTCCTCACCGATGAGCAATTCGAAGCCGAGAAGGAGAAGCTGATCTAAATGGAATTCGGTCCGGTACAGCTCCTGGTGGTTGGTTTCGAGGACGGAGAGTTCTCCGGCGAGATCCTCGCCGAGCTCCGCCGGCTTCGTGAGCACGACATCGTGCGCCTCATCGACCTGATGTTCGTCGCTCGCGGCGAGGACGGCGAATTCGAGGCGGTCGAGCACAGCGACCTTCCCAGCGACGAGGCGGAGGCCTTCGGGGCCCTGGCCGGCGCGCTGCTGGGACTGGGCGTTGCCGGTGAGGAGGGCGCCGAGGCCGGCGCCCTGGCCGGCGCCGTCGCGGTGGACGAGCGAGGCTCAGTCCTCGACCCCGACGACGTCTGGTACCTGGCGGATGAGATTCCTCCGGGAACCTCCGCCGGAATCGCTCTCCTCGAGCACCGCTGGGCGATTCCCCTGAGGGACGCGATCGAACGTGCCGGGGGCCACAGCCTGGTCGACGCATGGGTGCATCCGAGCGATCTGATCGAGATCGGCGCTCAGGTCGCGAGCTGAATCCGGGACAGCGGGTGGCTGCGATCGCCGCCCTCGTCCTGGCGCCCGCGGTTCTGATCCTGGCCCTCACAATCGTCGTGACGGAGTTTCCGCGCGGCCTGATCGTGCTCGGCTGCGTGGTGGTCGCGATCGGGGCCGCTCTCTATGGCGTGATGCGCAAGGGCTTCGCCCGGCTGCTCGGTCTTGGCGTGGCGCTGGCCGCTCTGGTCGCGCAGGGCGTACTGCTCATCGCAGACGGAGACCATCTCGTGGAGGCGATCGCCATCGTCGCCGGCGTTGGCGCGGCCGGCTACGCCGCCAGGACGGCCTTCCGCGTTCGGGTGCACCTGCCCCCGGCGCCGGCTCCCGCACATCCGGTTCTGCTCTACAACCCGAAGTCGGGTGGTGGCAAGGCCGAGCGCTTCTCGCTCGCCGACGAGGCGGCCAAACGCGGCATCGAGTCCGTTGAGCTCACCCGCGGTGCGGACCTGGAGAAGCTGGTCAGGGACGCAGTTGCGGGCGGCGCCGACGCGCTGGCGATGGCGGGTGGCGACGGGTCTCAGGCAGTCGTGGCATCGATTGCCTCAGAGCTGGATTTGCCCTACGCCTGCATCCCCGCCGGCACCCGCAACCACTTTGCGCTCGATCTCGGGGTCGATCGCGACGATGTCGTCGGCGCGCTGGACGCGCTCGTCGAGGGCGGAGAGCGCCGCGTGGACCTCGCCGAGGTCAACGGTCGCGTCTTCGTCAACAACGTCTCCCTGGGGCTCTATGCCGAGGCGGTACAGCGAGACGAATACCGCGACGCGAAGATTCGGACGATCCTGAACACGGTTCCCGAGGCAGTCGGCCCCGACAGCGAGGGGCTTGACCTGGCCTGGACCGGGCCGGAAGGCGACCAGGAGCGGTCCGGAGCGGCCCTGCTGATCTCGAACAACCGCTACCGGCTCGGCCGCGCGGTCGGCTCGGGCACCCGGCCCACGATCGACGCGGGGGTGCTCGGGGTCACCGTGGCGGGCGCGCCGCCGGGGTCCGGCGCAGACCAGCCTCGCAAGCCCTGGCGCGAGTGGTCCACCCCCGAATTCGAGGTCGATTCGAGCCGGCCGGTCCCGGCCGGAGTCGATGGCGAGGCGATGACGCTCGAGCCGCCCCTGCGCTTCAGGATCCGGCCGGGCGCGCTGAGGGTGCGGATCGCGCCGGCTCATCCGGGCGCCTCGCCCTCGGCCGCAATCCCGGATGGATTCTGGGACGGAGTGCGGACGCTGGCGGGCGTGGCGGCGGGCAGGGCGCCGGCTGCGGTCGATGGGCACCAGTGACGAGACCGTCGGGCTCACGGGCATTGGAGGAGCTGCGGCGCCTCGACGTCGCCGTCTACGCGGCGATCGCCGAGACCGACACGCCCACACTCGACCACCTCTTCAGCCGTCTCTCGCGCTCGGCGGACTATTCGAAACTCTCGATCGCGAGCGCCGTGGCGCTGGCGCTTGGCGCAGGCCCGAACGGCCGCCGGGCGGCCTTTCGGGGCATGGCAGCCGTCGCCGTGACGGCGGCGATCGTCAACCTGACCATCAAGCCGATATCGCGTCGCGCACGGCCCGATCGGGAAGGTGCCTCCGTCCCACTCGGCCGCCAGGTCAGGATGCCCGCGTCCCACTCCTTTCCCTCGGGACACACGGCCGCGGCGTTCGCGTTCGCGACCGGGGCGGGGCGGGCGCTTCCGTCGACGACGCTGCCTCTGAGCATCCTGGCGACATTGGTGGGGTACTCCAGGGTCCACACGGGCGTGCACTACCCACTCGACGTGATCGTGGGCGCCCTGTGCGGGGTCGCGCTGGCCACGGTCAGCGACAGGGCAGTGGATTTCATCTCATTGGGGTGATTCCGAGGGGCCGATCGTCCCCGACCATCCGTGTCCATCCAAGGAAGGAGCTTCAGATGCTGTGGGTTGGACTCGGAATCGTGTATTTCATCCTGCTGGTCACCCTCGGGATCATGTCGATCAGGAAGGGCCATTGGGTCATGTTCCTGCTGGGCATCCCGTTCCCGGTGTTCTGGTTGATCGGGGCCATGATGGCGCCGCGCAGCGAGGCCGCAGGCTCCGGGGCCTACTGATCCGGGCGGAGGCTGGCTGACCCGGTCCGAGCGGCCGGGTCAGAGCAGCTCGATCGTGCCCTTCACGATCAGCAGGGCGCCGATCACGAGCGCTCCGCGGAAGGCGAGCACCTTGGAATGGCGGTTGAACCAGGCTTTGAACCGGTTGACCGCGTCCGGGGTCCACTCGGGCGCAAACGTGAAGGCGAGCAACGGAAGCTCGATCAGCGCCAGCATGATCACGTTGAAGCCGAGAATCAGCGCGACGGTCGCCGCGACGCTGGCGTCCTTGTCGGCGATGTGGCCCAGGCCGATTAGGTAGGAGCCGCCAGGAAGAGTCAGCAGGGCACCGATGACGAAGGTCGTTTTCGCCGTCCCTTGGCTCAGTTTCTGCTGCCACTTCGGCGGTCCCTTGTCCTTCTTCTTCTCCTCGCGCCGACGGCGGCGCTCGGCGAGGCGACCGGTCTCCTTGGGAATCCGGCTGGGACGGATCAGGTAGGCGACCAGAAGCAGGAGGCCGCCGAGCGTGAGATCCATGGCCGGGCTGAGCGTTGACTGCGCCGTGCTGGTCGCTCCCGAGGACCCGTCGACCGCGAACACGATCACCATGCCCAGGGTGAGGCTCGTCATCAGCGCGCCGCACAGGTATCCGAGCAGCAGCCGCTTCGGGTGATCGAGCAGCAGCATCACGGTGGTGGCTCCGAGCAGGGTCGGGTTGAACGCCGCGGTGAACGCCCAGAAGACGATGGTGTCCATCTCAGCTCGCCGTCGCAGGATCAGAGGAGCTCGCGCGCGCGTCGAGCGCCTGAACAGTCAGGTAGGCGACCACCACTCCGACGATGATCAGGGGTCCGGAGCCGAGTCCGGTGTGCACGGTGAAGAGCGTGGCGAGCACTACGGCGGAGAGCGGCAATCTAAGCACCGCGACCACCGCGGCTCCCAGGCTCACCGCCACTGCGGGGGTCAGGTCGAAGCCAGGCAGCTGAGCGGCCATCAGGCCGGCGGCGGCTCCCAGAAACATCGCCGGGAAGGTCGGGCCGCCACGGAAGGTGCCGAGGGAGATCCCGTAGGCGAGGCCCTTGAATGCGATCAGCAGGGCGAGCGCTGACAGGGACCAGGAGCCCGGGTTGTCCACCAGCGGCCCGATCGCGTCCTGACCGGAGAAGAGAACCTGGTTGACGCCGTGATCCGTCGTCTGCGAGAAGGCGATCCCGAGTCCGGCGACGAGCAGTCCGACGACGGGAAGGACGATGAAAGGCTTGGGTGTCGCGATGCGCTGCGCCTCTCGCGCGAGGCGAAAGATGGCGAACGTGACCACGGCGATCGCGGCGGCCAGCGGGATCGTCCAGAGGAAGTCGACGAAATCCGGACGAGCAAAGGACGGCAGATGCAGCGGGTTGAGGGAGATGTCGGCGGTGCTGAGCCCGGTCAGGGCTCCCATTCCGATCGAAACCAGTGAGCCGATCCCGGCGGCGAGCAGGCCCGGAATCAGGACCAGCGGCATCCGCGATCCCCCTAGCCCAGCCGCCTCGATCAGGATCACGGCCGCGATGATCGGCGACCCGAACAGAAAGGACACGGCGGCGAAGGTTGCAGAGGTGGCGAGCAGCGTGCCGAGCTCGGGCGGAGCATCCGGGCGGATCGCCCGGACCATGAGAAACCCGATGCCGCCGCCGAGCGCAATCAGGGGTGCCTCGGGGCCGACCACCAGCCCGAGTCCGATCGAGGCGATGGCCGCCAGCACCACGCCGGGAAGGTCGACAGGCTGGGTGGGTGAGGCCTTGAGACCCTCGGCCGGGACGTGCCCTCCATTGCCGGGCAGGCGGGCGATCGCGAACGCGGTGACCACACCGGCGAACGCGAGCACCGGGAGGTACCACCACAGCGGCGTCCCGTGGTCGAAGCCGACGTCATGGGGGATGTCCGTGAACACCCACCGCTGGAGGTAGAAGATCAGCTCGAGGAAGCACCATGCCGCGAGCGAGGCGATTACCCCCACGACCGCCGCGAGAGCGAGCACGGCGATGAAGGATTTGCTGCGCAGCGTCGACGCGGGATCCGGTGCAGCGGGCTCGTCAGCCACGTGCGAAGCCTGATCCGCGGAGGTATCCGGCAACCACAGGGCCGATCCAATCATCCCGAGCGGCGTCCAGCATCACCCGAACGTGATGACGCCCACAACCGGAGGTCCATAGGTAGTCACTACTGAGGAGGTCTCAGGAGCTTTCCCGGTTATCAGCCCTCATGCGGCGAGTAGGGTGCTGGTCGAGTCGCAGAAGAGACCGAGAGGGACAGTGGATATGTGTCCTCTCGAGGATCGAGCTAGGGGATGACATCCACAAGCCGGGATGGTGATGTGTCCGAGTTAGTGCTTGATCAGCCCGTGCGGGACGCCGGAACTGCGTCCCCACCCACGCGCCTGATTCCTCGTCCGCAGCTCGTCGCGCGGCTGCGCGAGGCCGCCAGGTTCCCGCTCGTGCTCATCACCGCGCCCGCCGGCTACGCGAAGAGCACCCTGCTGGCTCAATGGCGGGGACAGGATGAGCGCCCATTTGCCCTGCTCACCCTGGATTCGCGCGACGATCGTCCCTCGCGCCTGCTGAACCTGCTCGTGCAGGCGGTCGACTCCGTGAGCTCCCATGGCCGCCCGTTCGTCGTCGCCGTCGATGAAGCCGACGCCCTCCGGACCAAGGGTGCGCTCACGGCGCTTCAGACCTCAATCGCCGCCCTTCCGCCCGAGGGCCAGATCGCGCTCGCTGCACGCCGAGAGCTCGCCCTGCCGCTGGGCCGGATGCGCGCGCACCGCCAGGTCTTCGAGCTCACCCACCGTGATCTGGCGCTGACCAGGGCCGAGAGCGCTGCGCTGCTGGAGACGATCGGCCTTCGCCTCGACGATGGCGACGTCGACGCGCTCCACGAGCGGACCGAGGGCTGGCCCGCGGCGCTCTATCTGGCGGGGCTCTCGCTGCAGGACGGGGATGCGACGGCCGCCGATGTGGCGCACTTCGGCGGCGATGACCGTTTCGTCGCCGACTACATCACGGACGAGTTCCTGGCGGGCGTTTCGGTCGCCCGCCGGAGATTCCTGATGCGGACCTCGATCCTCGAGGAACTCGCCGGCAAGATCTGCGACGACGTGCTCGAGCGGACCGGATCCGGCCGGGTTCTGCGCGAGCTGGCCCGGTCAAAGCTCCCGCTGGAGCCCCTCGATCACGCCGACGGCTCCTACCGCTATCAGCCCCTCTTCAAGCAGGCGCTGACCGCGGAGCTCCATCGCCGGGAGCCAAAGCTCGAGCAGGGCCTTCATCGCCGCGCCAGCGCCTGGTATGCGGAACGCGAGCGCTTCGAGGAGGCCATCGACCACGCGATCTCGGCGGGCGACGACAAGCTGGCGGCCGAGCTGATCTGGGCCCGGGCGGCGTCCTATCTCGCAGAGGGTCGCCGAGAGGATCTACGCCGCTGGCTCGACCAGTTCAGCGACGGCAAGGTCGCGCGATCCCCCCAGCTCGCACTCGCCGCCGCCCACCTCTACCTCGCGCTCGGCGATGGGGATCGCGGGCGGTATTGGGCAGCTGTCGCCCAAAGGGTCATCGACGAGGCAGCGGTCGACACATCAGAAATGGAGGGCGACCTGCTCCTGCTCCAGGCGACGCTGCCGACCCATGGAATCGAGCAGATGGGTGTCGACGCGGTCCGCGCAGCCGAGCTTCATCCTCCGGATAGCCCCTGGCGATCGATGGCCTGCTTCTACGCGGGGACGAGTCGCCACCTCGCGGACGACCCGGGGAGCGCGCGCAAGCTGCTCGAGGAGGCGGCACGCACAGGCTCAGCCACGGCTCCAATCGCACACGTCTTCTCGCTCTCCCAGCTGACCCTTCTGCACATGGACCGCGGCGACTTCGACGACGCGCTTCGAGTCGTGGCCCAGGCCAGGGAGCAGCTGGAGCGTTTCCGGCTCGGCGAGTATCCGATCCTGGCCTTTTTCTTCGTCGCGTCAGCGCTTACCCGTGCGCATGAGGGGCGCATGGACGAAGCCGTGGCCGACCGTCGGAAAGCAGCCAGGGTGCTCGATGGCCTCGACGGCTTTCCGGACTGGTACCAGGCGGAGGCCCGGGTCTTTCTTGCCCGCACCTGCCTCCTGATGGATGATTCAGCCGAGACCATGAAGCTGGTTTCCGAGGCCTCGGAGATCGCCGGGCGCATCGAGGATGCCCCGGCGCTCCGCCGCTGGCTTGCAGAGACGGAAGCGGCTGCCGCCGCGACGCCGAGCGGTGAGGACCGATCCGAGCTCACTCCGGCGGAGCTCAGGACACTGCGGTTCCTGCCCAGTCATCTCTCGTTCCGAGAGATCGCCGATGAGAGCTTCGTATCCGCGAACACGGTGAAGACTCAGGCCCAGGCCATCTATCGCAAGCTGGATGCCACGTCCCGGGGGGAGGCCGTCGAGCGGGCACGCGATCGCGGTCTACTCCAGGATGTATCCCATGTCTGATCATCCGACCCCGGGGGAGAGCGAGGCGGCCGGCAAGGCGGCGCGCCGCAGGACGCCACGTTCGGCGCATGCGGCCTGGGAGGCGCCCTCGAATCGCAAGGATCCGGTGAAGATCCTCGTGGATCAGGACAAGACCCGGGTCAAGGAGCTGGTGCCGATCCGCCACGGCCGGATGGCGGCCTCGGCATTCACCTTCTACCGAGGGGCCGCCGCGATCATGGCTGCGGACCTGGCCGCCGTGCCTGACTCCGGCCTCAGGGTCCAGCTGTGCGGGGACGCGCACCTGTCCAATTTCGGCGTCTTCGCGGCGCCCGACAGGCGACTGATCTTTGACATCAACGACTTCGACGAGACTCACCCGGGGCCGTTCGAGTGGGACGTCAAACGGCTTGCCGCCAGCTTTGCGATCGGCGGACGCAACCTCGGCTTCCGCGAGTCCGAGCGTCGGGCGGTGCTTGCCGAAGCGGCGGGCGAGTATCGGTGCGAGATGCGCAGACTGGCGGCGATGCCCACGCTCGAGGTCTGGTACGAGCGCATGGACGTCGACGCTATCGAGCGCTACCGGTCACAGATGTCTCACAAGACGGCGAAGCGCTACGAGAAGCAACGAGCCAAGGCGGAGAGCAAGAACAGCATGCGAGCCTTCGCCAAGCTGACGCAGTCGGATGGGGGAGAGCCCCATATCGTCAGCGACCCTCCCCTGATCATTCCGATCACGGAGATATTCGAGGGCGTTGACGTAAAGGTGATCGAGAAGCGACTTCGCGACGTCTACTCCGCCTATGTGCGAACGCTCGACCGGGATGTGCGGCAGCTGGTCGAGCGTTACCGCTTCGTTGACATCGCCCACAAAGTCGTCGGAGTGGGGAGCGTCGGGACCCGCGCCTGGATCCTGCTCCTGCTCGGCCGCGACTCACAGGATCCCCTGTTCTTGCAGGCGAAGGAGGCCCAGAGCTCGGTGCTCGAGCCGTTCACCGGCGCGGGGCCCTTCAAGCAGCAGGGAAGGCGCGTGGTGGAGGGGCAGCGCCTGATGCAGGCGGCCAGCGACATCTTCCTGGGTTGGACCACCGCGAAGGGGGTGGACGGCAAGCAGCGGGACTTCTACGTGCGCCAGCTCTGGGACGGCAAGGGCTCGGCGGAGATCGAGCGGATGAACCCCACGACGATGGGCCTCTACGCCAGGCTCTGCGGGTGGACTCTTGCCCGGGCCCACGCGCGCTCGGGGGATCGCATTGCAATCGCCGCCTACCTCGGCAAGGGAGAGGCCTTCGACCGGGCCATCAGCGACTTCGCCGAGGTCTACTCGGATCAGAACGACCGGGACTTCAAGGAGTTCACACAGGCGATCTCCACGAAGCAGCTCGACGCTGTCACCGGCCTTTGATCTCGGCCACACGCCGTTCCAGGAAGCGCCTCTCGGCGTCGGAGTGCACGAGCTCGAGCGCCCGCTGGTACGCCGCCAGGGCATCGTCATCCCGGTTCAGGCGCCGGAGCAATTCCCCTCGGGTCGAGTGCAGGTAGTGGTAGCTCTCCAGTTCGAGACCGTCGGCCAGCGCCAGCGCGTCCTCCGGGTTGCCGGCCTCGGCGATGGCGGCCGCCCTGTTCAGCTCCACGACTGGTGAGCCGGTGAGCCGGGCGAGCTCGCCGTAGAGAGCGGCGATCTGCGGCCAGTCCACCGTCCCCTCGGTGTGGAGGATCGCGATCGCTGCCTGCAGCGCGTAGGGACCGCGGCCGCCCAGAGCCATGGCCCGATCGAGGGCCGTCCGGCTCCGCCCGATCTCCTCGTCGTCCCAGAGCGAGCGATCCTGATCGGCCAGCAGGACCAGCTCACCCTCCGCGAACCGCGCCTCGCTGCGCGCGTCGTTTGCCAGCATCAGCGCGAGCAGCCCGTGCACCTCCGGCTCGTCCGGCATCAGCTCGGCCAGCGCGCGGTCGATGCGAATCGCCTCCGCGGCGAGGTCGCCTCGGCCCCCGTAGCCCTCGTTGAAGATCAGATAGATCACCGCCAGCACCGCCGCGAGCCGGTCGGGCAAGAGGTGGGGAGGGGGCACGCGGAAGGGGATCCCGGCGGCCTCGATCTTGTGCTTCGCGCGGACCAGCCGCTTCGCCATCGTCTCCTTCGGGACGAGAAAGGCGCGGGCGATCTCCTCTGTGGTCAGGCCGCCGAGCGTGCGCAGCGTCAGCGCAACCTGGCCGTCCAGCGCCAGCGCGGGATGGCAGCAGGTGAAGAGCAGCTCGAGCCGCTCGTCGGGAATCGTCGTCTCATCCACTTCGTCCTCCACTGCCTCCGGGACGTCGAGCAGGCGCGTCTTCTCGGCGAGGGTGCGGTCGCGCCGGATTCGGTCGATCGCCCGGTTGCGAGCTGTCGTCAGCAGCCAGGCCCTGGGGTTGTCGGGCGTCCCCTCCCGCGGCCAGCGCTCGGCAGCGATCGCAAACGCCTCCTGAGCGGCCTCCTCGGCCAGCTCGAAGCTGCCGAGGGAGCCGATCAGGTTGGCGAGGACGCGGCCCCACTCGTCGCGGAAGACCTGGTCGAGGATCGCTAGCGCTCCACGAGCGGCCGGATCTCGATCGCGCCGCCCATGCGAGCCGCCGGAATCTTGGAGGCGAGCTCGATCGCGGCGTCGAGGTCGTCGGCCTCATAGGTCAGCCAGCCTCCGATCGCCTCCTTGACGGAGACGAACGGGCCGTCGGTGGTCAGGGTCTTGTCGTCGTCGACGCGGACGGTTGTCGCCGTCTCCGGGGTTCGCCAGCTGGAAGTCGTTGGGCGTCACGCCGGGAGTCTGGTTGACCTCCTGGTATGCGCCGTAGACCGCCTTCTGCTCGTCCTCGGAGAGCTCCTCCCACTCCTCCATGCCGGGGACCGGGGTGGTGCCCTGATGAATCAGCAACGCGTACTTCATCGCTACCTCCTGGTTTGAGTTTCGCCTCAGAGACGAACGGAGGGCGTGGAAATGGACAGCCGCGGGCGGAAGGGCTCAGTGGCTGATGTTGATGTTGACGCGCTTCCGCTCGGACGTCGCTGACGGGCCCCTTTTTCTCGAGGGTCTTGATCGCGTCCGCAATGTCCTCCACAAGCCGGTCGACCAGTGAGCGGCTCAGGTTGACCTTGACGAGCGCCCGCATCATCTTCACGTCCTGAGCATCCGGCGGCATCGTGTACGCGGGCAGCATCCAGCCGCGCTCGGCCGAGAGCTGGAAGGCGATGTCGAACTCGTCATAGGGGTGTTCCTCCGCGAGGTTGAAGGCCACCAGTGGAAGCGTTTCCTCGCCGGCGCCGATGATCTGGAACTGGCCCATACCGTCCAGGTCCTTGGCGAGCGCCTGCGCGTTCTCCTGCATGATCTCCATGATCAGCCGGTAGCCGGCCTTGCCGAAGCGGACGAAGTTGTAGTACTGAGCCAGCACCATCGCCGACCCGGTTGAGAAGTTGAGCGTGAAGGTCGCGTCGGTCTTGCCGAGGTAGTTCTCGTAGAAGACGAGATCTTCCGCGAGGTCCGCCTTCTCGCGGAAGATCAGCCAGCCGATCCCCGGGTACACCAGGCCGAACTTGTGCCCCGAGGCGTTGATCGACCGAACCTGCTCGAGCCGGAAGTCCCACTTCGAGTCCGGGTAGAGGAAGGGCCAGACGAACGCGCCACTCGCGCCGTCGATATGCAGGGGGATGTCGAGGCCCTTCTCGTCGCGGTAGTTGAGCAACAACTCGTTGATGCCGACGACGTCGTCGGCGTGGCCGGTGAAGGTGGTCCCGACCACGGCAGCCACCCCGATCGTGTTCTCGTCCAGGTGGGGTTCCACGTCCTCGGGGCCGATCGTGTACTTGCCGGCCTGCAGGGGGACGATCCGCGGCTCGACGTCGAAGTAGCGGCAGAACTTCTCCCAGACCACGTGCACGTCTCCGCCGAAGACGAGGTTCGGCTTGTCCGTGTCCTTGCCGTCGGCCTCGCGTCGCTTCCGCCAGTTCCACTTCAGCGAGAGCGCGCCGAGCATGATCGCCTCGGAGGAACCCTGTGTGCGAGCGCCGGTCGTCTCGCCCGGGGCGTTGAAGAGCTCGGCGAGCATCCTGATGCAGCGCTGCTCGATCTCCGCGGTCATCGGGTACTCGGCGTGATCGATGAAGTTCCGGTGCAGGTTCTCGTCGATCACGATGCGGGCCTCGGGCTCCATCCAGGTGGTGACGAAGGTCGCGAGGTTCCGCTCGGGGATTCCCTCGACGGCAAGCTCCTGCGTGACGAGGCGCATCGCGGCGACGGAGTCCATCGCGTGCTCGGGAATCGCCTCCTGAGGCGCGTCCTCCGTCAGCCAGGCGCCGCGCGGCTCTTCCTTGAACTGGTCGAGCAGCTTGCCCAGCTTGTCCTTGCCGGTCGCCATCAGCTGATTGATACCCGAGCGCTCCTCGCGACGCTCAGCAGGCAGAGGAAGACGATTGTGTCGAGGGCCAGTAGAGCAATCGCGACCCATGGCGCATCCGGGAAGAACATGATCAGCGCGATCACGTGACCGACCACTGAGATCAGGCCGATCGCGATCGCCCCGAGCTTCGCCAGCAGCACTCCCGGGGCCGCGGCCAGCTGGATCAATCCGACCACGAGCATCAACCAGCCCCACGGACGTGCGTCCCCGACGAGCCAGGACGCCGTGGTGATGAAGATGGTCGAATCGGCGAGCACCGAGATCGCATAGAAGAGATTGAGCAGCCCGATTGTGAGCAGCCAGCCGCTCGGGATGGTTGCCTCCCCGACGACGGGCAGCCTGGGGCGAGCCGTGTACTCGAAGTTGTTGGGGTTGGCGGTCGCGATTTGCAAGAGCCTCTGATCCCGCCGAAGCCAACCTGATCGAGCCGGTCCCGTCGTCATCCCGATCGGGTGAAATCGCGGCTTTCACCCATTTCGGATGATGCGTTGGGGGGAGCCAGGGTGTTTCGTCCGTGCGGCAATGGAATGCCGGGCCGCGGTGCTCTCGGCCAACTGAACCCCCGGAGGAGACCATGAGCCAGCCCGACCGAAGCAAGCTCCCGATCCGCATGCCGCCCTTCAGTGGTGTGACGAACCGAACGCTCGACGGCTCGCAGCCGGACTGGGATGCGATCGGCCACGTTGACGCTCCCGATGGAGCCCCGAACGTCCTGGTGGTGCTGATCGACGACGCGGGTTTCGGTAATCCGGCGACCTTCGGCGGGCCGATCGACACGCCCAATTACACGCGGATGGCGGATGAGGGTGTCAGGTACAACCGCTTCCATGTGCCGGCGCTCTGTTCACCGACGCGGGCGGCGCTGCTCACCGGCCGCAACAGCCACACGGTCGGCTTCGGTTCCATCGGCGAGTTCTCGACCGGGTTCCCGGGGTACACGGCCTTCGTCCCCGACGACTGCGTCCCGTTCCCCAGGATCCTTAAGGACAACGGCTACACCACTTCCGCGTTCGGCAAGTGGCACCTGACGCCGGACGGCCAGCAGGGACCCGCCGGTCCCTTCAACCGCTGGCCGGTCGGCTGGGGGTTCGACTACTTCTACGGCTTCCTTGGCGGCGAGTCCGGCCAGTGGGATCCCTGCCTGGCGGAGAACCAGAAGATCATTGGGACACCCGAGGCGTACTACGACGACGGAGAGGACCCCTACTACTTGCCCGATGACATGGCGGACAAGACGATCGAGTGGCTGCATGCGGTCCGGGCGCAGGATGCGAACAAGCCTTTCTTCAGCTACTTCTCGACTGGCTGCAGTCACGCTCCGCACCACGTTTCGGACAAATGGGCCGAGAAGTACAAGGGCAAGTTCGACCAGGGTTGGGACAAGCTGCGCGAGGAGACCTTCGCCAGGCAGAAGGAACTCGGAGTCATCCCCCCCGACGCGGAACTCACGGAACGCGACGATGCCTTCCCCGCCTGGGAGGACGTGCCGGACAAGCTGAAGGCGTTCTACGCGCGGCAGATGGAGGTCTACGCCGGCTATTCCGAGAACGCCGACTACAACGTCGGCCGGGTGATCGACGCGATCGACGAACTCGGCGAGCTGGACAACACGCTCATCTTCTGGATCTGGGGCGACAACGGCGCGAGCATGGAGGGCACGATCACGGGCTCATTCAACGAGCTCACCATGCAGAACGGGATCCCGCTGACCGACGAGATGCAGCTGCAGCTCTCCGAGCGCTACGGCGGGGTCGAGGCGTGGGGCAACCAAATGATGGCCCCTCACTACTCGGCCGCATGGGCGTGGGCGGGCAACACGCCGTTCAAGTGGGGAAAGCAGGTGGGCTCGCACCTCGGCGGTACCCGCAACCCCTTGGTCATCCATTGGCCGGAGAAGGTCAGGAAGGGGGGCGACCTCCGAAGCCACTTCACCCACGTGATCGATGTCGGCCCGACGATTCTTGACATCGCCGGGATCCCGATGCCGACCCACATCGACGGGATCGAGCAGCAGCCGATGCACGGCAAGACGTTCGCCGACTCGTTCACCGACGGGGACGCGCCCGAGCACCACACCCAGCAGTACTTCGAGACGATCGGCAATCGCGCCATGTATGAGGACGGCTGGTGGCTCGCGATGCGGACCGAACGGATCCCGTGGGTGCTCACGCCGGAGGCGCTGGAGCCGTACAAGCCCGGAGTCTGGGATCCCGACCAGGACCCGGTGGAGCTCTACTACCTGCCCGACGACTTCTCGCAGGCTCATGACCTCGCCGCGGAGAACCCTGACAAGGTGAAGGAGCTCAAGGAGCTCTTCTGGGAGGAGGCCGAGAAGTACAACGTGACGCCTCTGCTCGCCACGCTGGCGTCGTTCTTCGGGATCGTGCCCCCGCTACCCCAGGTCCCCAAGTTCGAGTTTCGCGGCGACGTCCAGAACGTCCTCTCCGGGATGATCCCGAGGATCTACAACCACTCCTACTCGATCACAGCCGACCTGGTGATCCCGAAGGGCGGCGCCGAGGGGGTGATCGTCGCTGAGGCCGACCATCTGGGCGGGTTCTCGCTGTTCGTCGACGAAGGCAAGCTCACCCACACCTACTCGATGATGGGCGTCTTCGTCTTCCGCCAGGTGGCCGAGGAGGAGCTGCCCGAGGGTGAGGTTTCGGTGAGAATGGAGTTCGCCGCCGACGAGGCGAAGCCCGCCACCGGCGGCGAGGTGACGCTTTTCATCGGCGACCGCCCGGTCGGCAAGGGACGCATGGACCACACGGTTCCGATCCGCTTCTCTGGCTATTCGGGCATGGACATCGGATGTGACAACGGCGGCGTGGTCGACCAGGCCTACGAGGACCGCAAGCCCTTCGAGTTCACCGGAACGATCGACAAGGTCACCTTCGAGATCAAGCCGCAGCCCTCGAAGGAAGATGCGCATGAGCTGCACACCGCCCACCACCACGGACACACCGCACACGCGCTGTCGGCCTGACCTCGGGGTGAAGGCAAGGAGGTTTCAATGAAGCTGCACGACACGATCGACGTCCTCATCGGGGGCTACATGTCGAAGGACGCCGCCGAGGACGACTACAACGCCGTCCACGACAGCGGTGCCCACCTGCAGGGAATGGCCCTGATCGCGAAGGACCTCCAGGGCAACCTGTCGGTCGAGGAGACCGACCACATGGTCCGCGAGGGGACGGCCGCGCTGGGTGGCGTTGGGTTGGCAGTTGGGCTGGTCGCGCCGCCGCTGCTTCTCTCGACTGCGATCGGGGCGGCACTGGGAGCCGGCGCCGGCGAACTGGTCCATCACAAGGCCGCTGAGAAGATCGGCGAGCAGGCCGGCGAGACGATCCCGCTGGGCGGGGCGGGTCTGATCGTCGTGTACTCGAAGTCCGAGGCCGAGAGGATCGAGCCCGCAGTGACGCGCACGGTCAAGCAGGTGAAGGGCGAGGCTGAAGGACGGCACGTCGAGGCCGTGAAGGGCGCGCTCGGGGCGGCGCAGCAGAAGATGGCCCAGCAGGGTGACTGACCCGCTCCGGCCGCCGATTGACTCACATACCGCTTGGAAGCTCGCCGAGGGCCGCGGCCCCGGCCCGTTCACGAGTCGGGTCAGATGGCGCCTCTCGGACGACGCCGACGCCGTCTGGGAGTCGCGGCAGGCGCGCAAGCGCGGCACGATTACCCTCCGGGCCGTTGGGGAGGGAGAGGGGAGGGCCCTGCCCGCTTCGGCGGCCCTCGCCCGGCGTCTGCGGCGGCTCAACTGGGTCGCGGCGGGGGCGTTCGCCATCGGGGGCTCGCTGTTCGCCCTCGGGGCAGTCGTGGCGCAGCTCGGCTCCGGCGACGCGGCATCCGCCGCATCGATCTACTTCCTGGGCGGGATCTTCTTCAGCACCGGGGCGTACGCCTCGTTGTTGGGGGCGATCAACGCACCACGGAGTGTGGACGCCGTGGGCGCGCTCGCCACGGAGCCCTGGCGCTGGTGGTCGTATGAGCCCATGAGGATCGATTGGCTGAGCACCTTCGTCCTCTTCGCCGGGACCCTTGCCTTCGGGGTCAGCCTGATCGACTCGTTCATCGACGGCCTCAGCACACATAGGGTAAACCGGCTGATCTGGAAGCCGGAGGTGATCGGGTGCGTGTTGTTCCTGATCTCCGGGCACCTGGCGATGGCCGAGATCTGTCACCGCTCTCGTCCCTGCCTGCGGCGGCGGGATCTCGGCTGGGCGATCGTCGCGGTCAATCAGATCGGCTCGATCCTGTTCATGATCTCGGCGATCGCGGCCTTCACCAGGCCCGAGACCATGAGCGAGGTCAACGTCGACATCGCCAACTGGGGCACGCTGACCGGCGCGCTCTGCTTCGCCGTCGGCGGGGTCATGCAGGCTTTCGATCGCCCGGCCGTTGGGCAGACGGATTGATCCGCGGCCGCGTTCAGCCGAGCCGAATGGCCGGTCCGGGTCAGGCGTCGCGGGCGCAGCGAAAACCGACGTTGCCGGTCGAGCTGTCCGGCGAATTGCCCTGCCGGGCGGCCGCCCGGTAGCGCCGGCAGTAGGAGTCGTGGCAGAGGTATGAGCCGCCCTTCTGGATCCTGAGGGCGCCCTCGGCGGGGCCGCGGGGATCGTGCGACCGATCCTGCCGGCGAAACTCCGGATCGAACCAGTCCCCTGCCCATTCCCAGACGTTGCCCGTCACGTTGTGCAGCCCGTACGCGTTGGGAGGGAAGGCGTCAATGGGACAGGTCCCGTAGTAGCCGTCGGCCTCAGTGTTCTTGGTCGGGAAGGCGCCCTGCCAGACGTTCATCCGGTGCTCGCCGCCGGGCTCGCGCTCGTCGCCCCAAGGGAAGGCCTTGCCCTCGAGTCCGCCACGGGCCGCGTATTCCCACTCGGCCTCCGTCGGCAGTCGCAGGGAGCCCCAGGTGCAATACGCCAGTGCGTCATTCCAGGAGACGTGCACGACGGGATGATCGAGGCGAGCGTCGACCGAGGACTGCGGGCCCTCTGGGTGTCGCCAATCGGCTCCCTCCACCTTGCGCCACCAAGGAGCCTCGACGACGGCCTGGGTGGGCGGGAAGTCGTCCGGCAGGAGTCCCGCGAAGACGAACGACCAGCCGAACCGCTCCGCCTCGGTGGCGTACCCGGTCGCCTCGACGAAGGAACCGAATGCCTCGTTGGAGACGACCACCGGGTCGATCCTGAACGAGTGGAGAGAGATCTCGCGGACCGGCCCCTCGCCGTCGGCGGGGTAGGCCCAGCGATCCTCGCTGCCGATCAGGAACGAGCCGCTCTCGATCAGGAGCATGTCGTCTGCCGGCCGGACATCGGTGTCGGGGATGATCGTCACGGTCGGCCGGGGCGGAGCTTCGTGCTGTGCATCCGGCGTACAGCACGGTGACCTGCGCGGGCCCAATTCCTCAGTATGCGCCCCATCCCTCACTCAAGCCAGCGTACCCGTGAGTGGGTGAGGCATGGGCTCCTACACGATCGCGTCCTGGCCAGTGTTTAGGTTCGGCGCATGAACCCACGAACCGCATTGATCCTGGCCGGACTGGCGCTGGTTGTCGGCGTCGTCGGCCTCGTAATCGGAATCAGCGCCAAGAACGGCAACAAGAGCGATCAGGACATCGCCGATGCGACCAAGGCCCAGCTCGAGCAGCAACTCGGCACCACCGCCTCACAGGTCCAGGGCGCCGAGCAGGCCCAGGCCACCAAGGCGGCCGGCGTGACGGCGAGCGTCAACAAGCAGCTGCGCGCCCTGCGCACATCTGTCAACGCGATCCAGACCAGCGTCAACACGCTGAATACGACGACCGCGACCCAGGCGACCGACATCAAGAACCTCCAGAACGACATCAACAAGCTGGACACGAGGGTCAGCAACCTCGGGGGCTAGGCACCTCCGACCTGAAGCACGAAGGGCCGCCTCCTGGGAGGCGGCCCTTCGCATGTAACGCGGTTCTGAACGGGCTGGGGATTGACGGTGGGGCGGGACGGCTCCCACCTCCCTTCGCTCGCCGGTGCCCGGGTTGGATTCCGCCGGACGGCCGCGTGCCATCCGACGGCCCCTTGGGCCCTACACAGCGCCCGGGCCTAGCGGCCCTGCACCTCCAGAGTCCCGTCAAGCATGGAATTCAAGTTAGGACCACCTCCTTTCTCTGGTCGTCGTATTGAAGCAGGCGCTCCGGCCGTGGCTAGAGTCGTGTTTTCAATGTCCCCCGCCAGACGATCTCTGCCCGTCCTTCCGGCCGTCGCGATCCTTGCCCTGGGCGCCGCGGGATGCGGCGGAGGGGGTAAGGAGCAGATCAGCGCCGCAGAGCTGGTTCAGAAGGGGGATGCGATCTGCCAGGACGAGCAGACCAAGTTCAGGCAGATCCAGGCCCACCCTCTGGGCAACGCCTCGGATGCCGCCGAACAGACCAAGCAGCTGATCCAGGTCTCGGAGATTGCGAATTCAGGCCTTGGCGATCTGGAGCCACCCGAGGCCCAACGGGCAGCGCTCGACAGCTACCTGAGCGCGCGGGACCGGGCAATCGACCAGATGAAGGCCGGACAAGACGCCGCCGAGAACCAGGACTCCAAGGCTTACGCGGCCGCGCAGGCCGCGGTGGTGCACACAGCCCCCCAGCGAAAGAGGCTTGCCGTCTCGCTGGGGTTCAGGGTCTGCAGCTCGAACCCGGGATCCGTTTGAGCGCCCTGTTCTAGGACTCCGTCTGCGAGAGATAGGCGAAGCCCAGCGTCATCGCCAGGTTGCTGAGCCCGGCGAACCAGAGACCGGCCCGGGCCCCGGGTCGCGAGAAAGCCGCGGACCGCGACCAGACGATGTCGGTCGCCAGCTCCGTTCCGCGCAGCCAGGACAGCGCCCACCAGTCCTTGGGCCTGTTGCGGCGGTAGGCCACCAGGTGTGCGGCCGCGAAGGTCAGCCAGATCGGGCCGCAGCGGCGAAAGAGCTCCTTCGCGTCACTAGAGGGCTCGTCGTGACCGAGCACGCGCAGCGTCTGGGAGGGGGCCAGGAGTGCGCCTGACCCCAGCAGGAGGTCGAACGCGATCATGTTTCGGTTCGTCCTGCGGAGCTGACCGTCGAGGCTCACCCGACGATCCAACCACATTCGGGCGATTCCAAGAAGGGAAACCCAGGCGGGCAGCGAAATCATCGCCCGTGGCACGGACCGCGACCAAGACCCAATCCTCCCGCAAGAGCCTCTCGGACTTCATCACCGAGCGCTTCGACGACTTCTCGCGCTCCCAGAAGGACGTGGCTCGCTACATCGTCGACCACCTCGACGAGGCGGCCTTCCAGACCGCCGAGGAGCTGGCCCGGCGCGCCAACACCTCCTCATCCACCGTCGTGCGCTTCTCGCAGGCACTCGGCTTCGACGGCTACCCCGAGCTTCAGCAGGCGGCCATCGAGGAGTACCGGCACAAGGTCGCCGAGGGAGCGCCGAACGGCAACGGGGGCGCCGGCGCCGCGGCCCTCTTCAACTTCGACCACTCTGAGTTCGAGGCCTCGCTCGGCGCGGACTACTCGAACATCGAGGAGACGGCGCGCAGCCTGACCCGCGAGCAGATCGAGGCCTCGGTCTCGGCCCTCGCGACCTCCAGGCGCGTCCTGATCGTCGGTGTAGAGCAGATGGCCTTCTTCGCCAGCTACCTCCGGCATCTGCTCGGGCTGCTCGACGTTCGCGCGGACATCGTCGCCTCGCCGAGCCAGGACAACATCCAGAAGCTCTCGCGCATGGACGAGGACACCCTGCTGGTCGTGCTGACCGCCGGGCGAGCGCATCCGCTCATCCTCCGAGCTCTGAAGCTGGCCCGGCACCGCCGGGCGCGGACAATGTCGATCACAGACGCGACGCTGTCGGACGTGGCGGAGCACTCCGAGCTGATGCTCTACTACTCATCCAACGGCCCGTCCTACATTCGCTCCAATGCGGCGCTGATGGGCCTGGTCCAGGCGCTGGCTCACGGGGTGTACTCCCGCGACGAGGCTGCGCACCGCGACCGCATTCGCGCCTTCAAGCTGAAGTAGCGACGTCTGCGGTTTTTTACGCACACCACGCTCCAGTCCAGGCGTGGCTCTGCCGATAACTAGTCGTGTCCCTCGGGGGAGAGGACCGACCAATCCCAATGTTCATCGGCGAAGAGAAACCCCGCATTCTGCTCGTGGAAGACGGCGAGGTCGTCGCCGAGCTGATTCGGCGCACGCTCGCCGATGTCGGCGAAGTTAGCGTCGTGACGAACGCCGAGGACGGCCTGGAGCGACTGCTCGACGGCGAGTGGAACCTGGTCCTCGTCGACGTCGAGTTGCCCGGGATCAACGGCCTCGAGTTCCTCGAGCAGGCCAAGTCCCGGTACCCGCAGCTGATGGCGATCGTCGTCAGCGCGAAGGAGAACTTCGATTACGCCGTCAAGGCCATTCGAGCCGGCGCCGTGGACTACATCTCGAAGCCGTTCGACCCTGAGGAGTTCCGGACGAAGGTCAGTAAGGCGATCTCCACGGACCGCTTCAACCGGACCCTGCGCCGCCCGCACGAGACCGTGCTGGCGATCGGCTCCCACCCCGACGACATCGAGATCGGCTGCGGCGGGGTGCTGCTCAGGCACAGCGGCGTCGGCCACGACGTCCATCTCCTCACGCTGACCAACGGCGAGGCCGGCGGTCAGCCGGGCATCCGAATCGACGAGGCCGAGAGGGCGGCCGAGCTGATGGCGGCGGAGCTCCACATGCTGGATCTGGACGACACGGCGATCTCTGAGACCGCCGCGACAATCCAGGCGATCTCGGAGGTGGTCGAGCAGGTCAAGCCGACGACGATCTACACGCACAGCTCGCGGGACGTCCACCAGGACCATCGTGCCGCTCACAACGCCAGCCTCGTCGCCGCGCAGGCGGGTCCCCCGGATCTACGCCTACCAGACGCCTTCGACCACCGTCGAGTTCCGCCCCAGCCGATTCATCTCGATCGATGACGTGCTCGATCGCAAGCTCGAGGCGATCGCAGCCTTCGAGTCGCAGACCAGTATCCGCAGCTACCTCGCTCCGGACCTCCTCAACGCGACCGCGCGCTACTGGGGCCGTTTCGCGACCTCGCTCTATGCCGAACCGCTCGAGGTGATCCGCGAAGGGGACATCGTCCCCAGCGTCGGGGTGCGGGACGACGGAGCCGTGGAGCACGGCGGGGCGACCAGCCTCCATGCCAGCTGGTAACGGGCGAAGCCCGAGAGTTCTCGTCACAGGAACCGGGGGGCCATCCGGGTACTCCTTCATGCGAGCTCTCCGAGACGAGCCACTGGAGTTCCTCTCCGCGGACATCGACCCTCATGCTCCCGGTCTGTTCCTGGTCGACGCCGCGCACCGGCTGCTGCTCCCTCGTGGGGACGACCCAGGATTCGCCGATGCGCTGCTGGAGATCTGCCGGGAGCGCGGGGTGCAGGTGGTCGTCCCGACCGTGGACACCGAGCTCGTGCCTCTGGCGGAGAGCCGAGACGAGTTCGCGGCCGCCGGCGTCTCGGTGCTGGTGGCGCCGACCAGGGCGCTGCGCCTCTGCCTCGACAAGTGGGCGCTGATGCAGATCGCGGACGGCTCCGTGCCGATCCCGCGCTCGGCTCCGCTCGACGACGACTTCGACCCCACGGCCTTCGAGCTCCCCGTTCTGGTCAAGCCGCGGGTCGGGAGCGGATCTCGCGGCGTCCGGCGGGTCGACTCCTGGGACGGGCTCGGCGGCGTCAGGGACCGGTCCCTGCTCGTCCAGGAGCACCTGCCGGGCCCCGAGTACTCCCTCGACGTGCTCGCGACCCAGGCCGGAGAGGTGCGGGCGGTGGTCCCTCGGGAGCGACTGCGGGTCGACTCCGGGATCGCGATCACCAGCCGGACCGTCCACGACGACGAGCTCGAGTCCATCGGTGCTCGAGCCGCCGAGGCCGCCGGGATCACCGGCGTCGCGAACGTCCAGGTGATGCGGGACGCGACCGGCACCCCTCGCCTGATCGAGATCAACCCGCGGTTCCCGGGCACGATGCCGCTGACCGTCGCGAGCGGCGTGAACATGCCGCGGCTCGCGCTTGGCGAGCTGCTCGGGGAGCCGATCCCTCCTGGGCCGCTCGAGTTCAGCGAGGTCGCCATGACCCGCGTGTTCGAGGACGTCCCGGTAGAGCGTCGAGGAGCTGGCGGCGCTCGAAGCGACTGCGAGTGCCGAGACGGTGCCCTCATGACCTCCAGCGGCCTGCCGACGACTGATCAGGACATGCACGTCCACTCCATCTACTCCGACGGGTCGGCCACCGTGGCCGAGAACGTCATCGCGGCGGAGCGCGCCGGCCTGGCGGCCATCACCTGCGTCGACCACGTTCGTCGCGACACCGATTGGGCGCCCGCCTTTGCAGAGGAGGTCCGAAGCGCCGACGGCGGAACCGAAATGGAGGTGCGCAGCGGCGTCGAGGCCAAGATCCTCGACACCTCGGGAGAGCTCGACCTTCCCGCCGACATCGGCGGCGTCGACCGCGTCTACGCGGCAGACCACCGGGTGCCCCTCGATGACGGCCCGGCCGATCCCGCGGCCGTTCGGCTTGCGATCGCGGGAGGTGAGACGGATCCCGCCGCCGTGCTGGAGTCGATCGTCACGGCGACGGCCGGCGCGGTCGCCCGCTATCCGAATCTGGTGATCGCGCATCTCTTCAGCGTGCTGCCGAAGATCGGTCTCGACGAGTCCTTGCTCCAGGAGGCGTCACTCGAACGGCTCGCCGCCTCCGCGGCTGACAACGGCGCCTCGATCGAGGTCGACGAGCGCTGGCGCTGCCCGTCCGCAAGGACGCTGCGCCCGTTCCATGCCGCGGGCGTGCCGATCCTGCTGAGCACCGACAGCCACTCACCCGAGACGATCGGCCGGTACGACTACTGCCTGGGCGTGATCGAGGAGCTGGCGGCGTGACCAACGTCCTCCACATCGTCCTCGTCGCGATGGTCCTGAGCGGGGCAACCGTGCTGGTGGTCGGCTGCTACCAGTTCTTCCTCGCCGGGCTCCACATCTGGCGCCGTCCGTACATCCGGGTCTCGGAGCTCTATCCGAGGGTCGCCGTGGTCATCCCCGGCTGGAACGAGGGCGCGGTGCTCGGGCGGACCATCGACTACCTGATGAAGATGCGCTACCCGGAGGAGCAGGTGCGGGTGTATGTCGTCGATGACGGCAGCACCGACAACACTCCGGAGGTGCTCGCGGAGAGCTCCGCCAGGTACCCGGGCCGCGTCATCCACCTGCGGCGCGAACAGGGCGGGGGTGGCAAGGCCGACGCGATCAACTACGGGCTGGACGCGATCCGCGAGGACGACTGGTACGAGGCGATCCTGATCATCGACGCCGACGTGCTGCTCACCCCGACGGCGCTCCGCCGGATGAGCCGGCACCTCGGCGACCTCCAGATCGGCGGCGTCACCGCCTATATCAAGGAGGGGACGGCCGACCCGAACTACGTCAACCGCTTCGTCGCCTTCGAGTACATCACCGCACAGGCGGCCGCCCGCCGCGCGCAGAACATGCTCGCTGCGCAGGCCTGTTTGGCCGGGGGCGCGCAGCTGATTCGCCGAGACGCCCTGGAGAAGATCGGCGGGAAGATTCAGACCGGGACGCTCGCGGAGGACACCGTCACGACCTTCCGTATCCAGCTCGCGGGATTCGACGTCCGCTTCGAGGGCAACTCGATCGTGCTCGCCGAGGAGCCCAACAGCATCGCGGCCCTCTGGAAGCAGCGAGTGCGCTGGGCTCGCGGCAACGTCCAGGTCAGCCGCCTGTACCGCGGGGTCTGGCTACGCCGGCTTCGGGCCGGCCCTCTGGGTGGCCCGAGCTTCGCAGCGATCTGGTCCTCGGTCGTCTTCATGCCGGTCTTTATGCTGATGGCCACCACGGGCCTGCTGGCGCTCTTCTTCACCGACCGGGAGCTCTCGATCTCGGCGTTCACGGCGCTCTGGGCGCTCACCGGCGGGACGTTCCTGTTCGTGACGCTTTCCGCTCTCGCGATGGATCCCGAGACCGGCAAACGGTGCTGGCGGGAGGGTTTCTTGTTCCCGGGCGCGATCAACCTCACCCTGATCATCTTCGGCCTCTTCGGGCCGATCCTCACCGAGGTCTTCGCCCAGCAGCTGATCGACATCGGGCTGGCCGGCGGTCAGCCCGCGGTCAAGTACCTGCTCCTCTTCGCGGATTGCTGGCTCACACTGTCCATCCTCGCCGCCTGGCTGCTGAAGAAGTTGGATGAGTGGGGCCGCGTCCCCTGGCTGGTCGCCCCGCTCCTTTACATCGTCGGCTACGGGCCGCTTCTCTGCGCCTTCACGGTGGCGGGTTACATCGCCGAGCTGCGCGGGAGCGAGCAGGTCTGGGAGAAGACCGAGAAGGTCGGAGCCGTGAAGGAGCTGACGACGTGAGGGGCCGGGTCCGCTCCGCTCTGCTGCGCCTCCCGGGTGGTGTCGGATACCGCATGGCCGGCGCGCTGCACGTCAGAAAGCCGCCGGCTGCGCCGCTCGCACTGGGCACCGCGCCGGCGGATCGCGGCACCCATCAGAACGGCTCCGGCACGGGGCCGCTGACCGTCGAGCTCGAGGGGAGAAGCAAGCGCCTCCGCGTGCGCGCCGCCGGAGACATCTGGTCGGATGAGTTCCGCGAGGAGCTCGCCAGGGACCGTCACTTCGAGGCGAGCCTCGCCTGGCGCGAGCTCGTGATCCTCATCCTCATCGCGGCCATCCTGATCGCGCGCAGCGTCTTCGGCTAATCGGCGGCCGCCGTTCAGTAAAGACCGCAGGCCCGGGGGGCGATCCGGACCTGCAGCCGATACCGGGGCCCGGGGGAAAATGGGCCCCAAGGTGCTGGTGCAACCTCGTCCGGGCTGCCCCCTTCAGGGCGAGGCATATGCAAGGTTGCCCGGCCTCCAACCAGGCAAACCTCCATCCGGCGGCCTGCGTGGCCGCCGTGGTGCTTACTATGGGATTGGCAATGGCCGAGCGAGCCACATTCCGGGTCAAGACAGGCCTCGCGGAGATGCTCAAGGGCGGCGTGATCATGGACGTCACCAACGCGGACCAGGCGAAGATCGCCGAGGACGCGGGGGCGTGCGCCGTGATGGCGCTGGAGCGGGTTCCCGCCGACATTCGCTCGCAGGGCGGGGTTGCGCGCATGTCCAACCCCGCCGTGATCAAGGAGATCCAGGAGGCGGTGACGATCCCCGTGATGGCCAAGGCGAGGATCGGCCACTTCGCCGAGGCTCAGGTGCTCCAGTCCCTCGAGGTCGACTACGTCGACGAGTCCGAGGTGCTCACGCCCGCGGACGAGTCCAACCACATCGACAAGTTCGCCTTCGAGGTGCCCTTCGTCTGCGGCGCCACCAACCTCGGTGAGGCCCTGAGGCGGATCGGAGAGGGCGCCGCGATGATCCGCTCGAAGGGCGAGGCGGGCACCGGCAACATCGTCGAGGCCGTCCGCCACATGCGGGAGATCACCGACGGGATCAAGCGCCTCTCCTCGCTGCGGAGCGAGCAGCTCGCCGGTGCCGCCAAGGAGCACCAGGCCCCGCTGGACGTCGTCCAGGACGTTGCGGAGCGAGGCTGGCTTCCCGTGCCGCTCTTCTGCGCGGGCGGCATCGCCACCCCGGCCGACGCCGCGCTGATGATGCAGCTGGGAGCCGAGGGCAACTTCGTCGGCTCGGGAATCTTCAAGAGCGAGGACCCCGCGCGCCGCGCCCGCGCGATCGTCGAGGCGACGACGCACTTCGAAGACCCAGAGCGGGTGGCCCAGGCCTCCATGGAGCTCGGCGACGCGATGCCGGGACTCGAGATCGAGGCCCTGGCGGCCGATGGCGGCCTGCTGCAGGGCCGCGGTGCGTGACCGGCGGGCGACCTCTCCGAATCGGCGTGCTCGCCCTCCAGGGCGACTTCGAGGCCCATCGCCGGATGCTGGAATCCCTCGAGGCCGAGGCGAGCGAGGTCCGCACGCCGGACGAACTCGACGGCCTCGATGGCCTGGTGATCCCCGGCGGCGAGTCGACCACGATCTCCATGGGCATGGAACGCGAGGGCCTCGACCGGGCGATCGTCGCGTTCCACGATTCGGGCGGACCGATCCTCGGCAGCTGCGCGGGAATGATCGTCTGCGACCGCGACCACCTGGCCGTCGCCGATTACGTCTGCCGCCGGAACGCGTTCGGTCGGCAGCTGCAGAGCTTCGAGCAGGATCTGCGCGTCGACGGCCTCGGCGAGGAGCCGCTGCGCGCCGTCTTCATCCGGGCGCCCTGGGTCGAGACACACGGCCCGGGCGTGGAGGTCCTGGCCGAGCTCGATGGACACCCGGTCGCCGTACGCGACGGCAACGTCCTGGCCGTCGCGTTCCACGCGGAGCTCACGGATGACAGCCGGCTGCACGCCGCGTTCATGGCGATGTGCACGGCGGCGAGGTCCGCGGAGCGCGCTCCTCGCTAGGTTTCAGAGCATGAGGGACCCTCGAGTCACGGCGCTCGCGCAGATCCTCGTTCGCCACTCCACCAAGGTGAGCGACGGCGACGTCTGCACGATCGAGGGAGAGTCGGCCGCCGAGCCGCTGCTCCAGGCGGTCTACGAGGAGGTCCTGCGGGCGGGCGGCAACCCGATCGTGCACATGGCGATGGAGGGCCAGTCGGCGTCCTACTTCGAGCACGCGTCCGACGATCAGCTCCGGTGGATCTCTCCCGTCGCCGAGTGGGCGGTCGAGAACGCCGACGTCCGCATCGCGGTGATGGCGAGCCAGAACACACGCGCGCTCTCCCAGGTCCCGCCCGAGCGGCAGGCGATGCGGCAGGCGGCGACCCAGTCGCTGATGAAGAGGGCGATGGAGCGGAGCGCCGAGGGGACCTACCGCTGGGCGCTGACGCTGTTCCCGACCCATGCCTACGCATCTGAAGCGGGGATGGGCCTGACCGCCTACGAGGACTTCTACTACGGCGCCTGCCTGGCCACCGACGACGACCCGGTCGGCGCCTGGGCGCGGACGTCGGAGGAGACCAGGCGCCTCGCCGATTGGATCCAGGGCCGCTCCGAGGTGCACGTCACCGGCGATGGCACGGACCTGCGACTCGGCATCGAGGACAGGACCTTCATCGCGGCGGACGGCAAGCACAACATGCCCGACGGCGAGTTCTTCACCGGCCCCGTCGAGGATTCCGCCGAGGGCGAGATCTCCTTCCATCTGCCGGCGAGCTACGCCGGACGTGAGGTCGCGGGGGTGCGATTCCGCTTCGAGGCCGGCAAGGTCGTCGACGCGAGCGCCGAGAAGGGCGAGGAGTTCCTGATCGAGATGCTCGATACCGACGATGGCGCCCGGCGGCTCGGCGAGCTCGGGATCGGGACGAACTACGGCATCACCGACGGCACGGGCGAGATCCTGCTCGACGAGAAGATCGGCGGGACGGTCCACCTGGCGGTGGGCCGCTCATATCCCGAGACCGGCGGCGTCAACGAGTCGGCGATCCACTGGGACATGATCTGCGACCTGCGCAAGGGCGGCCAGATCGAGGTCGACGGCGAGCCGCTCCAGCGGGACGGAAGCTTCGTTGTATAGCGCCGCAACCCTGGCAATTGCGGCGGGTTTCTAGGGGTGGAAACGGGTAGGCGCTCGACGGGGAGAACGAGCCCTCCATGAGCAGGAGGGACAGACGAATGTACGGACGCAAGCTGGGGCGGACGGCCGCTGATGGTCGCGGCGGTCATGGCCCTGGGTCTCGTCCTCGCGGCCCCGGCCGCGCAGGCCAGGAAGAAGGTCATCACCAAGACGTACGAGGTGGGGGTCGGCGCGCCATCAGGCGGGGTGCCGATCAGCATCCCGGATGGCGGCGGAGCGGCGCAGCAGCTGGTCCGGGATCCGGTCGTGGTCAAGAACCTCAATCCGCGCGGCAAGATCAAGGACGTCGACGTGGGCGTTCGGATCACGCACCCGTTCGCGAGCGACCTGGAGATCTACCTCGCCACACCGCGGGGCGTCTTCAACATGGCGCACGACGTCGGCGGCAACGGCAACAACTACGGCAACGGGTTCGCCGGCTGCGGCGGCGGCCTGACGACGTTCGACAGCGAGACTCCGACGTCGATCGCCACCCCGGGGCTGCAGGCGCCGTTCGTGGGGTTCTACGCGCCGCAGGAGAGCCTCAAGTTCCTCAACGGGCTCGGCGGCAAGAAGGCGACCAACGCCGCCTGGTCGCTGCTGGTCATGGACGACAACAACATGCACGGCACCGGCACGCGTCGACTGCTTCAAGTTGACGGTGCGCGAGACCAACCCGAGAAGTAGGGCTGCGCCAGGGAGGTGAGGCGGGGCGCCAGTGTGGCGCCCCGCTCGCTTTCCCGGGCGCTCTTAGAATCGATGGCATGTCGGGTCACTCCAAGTGGTCATCGATCAAGCACAAGAAGGGCGCCGCCGACGCCAAGCGCGGCAAGCTCTTCACCAAGCTGGCGCGAGCGATCACGGTTGCCGCTCGGGACGGCGGCGGCAACCTGGAGGCGAACCCCGCGCTCGGCCTCGCCGTGCAGAAGGCCCGCGACGCGTCGATGCCCAAGGACAACATCCAGCGGGCGATCGACCGTGGAACCGGGGAAGGGGCGGACGCCGCGGCGATCGAGAGCGTCACCTACGAGGGCTACGGGCCGGGCGGCGCCGCGATCCTGGTCGAGGCGCTGACGGACAACCGCAACCGGACCGGCTCCGAGGTGCGGCACGCCTTCGAGCGGCACGGCGGCAGCCTCGGCGAGCCGGGGTCAGTGGCCTGGCAATTCGAGAAGCGCGGCGTGATCCTGCTGGACGGCGAGCGCTACGGGGAGGAGGACCTGATGCCCGCGATCGACGCCGGCGCCGAGGACGTCTCGGAGGACGGCGATCTGCTGAAGGTCACCACGAGCGCCTCGGATCTGGCGGCGGTCCGCTCGGCCCTTGAGTCGGCGGGCGTCGAGATCCAGTCCTCAGAGCTCTCGATGGAGCCGAAGAGCACCGTCGAGGTGGGGGAGGGCGACGCGACCGCGCTGCTCCGCCTGATGGATTCCCTGGAGGAGCACGACGACGTGGACTCGGTGCACGCGAACTTCGACGTGCCCGAGGAGATTCTCGAGAAAGTCGCCTGAGCTACTTCTTCTTCGGGACCGCGTTCTTCTTGCAGTAGCTGTAGGCGCCCAGGGCGCTTCCCGCCGGCAGGCTGAACCCGGGGTACTCGTACAGGCCGACCTGCCAGCCCTTGGCGCCCACGGGTTGCATCTGATCGATACCGATCGCGGGGCCGACCTTGGGGGAGACGAGGAATCCGCCCCCGATCGTGTGCGTCTTCCCGGTGCACGTGGCGGTAGCGCTCGTCCGCCCGTTTTCGGCTATCGGCGCGACCGCTGAACGCTCGGTCACGCTGACACCCTTCTGGTTCAGCTCGCAGAGGACCGTACACCGACAGGGTGGCGTCCCCGGGGGCGCCGACCGGGTTGACCAGGTCGATCTCCCAGGTTTGTGCGTCGCGTCGGCGCGACTCGACCACCAGCGGACGGAAGCCGGTGAGCAGGCCGAGGTTCCCAGCCGGCGAGTAGGAGAAGCCACCGCTGAGGACGTGGGTCCCGGAGGAGCAATGGAGGCCGACGGTGCTCTCTTGGCCGACCGGCGTGGTGGACGTCCCGGATACCCCGGTCACGGTTCTGCCAAACGCCTTGCTCTCGCAGCGCGCTGATCGACGTGAAGGTCCCCGATGTAGCGGGGAGGGCGAGGGCAGCCGCGCCCGAGGCCCAGCTCCTCAAGCCGCTCGGCTGTGACTGCAGGTGCGTGATCCGCGTGCCGGTGTCGTTGGCCGGGGAGTCAGTGCCGTTCGCCGAGTAGGGGTCGGAGAGCGACCAGCCCCCACCGGTGGCGTGAGTCTTGCTGGGGCAGCTCGCGGTGGCGGACGCCTGGCTGCCGGCTGAAATCGGCGTGGACGCCGTGGCCGTCACCGCGGGCTTCGACTTCTTTTTCTTCTTGGCGACGGCTGGAGAGGCGACGCCGAGGGCGAGCAGCGCGGCGAGAGCCACCACGGCAGTGCGGAGCATCCGCCGGCGATGGTGAGCCTTCTCCCTCCCTCGCATCGGGGCGATCCTACCGCCTGCCCGGGCACCCCTTTCTTTCCGGAACCACCGGGATCGTGTTTCCGGGTCGTGGAAGGACATCCGGGGGCCGAGTGAGAATGGAAGTGCGTGATCGTCATCGGTATCGATCCGGGTACCGCCAACACCGGATTCGGCGTGGTCCGCACGTCCGGGGAGCGGATGGTTGCGCTGGACGGGGGAGTGATCGAGACCCCGTCCGATCTCCAATCCGAGCAGAGGCTCGCCCGCCTGCACGACTCGCTCGGAGAGCTGATCCGCTGGCATGAGCCCAAGGCGATGGCGCTCGAGGACCTCTTCTTCGGCAAGAACGTCGCCTCGGCCCTGAGCGTGGGTGAGGCGCGCGGCGTCGCGCTGCTGGCGGCGGCCAAGCAGGAGGTCCCCTGCTTCGACTACACGCCCCAGGCGGTGAAGAAGGCCGTCTGCGGATCGGGCTCGGCCGACAAGGACCAGGTCCAGCGGATGGTCGCCACCCTGCTCGGGCTGCCTGAGCCACCGGTCCCCGACCATGCGGCGGACGCCTTCGCCGTGGCGATCTGCCACGCCGGCACCGCCGGAGCCCGCAGGGCCGTTTCCCAGTTCGGGCAGCCCCGGGTGGGCACGACGCCTTCGCTCGCGACGCGCCAGCGCCTCGCGGGCTGAAGGCATCCGGGCCGCGGCCCAGAATCCCTAGGCATGATCGCCTCCGTCAGCGGAGAGGTACTCGTTCGCCGTCCCGACTACGTCGTGATCGACGCCAGCGGCGTCGGCTATCGCCTCGCCGTCTCGTCCGAGACGCTCAAGGCGGTCCCGGCCCGCGGCAAGGCGGCCTCGCTGCACGCCCATCTGGTGGCGCGGGAGGACTCGCTCAGCCTCTACGGCTTCGCCAGCGAGGAGGAGCGCGACCTCTTCCTGCACCTGATCTCGGTCGGCGGCGTCGGGCCCAAGGTCGCGATGGCCGTGCTCTCCGGTGGCTCGGTGCGGGAGCTGCTCCGCGCGATCGCGGCGGGAGACGCCAAGCGCTTTCAGGCCGTCCCGGGAGTCGGCAAGCGCACCGCCGAGCGGATCATCGTCGAGCTCCGCGAGAAGGTCGCCGGCGAGATCGAGGCCGACGCCGACGGGGCGACGCTGGCCCCCGGAGACGAGGACCCGCGGGCTCTGGCGCGTGAGGGCCTGCTCAACCTCGGCTACACCCCGCCCGAGGCGGAGAAGCTGCTCTCCGCCGCCAAGGGCGAGAGCCCCGAGGAGATCGTCCAGTCGGCGCTTAGGAGCGCCGCGGGGGCGAAGGCCGCTTGATGGAGATCGAGCCCGGTAAGGGAATCCGGACCCCGGGGATCGACCCGGAGAAGGAAGACGCGGAAGTCGTCATTCACGATGCCCGCGCCGTCGGCGCCGACGACGACTTCGATCGCTCGCTGCGCCCGCCGAAGCTCGAGGACTTCGTCAACCAGGTGCAGGTGACCGAGCAGCTCGGGATCTTCATCGAGGCCGCGCGCCGGAGGGAGGAGGCGCTCGACCACGTCCTGCTGGCCGGCCCGCCCGGCCTCGGCAAGACGTCGCTCGCCTACATCATCGCGGCGGAGCTGAGCGTGCCGATGGTGCAGACGGCCGGCCCCGCTCTGGAGCGCAAGGCCGATATCGCCGCGTTCCTGACCTCGCTCGAGCCCGGCAGCGTCTTCTTCATCGACGAGATCCATCGGCTCGGGAGGGCGGTCGAGGAGACGCTCTACCCGGCGATGGAGGATCGGCGCCTGCCGGTGGTGCTCGGGCAGGGCGCCGGCGCTCGCACCGTAACCCTCGACCTGCCGCCGTTCACGCTGATCGGCGCCACCACGAGGACGGGGCTGCTGACGACTCCGCTGCGCGACCGATTCGGGGTCTGCCACCGCCTGGAGCACTACGACGCGGCCGACCTGCGCCAGATCGTGATGCGGTCGGCCGGGATCCTCGGCATCGACGTCAGCCCGGAGGGCGCGGAGGAGATCGCCGGCCGGGCCCGCGGCACGCCCAGGGTTGCGAACCGGCTGCTGCGACGGGTGCGGGACTTCGCCGAGGTCAAGGAGCGCGGCCGCATCGACATCGATCTGGCCTCGGACGCCCTCGAGCTGCTGGAGGTCGACCGGGCCGGCCTCGACCGGCACGACCGCCAGCTTCTGGAGATGATGGCCACCAAGTTCGCCGGCGGGCCGGTGGGCCTCTCGACGCTCGCGGTGGCGATCGGGGAGGAGGCCGACACGATCGAGGACGTTTTCGAGCCGTATCTGCTCCAGCAGGGCCTGGTGAAGCGCACGCCGCGCGGCCGCGTACTGACCGAGAGGGCATACGAGCACCTCGGGCTCCCCGTTCCGGAGGGCATGGCGAGCCTGTTCTAGGCACGGATTACCCGTCGGTCGACCGAAGGCGTCGGCTAGCCTTGGGCAGGCATGCCGTACTTCATCTGTCCGAACTGCGGGAACAGGGAGCTGAGCGGGGAGCGCACCGCCGGCTTCTCGACACGCCCCAAGGGCTGCTCCAAGTGCGGCTTCGGCTTCCTCTTCGAGCTCCTCGACGACTACATGCCGGCCCCCGGCGCAGCCTTCTTCACCTGCGACCAGGAGGGCAAGATCCTCGACCTGGGCAAGGGCGCCTTCGAGCTCACCGGTCTCAAGGACGAGCAGGTGATCGGCCGCCCGGTCAGGGACGTCCTGGGCCTGCAGTGGATCAACAAGGGCGACGGGGGCGAGACCGCCGACACCGACGGCGATGGCGACACCGACCCGATCGAGACGACGCTGGAGTGGGGGGTGCGCTCGCTGGGGAAGAAGGTTGCCGTGAACGCGGAGGGCGACCTGCCTACGGAGGCGGTGGCGGACCTCTTCCCGGCCTATGACGAGGACGGCGGCCTGCTGCTCGTCCTGACGCCGGAGTAGATCCGGTCTGCCTTTTCGTGTGTTGCAATGGAGGCGGGAACCCGCGCCTCAGACCGCTAGCGTGACCACCTCAACACCGTGAGCAACCGCCGCCGCAACCTCTTCATCCTCGCCTTCGTCGGCCTGCTGATCGTCGGCTCGGGCATCGCGATCGCGAGCAAGAAGACGACCCTCGGGCTCGACCTGAAGGGCGGCACCGAGCTGATCTTCCAGGCGCGCCCGACGCCTCAGAACCCGACGATCGATGGCTCGGACATCGACCGCGCGATCGAGATCATCCGCAAGCGGACCGACGCCTTCGGCGTTTCCGAGCCGGAGATCTCGAGGGTCGGCTCCGACTCCATCAGGATCGGGCTTCCGGACGTCAGCAACGCCGCGAAGGCGAGCGAACAGGTCGGTCAGACCGCGCAGCTCCATTTCTATGACTGGGAGCCCAACGTCATCCCGAACCCCGCGAAGACGAACGTGCCGCGGAGCGAGTCCTCCTTCGGCCGCTTATTCGACGCAGTCAAGCTCGCCTCCACGCAGACGCCCGAGTGCTTCGAGAACAAGTGCACGACCGGCGGGCCCACCTACTACCTCTTCAACTCTCAGACGCACCAGTGGATCTCGGGTCGCGCGGAAACCAAGAAAGACCTCTACTCCGAGCTGCCCGGCCAGAAGAAGCCCCCGAACAGCCTGATCCTCGCGGTCCCGCAGGGCACCCTGGTGGTCCAGAAGGAGCCGGACCAGGGACAGACACAGGTATCCGATCCGAACAGCCCCGAGGCCGAGTGGTTCGTGATCCGCGACCGGCCCGCCCTCTCGGGCACCGACATCACCGACCCGAAGCCGAACTTCGACCAGTTCAACCAGCCCGACGTCACCTTCGGATTCACGGACACTGGCCGCCAGGAGTTCTCCGACGTCACCAAGACGATCGCCCAGCGGGGGCTCCAGAGCGCGCCGCCAGGTGTGGCCGGCAACTCACAGCTCGCCGATCAGTACTCGGGCCACTTCGCGGTCGTCCTCGACCAGCAGATCAAGTCCCGCCCGATCATCAACTTCGTCGACAACCCGGACGGGATCGACGGGCGCACCGGCGCGGAGATCAACGGGCTCACCCAGGGGGAGTCCCAGGACCTGGCCAAGATCCTTCAGTTCGGCGCCCTGCCGGTTGACCTGACGCAGATCTCGAGCTCCACGGTCTCGGCGACGCTCGGCCAGCAGGCACTCAACCAGGGTCTCAAGGCCGGGATCGTCGGGCTGATCCTGGTCTGCCTCTTCCTGCTCATCTACTACCGCTTCCTCGGCTTCGTCGCCGTCGTCGGACTGGCGATCTACGGCGTCTTCTTCTTCGCCCTGATCAAGCTGATTCCGATCACGCTCACCCTGCCGGGCATCGCCGGGTTGATCCTGACTATCGGGGTGGCGGCCGACGCCAACATCGTGATCTTCGAGCGGATCAAGGAGGAGGCGAGGGGCGGCAAATCGATGCTGAGCGCGATCTCCGCCGGCTACCGGCGGGGGATCGCGACGATCGTCGACGCGAACGTGATCACCCTGATCACGGCCTTCATCCTCTTTGCTCTCGCAACGTCGAACGTGAAGGGCTTCGCCTTCACCCTGGGCGTGGGAACGATCGCCTCGCTGTTCACCGCGGTGGTCTTCACGCAGGCGTTCCTCGGGCTGTTCGGCCGGGCGCACTTCCTGCGCTCGCCGGCGGTGCTCGGGGCACGCGAGAAGCACTTCAAGTGGAACTTCGACTTCACCCGGGCGAGCCGGATCTTCTTCTCGATCTCCGGCGTGATCCTGCTGATCGGCGCGATCTCGTTCGCGACGAAGCAGCTCAACCTCGGGATCGACTTCGAGGGCGGCAGCCGGATCAGCGTCGGGCTTGCCAAGGCCGCCTCGGTCGATGACGTGCGGACCGCGCTCGAGGGTGCGGGCCTCAACGACGCCGAGATCACCAAGGCGTCGAACAAGCAGCTCGGCACCAACGTCTTCGAGATCGACTCGCAGGCCGAGCCGGACCAGATCCAGCAGGTCCAGCCGGCGCTCGAATCGAAGTTCGGGATCGTCCCCAACGGCTTCAACGCGACGACCGTCGGGCCCACCTTCGGCCAGCAGGTGGCGAACAGCGCGATCGAGGCGGTCATCTTCTCGCTGCTGGTGATCTGCGCGTACGTCGCGTTCCGGTTCGAGCCGAAGTACGCCGTGCCGGTGATCATCGCCCTCCTCCACGACGTCCTGATCACGGGAGGCGTCTATTCGCTGACGGGGAGGGAGGTGACCAGCGGTACCGTCGCCGCGTTCCTCACCATCCTTGGCTATTCGCTCTACGACACGGTCATCGTGTTCGACCGAGTGCGCGAGAACGTGCCGCGGTTGCCGCGCGCGACCTTCTCCCAGATCGTCAACCGCTCCATGAGCGAGGTTCTCACCCGGTCCCTGATCACGGGCCTCTCGAGCGTCTTCCTGGTCACCGTGCTGTTCATCTTCGGCGGCGCAACGCTGAAGGACTTCGCCTTCGCGATGATGGTCGGGCTCGCCTCGGGTACGTACTCGTCGATCTTCATCGCCTCGCCCGTCCTCACCCACTGGAAGGAACGGGAGCCCGCCTACCGCCGCCGCCGCGAGCGGATCGAGGAGCAGATGGGCGGGGTGGTGCCCGCGTTCCCCGAGGACAACGTGATCGCCCGGGTGGAGGGCGGCCCCGAGGAGCCGGTCCAGGCCGAGACGCCCATTCCCGCCGCGCCGGCCCCAAGCCGCTCCCAGGTCCCCGGTGTCTTCCCTGACACCCCGGGCCCGGTGCGCCCCGCCCGCGCCGCCCAGGCCCGAGCCGCCCGCGCGCCCGGAGCCGCCAGCGCCCGTCGGCGCCCCGAGCGGCGGGGAGCCGCAGCCCGACGGGGGCGACGGCGCCGGCCAGTCGGGTGACGGCGAGGACACCGGCAACGGCCAGACCGAGGCCGAGCGTCCCGAGCTCAGCGAGGCGAGCGCCGCCGCGCTCCGGCGGGTGCGAGAGCAGCAGTCCGGTGGCCGGAAAAAGCGACGAAAGCATGGGAGGAACCGCTGATGGCAGCTCTGGTCTGGTTCACGATGGGAGTTGCCCTCTGGCACTTCACGGTCTTCGTTCCCGACCGCTTCAAGGGGGGAATCGTCGGAGCCTTCATGGGCGCCGCGGTTGGCGCGATGGCGAGCGGCGCGATCGCCCAGATCCTGCTGGGCAAGGGCATCGGGGAGACCGACCTGGCGACCGCCATCTACGCCATTCCCGGCTGCGTGATCGGCCTCGCCGTCGTCTACGCCATGGGCGTGCGCGAGGGCGTCGAGCCGGAACACATCTAGGCGCTCGGCGCGAAGCCGGCGATGGTGCCGGCGACGTGTACGAGTCCGGCACTGCGGACGAGTTCCAGGCGAACTACAGGCCGCTGTACGGCCGCTTCAACCGGATCACCGCGCCGACGATCGGCAATCACGAGTGGCCCAACGTCGCGACCGGCTACGTCCCCTACTGGACCGCCGCCCGGGGGACGCCGCCGCCGTTCTGGTACGCGTTCGCCGCCTCGGGCTGGCAGCTGATCAGCCTCAACTCGAACTCGCCGGCGTCGACGTCCCGGGCGCAGCTCGACTGGCTGCGCCGCGAGATCCACAGGACGCCGCGCTTCGGGAACTGCCGGATCGCGTTCATGCACCATCCGGTCTTCAGTGCCGGCCTGCATGGCGATCTCACCTCGCTCCAGCCGATCTTCGGCGAGCTCCGCGGGCACGCCTCGATCGTCCTGTCGGGGCACGACCACGACATGCAGCGCCTGCATCCGGTGGACGGGATCACGCCGCTGGTCGACGGCGCCGGGGGCCAGGAGCTCTACCCGGTGAATCGGGACGACCCCCGCCTGGCCTTCGCCGACGACACCGAGCACGGCGCCCTCCGCATCGCCCTGAGCCCGGGCCGGGCAGGCCTCGCCTTCGTGGGCGAGCACGGCACCACGCTGAACCACAGCGCGGTGCATTGCCGCCAGGGCAATTAATCCGTCGGGGGCCGAACTTAAGTTGGCGGGATGGCCTCGACAGGATCCGCCCGTGCGTTTCAGGCCGATCCTTATGACTACGGGGAGGTCAGGCGGCTGGCCGCGGAGCTGAAGCTCGCCGAGCCGGTCGCGGTGACGCTCGTCCGTCGCGGCTATCGAACGGTCGATGCCGCGCGGCGCTTCCTCGAGGCGCGCGAGTCGCACGAGCCATCCGAGTTTCGCGGCATGGAGGAGGTCTGCGAGCAGATCCTCGCGGTCGCGCGCGGCCAGGGACGGATCACCATCCACGGCGACTACGACGTCGACGGCGTCACCTCGACCGCCATCCTCGTCTCGACCCTCCGCTCGCTTGGGGCGGAGTGCGACTGGCTGATCCCGGACCGGCTCTCGGACGGCTACGGGCTGACGATGGCGAGCGTCGAGCAGCTGCAGCGCCGCGGCACCGAGCTGGTGATCACGGTCGACTGCGGGATCGGCTCGGTCGAGGAGGTGGCCGCCGCGCGCGCCGCCGGGCATCCAGGTCGTGGTCACCGACCATCACCTGCCCGGCGAGCGGCTCCCCGACTGCCCGGTCATCCACCCGGTCGTCTCCGGCTACCCGTTCGAGGGACTCTGCGCCGCCGGCGTGGCCCACAAGCTCGCCACCGCCCTCTGCGACGCGGCGGGGCGCGGCGCGGTCGAGACCGTGAGCGGGCGACGCCACCCGCACCGACCGCGACCTCGACCTGGTCGCGCTCGCCACCGTCGCCGACATGGTCCCGCTGGTGGGGGAGAACCGCCGCCTCGTCCGCGAGGGCCTCCGCGTTCTCCGCGACAGCCCCCGAACCGGCCTGCGCGCCCTGATGGCCGTTGCCTCCGTCGATCCCGCAGACCATCGACGCCGGCGCGCTGGGCTTCAGGCTCGCCCCTCGGATCAACGCCGCCGGCCGCCTCTACCGGGCGGATGCGGGGGTCGAGCTCATGCTGACCGATGACACCGAGCGCGCCGCCGCGATCGCGGCCGAGCTCGACCGCGCCAACGCCGAGCGGCGCTGGGCGGAGCAGAAGGTGGTGGAGGGCGCCGAGCGCGCGCGCTCCGCCCTGCCGCCCTCCCAGGCCGATGCCCCGGCGCTCGTCCTCGCGGGAGAGGGCTGGCACCCGGGTGTCGTCGGGATCGCCGCCTCGCGTCTGGTCGAGCGGCACTTCCGGCCCACGATCCTGCTCTCGGTCGACGGCGCCCGGGCCAAGGGCTCGGCCCGGAGCATCCCGGGATTCGACCTGGTGGCCGCCCTCGACGCCACCTCGGAGCACCTCGCTCGCTACGGCGGTCACCGTGCCGCGGCGGGCCTGGAGCTGGAGGCCGATCGCCTGGACGCCTTCCGCGACGCCTTCATCGAGCACGCCGCCTCGGAGATCGACGCCGCGGACCTGATCCGGATGGACCGGCTCGACGCGCTGGTCGGGGTCGGCCGGGAGGGAATCGGCATGGACCTCGCCCGTCAGCTCGAGAGCCTCGGCCCCTTCGGGATGGGAAACCCAGGGCCGCGCCTGCTGGTCCCATCAGGACGGCTGCGCGAGGTGCGGCCGCTGGGCGAGGAGGGCAAGCACTCCACGGTTCCAGCTCGAGAGCGGCGCCGGTCGCGCCGCCGGTGTGGCATTCGGGATGAACGGCGAGATCACGCGGCGTGAGGACCAGCCGCTCGACCTTTCCGTTGAGCTCGAGGTCGATCGCTGGAACGGGACGGAGCAGCCGCGCGTCGTCGTCCGCGAGCTCTACCCGCTCGAGCGGCCCGATCGGGCGGAGGTCGGGGGCCGGCCCTGCGGCGAGGGTTGCCCAGCCGCGGACGGCGAGTGGTGGGATCGGCTGGACCGCGAGATGACGAGGGTCGCCGAGGGCCGGCCCGGGGCGCTGCTCGACGTCAGGGCCGCCGAGGGGCCACGGCGAGAGCTGGTCGATCGCCGCGGGGGAGCGGCGGTGGCCTCCCTGGCGGAGCTGATCTCGAGCGGCGAGTCGGTGCTCGCGATCTGCGCCGATGCTGCGCGCCGCGCAAAGCTTGCGTCCTCGGCCGCGGACCCACGGCGCTTCGGAGCGGCCGTGCCGCGGATCGCCTGCTGTCGGTGCGGGGCCGAATCGATCGACGCGGCCCTACACACTTCCTCGGAGGCCGAACCCGGCGCGGGCCTGGTCCTGGTCGACTGGACGGTGGTCGCGCTCCGGCCCGAGGCTCCACGGCGCTTCCGCCACGTGGTGGCGATCGATCCCGCGCCGAGCGAGGCCCTCGAGGGCCTGGCGTGGGCGGCGGGCGAGGGCCGCGGATTCATCCACCTGGCCTGGGGCCCGGCGGAGATCGAGCTCGCCGAGAGACTGCTCGGCAGGGAGTGGGATCTGCGTGGGGCGATCGCGGAGGTCTGGCGGGCGCTCGACGAGGCCGGGGGAGAGGCGGGCGGCATCCCAGCTGCGGGCGGTGCTCGAAGGGGCGTCCGACTACCCACGGACGCCGGAGACGGCTGCCCGCTGCGTGCGGGTTCTCTGCGAGCTCGATCTGTGCGAGTGGCTGCCGGATCGCGCCTCCGCCGCCCTGCGGGTTTTATCCTCGGAGAGGACCGATCTGGGGCGATCCCGGGCCTACGGTGCCTGTATCGCCAGAGACCAGGAGGCCATCCGATTCCTGCAAAGCAGAGCACAGGCGTAACCGACAAGACGAACGGCGAGGCGCTCGCCGACGGCCAGGCCGTCCGCGATCAGGATCGTCGGGGTCACACGCGCGTCGGCGAGCCCGCCGGCAAGTCGAGCACGCCCCGGGCCGACTCGATCACCCGCGAGCTGACGGCCGACCAGCGCGCGCTCCTCGGCGACCTGTTCGCCGTGATCGGGGAGCACAAGTCCGACGGCGCGGAGCCGATCGATCGGCAGGAGATCGAGCGCGCCTTCGCGTTCGCCTGCGAGAGCCACGCGGGCCAGGAGCGCCGCTCCGGGGAGGACTTCATCACCCACCCGCTCGGGGTGGCGCGGATCTGCGCCGGCCTGCGCCTCGACACCGCGACGCTCTGCGCGGCCCTCCTCCATGACACGGTCGAGGACACCAGCGCCAGCCTCGATCAGGTCCGCGACGACTTCGGAGACGAGATCGCGCAGCTGGTCGATGGCGTGACCAAGCTCACCGAGATCACCTTCAAGAGCCGCGACGAGAGGCAGGCCGAGAACTACCGGAAGATGATGGTCGCGATGGCCACCGACGTCAGGGTGATCCTGATCAAGCTGGCCGACCGCCTCCACAACATGCGCACGATCGGCGCGCTGCCCAAGCAGAAGCAGCAGGAGAAGGCGCGCGAGACGCTCGAGATCTTCGCCCCTCTGGCGCACCGCCTCGGGATCCACGCGATCAAGTGGGAGCTGGAGGACCTCTCCTTCGCGACGCTCCACCCCCGCAAGTACGACGAGATCAAGGAGCTGGTCGCCCAGCAGCGCACCGAGCGGGAGCGCTACGTGGAGGGGGCGGGCGAGTTCCTGGCGAAGGAGCTGGCCAAGGTCGGGATCGATGCCGAGATCTCGGGCCGCGCCAAGCACTTCTACTCCATCTACACGAAGATGACCCGCAAGGGCAGGGAGTTCAACGAGATCTTCGACCTGACCGCCATGCGGGTCCTGGTCGGGTCCGTGAAGGACTGCTACGGCGCGATCGGGATCGTCCACTCGCTCTGGAAGCCGCTGCCGGGCCGCTTCAAGGACTTCGTCGCGATGCCCAAGGCGAACGCCTACCAGGCGCTCCACACCACGGTGATCGGCCCGGAGGGACGCCCGCTCGAGATCCAGATCCGCACGCCCGAGATGCACGAGCTCGCCGAGTACGGGATCGCCGCGCACGTGATCTACAAGGAGGGCTCCTCGTCAGCCGACCCGGGCAAGGAGAAGATGACCTGGCTCCGCCAGCTGATCGAGAACGAGGAGCACCAAGGGCCGCAGGCGTTTCTCGAGGCGCTCAAGGTCGACCTCTTCGAGGACGAGGTCTTCGTCTTCACCCCGAAGGGTGAGGTGAAGAACCTCGCCGCGGGCTCCACGCCACTGGACTTCGCCTACTCGATCCATACCGACGTCGGTCACCGCTGCGTCGGGGCGAAGGTGAACGGCAAGATCGTCCCGCTCCATTACCAGCTGCGCAGCGGCGACATCGTCGAGGCGCTCACCGCCAAGCAGGGCCGTGGCCCCTCACGCGACTGGCTCAAGCTGGTCCGCACAAGCCGCGCGCGCAACAAGATCCGCGCCTGGTTCTCCCGCGAGGGACGCGAGGACGCCGAGCACAAGGGCCGCGATCAGCTCGCCCAGGCCTTCAAGAAGCAGGGCCTGCCCTACCCGAAGCTGGCCGGCTCGCCGCTGCTGGTGGACGTGATCCGGGAGATGGGCTTCCGCAAGGCGGATGACTTCTACATCGCCCTCGGCCAGTCCAAGATCTCCACCAAGGTCGTCACGAACAAGGTGATGCAGCGCCTCAAGCGTGGTGAGGCTGTCGAGGAGGAGCCGGCCGAGGGCCTGATCAAGGGCACCGATGACGCCCGGCGCCGGACCCGCGAGGCGACGGACTTCGGGATCAAGGTCAAGGGCATCGACGACGTCGTCGTGCGCCTCGCGAAGTGCTGCCGCCCGGTCCCCGGCGACGAGATCGTGGGCTACGTCTCGCTCGGGCGGGGCATCACCGTCCACCGCGAGGACTGCCGCAACGTCGCCGCGCTGAAGAAGGCGCCGGAGCGGTTCACCGAGGTGAGCTGGGACGGCGACAACGAGTCCTCGTACCGGGTGGAGCTCCAGGTCGATGCCTGGGACCGAACGCGCCTCCTCGAAGACCTATCGCGCACCTTCGCGGAGGCGGGCCTGAACATCCTGGAGGCGCGATGCACGACCAAGCACCCGATGGTGAAGAACCGCTTCGTCCTGGAGGTGGGTGACACCGAGCAGCTCAAGCAGTGCATCTCCCGCCTGCGAAACGTCGACTCGGTCTTCGACGCATACCGGGTGACCCCGACGGCCTGAGCTCGGGCAATCCCACCGGACGCCACTCGCGTATAAATCGGTGTGGTGCAGATGGCCAGGGACAGGCTGAGGCGACTGGGGCTCGTCGCAGGGCTCGTGATCGCCGGCGTTCTCTTCGCCGGCGGGACTGGCGCTTGCCGCCTCCCAGACGGTTGTCGGGCAGATCGACGACACCTATTCCGCGGCCACCTACACGACCGACCAGGGGGAGGTCGTCCCGTTCAACGTCACCGGCAGCAGCCACAACGTCACCGCCCACCAGAACGGCCCCGATGGGGCCGCCCTCTTCCGCACGCCGACGATCTCCGGCGGTTCGACCGGCGTCCAGGGCACCCAGTACCTCAGCGCAGGGAGCTACACGTTCTTCTGCACGGTCCACCCGACGACCATGCAGGCGACGCTGGTGGTGACCTCCAACGGGGCCCCGCAGGCGCGGCCATCCGCCACGGTCAGCGTTCGCAGCAAGAAGCTCGCCAAGGCGAGCAAGAAGGGCATCCTGGTCGCGATCAACACGACGGCCAAGGTCGACGGCGCCTCGCTGGTCGCCAAGCTCGGCAAGGCCACGATCGGCAAGGCCGACGGCCTGTCCCTGTCCGCCGGCCAGCAGTTCGCGACCGTGAAGCTCAGCAAGGCCGGCAAGAACAAGCTCAAGAAGAAGTCGAAGGCGTCGGTGACCGTCATCGCCTCCATCCCCTTCGGCTCTCCGGCCTCCGGCAAGACGAAGCTCACCTAGCTCTGCCCGACGGCCCTCCGCACCCTCTCGGCGACCTCGCGCATCTCATGCCTCTGAGCCGTACTTCGTGCGCGGCCAGAAGAAGCCGCGCAGCCCGTCCTTCGGCTTGCGCGGGACGACGTGCACGTGCAGGTGGGGGACGCTCTGGCTGACGACGTTGTTGAGCGCAACGAAGGATCCGGGCTTCTTCATCGCCCTGGGCACCGCTTCGGACAGCCGCTTGGCGTTGGCGAACAGCGGCCCGACCAGCTCGCCCGGAAGGTCCGCCAGAGTCTCGTGGTGCTCGCGCGGCACCAGCAGCGAGTGCCCGGGGAAGAGGGGGCGGTTGTCGAGGAACGCGAGGGTGACCTCGTCCTCGAACACCAGATGGGCGGACTCGTCCCCGGCGACGATCTGACAGAAGCGGCAGTTAGGGTCCCCCTTGGCCACGTCCCGCGATACTGTCAGAGCGCGCGGGGGAGGAGAGGAACTTGACTCGATCCAAGACATTTCGCAGGACGGCGACCCTGGTGCCGCTGGCCCTGCTACTCGTGGTCGCCGGGTGGACGGTCACCGCCGGAGCCGGGACCCCGATCAAGACCGGCAAGTACAGCGGCAGCACCACCCAGGAGGCCGTGAGCCCAGGGTTTCGGCTGATCGACTTCACCGTGAAGAAGGGAAAGGTGACGCTGACGACGGAGCCGAGCGTGGCGTGGGGGCTGTGCCTCTCAACCCCGGTCTTCACGGTCGACGGCGGCACGTCCAGCAAGAAGCTCGGCAAGGACCGCACCTTCACCCTCACGCACACCTTCCTCGGCAACAAGATCGACAAGATCCACGGCAAGTTCGTCAGCTCGAACGAGGTGGATGGGTACGCGATCTACCACTTCAATGCCCAGGACCTCTGTCCCGCCGGGAAGATCGAAGGTCACCTTCACCGCGAGCCACAAGTAGATTCGGCCGCGCCTCTGTCGCGTCGTTTACGCGACGACCGTGAGCGCGCCGGGATCGACTGAGAAGCGCAGCTCGGTGTGCTCGCCGATGTAGTCGCCGTCGACCTGCACGGGGAAGGGACGGGGCTGGCCGTCCTCGTCCATCGAGATCGAGCGCACCATCGCCTCAGCGACGCCGTCGAACTCGTCGATCTGCCGGTGATTCGAGGCGTGCAGCCGGCGGCTCAGCACGCGGGTCGCTATCGGCAGCATGTCGCGCTGCTTGGCGCGATGGAGCAGCGCCATCGAGAGCGTGCCGTCATCGAGGCCGATGTCCTCGCAGATGCGAATCGGGATGTTGGCGAAGTAGGTGAAGGGATCCGAGTTCTGCGCGATCGCGGTTACGCCGTCATGCTTTTCGCCCTCGATCTCGAGCTCGAGCCGCACCGGGTTTCGCAGGTAGTGGCGGTAGAAGCCGGTGATCGCGGCCCAGGTGTAGTACCACTGGCGCGCTCGGGCCTTGAGCCGAGGGTGGGCATCGACGCGCTTCACGACCGTCGCATCCAGCCCGACACCGCAGGCGAAGACGAAGTGACGGCCGTTGCAGCGGCCGAGATCGATCTTGCGCGGGTTGAAGTCGTCGGCGAGCCCGATCAGATGCTCGGTCGCGTCGACGACGTCATTGGGAATTCCAAGCGTCCGGCAGACCACGTTGGTCGAGCCGCCGGGGAGCACCGAGACCGGGACATTGGTCCCGGCCAGGCCGTTCGCCACCTCGTTGAGAGTCCCGTCCCCGCCGAAGGCGACGACGATGTCGTAGCTCGCCATGACGCGCCTCGCGGCCGATCTCGATCGCGTGCTCCGCCGCCTCCGTGTCGACGGCCTCGACCTCGTAGCGCGCCTGCAGCGCATAGACGACGAGGTTCTTGAGCCGGTCGGAGACCGTGGTCGCGTACGGGTTGACGATGATCAGCATCCGCTTCTTCTCCGCGTCGGGAGCGAGCGGGACCGCTGAGGCCGCCGGGGCGGGCTCTTTCTCGGCAGGGGCAATCGTGGGCACGCTTTTTTCCTAACCCCGGCCTTCCGCCGGGTTACCGGCAGCCTATTGACCGGGCTGGGGCGTCTGGCCTAGGCTCGCCGCATGCGTACGAGGGGGATCCTCCTGATCGCGCTCGCGGCGCTGGCCGTGGGGGCGGCGCCCGCCGAGGGAGCAAAGCTGCGAAGCGTTACCCGGACGCGACGGCCGTGGGCGGCGCGAGCGGGCCCGGCCCGGCGGTGACCGTGGTGGCTCGCTGTCCGAAGGGCACCTTGGCGGTATCGGGCGGATTCACCACCTCGGTGCCTCAGGTCCCCACCCATTGGCTCGCCGTCGCCGAGTCGGCCATGACGCCGAGGGGGAACGGGTGGCGGGTCTCCGGCTCGGAGCACTACGCGACGCCGGCGACGGACACGATCTCGGCGCACGCGTATTGCGAGAAGCGGAGGCGGCCGCTGCTGCTCGGCGGCACGATCCGGACGGATTTCATCCCGAACGTTCCGGGCCAGGGCACCGGGAACGCCGCTCGCTGCCCGCAGCGCATGAAGGCGCTCTCGGGCGGGTTCCGGACATCCTCGTCGCAGGCGTACTTCTTCCGCTCGGCGGGCTCCGGCCGGAACTGGAACGTCGAGGTGATGAACCTCGGCGGGACGTTCCAGGACATCTATGACGTCGAGGCCTACTGCGTCCGGGCGAAGGTCCAGGGGCTGTTCGCCCCCCAGATGGCACCGGGGCCCGCGGGAGCGGCGGCCACTGCTCTGACCCCTGGCTGTCAGAAGGGGACTCTCCTGCGGGGCGGCGGGTTCGCGGCCAAGCCGCCCACCGCCGGACTCGCCAACGGGGCGCTCGTCTTTGACGACAGCCTCGCGGGGCGCCTCTGGTCGGTCTCCGCCGTGACGACCGGCGGGATGGGAGCGAGCTGCACGGTATTCGGCTACTGCCGTCCGCGCTAGGTCCCGCCGACGACCGCCGGGGTGCCGCCCGGGATCAGGTCGCCGAGCTCGTCCGCGCTCGCGTCAGAGGTTGCCTCGTAGCGGATCACATCGTCGTCGGCAACCTCGCGAACGTGGCCGGCGTTGACGAGCAGGTCGACGTGCCCGATCACCTCGGAGAGCGTCAGGAACGCCTGGGTGACGGCAACGTCACCCCACATCGCCTGGGCCAGCTCGTGGCCGGTTCGCGACTGCTCCGCGATCAGGCCGTAGAGCTTCTCTGCGCGGCGCTGATACATCGCGAAGCGCTGGTCGATCAGGTCACGGTGGTCGGTGATCGGCTCTCCGTGACCGGAGAGGACGATCTCCGCCGGCAGCTCGCGCGTCCGCTTCAACGACTCCAGATAGGTGACCAGAGCCTGCGTCCGCTCGCCCGAGCCGTCCAGCGGGCGGGAGATCAGGGGGTTCGAGGAGATGTGTTTGATCAGGTGGTCGGCGGCGATCAGGATCCGCCGTTCCTCGTCCCAGAAGACGGTGTCCGAGGGGCTGTGTCCCGGTCGGTGCTGAACTTCGAGCCGCCGATCTCGCAGCTCGAGCACCTCGCCGTCGGCCAGGGGCTTGGTCACGTGCGCCTTCGCCCCCCAGGCGCGGAAGCTGCCGGTCACCTGGCGCAGCGCGGTGACGACCTCCTCCGAGATGCCGTGGCGGCGCATCAGCGCGGCCGCCTCCTCGTCGTCGCGCTCCGCGTCGTTCCCGAAGTTCTCGACGAACGGGGCGAGCAGGTCGAGGGCCGCCACCTCGGCTCCCGAGCGCTTGGCGACGATGTCCACCAGCCCGAGGTGGTCGATGTGCTGGTGGGTGATGATCACCAGGTCGAGCTCGTCGATCCCGTGGCCGAGCGCCTCGAGCTGGCGCTCCAACTCGTCCAGGGCCTTGCCGGAGTTGGGCCCGCCGTCGATCAGCGTAAGGGGCTCGTCCTCCAGCAGGTAGGTGTTGACTCTCCCCACCCGGAACGGGGTCGGGATCCGCAGGACGCGGATGCCGGCGTCCACGATGGTCTGCCAGACCTCAACCGGGGTCTCAGCGGTTCCCCCGGTGTCGTCGGTCACGACCGAATCAGCCCCAGCACCTCGTCCCGCTTCGCCTCCATGTCCTCCGGCGAGACCAGCGACTCGAGGTTCAGGCGCAGCAGCGGCTCGGTGTTGGACGGCCGGACGTTGAAGTGCCAGTCCGGGTAGTCGATCGAGACGCCGTCGAGGTGGCCGATCTCGGCGTCGGAGTAGCGCTCCGCGATCTCGCGCATCTTCCCCTCCTGATCGCCTACCTCGGAGTTGATCTCGCCGGAGATGAAATAGCGCGACCGGAACTCGGCCATCAGGTCGTAGAGCGAGCGGCCCTCCCGGGAGACGAGTTCGAGAATGAGCAGCGCGGGGATCGTGCCCGAGTCCGCGCAGTAGAAGTCCCGGAAGTAGTAGTGCCCGGACACCTCGCCGCCGAACACGGCCGCTGCCTCGCGCATTCGGATCTTGAAGAAGGCGTGTCCCACCCGGCTGAGGTCCGACTTGCCGCCCGCAGCCGCGACCGTGTCCGGGACGGCCCGGCTGGAACGAGGGTCGTAGAGAACGGTGGCGCCGGGCTCCTTGGCGAGGGCGGCGCGCGCAAGCAGCGCGCAGACGAAGTCGCCGTCGCAGAAATCTCCCTCGCCGTCGATGAAGAAGCAGCGGTCTGCGTCCCCGTCCCAGGCGATCGCCAGATCGAATGACTCGTCTTGGACCCGCTCGACCAGGAGGCGCCGGTTCTCCTCGAGCAGCGGATTCGGCCCCCGATCGGGGAAGTCGCCGTCGGGCTCCCAGCGACTCGTCGTGACGTCGAGGTTCAGCTGATCGAGCAGAGGCCCGACCATCGGCCCGGCCATGCCGTCGCTGCCGTCGGTGAGGATCTTGAGAGGGCCGATCGCGGCCGGATCGACGATCGACATCATGTGCTCGTGGAAGTCGGGGTAGATGTCGATCTCCTCGGCCGATCCGCCACCCGGCGGGTCCGGGAGCCCGGCCTCGATCTCGGCGCGAACGTCCTGGATGCCCGCGTCACCTGAGAGAGCGAGGGCGCCCTCCCTCATCAGCTTGACGCCGGTGTAGGCCTTCGGATTGTGCGAAGCGGTGACCATCGCCCCACCGTCGAGCTCGCGCGAGCCGACCAGGAAGTAGCTCATCTCGGTGGCGATCTGGCCGGCGTCGACCACAGTCACGCCCTCCTCGAGAAGGCCGGTCCGAAGGGCGGCGGACATCTCCGGCCCGCTCAGGCGCATGTCGTGGCCCAGCCCAACGCGAAGCTCGGAAGCCTCCTTGCCGCGAAGCCTCGCCAGCACGCGGGCGAATCCCCGGCCGATCAGGTGCGCCGTATCGGCATCCATCTCCTCGCCGTAGATGCCGCGGACGTCATAGGCCTTGAATATCGAGGCCGGTGGTGCCGTGATGGCCATGGCTCAGCCGAACGCCCCGCGCAGCGTGTCGTAGCTGTCCTCGAGGGTCTGGTTCATCACGCGGGTGTCGCCCAGGACGGGCATGAAGTTCGTGTCGCCGCCCCAACGTGGAACCACGTGCATGTGGATGTGGTGCTCGACGCCGGCGCCGGCGACGCGGCCCTGGTTGAAACCGACGTTGTAGCCGTGCGGGGCGTAGCTCGCCTCCAGGGCGGTCATGCCGCGCTGGGCGAGGGACATCATCTCCGCGATCGTCTCAGCCTCGAGCTCCTGAAGCGCCGCGACGTGCTCGTAGGGCGCCACCATCAGGTGCCCGTTCGTGTACGGGAACTTGTTGAGGATCACGAAGCAGCGCTCGCCGCGGTGAAGGATCAGGTTCTCCTCGTCGTGCTCGGCTCCCTCGCCCGGCTTGGCGCAGAAGATGCACTCGCTCTCGATGTCCTTGGAGGCGTCCTTCACGTATTCGAGGCGCCACGGAGCCCAGATCCGTTGCGTGGCCACACCGAACATCGTATTGACGGCTTCGCCATCAGACCGCGGCCACAGGCGGCCACCCCACATGAGTCGCTACGGGCTTCGCCCTTCGCTCCAAAGTGGAGCGACCTGGTGGCCGCTACAACCAGCCGCGGCGGCGGAAGTAGGCCACCATGCCGGCCAGCAGGACCACCATCACCCCGGCGATCTCCCAGAACGCAGGTGTGCTGCCCTGGCCGGGGACCCTGACGTTCATTCCCCAGATGCTCGCCAGCAGGGTGAGCGGCAGGACGATGACGCTGATCGAGGTGAGCACGCGCAGGATGTCGTTGACCCGGTGCGAGATCACGGACTCGTTCGTGTCCTCGAGCGCCTCGACGACCTCCTTGTAGTTCTCGAGCATGTCCCAGATCCGCTCGTGGGCGTCGACGATGTCGTCGAAATAGATCTCGAGATCCATGTCCGGCGCGAGATAGCGCTGCTTGACCCTCTCCAGGTCCCTGAGCACGGGGCGCTGCGGGCGGATCACCTTGCGGAAGTTGATGATCTCCTGCTTGACGTTGGAGATGTCGCGCACGACCTCCTCGGAGCGGCCCTCGAAGATCTCCTCCTCGAGGACGTCGAGCTTGTTGCCGATCTTGCGCAGCATCGGGAAGCAGTAGTCGAAGCCGTCGTCGACCAGCCGGTAGAGCAGGTAGCCAGAGCCGCGCGAGAAGAGCTGCTCGCGGATCTCCTCCTTCTGGCGGCAGCGCTCGAACAGGTACTCCACGGGCTGCAGCGGCTGATTGGGGATCGTGATCAGGAAGCCGGGGCCCACGAACAGGTCCAGCTCGCCGGCTCCGAGGCGGCGAGCCGAACGGTCGAAGATCGGGAACTGGAGGACGATGAACAGGTAGTCGTCGTAGACGTCGATCTTCGGCCGCTGGTTGCGGGAGAGGACGTCCTCGTAATCGAGGGCGTGGAAGTCGAAGTTCTCCTCGAGCCAGGTCTGTTCGACGGCGCCGGGTTCGTCGATCTTCACCCAGCGCAGCCCCTCGGCCGCGATCTCCTCGACCTTGGGCGCCTGCGGCTCAGGCGGAAGCGGCGCGACGAGCTCGCCGGCGCGGGTCCTGCGCAGTCTGGGGCGAGGGAGGTTCGGCATCTTCCGGACCTGTTGGGCTCGTCGCTTCCATGATCAATTCCATGTCCGCCCGCCACTTTACGCCACGCCCGGCGCTGCGGGCGCACGCGTACGCCCGAATTTGCGCGAACGGGCGTTGCTATATTGACCTGCACATAAGCACCACATCAAGAGGGGTGGAGGGACTGGCCCGTAGAAACCCCGGCAACCCCCTCGGATCTAGGTCCGAGGAAGGTGCCAACTCCAGCAGGTGTTCGTCAAGAGCCTGGAAGATGTGGGAAGAGACTCCTCACCGGACCTCCGCCCACAGAAGCCCAGGCGGAGGTTTTTTCGTAGAGGAGCCAGATGGCGGTCGAATCGCTCAGATGCAAGGAATGTGGGGAGACGTATCCGCTCGATGCCCGTTTCGTCTGCGAGCAGTGCTTCGGGCCGCTCGAGGTCGCCTATGACTTCTCGGATCTCGACCCCGGCGAGGCGCGCCGCAAGATCCAGGCCGGATCGCGCGGGCATCTGGCGCTACTCGGACTTCCTGCCCTTCGACGGCCGGCCGGGCGATCCGCTGGAGCCCGGTTTGACGCCGCTGATCCGCGCCGATCGGCTCGCAGAGCGGCTCGGCCTGGGCGAGCTCTGGATCAAGAACGACGCCGCGAACCCCACCCATTCCTTCAAGGACCGAGTCGTCGCGGTCGCCGTGGCCAAGGCGAAGGAGCTCGGCTTCGAGACCGTTGCCTGCGCGTCGACCGGGAACCTCGCGAACGCCGTCGCCGCCCACTCGGCCGCCGCGGGTCTCGACTCCTACGTCTTCGTGCCGGCCGACCTCGAGGAGCAGAAGCTCCTGGCGACCGGCATCTACGGGACCAACCTGGTGGGCATCCGCGGCACCTACGACGATGTCAACCGCCTCTGTACGGAGCTCAGCCAGACCCATCCCTGGGCCTTCGTCAACGTCAACCTCCGCCCGTACTACTCCGAGGGCTCGAAGACGCTGGCGTTCGAGACGATCGAGCAGCTCGGGTGGAGCCTGCCCGACCGGGTCGTCGCGCCGATCGCCTCGGGCTCGCTCTTCACCAAGCTCGCCAGGGGCATGGAGGACTGGCGGGAACTTGGGCTCGTCGAGGGCGAGCTGCCGGTCTTCTGCGGCGCCCAGGCCGAGGGCTGCTCGCCGGTGGCGACCGCCTTCGCGGAGGGCTGGGACGTCTGCAAGCCGCAGCGGCCCGACACGATCGCCAAGAGCCTCGCGATCGGCGATCCAGCCGACGGGCCGTACGCGCTCGAGCTCGCGCGGAAGACCGGTGGTGAGATCGAGTCGGTCACCGACGACGAGATCCGCGCCGGAATTCGCCTGCTCGCCGAGACCACTGGCGTCTTCACCGAGACCGCCGGCGGAGTGACGATCGGCGTCCTCGCCAAGCTCGCCGAGGCCGGACGGATCGGCTCCGACGAGCGGGTGGTCACCTACATCACCGGCGAGGGCCTGAAGACCCTCGACGCCGCGCGCGAGTCGTTCCGCATGCACGAGATCGAGCCCACCCTCGATGCGTTCGAGGCGGAGTTCGAGGGCCTCGAGGTCTCCGCCTAGCAATGCCGTCGAGGGGAAGCGATGACTAAGATCTCCGCCCGACGATGAGCATCACCGTGAAGATCCCCGCACAGCTCCGCGCCGCCACGGGCGGCGAGGGCGAGCTCGAGGTCGAGGGCACGACGGTGGGGGAGGCGCTGGACGCCGTCTTCGATCAGCACGACGGCCTCCGCGAGCGCATCACCCAGGACGGCGACCTGCGCCGGTTCGTCAACGTCTACGTCTCGGGCGAGGACATTCGCTTCCAGGACGGCCTCGATACGGCCGTCAACGAGGGCGACGAGGTCACGATCCTCCCGGCCGTCGCCGGCGGCTAGCACGCGCGGGGTTCGCCGAGCCTCGAGCCGGGTAGGGAAGCGCCGTGCGGAAGCTCGTCACAGCACTGGCGCTGTTCGCCGCAGTCGCGCTCGTCGTTGCGCCCGCTGACGCGAAGAAGCGCCACAGCCACAAGCCCTCGGGCGTGAAGGGCGTGGTGCTGAACAGCACCTGCGCCGGCGCCTGCGCGGAGCCGCCGGCGCCCGAGCCGGCCTACACGGGACCCGTCACGGTCACCGTGCAGCGGGCCGGCGACGGGCAGCAGGTCGCGAGCCAGGCGACCGGCGATGGCCATTTCAGGATCAGGCTGAAGCGCGGCCTCTACGACGTCAGCTCGGTCCCACCCAACCCCGAGCCACCACCCTGCCAGCCGGGGATGATGTGCCCGCTGGAGAAAGCGCAGAGTGCCGCGATCGTCGAGCCCTGCCTCCAGGGTGAGACGCAGCGCGTCCAGGTGCGCCGCCACCGCTTCGCCCATGTCGAGCTGCACGTCAGCAACGTCTGCATCGTCTGAGTAGGCGAGGAACGCGCCCGGCAGGATTCGAACCTGCGGCCTCTCCGCTCCGGAGGCGGAGCGCTCTATCCAGCTGAGCTACGGGCGCGAGAGCGGTCAAGTCTAGGTGTGCCCCGGGAGGGCGCGCCCGCCCGGGCGGACGCTCGCCCCTAGGCTTGGATCGCTATGGATCTCTCCGTTGTCTTTCTCGGCACCGGCGGCTCCGTGCCCTCGGCGCGGAGGGCCACCGCGTGCGTGCTGATCCAGGCGGGCGGTGCCCGGGTCCTGGTCGACTGCGGCGAGGGCGCTCAGCGCCAGATGATCAACTCGACGGGGCTCGTCCACGTCGACGACATCTACATCACGCACTTCCACGCCGATCACTACCTCGGCCTGCCCGGGCTGCTCAAGACCTATGACCTGATGGAGCGCCAGGCGCCGCTCCGGATCGTCGGGCCCGCGGGCCTGCACGGCCTGTTCGAGGCGCTGCGCCGGATCTTCGGCCGCCTCCGCTACGAGGTCGAGCTGGTCGAGCTCGAGCCGGGGGAGGGGGTCGAGCACGACGGCTTCGAGATCGGCGCCTTCGAGGTCGAGCACCGGATGAAGGCGCTCGGCTACGCGTACGTCGAGCCCGAGCGCCCGGGCCGCTTCGACGTCGACGCGGCGCGCGAGCTCGGGATCGCCGACGACCGCGACTTCGGGCGCCTGCAGCGAGGCGAGACCGTCTCCGTTGACGGCTCGGAGGTCCGCCCGGACCAGGTGATGGGCGAGCCGCGGCCCGGCCGCAAGGTCGTGATCACCGGCGACACCTCGCCGTGCGAGATGACCCGGATCGCCGCCCACGCGGCCCAGCTCCTGGTCCACGACGGGACCTTCGCCGTCGAGGAGTCCGCCCGAGCGGCGGAGACCGGCCATTCCACCGCGCGCGACGCCGCCCAGCTCGCGGCCGACGCGGAGGTCGGGATGCTGGCGATCGTCCATGTCTCCACCCGCTACAACGTCTCGGCCGTTCTCGGCGAGGCGCGCGACGCCTTCCCGAACACGGTCGCCCCGCGGGACTTCGACCTCGTCGAGATCCCGTTCCCGGAGCGCGGTGACCCGGAGCTGATCCAGGAGGGCGCGAAGCAGCGGCCCGAGCCCCTGGCCGAGCCGGCGCCCACCGGCGACTAGTGCATCGCCGCGGTTTGCGGGTTCGCGCCCCATCGCGGTCTGGGCCCGCTGCTACATTGGCGCCGCAAGCCCCTTTAACCCGGTCCCGCGAGGCCAGGAAGGAGCAGCATGAGCGACGAGAAGGTCGTGCTCGATCACGACGATCTGCGGCGGACGCTTGTCCGTATCGCCCACGAGATCGTCGAGAAGAATGAGGACTCGGATCGGCTGGCGCTGGTCGGCATCCACACGCGCGGAGCCGTCATCTGCCGCCGCCTGCACACCCTGGTCGGCGAGCTCTCCGGCGCCGAGGTCCCGCTCGGCGACCTCGACATCTCCTTCTACCGCGACGACATCGAGCGCCGCGAGCCGCGCGACGCGCCGGTCGTCCACGACTCCCACCTCGACTTCGACCTGGCCGGCCGCACGATCGTCCTGGTCGACGACGTCCTCTACACCGGCCGCACGGTGCGCGCCGCGATCGACGCCCTCTTCGACTACGGCCGCCCGGCCCGGGTCCAGCTGGCCGTCCTGGCCGACCGCGGCCATCGCGAACTGCCGATCCGCCCCGACTACGTCGGCAAGAACCTGCCGACCGCGCCGGGCGAGCGGGTGAACGTCCGGCTCGAGGAGACCGACGGCAAGGACGAGGTCGCGATCACGCCCGCCGACAGGCGACGGTGAAGGAGGACGCATGAAGCACCTGCTCGGAGTGGACCAGCTCTCGCGGGAGGAGATGGATCGCATCCTCGAGCGCGCCGCGAGCTTCGCCGAGGTCGGCCGGCGCGACATCAAGAAGGTGCCGACCCTCCGAGGCCGCACCATCGTCAACCTCTTCTACGAGGCCAGCACGCGGACGCTCTCCTCGTTCGAGCTCGCAGCCAAGCGCCTCTCCGCCGACGTGGTCAGCGTCAAGTCGGCCGGCTCCTCCGTCGACAAGGGCGAGTCGCTGAAGGACACCGTCGCGACGCTCTCGGCATATGACCCGGCGGCGATCGTGATCCGCTCGCCGCACGCCGGCGCCGCGGATCTGGTGGCCCGCTGGACCGAGGCCTCGGTGATCAACGCCGGCGACGGCAAGCACGAGCACCCGACGCAGGCGCTCCTCGATGTCTTCACGCTCCGCCAGCGCTTCGACTCGCTCGAGGGGACCAACATCTGGATCGTCGGCGACGTCCTCCACAGCCGGGTCGCCCGCTCGTGCCTGCTCGCCTTCCAGAAGATGGGCGCGAAGGTGACGCTCTGCGGGCCGCCGACCCTGATCCCGCGCGGGATCGAGGCGCTCGATTGCGCGGTCTCCTACGACCTCGATGCCCTCGGCGAGGCCGACGTGGTCTACGCCCTCCGCATGCAGCGCGAGCGGATGAGCGAGAGCTTCGTCCCCTCGCTGCGCGAGTACGCCTCGCGCTACCAGATCGATTCGCGCCGCCTCGGGCCGCGGCAGCTGCTCATGCATCCCGGGCCGGTCAACCGCGGCGTCGAGCTCGCGCCCGAGGTGATCGACTCGCCCCAGTCGCTGATCACCGCCCAGGTGGAGAGCGGCCTGGTCGTCAGGATGGCGATCCTCTACGAGCTGCTGGCGGGCAGCGACCGGGCGCGGCCCGAGCGCGGCCCGGCACCGGCCGACACGCCGACGATCGGGCAGCCGGCATGAACGTCGCAGCAAACGGATCCGAGCGGTCGGTGCCGAGGCGCCGAAGCTGGTCGCCCGGCCGGGGCCGGGCGCCAACCTGATCGTCCGCGGAGCCCGCCTCTTCGATCCGAGGAGCGATCTCGACGCCGTCCGCGACCTGGTCGTGCGGGACGGCGAGATCGCGGAGATCGCGGAGCCCGGCGGGGCGCCCGAGATCGAGGGCGCCGAGGTCGTCGAGGGGGAGGGCCTCCTCGCGCTGCCGGCGTTCGTCGATCCGCACGTCCACTTCCGGGTGCCCGGCCAGGAGCACAAGGAGGACCTCGAGACCGGAACCCGTTCCGCAGCGGCCGGCGGCTACTGCGCGGTGATCGCGATGGCCAACACCTCGCCGCCGATCGACTCGGCCGCCGTGCTCGGCTCCGTGCGCGACCGAGCTGAGCGCGAGGCCTCGATCCCCGTCGGCTTCGTCGCCAACGTCACCCGCGGGATGGCCGGTCAGGAGCTCACCGAGATGGCCGAGCTCTGGGACGCGGGCGCGATCGGCTTCTCCGACGACGGGCTGCCGATCGCCAACGCAAGGGTCCTGCGGCGCGCGCTCCAGTACCAGCGCCTGGCGGGCGGCGTGATCGCCCTCCACGAGGAGGACCCCGACCTCTCCGCCGGCGGCGTCATGAACGAGGGCGAGGTCTCCGCGGCGCTCGGGATGGCCGGGGTCCCGGCGGTCTCGGAGTCGACGATGATCGCCCGCAACTGCTCGCTGGCCCTATATGAGGGGGCGAGGATCCACGTCCAGCACCTCTCGGCGCGAGCCTCGGTGGAGGAGATCGCGCGAGCCAAGGCGGCCGGGCGTCCAGGTCACCTGCGAGGCCAGCCCCCATCACCTGACGCTCACCGACGAGGCGGTCCGCAGCCTCGACGCTCGCTTCAAGATGAATCCCCCGCTGCGGACGGAGGACGACCGCCAGGCTCTGATCGACGGCCTCCGCGACGGCACGATCGACTGCGTCGCCACCGACCACGCGCCGCACGCCGCCGAGGAGAAGGAGGTGCCCTTCGAGGAGGCCGCCTGGGGCGTCACCGGGCTGGAGACCGCGTTCGCCGCGCTCTACACCGATCTCGTGCTGCCGGGGGTGCTTCCCCTCGAGCTGCTCGTCGAGCGGATGACCTGCGGCGGCGAGCCCTTCGGCATCGAGGCGCCGCGCCTCGAGGCGGGCGCGGCGGCGAACGTCGCCCTGATCGATCCGGAGCTCACCTGGACCGTCGGTGAGGACGGCTACGAGAGCCGCTCCTACAACAACTGCTTCGGAGGCCGGGAGCTGACCGGCCGCGTCCTGATGACCGTCGCGGCCGGCCGCGTCGCCTTCCGCCAGCGGAGCTTCGCGCTCGGGGTCGCCTCGTGACCGCCAAGCTCCAGCCCGACCGGACGACCCTGGTTGTCGTCGACGTCCAGGAGGGCTTCCGCAAGGCGATTCCCGACTTCGAGCGGGTCGCGAAAGCCACGGCGACCTTGGTCGAAGGCGCCGAGGTGCTCGATGTCCCGATCGTGGTCACCGAGCAGTACCCGAAGGGGCTGGGGGAGACCGCGCCCGAGGTGGCTGAGTTCCTGCCGGAGGGGACCGAGCCGCTCGAGAAGGTCCGCTTCTCCGCCGCCGAGGCCGACGGCTTCGACCTGGGCGGTCGCGATCAGGCGCTCGTCTGCGGGATCGAGAGCCACGTCTGCGTCAGCCAGACCGCCATCGACCTGCTCGAGGCTGGGGTTGAGGTCCAGGTGCCGCTCGACGGGGTCGGCTCTCGCACCGAGGAGAACAAGCGGGTCGGCCTGCACAAGATGGAGCGGGCGGGCGCGATTCTCACCAGCGTCGAGGCCGCGCTGTTCGAGCTGCTCGGTGGCGCGGGCACCGACGAGTTCAAGCGCGTCCAGAAGCTGATCCTCGACTACGCGCCCAATCCGGAGGCAGTCGCATGAGCGGCTATGTCCTGCTCGAGGACGGCACTCGCCTCGACGGCGAGCTGCTCGGCTCCGGCGGTGAGATCACCGGCGAGGTGGTCTTCAACACCTCGATGACCGGCTACCAGGAGGCGGTCACCGATCCCTCCTATGCCGGCCAGATCATCACCTTCACCTACCCGCTGATCGGCAACTACGGCGTCTCGGGCGACGCGATGGAGTCGGAGCGGGTCCATGCCCGCGGGCGTGATCATGCGGGAGGGCAAGAACGGCGAGGACGTCGCCACCGCCGAGGGCGGCTGGCTCGACTGGCTGCGCGACTGCGGCGTGCCGGCGATCGGCGGGATCGACACCCGCGCCCTCGTTCGCCACATCCGCGACAGGGGCGCGATGCGGGGCGGGATCTTCCCGGCTGAGCTCGCCGAGCCCGAGGCGCGGGAGCGGGTCGGCGGCCGAGCCGTCGATGGAGGGCGCGGACTTCGCTCGCCAGGTGACGCCGCCCGAGCCGGTCGAGATCGACGGCGATGGTCCTCACGTCGTCGGGATCGACACGGGCATCAAGCTCTCGATCATCCGCCAGCTCAAGGAGCGCGGCTGCCGGGTGACCCTGCTGCCCTGCGACACCTCCGGCCGAGGAGGTGCTCGCACGCGACCCCGACCTCGTCTTCCTCGCCAACGGGCCGGGCGACCCCGCCGCCCTCGACTACGTGGTCGAGAACGTCCGCGACGTCGTCGGCAAGGTGCCCGTGGTCGGGATCTGCCTCGGCCACCAGCTGCTCTGCCGGGCGGTCGGCCTCGAGACCTTCAAGCTCCCCTTCGGCCACCGCGGCGCCAACCACCCGGTCAAGGACCTGGAGACCGGGCGGATCGACATCACCTCGCAGAACCACGGCTTTGCCGTCCTCGGCCCATCGGGGCGACCGGACGATCGACGGCGACGAGCCGGTCCGCTGGCAGACGGACTTCGGCGAGGCCGAGCTCTCCCACCTCAACCTCTACGACCGCACCGTCGAGGGGCTGGTGCTGAAGGACGTTCCCGGGCTGCACCGTCCAGTACCACCCCGAGGCCGGCCCCGGCCCGCACGACGCCCGCTACCTCTTCGACCGGTTCCTCGAGCTTGCCGCGGCGTAGCGACATCCAGAAGATCCTGCTGATCGGCTCCGGGCCGATCGTGATCGGACAGGCGGCCGAGTTCGACTACTCGGGCGTGCAGGCCTGCAAGGTGCTGCTCGAGGAGGACTACGAGGTCGTGCTCGTCAACTCCAACCCCGCCACGATCATGACCGACCCCGAGTTCGCCGACCGCACCTACATAGAGCCGCTGCTGCCCGGCCCGGTCGCGAAGGTGATCGAGCGCGAGCGACCGGACGCCCTGCTGCCGACCCTGGGCGGACAGACCGCCCTCAACCTGGCGAAGGCGCTCCACGACGACGGCACGCTGGAGCGCTTCGACGTCGAGCTGATCGGCGCCAACTACGAGGCGATCCACCGGGCGGAGGATCGCGAGGCCTTCCGGACCACGATGGAGGAAGCGGGTCTCCGAGTCCCGTGGTCGCAGATCGTCACCTCGGTCGCGCAGGCCGAGGCCGGCATCGCTGACGGCTCCATCAGCCTGCCGGCGATCGTCCGGCCCGCCTTCACCCTCGGCGGCCACGGTGGCGGCGTCGGCAACACCGAGACCGAGCTGGCCCAGGTCGTCTCCGAGGGCCTGGCCGCCAGCCCGATCAACCAGGTGCTGGTCGAGGAGTCGGTGCTGGGCTGGGGCGAGTTCGAGCTCGAGGTGATGCGCGACCGCAATGACAACGTCGTGATCATCTGCTCGATCGAGAACGTCGACCCGATGGGGGTCCACACCGGGGACTCGGTGACGATCGCGCCCGCCCAGACGCTCACCGACTCGCTCTACCAGGAGCTCCGCGACCAGGCGATCCGGGTGATCCGAGCGGTCGGGGTCGAGACCGGCGGGTCGAACATCCAGTTCGCGGTCAGCCCGGAGACCGGCGACGTGGTGGTCATCGAGATGAACCCCCGCGTCTCGCGGTCCTCGGCGCTTGCCTCCAAGGCCACCGGATTCCCGATCGCGAAGATGGCGGCGAAGCTCGCCGTCGGCTACGCGCTGGAGGAGATCCCCAACGACATCACGATGGCGACGCCGGCCTCCTTCGAGCCGACGATCGACTACGTCGTCACCAAGGTGCCCCGCTTCGCCTTCGAGAAGTTCCCGGGCGCCGAGGGCCGGCTCTCCACCCACATGAAGTCCGTCGGCGAGGCGATGGCGATCGGGCGGACCTTCCGCGAGTCATTCGCCAAGGCGATGCGCTCGCGCGAGCTGGACACCGAGCCGGACATCCCGGCGTCGACGGGCGAGCTGCTGGAGCGGCTCGCGACCCCGTCTCCCGACCGCTTCGACCTGATCGCCGCAGGCTTCGAGCGCGGCGTGGAGCTGGAGCGAATCCAGGAGGCGACGATGATCGACCCCTGGTTCCTGCGGGAGCTGAGGGAGCTGGCGACCGAGGGCGACGGGACCGAGGGCCTCGAGCGCACGTATCGCTCGGTGGACACCTGCGCGGCGGAGTTCGAGGCGCGCACGCCCTACTTCTACTCCGCCCATGAGCGCCCGTCGGCCAACGGCTCGGCGGGGGAGGTGGAGCGGGGGGAACGCCCTTCCGTCGTCATCCTCGGCTCCGGCCCGAACCGGATCGGGCAGGGGATCGAGTTCGACTACTGCTGCGTGCACGCCGCGATGACCGCCCGGGAGCTCGACCGCGACGCGGTGATGATCAACTGCAACCCCGAGACCGTCTCCACCGACTACGACACCTCGGACCGCCTCTACTTCGAGCCGCTCACCGAGGAGGACGTGCTCGCCGTCTGCGAGATCGAGCGCCCGGAGGGGGTGATCGTCCAGTTCGGCGGGCAGACGCCGCTGCGGCTGGCGAAGTCCCTGGAGGAGGCGGGTGTTCCGCTGCTCGGCACCCCGGTGGACGCGATCGACCTCGCCGAGGACCGCGGCCGGTTCGGCGCGCTCCTGCGACGCCTCGAGATCAAGCACCCGCCCTACGGGACCGCGCTCTCGGCGGAGGAGGCGGTGGCGATCTCGGAGGATGTCGGCTTCCCGCTGCTCGTCCGGCCCTCCTACGTCCTCGGCGGCCGCGCGATGGAGATCTGTTACGACGCGGAGACGCTGGGGAACTACCTGGACGCCAACGTGAGGGCCGACCAGGAGCACCCGCTGCTGCTGGATCGTTTCCTCGAGAACGCGATCGAGGTCGACGTCGATGCGCTCGCCGACGGCGATCAGTGCTTCGTCGCCGGGGTGATGCAGCACGTCGAGGAGGCGGGGGTCCACTCGGGCGACTCGGCCTGCGTGATCCCCCCGATGAGCCTCGGTGAGGAGATGCTCGAGGAGATCCGCGAGACCACGCGCAAGATCGCGCTGGAGCTCGGCGTGATCGGCCTGATCAACGTGCAGTACGCCGTCGCCGACGGCGAGCTCTACGTGATCGAGGCGAACCCGAGGGCCTCGCGCACGGTCCCCTTCGTCAGCAAGGCGACCGGGGCGCCGCTCGCCAAGATCGCATGTCGTCTGATGCTCGGCGAGTCGCTCGCGGACCAGGCCCTGCCGCGAGAGGCCCCGACCCACATCAGCGTCAAGGAGGCGGTCCTGCCGTTCGCTCGCTTCGCCGGCGCGGACGCCGTGCTCGGCCCCGAGATGCGGAGCACGGGCGAGGTGATGGGGATCGCCGCCGACTTCCCGACGGCGTTCGGCAAGGCGCAGGCGGCCGCCGGCGTCTCGCTGCCCGAGGAGGGGACGATCTTCATCTCGGTCACCGATTCGGACAAGCCCGCCGCCACGCAGCTCGCGACCCGCTTCCACGACCTCGGCTTCAAGGTGATCGCGACCGCGGGCACTGCTCAGGCGATCTCGGCGATGGGCGTCCCGGTCCGCAAGATCAACAAGATCGGCGAGGGCTCGCCGCACGTCGTCGATTGCATCCGCTCCGAGGAGGTCGACCTCGTGATCAACACGCCGACCGGCTCCGGCGCCCGTGCCGACGGTTACGAGATCCGCACGGCCGCGGTCAAGCACGGGATCCCCTGCGTCACCACCATGACCGGCGCGTCCGCGGCCTCGCGAGCGATCTTCGCCGCCGCGCGCGGAGACGTGGAGGTTCAGGCGCTGCAGGAGCTCCACAGCCCCGAGGAGCGCGAGCCATCGAAGAGGTGACGGCCGGAGTGGCGCAGCGACTGGGGGAGAGGGTGGTCGCTCCCTTCGGCCGGCGGCTCTGCGAGGTGACCCGCAACCTCCCCTCCGGCGGGTACCGGATCTTCTCCGCCCTCGATCCGGACGGTCCCGAGCCCGCCGCGGGCCAGTTCTACATGCTCGCCGCGGACTCGGGCTGGGGCGGTGACCAGGGGCGCCCATATCTCGCGCGCGCCTTCTCGGTCGCCGACGCCGAGCGGGAGGACGAGGGCGTCCGGCTCGACTTCCTGGTGCAGGCGGTCGGCCCGGGGACCTCCCGGCTCGCCGCCCTGGAGCCGGGGGAGGGGCTCTGGATCCACGGCCCGCTCGGCAGGCCCGTTCGCCGCCCCGACCGAAGTCGCCCCCGATGCCGCCGGCGCGATCCTGGTCGGCGGGGGCATCGGGGTCGCCCCGCTGGCGCTCTGGCGCCGCCGGCTGCTCCGCGCCGGGATCCCCGCCCGCGTCCTGCTCGGCTTCCGCGACCGGCCCAACTCCGGAGGCCTCGACCTCTTCGACTGCAGCGAGATCCGCCTCGCCAGCGAGGACGGGCACACCGGTCACCGCGGCTACGTCACCGACCTGCTGGCCGTGCTGCTCGAGGGCGACGACGCCGGCAGCGCCGCCGTCTACGCCTGCGGCCCGCCCGCGATGCTCGAGGCGGTGCGAACGCTCTGCGCCGAACGGAGCGTTTCCTGTGAGCTGGCGCTGGAGGCGCCGATGGCCTGTGGCTTCGGCGCCTGCTTCGGCTGCGCGATCCCGGCCTCGAAGGGGGGGTACGTTCGTCTATGCGTCGACGGGCCGGTGCTGCGCGGGGACGAGATCGAGACGGCGCTGGTGCCGGGGTCGGGACATTGATCGACTTCTGCGGCATCGAGCTGCGCCACCCGGTGATCAACGGCTCGGGCACCTTCGACGCGATCGCCGCGCGCCGCGCGTTCGGGGACGCGCTGCTCGACGAGTTCCCCTTCTCCGCTTTCGTCTCCAAGACGATCACCCCCGAGCCGCGCGGCCGGCAACCCGCCGCCTCGCCTCTGGGAGACCCCCTCGGGGCTGATCAACTCGATCGGCCTGCCGAACAAGGGCCTCGAGGGCTTCCTCGAGCGAACGACCTGCCGCAGCTGTCCGAGCTGCCGGTACCCCTGATCGTCTCGGTGATGGGGACGAGCCACGAGGAGTTCGCGCGATTGGTGGAAGGAGTCGGCGGTCGCGAGGAGGTGTCGGCTCTGGAGCTGAACGTCTCCTGCCCGAACGTCAAGTCCGGCCTGATCGTGGGCGAGTCCCCCGAGGAGGCACGCTCCCTCCTGCAGACGGCTGCGGCCGCTCACCGACAAGCCGCTGATCGTGAAGCTCACGCCGAACGTCGCCGACCCGGTGCCGGTGGCCGTCGCTGCTGAGGAGGGAGGGGCGGACGCGGTCTCCCTGATCAACACCCTGCGTGCGGCGGCGATCGACCCCGCCTCGGGCGAGCGCTGGCTCGGCGGAGGCACCGGCGGGCTCTCAGGACCGGCCGTACAGGTCCGTCGCGCTGGCCCAGGTCGGCGCCGTGGCGGCGGCCGTCTCCGTTCCGGTGGTCGCGATGGGGGGCATCTCGAGCGGCCGGGACGCCGCCGAAATGATCAGCGGCGGGTGCAAGGATCGTTGCCGTTGGCACCGAGAGCTTCCGAGACCCGGCCGCCGGGTCGAGGATCGCCGCCGAGCTGGGCGGAGAGCGGGCACGGATCTCCGGTTAGACGGGAGTTTTTTTCACAAACCCCGAAAACCTCTTTCCGCTCCTCGCGACCGCGGATATACTGCCGCCCCGATGCAGGCCCCGGTCCAGTCCTCCAACGCCGCCCCCGAGAGATCACTGGACCAGCGGATGGAGGCCCTGAAGAGGGCCAACGACATCCGCTCCAAGCGGGCCCAGCTGAAGCGCGACCTGAAGGGCAACAAGGTCAAGATCCAGACGCTGCTGATGGATCCCCCCGAGTACGTCCAGACCGCCAAGGTCATCGACATGCTGATGGCGGTGCCCAAGTACGGGCGGGTCAAGACCAACCGGATCCTCAACCAGTGCAGGATCTCGCCGTCGAAGACGATCGGCGGGCTCTCGGAGCGCCAGCGCGCCGAGCTCGTCGCACAACTGCGCAAGTAGCGCGACGTTCCAGGGGCTTTTCGCGGCCGTCGCGGCGGTCATGATCCAGTCGCCGTGGGGAAGGTCTTCGTCATCACCGGGCCGTCCGGGGTCGGAAAGGGAACGCTGATCGAGCAGTTGCTCGAGCGGATCCCGGAGCTCGAGCTGTCCATCTCCGCCACGACCAGGGAGCCCCGCCCCGGGGAGGTCGACGGCCGCGACTACTTCTTCCTCTCACCGGAGGAGTTCCGGCGCCGCCTCGAGGCCGGTGACTTCCTCGAGCACGCGAGCTATAGCGGCAACTACTACGGGACCCTCCGCGAGGAGGTGCGAGCGACGTTTGGCCGAAGGGCGTTCGGTCGTCCTCGAGATCGAGGTGCAGGGCGCGCGCCAGGTCCGGGACGAGCTGGGTGACGGAGGCGGTGCTGATCTTCATCGCGCCACCCGACGAGGAGGTCTCTGCGCGAGCGGCTGGAGGGCAGGGGGACGGACTCGCCGGAGGCGATCGAGCAGCGCCTCCGCACCGCCGAGATCGAGCTCGGCGCGCGCTCGGAGTTTCCGCTCGAGGTCGTGAACGACGAGGTGCAGAAAGCCGCGTCGAAACTGGAGGCGCTCGTCCGAGGCGAGCTATCCCTACACTGACGACCCCATGTCAATGATCACACCAAGAGTCGACAAGCTTCTCGAGCACACCGACACCCACTACGCCGCCGTTTGCGTCGCGGCGAAGCGGGCCCGCCAGATCAACGCGTACTACCACTCCCTCTCCGAGGGCGCGTACGGCGAGTACACGCCGCCGATGGTCGAGGTTCCCAGCGGGAACTACCTGACCATCGCCCTGGAGGAGACGGCGGCGGGCAAGCTGAAGTACGAGTACAAGGCCTAGCCAGCTAAGGAGGGCGTGATGGCCCGCATCCTGCTCGGGGTGAGTGGCGGCATAGCCGCCTACAAGTCGCTGGAGCTGGCCCGCCTCGCCACCAAGGAGGGGCACGCCGTCCGCGTTCTGATGACGCCTGCGGCGCAGCGGTTCGTCGGCGCGGCCTCCTTCGAGGGGATCGTCGGCGCGCCGGTCCTCACCGACGAGTTCGAGCGCGATCCGACGCGCGGCGCCTACCCCGGCGACCCGATGCCCGAGCACGACCCGATCGGCCACCTGGAGGTCGTCGCCAACGCGGACGCCTATCTGGTGGCCCCTGCCTCGGCGAACACCGTCGCGAAGCTGGCGGCCGGGATCGCCGATTCGATGGTCACCACGTCCTTCCTGGCCTGTGCAGCGCCTCGCCTGGTGGCGCCGGCGATGAACGACCGGATGTACCGCGACGCCGCCACCCAGGCGAACCTGGCGACCCTTCGCCAGCGCGGCATCACCGTGATCGAGCCCGAGGAGGGCGCCCTCGCCTCCAGGGGCGAGCATGGGGTCGGCAGGCTTCCGGAGCCGCGCGCGCTGCTCGAAGCGATCGAGCATGCAGCGCCGGGCCCGATCGGCCCATGGGACGGCCTCCGCGTGCTGGTCTCGGCCGGCGGCACCCGCGAGCCGATCGATCCGGTTCGCTTCATCGGCAACCGCTCCTCGGGCCGCATGGGACTGGCGCTCGCCGAGCGCGCCGCGCGGCGCGGGGCGGAGGTGACGCTGATCGCCGCAAACGTCTCTCTCCCGGCTCCGCCCGGCGTCAGGCGGGTGGACGTCGAGACCGCGGCCGAGCTGGCCGACGCGCTGGGGCGCGAGTTCGACTCGACCGACGTGCTCGTGATGGCGGCGGCCCCCGCCGACTTCCGGCCGAGGCATGCGGCGGGCGAGAAGATCCATCGCGAGGGAACCGGGGGATTCGAGCTCGACCTCGAGGCGACCGAGGACATCCTCGCGGCCCTGACCTCGCGGCGGCGTGAGGATCAGACCATCGTCGGATTCGCCGCCGAGACTCCTGATCAGGCCGACTCCTCCGCTTCGCGTCCGGGGTCGGCCGACATCGAGCGAGCGCGCGAGAAGCTCGAGCGCAAGGGCGCGGACGCGATCGTGTTCAACGACGTCTCGCGCCCGGAGATCGGCTTCGAGAGCCCCGAGAACGAGGTCGTGATCGTCGAGCGCTCCGGGGAGCACCCGGTGCCTCGTGGCGTCAAGGGGCAGGTCGCGGACGCGATTCTCGATCGGGTCGAGGCGATCAGGTCCGGATCGGCTGTCCGCCGGGCCGAGCCTCGCGACTGAGGGCGCCCCTCGGGGCCGCCTTGCCCGCCCTTTTACACTGGGTTCATGGCCCAGACCGAGCATTCGCAGGGGAGCGAGTCCCTGTACTCGCTGTACAGGCGTGGAATGGAGCTGCTCGAGGACGGCGACTTCGAGGAGGCGACCGGGCCCCTCAGGGAGGCCGCGCGGCAGGCGCCGGAGAAGAGCTCCGTCCGCGAGGCTCTCGGCCGGGCCCTGTTCCGCACCCGTCACTACGCCGAGGCGGCGACCGAGTTCGAGGCCGTCGTCGAGACGCATCCGGTCAACGACTACGCGCACTTCTGCCTTGGCCGCGCCCTCAGCAAGACGGGCGAGACCAGGCGCGCTCGCCATCACCTTGCGCTGGCCTCGAACCTGCGGCCCGAGCGGCGCGACTACCGCATATACAGAGAGCGTCTCACCGCCAGCACCTAGCGGCGATCGATGACCGAGATCCGCCTTCTGGTCGTGCCCTACGAGGTCGGAGCGATCCGGATGGGAGTCGGCCGTGGCCCGGAGCGCCTGCTCGAGGCGGGTGCCGAGAAGGCTCTCGGGAGCAACGGCGCCCGAGTCAGCCTGGACGTCCTGGAGCTCGAGGATGACCGCAGGGACCGAAGCGGCGCCAGCGAGGCCAGGGCCGGCTTCGATCTGATCAGGCTCGTGGCAGACCGCGTCAGGGACGCCGTCGAGGATGGGGCGTTCCCGGTGCTCCTCTCGGGAAGCTGTTTTGCCGGCCGCGGGGATGGTCACCGGCATCGACGAGAGGTCTCCGGGAGTCGTCTGGTTCGACGCGCACGGCGACTTCAACACCCCTGAGTCCACCGTCGACGGCTATTTCGACGGCATGCCCCTCGCGATTCTCACCGGCGACGCGTGGCCGACGATGATCGACGGAGTGGGCGCCCGCACGGTCCCGGAAACCGCCGTCGTGCTCGCCGGCGCGCGCGACTTCGACCCACTGGAGCAGCGGCGCCTGGACTCCTCGGCCGTCCACCTCCTGCCTCCGGAGAGCATCGGTTCCGACGATGCCGTCTCGCGGGCCGTGGGCGCCCTCGAGCCGCCGCCGACCGGGCTCTACGTGCATGTCGACCTTGACGTGCTGGACTCCGAGGAGGCTCCGGTCAACATCTACAGCGTTACCGGCGGCCTCAGCGCGTCACAGCTGGAGTCGCAGGTCCGCTCTCTCTTGGCGACCTCCCCGGTCAGAGCGGTGTCGCTGACGGCCTATGACCCGGAGTGCGACCCGGAGGCCCGGGTGCCGCCGATCGCGATGAGGCTCCTCCGGGCCGTAGCCGAGGGCGTCGATCGAGGCGGCTCCGAGGAGGGCCGGTGAGGGCTCTGGTCCAGCGCGTCAGCCAGGCGGCTGTCGACGTGGAGGGGGAGAGGGTCTCGCAGATCGGGCCCGGGATGCTCGTGCTGCTCGGTGTCTCCCGCGACGACACCGAGGCCGAGGCCGACCGGCTGGCGGAGAAGGTTCGGGCGCTCCGGATCTTCGACGACGCCGACGGGAAGATGAACGAGCCGCTCGGCGACCGCGAGATCCTCTGCGTCAGCCAGTTCACGCTCTACGGCGACACGAAGAAGGGAACGAGGCCCAGCTACATCGAGGCCGCACCCGGAGATGAGGCGGAGCCGCTGTATGACCGCTTCTGCGAGCGGGCTGGCGCGAAGAAGGGCGTCTTCGGCGCCTGCATGGGCGTCGCGTTGATCAACGACGGGCCGGTCACGGTCATGTTGGAGGTCTAGGCACCGGGGCTATACTCGCCTCGGAACCTTTTTTCGCACCTGACCGCGTGTTGAAAGGTGGGCGAGCGCCCGCCTTTTTTTGGGCCTACGAATGGATACAGAACTCCAACACATCCAGGCAAACATCGAGTCACGGCTCCAAGGCCAGGAGCCTGATGTCGAGTTGCTCGCACTCGAGCGGCCCGCGTCCGAGCGACTGCGTCTGGTGATCGACAGCCCCGACGGGGTGGACATCGCCCTCTGCGAGAGGGTCACGGACGTGCTCCGCGACCTGCTCGAGGACTGGTCCCTGGAGGTCTCCTCGCCGGGGCCCGAGCGGCCGCTGACGAAGCCCGAGCACTTCCGTCGCTTTCTCGGCAACACGATTCGAGTGAAGACCAGCGAGGAGATCTCAGGGCGTCACAGCTTCACGGGCACCCTGACCGCCGCGGATGACGAACGAGTCAGCCTCGAGGCTCCCGACGGTGCGGTGACCATTCCATTGCAGAGCGTCCGCCGTTCAAATCTTGTCCAGGAGGAGGTCGCATGACACAGGAGATCGTCGACGCCGTAAAGATGCTCGAGCAGGAGAAGGGGATTGCGGCTGACACCCTGATGGACGCCCTTCAGGACGCCTTGCTCTCCGCCTACAAGAAGACCCCCGGCGCGGCCAAGTACGCGAAGGTCGAGCTGGACCATTCGAGCGCCGACTTCCGCGTCTATGAGCTGATGGTCCCCGAGGAGCTCGAGAAGACGCTGCTGGACGAGCAGTTCGAGGAGCAGCTCCAGGCGGCTGAGGCCGCCGAGGCCGCCGGCGAGCCGGTGCCGGAGATCCAGGCCACGGGGCCGATGGTCGACCCCGAGACCGGCGAGCGCCGGGAGGCCGAGGAGGAGGAGCTCGAGCCCGAGCGACTCGAGCCCTACATGGACCAGATCAAGAGCCGCGACGTCACCCCCGACGACTTCGGGCGCATCGCCGCACAGACGGCCAAGCAGGTGATCCTCCAGCGGATCCGCGAGGCCGAGCGCGGCATGATGTTCGAGGAGTACAAGGACCGCGTCGGCGAGCTGGTCACCGGGATCATCCAGCAGTCCGACAACCGCTACACGCTGGTCCAGCTCCGCGAGCGCGTCGAGGCACTGCTGCCGCGCTCCGAGCAGGTCTACAACGAGCGCTATGACCACGGGATGAGGGTCAAGGCCGTGATCACCGACGTCTCGGCCGACACCAAGGGCCCGAGCATCGTCGTCTCCCGCCGCAACTCCGAGCTGATCAAGAAGCTCTTCGAGCTCGAGGTCCCCGAGATCGCCGACAAGCTGGTCGAGATCACTGGCGTCGCCCGCGAGCCGGGCTGGCGCTCGAAGATCGCCGTGGTCTCCCATGCCGACGGAGTCGATCCGGTGGGCGCCTGCGTCGGGCCCCGCGGCTCCCGCGTACGCATGGTCGTCTCCGAGCTGCGCGGCGAGAAGATCGACATCATCCCCTACAACGAGGAGCCCGCCCGCTTCGTCGCCAAGGCCCTCTCGCCGGCCCGCGTTCGCGAGGTGCTCGTCGACGACGAGACCAAGGAGGCGACGGTGATCGTCCCCGACGACCAGCTCTCGCTGGCGATCGGACGCGACGGCCAGAACGCCCGCCTCGCCGCCCGGCTGACCGGCTGGAAGGTCGACATCACCTCGGAGACCGAGTTCGCCCAGCAGGAGGAGGACATCGAGTACGAGGGCGAGGAGGCCGCCGATGGCCGCTGCATGGCCGTGATGACCACCGGCCGCCGCTGTCCGAACGCGGCGCTGCAGGGCTCCCAGTTCTGCGGCCTGCCGCAGCATCAGGCCCTGGCCCGGTTCGGCACCAACCAGGTCGCCGTGCTGAGCCCGCTGAGCGACGAGGAGGTGGCCACCCTCGCCGGCGGCGATGGTGACGATGCCGCCGTCAAGGCGATCGTCGAGAAGGCTGAGAGCCAGTTCGACGAGAGCGCCGAGTCGGAGGAGCCCGAGCCCGACGAGGTCGAGGAGCCCGAAGAGGCCGAGGAGCCCGAGGCCGCCGAGCCCGAGGCCGAGGAGCCCGAAGAGGCCGAGGAGCCCGAAGAGGCCGAGGAGCCCGAAGAGGCCGAGGAGCCTGAAGAGGCCGAGCTTCCCGAGGCCGGGGACGAGGCCGAGGGACCGGAGCAGGCGCTTGAGCCGGAGACCGGAGATGAGAGCGCGCGTGGTGAGGCGACCGAGGTATCCGACGAGGAGGAGCCCGAGGCCTCAGAGGACGGGGCGGAGCCCGAGGGCGAGGGAGAGGACGGCACCGAGGCGGCGGCCACAGGGACCGCCGCCGGATCCGGCGAGGAGCAGACGACCGAGTAGGAGATGGCGAAGAAGCGAGTACACGAGATCGCGAAGGCCCAGGGCCTGACCAGCAAGGAGCTCCTTGCCAAGCTCAAGGCTGCCGGCGTCGAGGCCAAAGCCGCCCAGTCGAGCGTCGAGGAGTCCGATGCCCTGGCGGCGCTGAAGGGGTCCGGCGATGGCGCTTCGGCCGCGACCGCGACCAAGACCAAGCCGGCGCCGAAGAAGAAGACCGAGACCGCCCCCAAGGCAAAGGCGGAAGCTCCCTGCACGAAGTCGTCGGCCACAAGAACCGCCGACGGATCTACCGCGGCGGCGACGGCGCCTCCGCCGCGCCTGCCAAGAAGGGCGCCCCCAAACGCCGCCGCCGTGTCGTGATCGACTCACAGGCCGCCCGCCGCGACCACATCGCAAAGACCCAGCCGCCGCCCCGGCCCCCGCGCCGCCGCGGCGGTCGGCGCAGGCGCCCGCTGCTGGAGGAGCCCAGCGACCGGGAGCTGAAGCAGCCCGAGGCGCAGCCCGCGATCAAGGTCAACTCCGGCGCCACCGTCCGCGAGGTGGCCGAGAGCCTTGGCCTGTCAGCGGCCGAGGTGATCAAGGCCCTGATGAAGGAGGGGGAGATGGCCACCCTCACCCAGACGCTCACCGACGAGTCCGTCGAGTCGATCGCCAAGCAGTTCGATCGCGAGATCGAGATCGTCACCGCGGCCGAGGAGGAAGCCGAGGCCCCGGCCGTCGAGGAGGACGACGAGGGGGACCTCGTGGAGCGCCCGCCGGTGGTCACGGTGATGGGCCACGTCGACCACGGCAAGACCTCGCTGCTGGACGCGATCCGCCAGACCCAGGTCGCCGCCGGCGAGGCCGGCGGCATCACCCAGCACATCGGCGCGTACCAGGTGCGCCACGACGGCAAGACCCTGACCTTCCTCGATACGCCGGGCCACGAGGCCTTCACCGCCATGCGAGCCCGCGGAGCCAGCGTCACCGACGTCGCGGTGATCGTCGTTGCTGCCGACGATGGGGTCATGCCCCAGACCGTCGAGGCGATCGACCACGCGCGCGCGGCCGGCGTCCCGATCCTCGTCGCCGTCAACAAGATCGACAAGGAGGGCGCCGACCCGAACCGCGTCCGCACGGAGCTTGCCCAGCACGAGCTCAACCCCGAGGAGTGGGGCGGAGACACGGTCTACGCGGACGTCTCCGCGAAGACCAAGGACGGCCTCGACAACCTGATCGAGATGATCCTGCTGGTAACGGATCTCGAGGAGCTGGGTGCCAACCCCAACGCTCTCGCCTCCGGCACCGTGGTGGAGGCCGAGCTCGACCCCGGCCGAGGCCCGGTCACCGGCGTGCTGGTTCAGCGCGGCACCCTCCACGTGGGCGATGCGGTTGTCGCCGGTCCCGTGTGGGGCAAGGTCCGGGCGATGCTCGACGACACGGGCGAGCGGGTGGATGAAGCAACACCTGGGACCCCTGTGGAGGTCCTCGGTTTCGACGGAGTAAGCGAGGCCGGTGAGCACGTCCAGGTGGTCGAGAACGAACGCAAGGCCCGTCAGCTCGCCCAGGAGCGGGAGACCCGCCTCAAGACCGAGCAGCTCGCCCGCCGCCAGGCTCGCAAGGTCACGCTGGAGGAGGTCTTCCAGAGGGCCAGCGAGGGTCAGCTCAACGAGCTCAACATCGTCCTCAAGGCGGATGTCTCCGGTTCGCTGGAGGCGCTCCAGGACGAGATCGCGAAGCTGCCGCAGGAGCAGGTCCCCGTCAACGTCATCCATGCCCAGACCGGCGGCATCAACGAGTCCGACGTGATGCTGGCGTCGGCCTCTGACGCGGTGATCATCGGCTTCAACGTCCGGCCGCTGGCCGAGGCCCGCCGCGCCGCCGAGCGCGAGGGCGTCGACATCCGCACCTACACGGTGATCTACAAGGTCACCGAGGAGCTGCGCGCGGCGATGGAGGGCATTGCTCGAGCCCGAGGAGGTCGAGGAGGACCTCGGCCAGGCCGAGGTCAAGCAGACCTTCAAGGCCTCCCGAGTCGGCACGATTGCCGGCTGCCTCGTCACCGACGGCAAGGTCACCCGGAACGCCAACACCCGCCTGGTCCGCGACGGGACCATCATCTGGAGCGGCAAGGTCGGCTCGCTGCGGCGCTTCAAGGACGACGTCGCGGAGGTCGACGAGGGCATGGAGTGCGGGATCGTGCTCGAGGGCTTCGCCGACATCAAGGAGGGCGACGTCCTCGAGTTCTTCGAGACCAAGCAGGTAGAGAAGACCCTCGAGTCCTGAGTCCGTCCCCGCGCTAGCGTGGGACCATGACCGCGTTCGTCGAGCTGATCGAGATTCGCCTGCATTTCGGCGAGGTCCATGACCTGAAGGGAAAGCGCAAGCTGGTCAAGTCCCTGAAGGACGGAATCCGCCAGCGCTTCGGCGCCTCGGTCGCCGAGATCGACGGGCACGACAAGTGGCAGCGCTCGACGCTGCTCTGCGCGATGGTCGGGGACGGGGACGTGTCGGACCGAGCCGACGGCCTGGTCCGCTTCGTGGAGAGCCGCTGCCCCGACGGCTGCTCGTTCGAGCGGGACCTGCGAAGCCTGCGTGATATTCGCGGCTGACCCGTGTCCCTTTTGATTAGGGCGGTCTGAGTTGTTTAAGCGTCTGCTGTTATCGTCGCCGAGCGATGGGGACGGCCCGGATGCGGCGCGTCAACGAGGCGATCCGAGAGATCCTCGGCGACGCGATTGCGACGGAGCTCAAGGACCCGAGAATCGGATTCGTGACCGTGACCGAAGTTGACACCTCACCCGACCTGCGCGCCGCGCGCGTCTATGTCAGCGTGCTCGGCTCGCCGGAGGAGCGCGAGAACTCGCTCGCCGGCCTTCGCTCGTCCCATGGTGTCCTCCAGGGCAAGATCGCGAGTGGCATGCGCATGAAGCGAACGCCGACCTTGACCTTCGAATACGACGAGACCGTGGAGCGCGGCGACCGCATCACTCGTCTTCTCGACGACGAATGACGGAAGCGACCGAGCTGGTGGCCAGCGACCTCGACCTCGTCGCAGAGGAAATCCGCGCGGGCGACCGCTTCCTGCTGACCACCCACGAGAACCCCGACGGCGACGCGCTCGGGTCACTGCTCGCCACGCAGCGGATCCTCGAGGCGCTCGGCAAGGACTCCGTGATGTTCCTCGGCGCCAAGGAGTTCCCGCTGCCGGTCGAGTACCGGTTCCTGCCGCTGGAGGAGGTCTTCCACGAGCCCCCTGCCGACGTCAGCGACCGAGTCGTGATCTTCCTGGACTGCGGAAACATCGACCGCATGCCCGTCGACTTCGTTAGTGACGACATGAAGGTGATCAACATCGATCACCATCACGACAACACGCGCTTCGGCAAGATCAACCTGATCGACGTCGAGGCCTCGTGCACCGCGGAGATCATCTTCGAGCTCGCGGGCCTGCTCGGTGTCGAGCTGACGCCGGAGATCGCCAACGCCCTCTACGTCGCCCTCGTCACCGACACCGGCAAGTTCATGTACGAGAACACCGACGCGCGGTCTCACCGGATGGCAGCGGGGCTGATCGAAGCGGGGGTGCAGGTCGACGACGTCTACCGGCGGCTCTACGAGCACGCCCCGATCGAGAAGCTGAAGCTGCTGGCCCAGGCGCTCGAGCGGATCGAGCTGCGCGACAACGGGCTGCTCGCCGTCACCTACATCTCGAGCGACGACTACGCCGCAACCGGCGCGAGCGAGGCCCTCACCGAGGGGGTCATCGACCACCTGCGCACGATCGACGGCACCGCGGCCGCGGCGGTGGTGCGCGACCAGGCCGAGAGCGGCCGCAAGGCCCGCAAGGTCAGCATGCGCTCGACCGATGGGCGCGTGGACGTCTCGGCCATCGCCAGGATCCACGGAGGCGGCGGTCACCGCCGAGCCGCCGGGTTCGGCACCGATCTTCCCTACGAGCAGGTCGTCGAGTTCCTGATCGGGGAGATCGACTCGCAGCTCTCAGCTGAGTAATGGGCACCTCAGAGCCGATCCCCGCCAGGGGGCTGCTGGTCGACAAGCCGGCCGGCGTCACCTCCCACGACGTCGTGAAGGAGGTGAGGCACGAGCGCGGGGGCAAGGTTGGTCACGCCGGCACGCTGGACCCGTTCGCCACCGGCCTGCTGGTCGTCCTGCTCGGCCGGGCGACCCGCATGCAGCGCTACCTGCTCGAGCTGCCCAAGACCTACCTGGCGACGGCCAGGCTCGGCTGGCGCTCGTCCACCGGGGACCCTGACGGCGAGCTCGAGGAGACCGGCCGCGTGCCGGACGGCCTCGAGCTTCCCACCGGCGAGATCGAGCAGCGCGTGCCGATGACGTCGGCCGTCAAGGTCGATGGCGAGCGCCTCTATCGCAAGGCACACCGGGGGGAGGTGGTTGAGACGCCAAGTCGCCGTGTCACGGTGCTACCGGGCCGCGCTCGTCGAAAGCGATCCGGAGCGAGCCACGTTCGAGATCGAGTGCTCCTCGGGGACCTATGTGCGCACGCTGATCGAGACCCTGGATGACGCCTACTGCGAGTCGCTACGGCGAACGGCGATCGGCGATCTGCAGGTCCCGGACGATGGCCCGGAGGAGATCGCGATCGAGCGGCTGATGTCCTTCCTGCCAGAACGTGAGCTCAGCGAGCGGGAGGCCGAAGCGGTGGGCCATGGCATTCGCGTGCCCGGCGAAGGCGAGGAGGGGCGTCAGCGCCTGACCCATGAGGGCCGCCTGATCGCAATCGGGCGGCCGGATGGAGAGAATCTGCAACCCGAGGTAGTCCTGGTTTGACCATCAAGGTGACAACAGCTGCCCGAGGCGACGCCGCGTGACCGCCACGTCGCGATCGGCGTCTTCGACGGGGTCCACAAGGGCCATCAGGCCGTGATCGACGAGGCCGACACGGTGCTCACGTTCGACCCGCATCCGCTCAGCGTGATCAACCCGGATGCCGCGCCGAAGCTGATCATGCCCTTCGACGTGAAGAGGGATGTGATCGACGGCCTCGGTGTCGAGGAGCTCGTCGTGATCCCGTTCGACAAGGAGTTCATGAAGATCCCGGCCGAGGAGTTCATCTCGCAGATCCTCCTAGAGAGGCTCGGCGCGACGAAGGTCTCGGTGGGGGAGAACTTCCGCTTCGGCGCCAAGGCGAAGGGCACCCCCGAGATGCTCGCCGGGCGCGACGAGTTCGAGACTCGCATCGTGCCGTTGGTCGAGGTCGACGGCGAGACCGTCTCCTCAACCAGGGTGCGCGCCCTGGTCGCCGCCGGAGAGGTGGACGCCGCGATGCGCTGTCTCGGCGCCCCCTTCATGGTCGAGGGCAGGGTCGTCGAGGGGGACCAGCGCGGTCGCGAGCTCGGCTTCCCCACCGCGAACCTGGTGCCGGACGACCACCTCGTCGTGCCGGGGCACGGCGTGTACGCAGCGTTCGCCGACGGACACCCGGCCGCCGTCAACGTCGGGATCAGGCCGACCTTCGAGACCGGCAGGGGCCTGCTGATCGAGTCATTCCTGATCGACTTCGACGGCGACCTCTACGGCCAGAACCTGCGGGTTGCCTTCGTCAGCAGGCTCCGCGGCGAGAAGCGTTTCCCGAGCGTCGAGGACCTGATCGCCCAGATGCACAACGACGTCGCGGAGGCACGGGAGATCTGCGCCAAGTACGAGGGCCGTGGCGCCTGAATCGCTACCCTGTCGCGTCGATGCCGCTGACCAAGGACAGAAAGCAGGAGCTGATCGGCAAGTACGGCCGGTCCGGCGAGGACACCGGCTCCGCCGAGGTGCAGGTCGCACTGCTCACCGCTCGCATCAACGAGCTCACCGAGCACCTGCGCACCCACAGCAAGGATCATCACTCCCGCCGCGGCCTGCTGAAGATGGTCGGCAAGCGCCGCCGCATCCTGCGCTACCTCGAGTCGAACGACCTTGAGCGGTACCGCGCCCTGGTCGCGGACCTCGGCCTGCGCCGCTAGCACCTCATCGGCGTGATCGAGGCCGGCACGAAAGCACCGGACTTCTCACTGCCGGACCAGGAGGGCAACATGGTTTCGCTCTCCGACTTCGCCGGGCGCAAGTTGATGCTCGTCTTCTATCCGCTCGACTTCAGCCCCGTCTGCACCGACCAGCTCAGCCTCTATCAGGAGGTGCTGGGCGAGATCGAGTCGGCGGGCACCGCCCTCGTCGGGATCAGCGTCGACTCCAGCTACTGCCACGACGCCTTCCGCAAACAGCTCAACCTGACCATGCCGCTGCTCGCGGACTTCAACCCGAAGGGTGAGGTCTCGAAGGCCTATGGCGCCTGGATCGAGGGAGCTGGCATCAGCAACCGGTCGCTGGTCCTGATCGAGGACGGCGAGGTGAAGTGGTCCTACGCAGCACCTAGCCCTGCCGAGATCCCCGGCGCGAACCTGATCTTCGACGCGCTGGCCGCCTGATCAGGCGACGATCTTCGCCTTGGCCTTCTCGAACTCCGCGTCCGAGAGCTTGTGCTCGTCGTGGAGCTTGGCGAGCTTGGTCAGCTCGTCCGCGGCCGAGCCGCCGCCCGCGGCCGACTGAACGTAGGCGTCGAACTGCTTCTGGGCTGCCTCCTGCTGCTTCAGCGCCCGCTCTCGCATGCCCTGGCCGCGGGCGATCAGGTAGATCAGCGCGCCGAGGAAGGGCACGAAGATCAGGAACAGGATCCAGATGGCCTTCGACCAGCCGGAGATGTCGTGGTCGCGGAACAGGTCCGAGAGGATCGTGAAGAGGACCATCAACCAGGCGGCGAAGACGAAGATCTCGAGAACCGTCAAGAGCGCCTGGCCAAAGGTGAAGTCGGCGAGGATCATCCATTCCTCCGATGCTTTCGATGGGGAGTCGGGGCGTTCGAAGCCTACCCTTCGGCCGATGAGCGAGCTGACCAGCGCCAGCGTGCCGCCGATCGGCGCCGAGGACCACGTCACGGGCGAGGGGGTGGAGGCGATCGTCTACGCGGACTTCGGCTGCCCGTACTGCGCCGCCGGCTGGGCGCGGCTCAGGGAAATCCCGGTGCGCCTCTGCTTCCGCCACTTCCCGATGGCCTCCAAGCACCCGCGGGCGCCCGCCCTGCATGCCGCCGCGGAGGCGGCGGGCGCCCAGGGGTCGTTCTGGGAGATGTGCGACTCGCTCTACGCCGAGCGTGGGCGGGTGGACGATCCGCATCTCTGGGAGCGGGTGGAGCGCTTCGGCCTCGACCTGGAGCGCTTTCGGGCCGACAGCCGCTCGGACGCGGTCCGCGAGCGGATCGAGCGCGATTTCGTCAGCGGCGTCCGTGCCGGGGTGGCCGGGACACCGACCGGCTTCGTCGACGGCCGCCGCTTGGAGGGCGATCTCATAGAGGCGCTCCGGGCGACGAGCGGTCGCTAACATCGTCGCGACAGAGAACGAGAGTTCTTAAGCGAAAGGCCGCCAACCGGGCGGCCGAAGGGAACAAGACATATGAGTATGTTCGACGTAAGCCGCGTCTCGGTGGAGGTAGGCGGCGAGGAGATCTCCTTCGAGACCGGAAAGCTCGCCCGTCAGGCGAGCGGCGCCGTTGTGGTGCGCTCCGGCGACACGATGGTCCTCTGCACCGCGACCGCGGGCAACGACCGCGACGTGGACTTCCTGCCACTCACCGTCGACGTTGAGGAAAAGCACTACGCCGCGGGAAAGATCCCCGGCTCATTCTTCCGCCGCGAGGCCAGGGCCGGCGAGAAGGCGACCCTGACGGCACGAATGATCGACCGTCCGATTCGCCCGCTCTTCCCGAAGGGCTGGCACCGCGAGACCCAGCTGGTCTCCCAGCCGATGTCGGTGGACCACGTCCACCCGTACGACATCCTGGCGATGAACGGGGCCTCCGCGGCGCTCGCGATCTCCGACATCCCGGTCGCCAAGCACGTCGGCGCGGTCCGGGTCGGAAAGCTTGATGGCGACTTCGTCGTCAACCCCGACGAGGAGAGACTCCAGGAGCTCGATCTCGACCTGATCGTCTCGGGCACCGACGAGGCGATCCTGATGGTCGAGGCCGGCGCCGACGGCGTCACCGAGGCTGAGATCCTCGACGCGCTCGACATCGCGCACTCAGAGATCAAGAAGCTCGTGGCGACGATGGAGGAGCTGCGCAAGACCGCCGGGAAGGACAAGCTCGAGATCGAGGAGCCGCAGGTCGACGAGGCGACGCTCGAGTCGATCAAGAGCTCGCACGGCGCCAAGCTCGACGAGGCCACGCAGGTTCAGGCCAAGCTCGAGCGCCAGGACGCGATCGACGCGGTCGAGGCCGAGGTGCTCGAGCAGTACGCACCGCCGACCGAGGACGAGCAGCCGGACCGCGAGCGGCTGGCCGAGGTCAAGGCCGCCTTCGCCAAGCTCGAGAAGGACACAATCCGCAAGCGCATCGCCGTCGACAAGAAGCGTCCCGACGGCCGCGCCCAGGATGAGATCCGCCCGATCGAGACGGAGATCGACATCGCGCCGCGCTCGCACGGCTCGGCCCTGTTCACGCGCGGGGAGACGCAGATCCTCTCCAATGTGGCGCTTGGCACCACCCGCATGGACATGAAGGTCGACAACCTCGGCCTGCAGGAGACCAAGCGGTTCTGGCACCACTACAACTTCCCGCCGTTCTCGGTGGGAGAGGCCGGCTTCATGCGCGGCCCGAAGCGGCGTGACATCGGCCATGGCGCGCTCGCCGAGCGGGCGCTCCAGGCCACGATTCCTGACGAGGAGGAGTTCCCCTACGTGCTCCGAGTGGTCTCGGACACGCTCGAGTCAAACGGGTCCTCGTCCATGGGCTCGGTCTGCGCTTCATCCATGGCGCTGCAGGCCGCCGGAGTGCCCGTTTCCGCACCGGTCGCCGGCGTTGCGATGGGCCTGATCAAGGAGGGCGACGACTACACCGTCCTCACGGACATCGCCGGCGTCGAGGACCACCTGGGCGACATGGACTTCAAGGTCGCCGGGACGTCCGAGGGCATCACCGCCCTGCAGATGGACATCAAGATCACCGGCGTCACGCTGGAGATCCTCAAGGACGCGCTGGATCAGGCGAACAAGGGCCGGCTGTTCATCCTCGGCAAGATGGCCGAGACGATCGATCAGCCGCGCGAGCAGCTCTCGCAGTTCGCGCCGAAGATCACATCGATCAAGATCGATCCCGAGAAGATCGGCGCCCTGATCGGCAAGGGCGGCGAGACGATCCGCGGCCTCTCGGATGAGTTCGAGGCCGAGATCGACGTCGACGACGACGGCACCGTGCGCCTCTACGCGCCCACCGGCGAGAAGGTCGACGCTCTCGCGGAGCGGATCACGGCGATGACCAAGGACGCCGAGATCGGCGACCGCTATACCTCCGGCAAGGTGGTCAAGACCACCAACTTCGGAGCCTTCGTCGAGCTCAGCAAGGGCACCGACGGCCTGCTTCACATCTCCAACGTGAAGCCGGGTGAGCGAGTCGGCACCGTCGAGGACGTCCTCAACCAGGGCGACGAGATCGACGTCACTGTCGTCGAGGTCGACAAGGAGCGGGGCCGGATCGGCCTGCGGCTCACCGAGGACCCCGACGTCGAGGGCAAGTCGCCCGAGGAGCTCGCCGGTGTCGGCACCGGTGACCCGGGACCCCCCAGCCGTCGCCGTGACGGCGGCGGCGGTGGCCGCGGCGGGCCCAGGCGCGATCGCGATGGTGGTGGCGGCGGCCGCCGCCGCGAGCGTGAAGGCGGCGGCAGAGGCCGCTGAGCCCGACCGCGTGGCCAAGCCCGAAGCACAGATAACCGAGCTCGACTCCGGGATCCGGGTGGTCACCGAGGCAGTGCCCTCGGTGCGCTCGGTGGCCCTGGGGCTCTGGGTTCGGACGGGCTCGAGGGACGAGACGCCGGCGCAGGCCGGCGTCTCGCATTTCCTCGAGCACCTGCTCTTCAAGGGCACGAAGCGCTACTCGGCGATCGAGATCGCCGAGATCTTCGATGGCCTCGGCGCCGCGGTGAACGCGGCGACCGGCAAGGAGTCGACGAACCTCTACGCGCGGTTCCTCGACACCCACACCGACGAGGCCTTCGACCTGCTGTCGGAGATGCTGCTCGGCCCGACCTATCCCGAGATCGACTCCGAGCGCGAGGTCGTCCTGGAGGAGATCGCGATGTACGAGGACGAGCCTCAGGACAAGGTCCACGACGTGCTCGACCATGCGGTCTTCGGCGGCCATCCGCTCGGCAGGCGGGTGCTCGGCGAGGCCGAGGTGATCAGCTCGATCCCGGTCCCCGACATCGCCGCCTACCACCGGGCGCGCTACACGGGCGGGAACATCGTGGTCGCCGCCGCGGGGAACGTCGATCACGACCGGATCGTCGAGCTCAGCAAGCGACACGTGGAGCCGCCCGCGGCCAACGGCGAGGGCCCTGCGCCCGACCCTCCGCAGGTCGATGGCGCCCAGGTCGGCTTCCAGCAGAAGGACACAGAGCAGTTCCACATCTGCTTCGGCGGCCCCGGCATCGATCGCGGTGACGAGCGCCGCTACGCGCTCAGCATTCTCGACGCCGTCTTCGGGGGCTCGACCTCCTCGCGCCTCTTCCGCGAGGTCCGTGAGAAGAAGGGGCTCGCCTATTCCGTCGGCTCCTACACGCAGCAGTTCGTCGACAGCGGCCTGATCGGCATCTACGTCGGCACGCGCCAGGACAACGTCCAGGAGGCCTGCGAGATCATCGGCCGCGAGCTCGCCTCGGTCCACACCGATGGGATCAGCGACGACGAGCTGGCCCGCGCAAAGGAGCACGTCAAGGGCCGGATGGTGCTCTCGTCCGAGTCGACCGGGGCGAGGATGGGGAGGATCGGCAAGGCGACCCTGTTCGGGACGCCCCTCCTGACCCTCGATGAGCTGCTCGAGAAGGTCGACGCGGTCACCCTCGAGGACGTCGCCGAGCTCTCCCGCGAGCTCTACGCGCCCGAGTCGCTCTCGGCCGCCGCGATCGCCCCCAGCGAGGACCGTTTTCGCGCCGCCCTGGCGCCGGTCAGCGAAGCTCTCGCCGCCGCTTAGTTAGTGGCCGATCTCGACTCGAAGTACCGGCCGGCGCTCGAGTCTCAGCTCGAGGGCGGGGAGGAGTTGCGCGGGCTCTGTGTCGCGTCGCAGCAGAAGAGCATGTTCAAGGGCGGCGCCGTCGCGATCGGCGTGACGGACCGGCGGCTCCTGGTCCAGCCCCTTGACCGCCGTGGCGATCCCGACGGGCAGGCGGAGTCGATCGCTCCCAGCCAGGTGGCGTCCGCCAAGGCCGGCGGCGCCGGCGGTGGGTGGTGGTCCGTGACCACCGGGATCCTCGATCACGCCGCCATTCGCCTCGAGATCAAGAAGGCCGACGGTGGGAAGCTCAAGGTGATGCTGATGCGCGGCGAGGGCAAGCTGTTCGGCAAGCTCGGCGGCGGCGAACCGCAGCGGCAGGGCCTCGAGGCGCTCGCCGAATGGTTCCGCGGAATCGAAGCCCCATAAGATCGCGCGATGGCCGATCCGATCAAGGTCGTCGTCTCCGGCGCGGCCGGGCGCATGGGGGAGACCGCCTGCGCGGCGGTCGAGGGCGCAGATGACATGGAGCTGGTCGGCCGGGCCGACCCGGCACTCGACACCTCGGTGAACGACGTGCTCGAGGGCGCCGACGTGATGGTCGACTTCACGACGCCGGACGCGGCGCCGGCCAACGTCTTCGACGCGATCGAGGCCGGCGTACACGCCGTGGTCGGCAGCACCGGATTCGACCTCGACGAGCTGAAGGCGACCGTGCTGCGCGCCGACAGCAAGGCCAACTGCTTCGTCGCTCCCAACTTCGCGATCGGGGCGGTGCTGATGATGCAGGCCTCGAAGCTGATCGCTCCTCACATGCCCGAGGTCGAGATCATCGAGCTGCACCACGACCGGAAGGTGGACGCCCCGTCGGGCACCGCCAAGCTCACGGCCAAGCTGATCCGCGAGGCGGGGGGCAACGTCCACGAGCCGATCCACTCGGTGCGCCTGCCGGGCCTCGTCGCGCACCAGGAGGTCACCTTCGGCGGCGAGGGACAGACGCTCTCGATCCGCCATGACTCGATCGACCGCTCGAGCTTCATGCCCGGGGTGCTGCTGGCGGTCCGCAAGGTCGCGGACCTGCCCGAACGCTTCGTGATCGGACTGGAGGAGCTGCTGTGACTGACCTCGCAAGGCTGGACGCCACCGCTCAGGCGGAGCTGGTGCGAAGCGGAGAGGTGAGCGCCGAGGAGCTGACGCAGGCCGCGATCGACCGCGCCGAGCGGCTCAACCCCGACCTCAACGCGATCATCCATCCACTCTACGAGCAGGGCCTCGAGACGGCCCGCGGCGAGTTGCCCGACGGCCCCTTCCAGGGTGTGCCGTTCCTCTTCAAGGATCTCGGGGCCGGCCTCGCGGGACAGCCCCTGCACATGGGGATGAAGGCGCTCAAGGAGGCTGACTTCCGCCTGCCGGTGGACACGTTCCTCGGGGCGCGCTTCCGCGACGCCGGCTTCGTCACGATCGGCAAGACCAACACGCCGGAGCTGGGAATCGTCCCGACCACCGAGCCGGAGGCCTATGGGCCCACCCACAACCCCTGGGACCTCGGACGCTCGCCGGGCGGCTCGAGCGGGGGCTCTGCGGCGGCGGTCGCAGCCGGGATCGTGCCGATCGCGCACGCGAACGACGGCGGTGGATCGATCAGGATCCCCGCGAGCTGCTGCGGATTGGTGGGCCTCAAGCCCAGCCGGGGACGGACCTCGCTCGGCCCGCTGATCGGCGACACGATGAGCGGCCTCACGGTCGAGCATGTCGTCTCGCGCTCGGTCCGCGACGTCGCACTGGCCCTCGACGCGACCCACGGCCCGGGTCCTGGCGATCCATACGTCGCACCGCCGCCCCTACGGCCATACATGGAGGAGCTGGGTGCTGATCCCGGCTCGCTCCGGATCGCGCTCATGACCGAGTCGATCGGCACGGACATCGAGATCGATCCCGCCGTCGTGTCCGCGGCCCGGGAGGCGGCGACGATGCTGGAGGGTCTCGGTCATGGGGTGGACGAAGACGTGCCCGCGGCTCCCGATCCGAGCTTCGACCTGGTCGGGACCTTCCTGACCCGCTGGTACGCGGGCCAGACCGAAACGCTCGACCAGTTCAGCGTCATCCTGGGCCGTGAGATCGGGCCCGATGACGTCGAGCCGCTCACCTGGGCGATGGCGGAGGAGGGCAGGCGCCGTCACTCGGGCCAGTACCTGGCCGCGGTGAGCCAGCACCATGCGATCGGCAGGATGCTCGGGATGTGGTTTAGGTCGGGACACGACCTGCTGCTGTCTCCGACGATGGGGGAGCTGCCCGCGCCGCTGGGCAGCTTTGCGAACGACCCCGAGGATCCGCTGCAGACGATCCATCGGGGCGAGAAGACGGCGGGGTTCACCGCTCTGCTCAATGCCACCGGCAATCCGGCGATCTCGCTGCCACTGACGCAAAGCGTGGAGGGGCTGCCGATCGGCGTCCAGCTGATCGCGCCCCTGGGCCGCGAGGACGTCCTGCTCCGCGTGGCCTCGCAGCTCGAGGAGGCGCATCCGTGGGCACACAGGTTCCCGGAGACCTTCGCGGTACCCTCCGGCTGATGCCTGAGATCGGAGGGGTAATCACGGCGATGGTGACTCCGTTCACCGAGGACCGTTCGGTGGACGAGGGCGCCGCTCGCTCGCTCGCCCGCCACCTGATCGACAACGGCTCGCACGGGCTGGTGCTGTCGGGCACGACCGGGGAGTCGCCGACTCTTGACGACGCCGAGAAGCTCGCGCTACTGCGAGCGATTCGCGACGAGCTGGGCACGGACGTGCTGATCGTCTGCGGAACCGGCTCCAACGACACGCGCCACTCCGAGCGCCTCTCGGCGGCGGCGGCGGACTCCGGCGCCGACGCCGTGCTGGCGGTGACCCCGTACTACAACAAGCCCAACTTCGCCGGGATCAAGGCTCACTACGAGGCGGTCGGCAGGGCGGCCGGCATCCCGGTGCTGCTCTACAACATCCCCTCGCGGGTGGTCGTCAACATCCCTCCGGAGCAGCTCGCGGAGCTCGCCAAGATCGAGAACGTGTTCGGCGTGAAGCAGGCGAACGACGACGAGCTGCAGCCGATCGACGGGCTGCGGGTCCTCGCCGGCAACGACGGGACGTTCCTGCGCACGCTCGAGATGGGGGAGCCGGGAGGCATCCTGGTCGCCTCCCACCTCGCGGGCAGGGAGATGCGCGAGATCTACGACGCGGTCCAGGCGGGCGACGTCGACCGGGCGCGAGAGATCGACGAGGGGCTCCGGCCCATCTACGAGGTCTGCAGCAAGACCAACCCGATCCCGGTCAAGGCCGGCCTCGAGCTGCTCGGGGTCTGCTCGGCCAGGGCGAGGCTGCCGATCGTCGAAGCGGACGATCAGCAGAGGGCGGAGGTCAGGCGGGCGCTCGAGGCGCACGGCCTGCTGGCCGGGAGCGCCGCGTAGGTTTGAGCAGCTCTAGCGTTCGGATCCTCCCCCTGGGCGGCCTCGGGGAGATCGGAAAGAACATGACCGCCATCGAGGTCGATGAGCGGATCGTCATCGTGGACACGGGACTGATGTTCCCGACGGCCGACATGCTCGGCATCGACCTGGTGCTCCCGGACTTCTCGAGCCTGCGCGAACGGGCCGACGACATCGAGGCGATCGTCCTCACCCACGGCCACGAGGACCACGTCGGCGCCCTGCCGTACGTGCTGCGCGAGATCGGGATCCCGCCCGTCATCTACGGCGGCCTGCTGACCATCGGGATGGTCCGCTCCAAGCTCGACGAGCACAAGCTTCGTGACGTGCCGCTGGAGGAGCTGCCCGCGGGCGAGCGCGCGAACGCCGGCCCGTTCGAGATCGAGCTCGTCCACATGGCCCATTCGATCCCCGACGCCCGGGCGGTGGCGCTTCGCAGCGACGCCGGGACGGTTCTGGTCACCGGGGACTACAAGTTCGACCAGACCCCTGTCGACGGCATCCCGGCCGACGTCTCCCGGCTCGCGGAGCTCGGGCGCGAGGGCGTGCTCTGCCTGTGCGGGGACTCGACCAACGCCGATCGCCCCGGAGTGGCCCCGTCCGAGTCCAGCGTCGGCCCGGCCCTGCTCGAGGTCTTCGGCCGTTGCTCCGGGCGGATCGTGGTCACCTCGTTCGCGTCCAACGTCCACCGCGTCCAGCAGGTGATCGACGCCGCTGCGCAGCTGGACCGCCGGGTCGCGCTGGTGGGCCGCTCGATGCGCAAGAACTTCAACATCGCCTCCAACCTGGGCATCGCCTCGGCCCCCGAGGGCCTGTTCATCTCGCCCAAGGAGATCGAGGACTTCCCCGACGAGAAGGTCGTCGTGATCTCGACCGGCAGCCAGGGCGAGCCGCTCTCGGCCCTGCGCCGGATGGCCCACCGCGACCATCCGGACGTCGAGCTTCACTCCGGCGACACGGTGATCTTCTCGGCAACGCCGATCCCGGGGAACGAGCGCTCGGTGAACGAGACGATCGACCGCATCTTCCAGATCGGCGCCTCAGTGGTGACGGCGGCGGACGCGCCGATCCACGCCTCGGGACACGGCTGGCAGGAGGAGCTCAAGTTGATGCTCAACCTGACCAAGCCCCAGAACGTCTTCCCCTTCCACGGCGATCACAAGCGCCTCAAGCTCCATGGAGACCTGGCGGAGTCGGTGGGGATCGACCGGGATCGGATCTTCATGGGCCGGAACGGCCTCGCCCTGGAGATCGACGAGTCGGGGGCCCGCTTCGGCGAGGACGTCCACGCCGAGCATGATCTTCGTCGACGGGGTATCCGTTGGCGAACCCGACGAGTTCGCCCTCCGTGACCGGCGCAAGCTCTCCGATGACGGCGTATTCATCGTCGTCGCCACGATCTCCTCGGACGACGGCTCCCAGATCGCGGACCCCGAGGTGATCTTCCGAGGCGTGCCGTTCGCCAAGGAGGCCGACGGCCTCCGCGACGAGCTCAGGGACGTGGTCCAGGAGACCCTCAACGAGGCAGCCGACGATGAAATCCACGAGATCTCCCTCATCCAGCAGGACCTTCACGACGACATCGCGGAGTTCGTCTACGAGAAGCTCCGGCGCCGGCCACTGGTGCTGCCTGTTGTCGTCGAGGTCTAGCCTTGAGGGGTGACTCTGCAAGAGGGGTACGTCCAGTACGTCCAGCTCGTTCATGAGGCATTCGAGTGCTTCGACACAGGGGAATGGGACCGGCTGCGGCCGCTGATCGCGGTCGACAACGTGATGACGCCGCCCGAGCTCTGGCCCGATCCGGGGCCATACATCGGGCCGGACGCGAGCATCCGGGAATACCAGCGCCTCTTTGAGATGTTCCGTGGCATCGAGATCTCCGTCAGCAACATCGTCAGCCACGATCACTGGGTCATCGCGCACTACCGCGGCGTCATGGAGGTGGAGATGCCCGACTTCCCGAAGGAGCTCGAGTTCACCGGCGTCCACCGCTTCGAGGACGGCCTCTTCGCGGAGTCGCACTACCGCCTCGACCGCGACGCGGCGCTCGCCGCGGCGGGCTTATAGAAAAGCCCCCGGTGGTCGAGGGAGGGGCGACCACCGGGGGCGACGCTTTGGCCAGGTATTTCGTCGGCCTCAGCGATTCTCGCCGTGGTATGTGGGGTTTCGTACCCCGGCGAGGTGTCTCGTCCGCCGGGAAATCTAGGACGCGTTCTTGAACGTTTGCTAAAGCTTGGGTGACTCGACACGCTCTGGAACCTGCTCCAGCGGGAGCCGGACCGAGAACCGCGCGCCGCCGTAGGTGCTCCTGCCGGCGGAGACCGAGCCGCCGTGAGATTCGGCGACCGCCCGCACGATGGCGAGCCCGAGCCCGCTGCCTCCGCCGCCTGCCGTGTCCGCTGGGCCATCGCCGCGGACGAAGCGATCGAAGACCTGGCTCTCCATGTCGGCCGGAATCCCGGGACCGTCGTCGACGATCTCCAGCAGCGCCTCATTTCCGTCGCGCCTCGCGGTGAGCTCGACGGTGGTCCGATCGGGCGTGTGCCGGACGGCGTTCTCGAGCAGGTTTCGGATCAGCCGGTGGAGCTCGTCCGGGTTGCCCTGCATTGGCAGGGGCCCGTCCAGATGGCTCTCGAGGCGGCGGTCGCCCGTGAGCGGCTGGACCTCCTCCAGCGCCTCGGTGGCGATCGCTGCCAGGTCGAGATCCCTGGTCGCCACGCGGCGGCCGGCATCGGCGCGCGCGAGCAGGAGTAGGTCGGAGACGAGCCCGGACATCCGCTTCGTGGACGAGAGCGCAGAGTCGACCGTTTGGCGGTCGTCCTCCGAGCCCTTTCCCGCCGCCTGCAGCAGCTCCAGATTCGCCTGGATGCTCGTCAGAGGTGTCCTCAGCTCGTGCGAGGCGTCGGCGACGAACTCGCGCTGGCGCTCGAGAGACTGCTCGCGCTCCGAGCGAGCCTCGTCGAGCGCTTGGAGCATGCCGTCCATCGTCCGCGCCAGCTCGCCCACCTCGTCGTCGGCGGCCGGCGTCGGGATGCGCTTCGACGGGTCGCGGGTGCTGGTGATCTGCCGTGCCAGGCCGGTGAGCCCCTTGATCGGCCGCATCGCTCGATCCGCAACGGCGAGCCCGGCGAGTAGGGCGAGCAGGGCCCCGCCGAGCACCCCGGCGCCGAGGAAGAACCAGAGCCGCGCGACCGTGTCGTTCACCCCGTTATGGGGCCGGGCGTACTGGACGTAGGAGGGGATCGAGCCGGAGGCGGTGATCGGCTCAGTGGCGACGCTGAGATCGCCGGCGCTGTGGATGCCGGTTCTGGGTGGCCCCAGGTGGACGGTGGTGTTTGTCGCCGCGAGGGGGCGCCCGTTCTGATCGAGCACCGTGATGATTGCGTCCTCGGGCAGGGCGAAGGCTCGGAGGTTCGGGCTGGAGACGACCGGGCCGAGCACCGGATCGGTGGAGACCCTGGTCTCAGCGGCGAGCGAGCGGGCGGCGCTGTGCAGCTCCTCGCGGAAGTCGCTGCGGATTCGGTTGCCGACCACCTGGCCGAGGACGAGAGCGAAGCAGACCAGGATGAGGAGGGTCAGGCCGGCAGTGGTGATGGCGATCCGCCAGCGGACGGGGATGCGCTCGAAGAGCGGCAGGCGCCGGCTGCGGATCCAGCTCACGAGGCGCCCTTCAGCACATAGCCCGCGCCCCGCTTGGTGTGGAGCAGCCGCGGCTCGCCCCCTGACTCGAGCTTGCGCCGAAGGTTGGAGATGAAGACGTCGATTGTGTTGGTCTGTTCGAAGGGGTCGTAGCCCCAGACGTCCTCGAGCAGCCGCTCGCGTGAGACGACGAGCTTCGCGTTGCGCGCCAGGTACTCGAGCAGCTCGAACTCCCGGTTGGTCAACTCGATCTCGCGGTCGCCACGCTTCACCTCCCGGGTGTCCGGGTTGACCATCAGGTCGCCGACGACGATCGAGGCGCTGCCCCTCGGTGGGCGGCGTCTCAGCAGGGCCCGGATGCGCGCGAGCAGCTCGGAGCGCTCGAACGGCTTGGGCAGGTAATCGTCCGCACCGGTGTCGAGCCCCTTGACGCGATCCTCGGTCTCCGTGCGCGCCGTCAGGATCAGGATCGGGACGTCGCTCTCGGCGCGCAGCCGCCTGCAGACCTCCATGCCGTCGAGGCGGGGGAGACCCAGGTCGAGGACGACCAGGTCGGGGCTGAACTGCTCGGCGGCCGTCAATGCCTCGGCGCCGTCGCCCGCGCTTCGGACCTCGTGTCCCTCGGCGCGCAGCGAGCGGCGCAGGACGTCGGCGATCGCCTCGTCGTCCTCGACGACCAGCACGCGCGCTGAGGCTATGACCTGTTCCATCACCATCTTTAGGTTAGATGCCAATTCCCGCCGCCCAAGCGGGCTTGAGGCAACGTTTAGGCACGCAGGGGACGGCCCCGAGGCGTCGAAATGGGTGGGCGGATGCTTGCAGACCGCATTTTTGGCGCGCCTGAGCGGCGAGATCCGCCCAAGCGCAAGAGACAGCCTGCCCGCGGGCGAAAGCGCAAACCCGCGGCGCGTGGGCGTGCCCGCAGCCGGGGCCGCGCCTCGCCCGAGGTGACGCAGCGACGGCTCGACCTGGCGGGGCTTTCCTGCGTCGGCCTGGCGGTCTACCTGGGGTACGTCATCTATCTCGGCTGGAACGGAGGCACCGTCGGTGACGGGTCCCAGACGGCGCTCGAATACGCCGTTGGGGCCGGGGCGATCGTGGTCCCCGTCGCACTCGGGCTGGCCGGCATCGGCCTGATCCTGAGGCCTTTCCTGCCGTCCCCGAAGTCGGTTGCCGTCGGGGTGGTGGCGATCGCCTGCGGTCTCCTGCTGGCCCTGGCGGCGCAGACCGCGGGACTGGGTCCCGACGGGGTGCGCAAGGGCCTCTTCGATCCGAACTTCTTCCCGCACCACGGCGGGGGCCTGGGCGAGGTCCTCTACTGGGCGACGACGACGCTCTTCCAGCGCCTCGGCGCTCAGATCATCGCCGTGGTGCTGCTCTTGTCCGGGCTCCTGCTGCTCACCGGGCGCTCGGTCTCGGACATGGTCCGCGCTGCCCGTCGCGGTGCGGACCGGGCGAAGCGCGGCACCGTCGGCTTCGCCACCGCGATCAAGGAGAGCCGGGTCCACACGGACCCGGACCTGATCGACACGAGCCCCGCCGACACCGAGCCGGTCTTCGGGCCGCCCGAGCCCGTGGCCGATGGCGACGATTTCCAGGTGTTGGTGGGCGGAGACGAAAAGGATGCCGAGACCGAGCGGGTCGCGAACTTCGATGATGCCGTTCGGGTCGCCGACGAGCCGGATACGAGCGAGCTCGAGGACCTGGAGGAGGGGGATGAGGCGATCAGCGTCGCCAAGGCCGAGTCACCCGACGACGAGGCGCCTGAGGAGGAGCCCGAGCCCGCGGTCGCCCTCACGCCGATGGGCGAGAAGCGCGGCGGGGTCACCGAGTCCGAGGAAATCGACTATCAGGCGCCCGACGCCGAGCGGGTGCTCGAGCGCGGAGGGCCCGACAAGGGCCCCGACAAGCAGGACTACGAGGCGATCGCCCGCAACCTTCTCGAGACCCTCGGGCACTTCGGCGTCGAGGCGAAGATCGTCGGCACGGTCACCGGACCGCACGTGAGCCGCTACGAGCTCAAGCTCGCGCCGGGGACCAAGGTCTCGAAGATCACCCAGCTCAAGGACGACCTCGCCTATGCACTGGCGTCCACGGACATCCGGATCCTGGCGCCGATACCCGGCAAGCAGGCGGTCGGGGTTGAGGTCCCGAACCAGCGCCGCCGCCTGGTCCGCCTCGGCGACATCTACGGGGGGCGCCCGCAGGGTTCCTCGCCGCTGGTCGCCTGGCTCGGCAAGGACATCTCGGGCAGTGCCGTCTGGACCGACCTTCAGAAGATGCCTCACGCCCTGATCGCCGGCACGACCGGGTCGGGCAAGTCGGGCTCGGTCAACGCGATCCTCAGCTCGATCCTCCTGCACGCCTCCCCGAACGAGGTCCGGCTGGTGCTGGTCGACCCGAAGCGGGTTGAACTCAACCACTACGAGAAGATCCCGCACCTGCTCACGCCGGTGGTGACCTCGCCGCGGCTGGCCGCCAACGTGCTGAACAACCTGATCGCCGAGATGGAGAGCCGCTACGGCGTCATGGAGCAGGCCAGGTCCCGAAATCTGGCTGAGCTCAATGTGGTCCGCGCGCGCGAGGGCGAGGCGCCGCTGCCTCACATCCTCTGCGTGATCGACGAGCTCGCCGACCTGATGATGGTCGCCCCGGCAGAGGTCGAGGACGCGATCATCCGCCTTGCGCAGAAGTCCCGGGCTGTCGGCATCCACCTTCTGCTCGCCACCCAGCGGCCTTCAACCGACATCATCACCGGGACGATCAAGGTCAACATCCCGGCGCGGATCGCCTTCGCGGTCTCCTCACAGGTGGACTCGAGGGTGATCCTGGACCAGGGCGGCGCCGAGACGCTGCTCGGGCAGGGGGACATGCTCTTCCGCCCGGCGGGCACCTCGAAGATGCAGCGCATCCAGGGTGCCTTCATCACCGAGGCCGAGATCGCCAAGATCACCGATCACTGGTCGGACCAGGGCGAGCCCGACTTCGCCGAGGAGCTGCTGGAGACTCCGCAGGTCTCGAAGGACGAGAGCGACGGCGACGACGACTTCGATCCGGACAGCGACGACCTGCTCGATCAGGCGGCTCAGCTTGTGGTGGAGGGCGGCACGGCGTCGGTCTCGATGATCCAGCGGCGGCTGCGGGTGGGCTACACGCGCGCCGGCCGGCTGATCGACATGCTCGAGCGCCGGGGCATCATCTCCGGCTACGAGGGCTCCAAGCCGCGCCAGGTGCTCGTCTCGATCGCGGACCTGCCGCGAGTACTGGGCGGGGGCGAGGCGCCACCGCCCGAGGCCTCCGAGCCGGTTGCGGCGCCCGCCGACGGCGAGTAGCGAGAGAGACCTCAGTCGCGGCTGCAGGCGGTCGCCTGACACAAGTCGCTACGGGCTTCGCCCTCCGCTCCAAGGTGCAGCGACCTGGCAGCCGCTACCCGCAAGAATGCCCCGCGTGAGTGTTCGCGCGGGAATCCTGGTCACCGGCACCGAGGTGCTGAGCGGCTATGTCACCGATCGCAACGGCCCCTGGATCTCGGAGCAGTTGGCCGACCTGGGGGTGGAGGTCGCCGAGATCACGGTGGTCGGGGACCGTCCCGAGGATCTCGAGGGCGCGCTTCGCCACATGCGGGACGAGGGCCTCGACCTGATCTTCACCAGCGGAGGCCTGGGGCCGACCGCCGACGACCTCACCGCCGAGGTGGTGGGCCGCTTCGCGGGGCGCGAGCTGGTGCTCGACGAGGAGATGGAGCAGAAGATCGCGGACATCATCGCCCGCTACGCGCGCAGGCTGCGCTTCGATCCAGAGGCCGTCCGCGAGGCGAACCGTAAGCAGGCGATGATCCCGGAGGGGGCCGTCGCGCTCGATCCGGCGGGGACCGCGCCGGGTCTCGTGGTGCCGGCGGATGGTCAGGTCGTGATCGTCCTGCCGGGCCCGCCGCGCGAGCTGCAGGAGATGTGGCCGCGAGCGCTGGCGGCGGCGCCGGCTCAGGAGGTGCTCGGCCGCGCCGAGCCCTTCCGGACGATGTCGATCCGGATGTTCGGGATCCCCGAGTCCGAGCTCGCCAAGGCCCTGCGCGAGATCGAGGACGACGGTGTTCCGCTTGGCGAGCTGGAGGTCACGACCTGTCTGCGGGGCGGCGAGCTGGTCACCGACGTTCGCCACCGCGACGGCTCCGAGGAGGCCGCCGAGGGGCTCCGCGCGGGTCTCGCCGAGCGCCTCGGGCAGTTCACCTACACGGAGAGCGGAGAATCCATCGAGGAGGTCGTCTTCCGGCTGCTCGGGGATCGGACGATCGCGGTCGCAGAGTCCGAGAGCGGGGGCCTGCTCGCCGGTCGCCTCACGTTGCGACCCGGTTCCTCGAAGTGGTTTGCCGGCGGCATGGTCTCCTACTCGAATCAGTCCAAGATAGATCTGCTCGGGGTCGACGCGAAGCTGATCGAGAGCAAGGGCGCGGTCTCACCCGAGGTCGCCGAGGCGATGGCCGACGCCGCGCTCGTGCGCTTTGGTGCCGAGGTGGCCTGCTCCGTCACCGGGATCGCCGGTCCCGATGGCGGCAGCGAGGAGAAGCCGGTGGGCTACGTCTGCTTCTGCGCAAAGATGGCGACCGGCGAGAAGCTCGGGCGCGACCCGGTCCTCCCCGGAAGCCGCACCGATGTCCGCGATCGCTCAGTGGTGGTCGCCCTTCATCTGGTGCGCTATCTGCTCGAGGGCCGGGAGCCGCCGCGATGAAGGCGGCACTCGCGGTCGTTACGGCCGCGATTGTGCTGTTGGTGGCGGGGTGCGGAGCGGATACGACGACGGCCGACCGGCGGCAGGCGCTCGAGGACTACGTGGCGAAGGTCCAGCCGATCAGGCTCGGCATCAACGAGCTCCTGGACAAGGCGGATCCGATCCTCGAGGGTTATCGGGACGGCGACCTGAGCGCAAAGCAGGCACAGCACGGCATGGACCGGATCGAACACGGCGCGGCTGAATATGCGGTCCGGATCGCGGCCATCGAGGACGTTCCCGACGAGATGCGGGCCGCCCAGGACGCGTATGCCCACACCTTTGTGCTCCAGGACACCTATCTGAGCGCGCTGGCGGCGGCCCTACCCGACCGGGCGTTCGACGAGCTGCCCCATTTCCGGAACGAGCAGCGGGCGGCGATCATCGGCTGGCGCACGCGGCTCCAGGTGCTCGCCGACCGCTGGGGCGCGAAGCTGCCTGCCGACCTGCAGGTCGCCGGGCGCGGGGAGATCTCCCCGGCGCCGACCGGGGACTGAGCCGCCCCGGGGAGGGGAGAGACGCCCGGGGCCGCGACTCATGCGCCTGATGGCGAACCGTCCAAAGGCGGTCTTTTCGGCCGGAGTGGCGATTAGCGTTCGGGCGTGGCCAAGGAGCGGCTCAAGAGTCCCAGGGCGCGCCTGTTCGTTGCCCTCGACTTGCCGCAGGACGTGCGCGCGGGGCTGGTCGAATGGCAGCAGACGGCCCTCGCCGATCCCGCCCTGCGCGTCGTCAGGCCGGATGCCCTCCACATGACCCTGGTGTTCCTCGGCTACCAGGCGGAGAAGGATGTGAAGGCGATCGCCAAGGCGGCGCTCGTCAAGGACGTGGAGGCCCCGGCCGTCGAGCTTGCCACCGAGCCGGTGGGCGTTCCGCCCGGCAAGCGCCCGCGCCTGATCGCGCTCGCCGCGAACTCGGGCGAGATCATTGCGCTGCAGCGGCAGGTGGAGGAGCGGCTGGTGGCCGGCGGCTTCTACGAGCCCGAGAAGCGCCCCTTCTGGCCGCATTTGACGGTGGCGCGGGTCAAGCCCGAGGCGCCGGGGAGCCGAAAGGCCGCCCTGATCAGGACCGCGCCGCATCCGCTACCCGAACATATGTTCCGGTTCTTCCGTCCGACTCGTCTGGTGCTCTTCAAGTCCCACCTGCGCAGGACCGGTGCGGAATACGAGCCGATGGCCGAGTTGGAGCTTCCGACCGCCCACGACGACCAAGAGACAGAGAGGTGACCGAGATGGCAGATCAGAAGCCCAACTTGAGAGAGGCAGGCGAGAAGGACGCGAAGGCGCGCGATCAGGCGCTGCAGGCAGCGGTGTCGCAGATCGAGAAGGAGTTCGGCCAGGGCGCCCTGATGAAGCTGGGCGACCAGGGCGCGCTCAAGGTGGAGTCCGTCTCCACCGGCGCGCTGCCACTCGACATCGCGCTGGGAGTGGGCGGGGTGCCGCGCGGCCGCATCGTCGAGATCTTCGGACCGGAGTCCTCCGGCAAGACCACGCTCATCTACCACATCATCGCCGAGGCCCAGGCCCGCGGAGGGGTCTGCGCCTTCATCGACACCGAGCACGCGCTCGATCCCGTCTACGCGCGGAAGATCGGTGTCAACACCGACGAGCTGATGATCTCCCAGCCGGACTACGGCGAGCAGGCCCTCGAGATCGTCGACGTGCTGGTCCGATCGGGCGCGGTCGACGTCGTCGCGGTGGACTCCGTCGCCGCGCTTACCCCGCGAGTGGAGCTCGAGGGCCAGATGGGCGACCAGCACGTGGGCCTGCAGGCGCGCCTGATGTCGCAGGCGCTTCGGAAGCTGGCCGGGAACCTGAGTCGCGCCAACACGATCTGCCTGTTCACCAACCAGATCCGGGAGAAGATCGGGGTGATGTTCGGGAGCCCCGAGACCCAGCCGGGCGGCCGGGCGCTGAAGTTCTATTCCTCGCAGCGACTCGACATCCGCCGGATCGAGACCCTCAAGGAGGGCACCGAGGCGGTCGGCAACAGGGTCCGGGTCAAGGTCGTCAAGAACAAGGTGGCGCCGCCGTTCCGCCAGGCCGAGTTCGACATCGAGTATGGCGTCGGCATCTCCAAGGAGGGCGGCCTGATCGACATGGCCCTGGAGCACGACCTGATCCAGAAGTCAGGCTCCTTCTTCTCCTACGGGGAGACGAGGCTCGGCCAGGGCCGCAACAACACCAAGGAGTTCCTCCGCGACAACCCTGAGCTGGGGGCGGAGCTCGAGCGGAAGATCCACGAGAAGCTCGGGATCGGCGAGGGCGCCGAGGAGGCGAAGCCGGAGGCCGTCAGGGAGCCAGACGAGGCCAAGCCGGTCGAGGCTGTCAAGGCGGCGAAGAAGCCGGAGAAGAAGGCTGCCTGAGGACGATCCGTATGAGCTCGCGCTCCGGGCTCTGAGCTACAAGGAGCGCACCGAGTCGGAGCTGCGCTCCTGGCTCGCCGAGCGCGAGGTGGCCGAGGCCGAGATCGAGGAGGTGATCGCCCTGCTGATCGAGGCCAAGGCGATCGACGACGAGAGCTTCGCCCAACGCTACGCCGAGGACAAGCGCCAGCTTGCCGGCTGGGGCCCAGAGCGCATCTCGACGGCGCTGCAGGGTCGTGGCGTGGCCCGGGAGCACATCGACGCCGCGCTTGGGCCGGACGACGAAGACGCGCAGCTCGAGAGGGCCGTGAGGCTGCTCGGCGACCGCGGGCTCGGCTGCGAGTCGGAACGCGAGCGCGAGCGGGCGCTGAGGCTGCTTGTCAGGCGCGGATACTCCCTGGAGCTCGCCTACGAGGCGGTCCGCCGGGTCGGGCGCCTCGCCGACGCGGCGTGAGGCCCTCCGGGTAGGATCCGCGCGGGATGGACGGCAACTTCTTCTTCGTGATCGGCGGCGTGCTGGTGCTCGCCGCGCTGGCTATCGCCTTCGTGGGAATCCGCGGCAGCGACTCCTTCCCTCCCAATCGGGCGGTGATGGCCGGCGTGATCGTCGTTTTCGCGGCCGTTGTCGGGACGACGATGGCCTTCGCGATCGTCAAGTCGAATGACGAGCAGAAGAAGCGCAACGAGAAGCTGGCCGCGGAGGAGGGGACGACCACGACCACGCCCACCGGCCCGGTCACGGACCTCGCCGTCTCCTCGCCTGCCGACGGGGGCCTGGTGTTCCAGCCGAACGGGCTCACCGCCAAGCCGGGAAACGTGGACATCACCTACGACAACCCCTCGCAGGTGCCGCACAGCATCGCGGTCGCCACTGCGAACGGGAATGTGCTCGGCCAGGTCCAGCCCTTCACGGCGGGCAAGCAGTCGGTGGACCTGACCAACCTGGCCCCCGGCAAGTACGTCTTCTACTGCACCGTTCCGGGCCACCGGGAGGCCGGCATGCAGGGCGACCTGACGGTCCTTCCGAGCAACACCAACGTCGGACCCAAGGCCAACAACCCTTAGGCCGGTGGCTGTATAGGCCCTTTCATGGGTGCTATACAGGGCACGATGATCGCCGAGATGGAGGCCGAGCGCCTCCGCAAGGCACACGCGGACTTCGATCGTGCCCGCGGCAGGGTTTGGGTCGAGCGAGTGCGGGTCGGACTCGAATACCGGCGGGCGATGCGGGGGATCGACGAGGAGATCGCCCGGGTTCGGCTGGTCCGGGACAGGCTCATCCGCCAGTCCGTCGCGGCGGGCGCCAGCTATCGCGAGGTGGCGCGCACGCTTGGCCTCTCGCACAGCCGCATCCAGCAGATCGTCAACACGTCGCCGAAGTAGGGGGCAGCGCCGCTAAATTGACCACGATGGAGCGCCGCTACCACGTCACCACCTTCGGCTGCCAGATGAACGAGCACGATTCCGAGCGGATGAAGGGGATGCTGGACTCGCTCGGATACGTCGAGGCGGACGATCGGGAGGGGGCGGACCTGATCCTCTTCAACACCTGCTCGATTCGCGAGTCGGCCGACAACCGGTTCATCGCCCACCTGGGGGAGGCGAAGCGACTCAAGTCGGAGGACCCGGCGAGGGTCGTCGGCGTCGGCGGCTGCTGGGCTCAATCCGTCAAGGACGAGGTTTTCCGCCGCTTTCCGTTCGTCGACGTCGCCTTCGGCCCGGGACAGGTCCACAGGCTGGCGGAGTTCCTCACATCCGACTCGCTCACCGCTCAGGGCTACTTCGAGTTCGAGGACGTCACCGGGCATCTGCCGATGAAGCGCGCCCGCGAGTTCCAGGCCTGGGTGCAGATTTCGCAGGGCTGCAACTGCGTCTGCTCGTACTGCATCGTGCCGTCGGTCCGCGGCCGCGAGGTGAGCCGCGACCCTGGCGAGCTCATTACCGAGATCGAGGGCCTGGCCGCCGACGGCGTTGGAGAGATCACGCTGCTGGGCCAGAACGTGAACAGCTTCGGGCGCGACCTGCCGAAGGACAGCCGGATCTCCTTCGCCGAGCTGCTCGCCCGGGTGGACGCGGTTACCGGAGTGAACCGGATCCGCTACACGAGCCCCCATCCCAAGGACATGCGCGAGGACGTCATTCGGGCCCATGCCGAGCTCGAGTCGCTCTGCGAGCACATCCACCTGCCCCTGCAGTCGGGCTCCACGCCGGTGCTGAAGAGGATGCGCCGCACCTATGGCCGCGAGCGCTACATGGACCGCGTCTCGCTGATCCGCGAGCACGTGTCCGATTGCGCGATCACCACCGACATCATCGTCGGCTTCCCGGGCGAGACCGAGGCGGATTTCGAGCAGACGCTCGAGGTCGTCGACGAGGTCGGCTACGACGGTGCGTTCACCTTCATCTTCTCGCCTCGCCGGGGCACCGAGGCGGCTCAGTTCGAGGACCAGCTGCCGCACCCAGTCAAGCGCGAGCGGATGCAGCGCCTAGTGGAGCTGGTCCAGCGACGCGCCTGTGAACGGGCGGAGCGGTTCGTCGGGCGGACCCTCGAGGTCCTCGTCGAGGGGCCGAGCCGCACGGATGCCTCTCGGTTGCGGGGCCGGACGCGCCACAACAAGACCGTCAACTTCGACGGCACGGCCGCCCCGGGCGAGCTCGTGGAGGTCGAGATCGGCGGCGCCACCTCGACCACCCTGAGCGGCTCGGAGCGGCTGCCGAGTCGCGCCGCTTGAGGGTCCTCGCGCTCTTCGGGCCAACCGCTGTCGGCAAGACGGGCGTCGCGCTGGCCGTCGCGGACCGTCTCCGGGGGCGGGGGGAGGACCCGGTGGCGGTCAACTGCGACTCGATCCAGGTCTACCGGGGCCTGGAGACGCTGAGCGGTGCGGCGAGTGCCGACGAGCGGTCGAGTCTGGAGCATCGGCTCCTCTCGTTCGTGGATTCCGGCGAGGAGTACAGCGCGGGGCGCTACGCGGAGGCGGCGCATCGCGAGATCGATGCCCTGATTGCGGAGGGTCGGCGCCCGATCGTGGTCGGCGGGACCGGCCTGTATCTGCGGGCGGCTCTGGCGGACCTCGACCTGAGGCCGCCGGTGCCGGGCGAGATCAGGGAGGAGGTGGAGGCCGAGATTGCGGAGCGTGGCCCGGAGGCGCTCCACGCCGAGCTCGACCCGGACCTGGCGCGGAGCGTCGATCCAAGCGACCGCAAGCGGATCGCGCGTTTCACCGAGCTCGCCCGGGCCGGCATCGAGGCCGCTCCCGAGGCGGAGCGGCTGTGGACCGCGGAGCTCCGGCATCCCACCGTGCTGGTCGGGCTGACGATGGAGCGGGAGCGGCTCGCGGAGCGAATCGGCAGGCGGGTGGATGAGATGATCGCAGCCGGGGCCGCGGAGGAGGCGCGGGCCGCCCTGGAGGCGGGCCCCTCCCGGACGGCGCGCGCCGCCCTTGGCTTCGAGCAGCTCGTCGCGGACATCGATGGAGCGCCCTCGGCCGAGGCGATCGAGTCCATGAAGTCGGCACATCGCGCCTATGCCCGCCGGCAGCTCACCTGGATGCGCAAGATGGACGGCGTGGAGCTGATCGACCGCACGGACCGGGATGATGGCGACGTGGCGGCGGAGATCATCGAAAGGCTCGGCCCGACATGAAGTTCGAGAAGTGGACCGCGCTCGGCAACGACTACCTGATCATCGAGGCGGCGGCGCTGCCGTGGGAACTGACCCCGGAGCGGGTCAAGCGGATCTGCGACCGGCCGTTCGGGGTCGGCTCGGACGGGATCCTGCTGCTGATCCCGATCGAGGACCCGGCCTATGTCGCCGAGCTTCGGATCTTCAATCCCGACGGCTCGGAGGCCGAGCTGTCCGGAAACGGCGCGCGCCAGGCTGCGCTCTACCTGCGTCACAGGGGGTGGACCGATGCCGACGAGTTCGCGATCCTGACGAAGGCGGGGGAGGTCAAGCCGACGATCCGCACCGAGCGCGATTGCACCATGGACCTGGGTCGCGCCCGCACGAGCTCCCCCGATTTCCCCTCCGGGGGAGAGGACGGCATCGGCGAGCTCGAGGCGGATGGGCGCACATGGCGCTTTCAGCACGTCTCGATCGGCAACCCGCAGTGCGCGATCGCGGTCTCCGAGAGGGAGCTGGAGGAGCTGGACCTGTCGACGCTCGGACCGGAGATCGAACACCACGAGCTCTTCCCGAACCGCACCAACGTCAGCTTCTTCGAGGAGCGGGGATCGCTGGTCCGCGCCCGGATCTTCGAACGCGGCGTGGGGGAGACCCTGTCTTCGGGGACCGGCGCCAGCGGAGCGGCTGTGGCCGCCTTCCTGAGCGGCGGCGAGAGCCCGATGAGCGTGGCGCTCGATGGCGGGCAGCTTCAGGTTGAGGTCAGCGACGAGCTCGACGTGCGGCTGACCGGTTGGGCCGAGGAGGTGTACGCCGGAGAGTTCTGCGAGCGGTTCACCCAGGTGCTGGGAGAGGTTCGCTCTCCGGCCCCCTAGTCTTCGCGCTCGATGGCAGCCCCCACGAAGAAGAGAGGCCTGGCGGCCCCCTCCGCACGCCTCGAGGCGATCCCGCCCTACATGTTCGCCGAGCTCGAGCGCAGGATCGAGGCGAAGCGCGACGAGGGCATCGACGTGATCAGCCTGGGGATAGGTGATCCCGACACGCCCACCTTTCGCTACGTCGTCGAGGCGATGCGCGAGGCGGCCGGGGACCCGAGCACGCAGAAGTACCCGAGCAATCGCGGCCGTCCCGAGTTTCGCGATGCGTTCGCGGACTTCTACCTCAGGCGCTTCGGCGTCCAGATCGACCCCGTCACCGAGGTCATCCCGGCAATCGGCGCCAAGGAATGCATCTACAACCTCTGTTTCGCCTTCCTCGACCCAGGGGACGTCGCCCTCGCCTCCGACCCCGGCTATCCGGTCTACACGGGCGGGCCCGTCCTCGCCGGCGCCGAGGCGCTTCTGCTGCCGCTCCGCGCGGATCTCGGCTTCGCCCCGGATCTCGACTCGATCCCCGAGGAGAAGCTCGAGGCGGCCCGCCTGCTGTTCATCAACTACCCCAACAACCCCACCGGCGCAATCGTCCCCGAGGGCTTCTTCGAGAGAGTGGTGGAGCTGGCCTCGCGCCACGAGATCCTCGTCGTGCACGACAACGCCTATTCGGAGACCACTTACGACGGGTACGTTGCGCCGAGCTTTCTCGCGACGCCGGGTGCGAAGGACGTGGGCGTCGAGGTCTTCTCGCTTTCCAAGGGCTACAACATGACCGGTTGGCGCTGCGCGGCGATCCTGGGCAACGCCGAGGCGATCAAGACCTACTGGCGCCTGAAGACCAACGTCGACTCCGGCCTGTACGAGGCGGTCCAGCTCGCCGGCGCCGCGGCCCTGCGGGGCGGGGGCAAGGAGATCGACGAGATGTGCCGGATCTATCAGCGTCGCCGCGACCTGGTGGTCGAGGCGCTCCGGGACATCGGCGTCGAGGTGGAGACACCGAAGGGCACGATCTACATCTGGGCCCCCGTGCCGGACGGGCACACCTCTGAATCCTTCGCGGAGCGGGTGCTCGAGGAGGCGGCGGTGGTCGTCTCGCCAGGATCGATGTACGGCCCGAGCGGCGAGGGGTTCTTCCGGATCTCCCTGACGACCCCGGACGAGCTCCTCACCGAGGCGGTCCAGCGCCTGAAGACTCACCTCACCCCCTGAGCGGCGCCTCGTCGGCCGGAAACCCGTACGGTGGTCGCGGCGGGATTCTCGAGCGCGGGGGCGAATCGGCCTTTACCGGCGCCTCAGCTAAAGGCGCCAGGCTGTCGCGCCGAACCTTCACCTGATGAGCGAAATCGGACTCATACTCGCATTGGGCTGTGCCCTGATCTCGGGCGTGGCGCTGCTCTGCAAGCACCGCGGCGCGGTCAATGCCCCGGATGTCGCGATGCGCAGCCCGCTGCGCAGTGCGTCTGCCCTGTTCCGCTCTCGATGGTGGGCGATCGGCTTTGGCCTGGCGTTTCTCGCCTGGTGCCTGCACGTGGCGGCTCTCTCGATGGCGCCGTTGTCGCTGGTCCAGGCGGTGATCGCCGGAGGCCTGGCCATGCTGGCCATCCCGGCCCGGCGCTGGTTCGGCATCGCGGTCTGCAAGCGCGAGATGGCCGGTATCGGCCTCTGTGCGGCCGGTCTGGGCTTTTTGGCCCTCACGGCCGGGCATGCGCGTTCGGGGATCGGCTTCGATCCGGTGACGATGCTGGGCTTCCAGTGCGGGATGTTGACCATCGGTGGCCTGCTCATGCTGACCTCGAGCCAGCGCGAGCCAACCGTCCAGAGCTCGGTGCTGATGGCCGTCGCCGCCGGCACGCTGCTCGGTGTCTCCGACGTCTCGCTCAAGGCGCTTGCGGAACTCGTCCCCGCGCAGCCCCTGAGCCTGCTCAGCCCGTGGACCGTGACCGCGATCCTCGGCGGGATTGGCGCGTTCCTCGCCCTCGGGCGCGGACTGCAGATCGGCGAGCCGGTCGCCGTGATCGTCGCCTTCTCGGCGGCAGCGACCCTGGCGGCCATCGCGGGAGGCATCGTCGTCTTCGGCGACCCGATGGGCTCCGACGCCCTGGCGGTCATCGGCCGCTCCCTTGCCTTTGTCGCGGTCGTCGGGGCTGCCGCTCTGCTGCCGATGGTCCCGCGGCAGCCGATCGCAGCACCTCGGTCCGCCTAGTCTGGGGGGGAATGGCACGAGCCTCCGCGGCGCTTCTGGCCGCGCTGATCCTGTTGTCGGCCGACGGCCCACCTGCCGCTGCCTCGCCGGCCGACCCCCGCCTCGCCGCGGTCCACGACTGGGCGTTCGGGCTCGGCCTCGACGCCAACGATCCGGGCGTGCTCGACTCCCTCTCGCAATACGACCTCGTCGTCGTTGACGGGGAGCTGACCAAGCCGGCCAGCGTCGCTCGGCTTCGTGCGAGCGGCGCCGTGGTCCTCGGCTACCTGAGCGTGGGGACGATCGAGCCGTTTCGCTCCTGGTACCGGAAGCTGAAGCCGTACGCACTGTCCGACCGCTTCAAGCAGTTCGGCGAGATCTACGCCGACGTCGACGCCCGAGGATTCCGTCGTGCGATCTCACGCCTGATAGCTCCGCGGCTGCTGCGCAGGGGCTTCGACGGCCTCTTCCTGGACAACACCGACATGGTCGAGACTCACAAGCGCGAGCGACCTGGGATGAGGAGGCTCGTCCGCTCCCTTTCGGTCCTCGTACATGGTGGCGGGGGCCTGTTGTTCGCGCAGAACGGCGAGGTCTCGATCGGTCCTCTGCTGCGTTTCTACGACGGCTGGAACCGCGAGGACGCGACCTGGACCTACAGCTTCAAGCGACGGCGATACGTGCACCAGCAGCCCGCGGAGGTCGCGGGCGCGCAGGCCGCGCTACGGCGGATCGGGGCAAACAGGCTCCTGGTCACCGCAACGGACTACACGGTGGCGGGAGACGAGGCCGCGGCCCAGGAAGCGGTGGCGAATGCCTGCTCCGCGGGCGCCCTGCCCTTCGTGGGCGATATCGGCTTGACGCGGCTGCCGGCGGCGCCGCTCGCCTGCGGGTCGCCCTGACCGGCGCCTAACATCTGATCAGTGCAGAGAAACCGCAACGGGCGGCAGTCCGAGAGCCACTATGGCAATGGATCCGCAGGTGTCGTCAATCCTCGCGCCCGCCAGCGCGCCATCGCAGTCGGCGTCGTTCGCGACGACGAGCACCGCGACGATCCTCTGGCGGAGCTGAAGGAGCTGCTTCGCACCGCCGGCGTCGCGACGGCGGGGGAGATGACGCAGACACGCCCGCAGCCGGATCCCGACCGGTACCTCGGGCGCGGCAAGCTCACCGAGCTGAAGCGGGAGATCGCTGCGGCAGACGCCAACCTGGTCGCCGTGGACGATGAGTTGGTGCCGCGCCAGGAGCGCAACCTGGAGCAGGCGCTGGGCGTCCCGGTGATCGACCGCACCGCGGTGATCCTCGACATCTTCGCCGACCACGCCCACACCGCCGAAGGAAAGCTCCAGGTGGAGCTGGCGCAGCTGGAGTACAACCTCGCCCGCATGAGGGGGCTGTGGACCCATCTCGAGCGCCTCGGGGGTGGGATCGGCACCAGGGGCCCGGGCGAGTCCCAGATCGAGACGGACCGACGCCTGGCGCGAGACCGGATCACATCCCTGCGCCGGCGTCTCCAGCGGCTCGAGCGTAATCGCGCGGTGATGCGCGCCGAGCGGGAGCGGGCCGTGATGCCGACCGTCGCGCTCGCGGGGTACACGAACGCCGGCAAGTCGACGCTGCTGAACGCCCTGACGGGCGCCGGCGTCGGGGTGGGGGAGCGCCTCTTTCACACCCTGGACCCGACGACCAGAGCCTTCACGCACGAGGGCCGGCGGATACTCCTCACCGACACGGTCGGCTTCATCCGCAAGCTGCCACACGCCCTCGTGGAGGCCTTCAAGGCGACGCTCGAGGAGACCGTCTTGGCTGACCTGATCCTGCACGTCGTCGACGGATCCGAGCCCGAGGAGGACCGGACGGACTCGATCTCCGCAGCGGACGCCGTCCTCGACGAGATCGGCGCCGGCACCTCGCCGCGGCTGCTGGTGATGAACAAGGTCGACCTGCTCGATCCGGAGGCACGCCACGAGCTCGCTCTCCGGCATCCCGGCGCCGCGCTCGTCTCAGCCGAAACCGGGGAGGGGCTCGGTGAGCTGCGCTCCCGGATCGCGGACGCGATCGGCCAGGGATTCACCGAAGTCGAGTTGCTCGTACCCTTTGACGCCGGTGAGCGTCTTTCGGAGCTTCACGAGATTGCTGGTGACCTCGAGCGGGAAGATCGCGAGGACGGGGTTCTCGTTCGCGCGCGACTACCTGCCGCCCTCGCCGATCGCTTCTCCGATCTTTCGGTCAACGGACGAGGAAGTAGATCTCGAGACCGAGTTCGCGCCGCCCGCGACTGAGACCCCGACGAACGGCGGGGACTCACTGGACGCGATCGTGGGAGGTGTGCCGACGGAGTACGCCCCTGCATTTCGCGAGATGGAGGAGCTCAGCTTCGTCAAGCTCAGCAACAAGGCGACGCTGCCGACCCGAGCGCACGACAACGACGCCGGTCTTGACCTCTATGCGGCAGAGGCCGCGCGCATCGTCCCCGGGGCCCGGGTCAGCGTGGGCACCGGCCTCGCGGTGGCGATTCCGGACGGCCTGGCGGGCCTGGTGCTGCCCCGCTCCGGTCTCGCGCTGAAGCACGGCGTGACCCTGGTCAACTCTCCGGGGTTGATCGACCCCGGCTACAGGGGCGAGGTGCGCGTGCTCCTGCTCAACACCGACCAGACCATCGACTTCCACTGCAAACCGGGCGATCGGATCGCGCAGCTGCTGCTCGTACCGGTCGCGACGGCCAGCCCGATGCAGGCCGACGCGCTCGACTCCTCGATCCGCGGCGGCGGCGGCTTCGGTTCGAGCGGGATCTAGCCTGTCGGCTGGCTGAAAGAGACCTGCGGGGCCTCGCGCTCCGCGGCATCGCCGATCTCGAAGAAGGGCTTGGCTGTGAAGCCGCCCTGGTTGGCGATGATCGAGCCGGGGAACTGCTGGATCTTGGTATTGAAGCTCTGGACGTTCGAGTTGTAGATCCGCCGGGAGGCCTGGATCTCGTCCTCAAGCTCCGAGAGCTGGCGCTGGAGCTGCTGGAAGTTCTCTGTGGCGCGGAGCTCCGGATACTGCTCGGCCACGACGCGCAGGCCGCCCAGTGCCTGGGTTAGCTGGGTCTCCGCCTTGCCGGCCTCCTCTGGGCCGCTGGCCTGCATCGCGGCCGCGCGCGCCTGGGTGACCTTCTCGAAGGTCGACTTCTCGTGCGAGGCATAGCCCTTGACCGATTCGACCAGGTTCGGCACCAGGTCGTGCCGGCGCTTTAGCTGCACGTCGATGCCGCTCCAGGCCT
>CAVXQO010000009.1:0-68766 GCA_963763985.1 uncultured Solirubrobacterales bacterium | reverse complement strand
GCCCACCGATCGAATCAGACATGCCCGGCGATGGCATCTGGCCCGGCGGAGAGCGCCTCAGCCATCATGGCGGTACAGGTATTTCGCCAACAAACCGACCTCAGCGGTCGCGCGCATCGGCGAAAGTGAACTGGCATGCCCCCGACCCGCTGGCACATGCCGCCTCGGCCCGCGCGCCCGTATCCGTTCAGGGGAACGTAGGAGATCGGAATATCGGGGCGAGTGGATTGAACCAGCGACCCTTCGGCCCCCCGCCGACGGTTAGCAGTGGGTACCAAACCGGTACCGGGACGCAATAGGGCTCAGGGAGCGCGGTCTTGCAATCGCTCCTGCTCGATCTGCGATCGATTCTCGTCGTCTTCTGCCTCAACCGCGCGCGCGCCCGCGATCACTTGCTCGACCTGGGTATCCGGGATCACCACCGCCCCGGAGCTGTCCGCGAAGACGTACTGGCCGGGAATCACCCCGACGCCGGAGACGACGACCGGAGTGTTCACCTGGAAGGGCGTCACATCCCCACCGCCCCAACTTGGTCGCCTCGCCCGAACAGTAGGCGACGAAGTCATAGCCGGCGAGCTCATCGAAGTCGCGCAAGCGACCATCGGTGAGCACGCCGGCGCAGCCTTGATTCTGGAGTCGCGACAGCTTCGTACCGCCGCCCATCGAGACGTCGGTGTAGCCGTTGCTGGCCAGAACCACGACCTTCCCCTCGGGCTCCTCCCCTACCGCCTCGTAGAAGAGGGTCTGGAGGTTGTAGTGCTCCGGTATCCACCACCGCCGAGCAGCTCGGGAAGTACGAAATCGTCACCGCCGGACCAAAGAGCACCCGTCCGGGGGTCGGGCTGACAAGGTCGAGGATGTGACAGCGGTGACGGTGGAGTCTGCCCATCGAATCGACGAGGTCCGCTGCTTTCAGGCCCGCTACGGAGAGGCCCTTGGGCCCTCCGGCATCCGCAGACCTTGTCTTTCGCCACCTCGCCATCCGTCTACTCAGGTTACGTCGCCGGACTCGATCTGGGTGAGGCCCCGACGTGCCCTTGGCGCGAACCGCAGCAGATCCCCACAGGGATGCGAAAGTTCCGACGCGCCGGACCAGACTCCCCTGCGAGCGGTTGGGGGCCGCCGGGGAAACGGGTCAGGGAAAGCGATGACAATCGAAAAGGGAAGACGAAATGAGCGACGAGGTCGAGATAACCAACCACCGAGCCGATGCGACGCAGAACGACTCTCTCGATCGGCATGGCGCGGATGGGTGCCGACGCATTCGGGTACAAGGCGGAGCTGCGCATCGACCGAGGCCTCGCGGAGCTCCTGCGACTACGGGTCTCGCAACTCAACAACTGCAGCTACTGCCTCAACCTTCACTACGAGGCCCCCCGCCCGCGACGCTGGGATCCCGCGCGCGAAGATCGACACACTGACGGCGTGGTGGGAGACCGACCTGCACTCCGAGGCAGAGCGGGCAGCCCTCCGCTATGCAGAGGCGCTTACCCGTGCCGCCGACACCGATGCTGACCGGACGTTCCAGCGCTTCCACGAGGGGCTCGCAAAGCACTTCGACGCCGCGAAGATCCTCGAGATCATCGGCGTCGTCGTGAACATGAACGTATGGACGCGGCTGAAGCTGGCCGAGGGGGCAAAGCCGGCGCCGCGCTCAGCGAGTGCACAAGCTCTCGGCATCGACGTAACCTACGTGGCCATCGGTCGGTGCATCGGCATTTGCGCCCCGCAGGTGACGTCGCACCGGCCGTCGTACGGGCATGAATGACGCCGACCACATAATCGTGAACAGGCGAGATCAGTTGGGGCTGGTCGTGGCAGTGGTCGGTCTGGTGGTGATCGGTCTGCTCGCCTTCAGCGGCAGCGACATCATCGGGTCGGTGGCGGGCATCGCTCAACTGTTGATCGCGGGCGGCGTCTGCATCCTGGTGCTGGCCTACGCGATCGGGGTGCTCCTGCTGGAGGCACTCGACAACCGCGTCGGGAGAGACTCACCTCGGATTTCATACTGGTGGTTGTCCCCGCTGCGGTCATCGCAAGCGCCGTCCTCTCGCTCGTCAGGGGGTGAGGCGAGAGAGCGTCCACATACCTCCTGCAGCCACGATGGCGAGGGTGCGGCCCTCCGCGGTCTTCGAGCTATGCCGGTTGGGTCGAGCTGATTTGGATCGGCGGGACATCGGCGGATTCGGGAGATCGTAGAAGCGTCCGGGGCCGTGCCTTCTTGCGCGAAGCCGAAACCGGCGCTTCACGACGGCGGCCCCGATATCACCGACGTTGTCATAGGGGAACTCTTCGAATGCGAGTTGTTGGGTGGATTTGCGCCGGCGAGCGTTTGTCCAAGCAGGCGATGCTCGGACTCATCTCCGGCGACCTCGGCCAGTAACGCGCAAACTCCGAGCGCCCCGCATCGGCAAACGTGGTGACGGCGACTAGATACGTATTGATGAAGAGCTTCTCGCCGCCCGAGACCCCTTTGCCGACCGCCGTCAGGTCGAGCGCATCGCCCGCGCCGCCGAAGAAGCCGTCCGGAATCCAGAACCGCTTCGTGCTCGGCCTGTAGTGCTGACTGATGAAGTTCCAGTGGTCCAGCTCGGCGGCGTAGACGGCATCGAAGATGTCCGACACGTTGCTCGGAACTTCGGAATCAGGCTCGTACGCCGCAGTAGCTCGGTCAGGATCGTGACCGTATAGCGCCTCGGTCGTGGCCGTGAACACGCCCACGTCTTGCGTCGAGTCATGACGCTCCTCCGCAACCACCAAATGAATTGTTTCACCGGTTCGACTGTTCTTCAAGCCCCCAAATCTCCCCTGCACTTGCATTGCCTCAGCCGACATCGCCCGGGCAGCATCCGCGGAGCTGGTGAAAGTCGGGGCGACCGGATTTGAACCAGCGACCGTTCGGCCCCCAGCCGAGCGGCGGTTGGGTGTAGATCCGTCCCGGAGCGTCCACCGCGTCCTCTAGGTCCAGGCCCGTGGACGTTCTGGACACATCGGACGATGCATCCGGCACCGAGCGGTACCACGAGTAGGAGCAACGGGGCGACGTTCCAGGATCTCGACCGCTTCCGGGTCGCCCTCGTGCCCGGGCGCTTGGAGGAATCAGTCGTCACGCTGATCACGGTCGGCTGCCCGATGCGCTTAACGTCGATCGCCATTCACATCACCCCCACTCAGTACGCGTCAGCAGGGCCCTGTGCTGCGATCCCACTCAGCCGGCGGCCAGCCCAGCCACGGTTTCCGGCACTCCCTCGAAGGCGCCGACCGCGGTCAAGCCCCCGTCTTGGCCCACGCTCCACCCGAAACCTTCTGCGCGTCGGCGTTGATCGCGTACAGGTAGCGTCCGTCGCCCGAGATGGCCTCGTCGCGAAGGCCCTTCTCACCTTCGCGGGTCGAGGCGGCGACTGGATCCCGCAGCTCGATGCTTCCGTCGCCGGCGATCTCATAGCACGACACGGTGCAGTCGCCGAAGTTGGTGACATAGGCGTATTGGCCATCGTGCGTCACCGCGGCCCAGCAGACTTCACTGCGCGTGTCGCCGACCGAACCGCTCACCGCGGTGAGCTGGCCGCCGCCGGCAACGGCATACGAGGAAGCGGCCGCGGCGCCAGCGGCACCCGCCGAACGCCTCGGTGACGATCAGCGAGCCCTCCGGCGTGAAGTCGAAGCCGTATGGCGTCTCGCCCGAGGCCTTGATCGTGGTCGGGCCGTCCGCGTAGCCGCCCTTGTCGATCGAGTAGCTGCTGATGCTGTTCGTTCCACGCTCGGTCGCGATCAGTGCGGCGCCGTCGACGCTAAACGAGATCTGAGCCGGGTCCGCCTCGTCGGCGCTCAGCGGCCGCGTCGAGTCCTCAAGCGGAGTCAGCTTTCCATCCGCGAGGTTGAAGCCAGTGATGCACGGCGTGCCGTTGTTGAGAACGTAGACGAGCTCTCCGTTGACAGCCACGCTGGTCGGCTTGCTCCCGCCCGAATCGACTCGATCCTCGAGGCGCAGCCCGTCCGATTCGGTCGCGAACAGCGACAGGTCATCGCTGCCGGAGTTCGCGACCAGCAGCACCGGCCGTCATCGCTGATCACGATTGAGTTCTGAGAGGGCAGGTGCGGCTCTCCCGTTCCGCGACCACCTGTGCTGTAGCGGCCAAGTGGTGAAAGCTGACCCTCTTCCGAGCGGCTGAAGGCGACGATTTCATTGTCGGAGGCGTCATTCGTCTGGACATAGATCGCAGGAGTCATCACATTTCTCCATTCCTCGAGAGTCGGACAGGCTTCTGTCGGCCGAAGAGCGCACGCGTTACGCGCGCTGTTGCGGGTTCATCAGGCCTCGAGATCGACTGTATCGCGTGCGTCACGGTCCGACCATCCCTGGAATTGGAGGTCAGCGACTCCGCTCTTTGAGGAGGGCGCCAGTTGCCTGCTCGGTTTCGAGCCGCTCTTCCACCGACCACAGCGAAACGAGGAGAGTCGGGATCGAAAGCAGGTCCTGATGACCTCGCCGTTCGCAAGCCGACCGCCAGGTGCTCCTTTCCATACGACGCAGCACTCCAGACAACCGTCTGACTTGCCGCGAACACGGCGGGGGCGCACAAATGAACGTCGAATCAGTCGGGGCGACTGGATTTGAACCAGCGACCTTTCGGCCCCCAGCCGAATGCGCTACCAGGGCGGGGACAGGTGAGGCTCCCAAGGATGGATGGCTTGACCCTTCGGGTAGCCGGCGACTTCGGGCTCATAACCGAATGCCTTCTGGCGCCCAAATGGCGTCCTCTTGGGAGACATTCGGGAGACGTTTTTTAGATTCGGAATTCCGAGGTTGTGGTTTCCAGGGCTTTTAGTGGGCCGGGGAGGACTCGAACCTCCGACCTACGGATTATGAGTTACAGCTGAGATTCTCAGCAGAGCGGTGGGTGACCTCAGCGGCACCACCGCCGGCAACCGAACGGCACCCCACGCAGTGGATGGGGCATCGAGCGTTGCCGCGGCAGTGGGAGAAGATGCACGTCGGTCTGGCGCGGATAGTCCATGCCGGGCGTCGGCGGGCAGGGCCCGAAGGCCTGGTGGCGCAGATCACCTGGGCAGACAGCGGGTCGGGAGGCTCGCTCCCTGGTTGGGGACGCCGCAGGTCGCGTGTGTGACCTGCAGGTTCTCGGGGGCGCTGGTGACGCTGCCGCCGCCGAGACTCCGGTTGCCGTGCCAGCAGTTGCCGGGATCATGCTGGTTCGAGATCTCGGCCAGATCGCCGTTGGTGGGGTTGGCGAAGAACCCGTTGCCGCTCATCAGGTTGCCGGAGACCTCGTTGCCCCAGTCGTCGTAGTAGCAGGGATTCACGAAGTTGAGCTCACCGCCCTGGCAGTGCGAGGGCGTGTCGAGTGGGTTCGAGGTCGCGTCCGGGAACGGAGCCAGGAGAATGCCCCAGGCGCCGTTGTGGGTGACGAGGTTGTGGGAGACGGTGTCGTAGCGGCCGCCGGAGACCACGAGGCCCGTCCCGGGCGGGCCCAGCGAGGCGCTCCCGGCGCTGGGCACGTTGGGGTTGTTGTTGTTGTGGATCCAGTTGTCTCGGAAGACGGTGCAGGAGCGGGTGGCGCTGCCGGGACAGAGGCCCACCTGGGGTGAGGGGGCGTCGTCGTTGTTCTGCGAGTTGGTGACGATTCCGGTGTTGTTGAGATCCCACTCGGAGTGCTCGATCACCAGATGTCCACCGGAGTTTGTGCCTGAATAGCCCAGCGCGCTGTTCTGCGCGTGGGAGTGGGTCAGTACCTGGTTGCAGTCGGGGCAGGCCCCGATGTAGTAGCTGGCGTCGTTCATGTTGCTCGCGTAGGAGTGGTCGATCAGCCCCGGGCCCCTCGAGTTCGAGGTGAAGATCCCGTAGCTGCCGGCCGGCGCGCCGGTGCCCCCGTAGTAGGTGACGGTGGCCGACAGGTAATCGCCACGGAAGGAGCCCATGCCGATCTGGCCGCTGCCGTCCCCCCCGTTGAACCAGATCTGGTTGCCGCCTTCTCCGGATCCGGTCAGGAAGTTGCAGGCCGTGAGGTTCTCGACCGTCACCCCACTTGCCTTGAATACCTCGACGCCGTTGCGCCCAAGCGGGGTGCCATCGGGGCCCTGCGGTCCGAAGTCCTGGTCCGCAGCAGCCGAGGAGCACCGGGGCGAGCCCGGCTTCGTCCCGTCGACGACCACGCCGTTTCGATCAAGGCCGCGCAGATGGATCTTCGGCGTGGTGATGAGGACGCCGGCGCCGGCCTCGTCGCTGGGCTTGTGCGTCGTGTAATCGCCGCGTTCGTGATAGTCGCCTGGGGCGATCAGGATCCAGTCACCTGGACGGGCGGCATCGACGGCAGCTTGAATCGTGTCGAAGCGGAACCTGGAGTGGTGCCACCGCGAAAGCTCCCCCCGGCCGTGGTGCTGGGAGACCAGCAGCACACGCGCCGCGGCCGGAGCAGCGCCAATCAGGAATAGAGCCGCAACCGCAATCAGGGAAATCAGGAAGCCCCTGCTTCGGGGCCTTCTTACGCTGCTAAGGGGCGCTGGCTCTCTCATCCCGACCACCTCGCCAAAAGGCAATCCCCAGATGCGGCTCCCTCAGCCGCAAATTCTGTCACCTTCGGCCTCGGAATGCTGTGAGGGGCTTTCGAATGGGCCGGGGAGGACTCGAACCTCCGACCAGCTCCGTGCAGACCGGGCCACGGCTGGGTCGCGACGACTCGGGCCGGACGCTCTCAGCCGTTAGACGCGGAAGTCGTGAACCACCTCGACCGGAAGAGGCGGCTGCGAGACATCACGTCCAACGACTTTCTGCATCCGCTTCAGGGTGAGCCGGTGGGCGTCTGTTGCCCCGGCTCAACCGCTGGCTGATCGGATGGCAGCGCCGTAGTGGCCTCTTCACTGTCCGTCGCCGGTGGCGTCTCTTTGTCCTCACCGGCTAGAGACTCCCTGAAGTGCCTCATCCCGTGACCAAGTGAGCGCCCCATTTCGGGCAGCCGCTTTGGGCCGAAGACGACCAGAACGATCAGGAGCAAGAACAGAAGGTGAACCGGGTTCTCTAGTCCCGCGAACATTGATCGGAGATTAGGTGTGCGATCTAAAGGATTCGCTAGGCACGGCTCAGAACCCCGCCGGTGAGCGTCTGGGGCTCTGACAGTGGCCGCACCCTCAGCGAGGGCATGGGCCGACAGTATCCAGTTGGTTAGCCCTTGATGCGCTTCGGAACCGGCGGCTTGGGCTCGCAATAGACATATGAGCTGACGCGCGCCGGGTCTTCGCCCGCGTCGGTCGCAGTGGCTCGCCAGCCGGTTCTTGGGTCGAGCCGGTAGGAGTCGATGGTCCCCGCCGCGCTCAGGCCATTCGGCCCTACGGAGATGTGGCCATCGAATCCGCCGGACAGCGCACGGGTCCTGGCGGGGCAGAACACGTCGACGTTGACCGGATCGCCGGTATCAACCGTCGCGTCCACCGAGACCGTCGTGATGCGCGGCTTGCCCTTGAGGCAATACGCGTAGGCGACGAGTTGACCGGGAGAGACGCCGCCTCCGAAGTCGGGGTTGACGCCGCTCACCTGCCAGGCGTTGTCGCCCAGGCGCAACGAGGTCAAGGTCAAGACGTGTCCGCCGCCGTTCAGGTCAAAGCCTGGGGAGTCGAACCCGCCGCTGACGGCCCGGTAGCCGGCGGGGCAGGTCGCTGTCGCCGTCCCGACGGAGTTCTCGGCCACAACCGTGCTTCCTGAGGCCGTGACCTGCTTCCCCTTCAGTTGGGTGCAGTAGGCCAACGGCAGAATGGCGCCGGTCTCGCTGCCGAGACTGGTCGCGCCGACCTCCCAGGCGTGCCTGCTCGTCCGCACCAGCCGGGTCCGAATCGTCGTCACATTGTTCTGCGGGGAGAAGCCCGGTGCGATGAATCCTCCGGCAAGGGCGCGGCTGTCTCGGCCACCGCACTGGACGGAAGCGAGAGCCGACTGCCCACTTGGCACTTGGGTTGGAGCTGACGGGGCTGTTGCCCCAGCGGGACACGCCCAGACAGCGATCGCGCTGAGCGCAAAGGCCAGGATCGCCGTGAATCGTCCCTTAGCTCGTCCACCCATCGGCATTGAAGCCTGATCGGTAGCTCGGACGACAACCTGTGCAGTTCTCGGACTTCCCGAGCTCAACTGTGTCAGTCCTTTCACGGCGGGTAGGGTGGAAGTGCTCTCGGTCGCTGGCGGCACCGCCGCAACGGGATCGGACCTTGGAACCGGATGCACGAGTTTCGATCTGCCGCCAGGGCCGGGAGCTTTCGAGCGCGCCCTTTAGGGGTGTTGAAAAAGCCGGCCGCTTAGAGGTGCGGGGCTGTGCCCCGTTGGTGCGAGCCCTTCTTCTTGGGCTTCTTGCCCCTCCTCGTCCGGCGGCAACTCAAGCCGCCAGCCCGCCTCGGGCGGGTCGGCCAGGACGAGCACGCCGCGCGCGTGGGCGGGAAGCTCGTAGCGGCCGTTCGTGAGAGTCGCGTCAGTCGTGTTCATTTCCGCTCTGCACAAGGCTCGGCCAGCGAGCGCTGGAACGCATCGGTGACTTCGCCAGTAGTGGTCGCCGGTCCAACCAAAGGGCGGCGCGACTCAGCCACGAATACGGAGCGGCCGCCGGTGTTGGCCGACGGCCGCTCCTGCAGTGGACACGCCGCTAGAGGGACGGGCGTACGTCCGATCCAAGCCCCTGGTACCGAGGGTGCCAGGGTCGCTGAATCCGAACCTTTGGTCAGAACGCAACCAGCGAGAACGACTTGCCATCGACGAAGGCGGCGTCGCTGTTGTTCCAGACCTTGACCACGAATCCGTCGGCGGTCTTCGTCACGGCGGTGACCGCGTTGTCTCCGGCGCTCGTGATGACCGCATTGGCGGCGTCATTGCCAGCAAAGGTGACCAGGTACCGCCCGACGTCCGTCCTCTTGATCTGCACCGCGTCCTGAGCGTTGCTGGCGCAGTCGAAGCCGGGAACGACAGCGCTCCCCTGCGTCCGGTGGGATGACATCGGTGTCAACGACGAGTGATGCCTTGAGCCAGCCGGTCTGACACCCGCCCGGGGCGACGCCGCCGAGCTTCGCCGCGTTCGGCCGCGTTCGGCGCGACCGCGTCCGGCGCCAGCTTTGGCGTCGTTACGGCGCCATCGGCGATCTTGTCGGTGGTGACGGCGGCGTTCTTGATGTTCTTCGTCTTGACGCTGCTCTGCTTGAGCTTCACTGCCGCGTAGCCGAAGCCGCCCATCGCGGCGAACAGGGCGACGAATGCGACGACCAGCGCCGGGGTGGGCCGGAGAGCACTCCGGCGACGGGAACTGCGGTTCCTGCTTCTCATTTCGAGCTCCTTGCGTTGAATTGGCGCGCCTCCTCCACCAGGGCGGTGGCGTGGACACGCCGATCAGGATCAACTCGAGGGCGCCGGAAGGCATCGGTGAAGTCGCCAGTCGTGATCGCCGGTTGCTCCGCTACCGGCACCTCGGCCTTCGGGCAGGGCCGACGCGTCAGGCGGATTCCGGCTGGGGTATTCCCATGCGCACCAGCTCGGTGCGGGACGCCACGCCGAGCTTGCTGAAGACCTTTCGCAGGTGGTAGTCGATCGTGCGCGGGCTGAGGAACAGCTGCGCGGCGATCTGCCGATTGGTCATCCCGTCGGCCACAAGCCCAGCGATCTGGAGCTCCTGCGGAGTGAGCTCGTCGAGAGTCGAGGGGTCGCGCCGCCTGGCAGTCTCGCCGGTGGCGCGCAGCTCTCCCTCGGCGCGCTCCGCCCATGGCGGAGCGCCAACCTGGCGGAAGAGCTCGGCCGCCCGGCGCAGATGCTGGCGTGCCTCACGCCGCTGGCGCTCGCGCCGCAACCATTCGCCGTAGAGCAGTTCCGTCCGCGCCTGCAGGAAGGGGGAAATCGCCGCCTCTGGCGCAAGCGCCGTCTCGAACTGTTCCTGCACATCTCCCTCCCCCATCAGCGCCCGGGACCGGGCGAACACCGACCGGCGCGCCGGGGAGGACGAGTGCTGCGCCCACCGCGTATAGCGGTCGATTCGATCGCCTGCCTCGTCAAGCCGGCCGGAGCGGGCCGCCGCTTCGATCAGGTCCGGGACCGACCACAGCCCGATCAGCGCGTTCGACTCGGGGCGCTCAACCGTGCTCAGGCCGAGCAGGCGGTCGGTCGCCTCGTCCGGCTTTCCCAAGGTCAACTCGAGCAATCCGAGGGCGAATTCGGCAATGCCGATGATCATGTTCCCGCCCCCGCTGGCGGCGAGCTCGATGGCCTCGCGAGCATGGTCGCGCGCTCCCTGCTCGTCTCCTCGCAGCGCGTCGAGCAGCGCGACGTTGGTCAGGTTCCAGCTCACGCCGGACCGGTGTCCGAAGTCGCTCGCGAGGCTGATCCCCTCCTCCGCGGCAGAGCGAGCAAGATTGAAGCGGCCCAGGGCGAGAAAAGCGGTCGCCTGCGCCCAGAGGGCGAGCGGAAGGATGCTGAGCAGCCCCCGCTGCCGCGCGATCGTGACGGCGCGGGTCGAGTACGGCAGGCCGTCCGCGAACGCGCCCCCCATACTGCCCATGGTCGCCAGGAGGGAGGCCCAGACCAGTGCCGGCGGATCCTCGAGCTGGTCTGCACGGCTGATCGCCTCCCGCAAGAGCAGGTCGGCGCGTTCGTATTCGCCCGCGAGCTCAGCCCCCATACCACTCAGTGCGGCGACCCGGAAGCGGTCGATCTCGCCGTGCGGCTCGATCGCGGCGGCCCGGACCCCCAGGGCCGCGCCATGCGCGTAGTCCCCCGCATAGTTATCGGCCTCCATCGCCTCGGTCAGCGCGTCGAGCGTGAGCGATCCGTCCTGGCTGGTATCGGCGGCCTCGACCAGGATCGCGACTGCACCGCGCAGGTCCCCGGTTCTCGCTTCGATCACGCCCCGCAGGTAGAGGAGCTCCGCGCGGACCCGGCCTGTCGCAAGCGGGAGGGCGCGCGCGATCAGCTCGCGGGCCCGCTCCGGCTGGCCGGCGGCCCAGGCGGCCTCGGCGGCGGCCGCGAATCTGCGGATTCTTCGGCCGTCGTCGTTCGACAGCTCGGCCGCCCGCGCGAACGCGGTGGCTGCGGAGGCGTGCCCGCCGCGCGCCTCATACCGACGCCCCGATGCCTCGAGCGGACTCGCGACCTCTTCGTCGGCACTGAGACTCGCCAGTGCCTGATGCCAGACCCGGCGGTCGGCGTGCTGGTCGCCGGACAGCGCCGCCGCCAGCGCACCGTGTGCGGCTCTGCGCTCGCTGTGCGTGGAGGACTCGAGCAGCGCGGAACGCACGAGCGGGTGGCGGAACTCGAGCGTGCCGTCGGCGACGCGAAGCAGGCCCTCCCGCTCGGCGGCGTCGAGCGCATCCTCGGCCAGGCCGGCCTCGCTCGAAGCCCCCATCACGGCGGCGACCTCCTCCCGGTCATCGAGCGCCGCAATCAACAAAGCCGTCTGCGTGTCGGCGGGCAGCCGCTCGATCCGCTGCGCGAAGGCCTCACGCAGCCCGGAGGTCAAGGGTGTCGTCTCGGGCAGAGCCGAGTGACCCTGCAGCTGAGGAGCGGATAGACCGACCGGCAGCTCCAGCAGCGCGAGCGGGTTTCCGGCCGCCTGGGCAAGCAACCAGTTTCGGACCGGCTCGGTCGCGGCTGGTGCGCTCGACTCCAGGAGCCGAGCGGCTTCCTCGGGCGCGAGGCTCTCGAGCGCCAGCTCCGGCAGGCCCGGCGCCGCGAACTCTCGGCCCGCTCCCTCCCGGACCGAGAAGATCATCGCCACCGGCTCGGCCGCGAGCCTGCGCGCGCTGAACACCAGCGCCTCGGCCGAGGCGACATCCAGGAACTGGACGTCGTCGATCAGGCAGAGAAGCGGCTGGTCGTCCGCAGCCGCCGCCAGCAGGCTGAGCGCCGCCGCGGAGACGAGCAGGCGATCCGAGGGGCGCGACGGTGCAAGCCCGAGAGCACCCGACAGCGCGTCCGCCTGCGCCTCAGGCAGGTCAGCCATCCTGTTCACGATCGGGCGCAGGAGACCATCCAGACCTGCGAACCCAAGGTCGGACTCGACCTCCACGCCCGCGACGCGCAGCACCGTTCGATCGCCGCTTCGCTCCGCGGCGTGCTCCAGGAGGGCGGTCTTGCCCATCCCGGCCTCACCGCGGATCACCAGGGAGCTGCTCTCCCCCTGCGCCGAAGCCTCCAACAGACGATCGATAGCGGCGCATTCGCGCTCACGGCCAACCAGCGCGCCGGACCCGAGGTCCAGCTCGGGCGTCCCCATATGTTGATCGTAGGGGCCGGGGACCCGAAAAGACAGGCGACACCGACTGGCGATGTCGCCGGTGCGTCCGAGCACTGCCTGGGCGATGGTGATCTCCTCGCTGACCGGACTCCAACTCGACCCCCCACGATGACTGAGCCAATGAGACGCATTGAGGAGATCCTGGAGATCGCCGAGATCCTCGACGAGGCGGCCGATCGGCTGGCGACGGTTCTCGAGCGGTCCGGTGCGGACAGGCTGCACCCGCCGGAGGCGTTGCGCGAGATGGCCCACTACGAGCTGGAGCTCGCCGCCGCCGACGTGGCCGCCTACACCTTCGGCACAGAGATCCGAGGAGGCTGGGGATGAGACGTATGGAGAGGATGTTGAGACCGTGCTTTTCGACGGCCTGGCCGGCCTGCCGCCCGATAGCGGCGGTTCCGAATGGGCCGGGGAGGACTCGAACCTCCGACCTACGGATTATGAGTCCGCTGCTCTGACCAGCTGAGCTACCGGCCCTACTGCGGGCGAGCGTACCGTCCGGGGTAGATTCGTTCCATGGCGAGGGAGTCGGAGGAGCGCGAGGAGACGACCTTCACCTGGCCGCTGCTCGGGGCGCTCTATGCCTCGATCGTGATCGTCGCCATGGTGGCGGTTCTCGACTCGCAGATCGGGCGCGGCCTCGAAGACGAGGTCGACGCGCCGGCGCGCACGCTGGTAGCGGCGCCGGTGATCCTCGGCGCGACCGTGGTCTTCGCCTCGAGCATGGTCGCGCTGATCCTGCCCGCCCACCGGCGCGCGGCCCTGCGGGTCGCGGAGGTCGCCGGCTGGTTGATTCCCGCGTGGCTCGTCATGGGCGCGATGGTGCTGGGGGCGATCTCCTTCGCCCTTCACCACGCGGACTGACCTCAGTCGTCGAAGGCCTCGAGCGACTCGGTCACGGACGAGGGTTCCGCGACGTCCTCGGCCGCGGCCTGAGCCCCCTCGGTGAACGCGCTGGCCGCGGCGACCACCGTGGCGGCTTCGCCCGTGCTGATCCCGCCGGAATCGCGCCGGTCGGCGAGGTACTGCTCGATCTTCCTCGCGAGGTCGGCGAGCCGGTTCTGACCTACGACCAGCGCCGCGCCCTTCAGCCCATGGGCCTCGACGCGGAACTCCTCGATGCGAGCCGAGTCCTTCTCGCCCGACGCGGCGAGCGCCTCGACCCCGGCGATGATGGTCGGCGTCCGGCGTTCGGCCTCCGCCGCCAGCATCCTGAGTAGGTCGGGATCCCCCACGAGCTTAGTTCTACTCGCTCGCGGGCGGCCGCGGCGCAGGAACCGGCTAGCCGGTGACCTTCTGGACCGCCGCTTCCAGCTCCTGCACGCTGAAGGGGCCCTGCAGGACCGAGCTGACCTTGCCGCTCTTGTCGATCACGAAGGCCCAGGGCTCGGTGGACAAATGGTAGGCGCGCATCTGCGGCCGCGGGCCGTCGCTGATCCGGTTGTTGTTGTAGATCTCCTGGTGGATGAAGGCGACCTTGTCGCCGAACTCCTGCTTCACCTGCTCGGCCTCATCGGTGACGGGGCCGCACACTCGGCTCTGGCAGAGGGCCGGGGTCGCGAAGAGCAGGACCACGGGCTTCTTGCCGAGCACGTTCGCGAGGTCGTCGCTGTGCATGTCGTCGGGCGGAACGCGCGTGTCGATCTGGGAGATGTCCGAGACCTGGCCGGCGGTCAGGGTGTGGACGACGGGCGCCTGCTGGCCGACCTGCGGCATCGGGTAGTCGCCGACGGGGTTCGGGGTCGGCAACAGGCTGTACTGGTAGGAGCCGCCGCTCTTGATGAGCGCGCCGAACGCCCAGGGGCCCGGCTTGTCGAGCGGGACGTCGGAGACGTACGCGACCTGAGCGGCGCTGGGGTCGTCCGCGGTGGTCTTGGCTCGGAAGGCGGGCTTGGTGGTCAGGTCCTCGATCCTCGCCGGGAAGGGGCCGATGGCCGGGCCGTTCACTCCCCTCCCGGGGGCGGCGTAGAGAGCGACCTGCGCGTCGGTGATCTGATCGCGACCGGCGGTGAAGACTCCGAAGGGGAATCGGTTGACGCCCAGGTGGAACTCCGCCGCGGCGGGCGAGACGACGGGGCCCTGCGAGGCGCCCGACGCGAGAAGCACCTCCCGCAGCGTCTTGCCGTTCGCCGAGGGGAACTCCGAGGCGGCGGGCGCGGGACGGCTGTGGCTGCCGGTGCCGTTGTCCGAGCCGCCGCAGCCGGCGATCAGAGCGACCGAGAGCAGCGCGGCGGCGATGGCGAAGGGCTTGGTGGGCACGGGCGGCATCGTAGTTGGGCCACCTATAGGGTGGCGCGCGCAGTTAGCGGTTACCTAAGGGCGTTTGCGAAGGAGGAAACGTTGGCGGAGAAGGCGGCCCTGATCACTGGTGGTTCGAGCGGAATCGGGTTGGCGATCGCGCGCCTGCTCGGCGAGGATGGCTACGGCCTGACCGTCTCGGCCCGGCGACCGGACAAGCTGGAGGCGGCTGCCGAGGACCTGCGCTCGGGCGGGCTGGACGTGCAGAGCATTCCCGCCAACATGGCGGACGAGGAGAACCTGGCAGCGCTGGTTGCGTCTCACAAGGACCGCTACGGGCGGTTGGACGTGCTGATCAACAACGCCGGGGTTGGGATCGGCGAGGCGATGGACGCGCTGACCACCAAGTACGTCGACATGCAGCTCGGCGTCAACCTGCGCGCCGTGATCCTGTTGACCCGCGAATGCCTGCCTCTGCTGAAGGAGGCCGGCGCCGAGCACGGCAAGGCGCTGCTGGTGAACACGGCATCGATCTCGGGAAAGGCAGGCCAGCCCTGGCTGAGCGTCTACTCGGCGACCAAGGCCGCGGTGATCGGCTTCTCGCAGGCGACCCAGAAGGAGATCGCGGGACAGGGGATTCAGGTGACGGCCTTCGCTCCCGCCTTCGTCGATACGCCGATGACCGAGTTCGCCAAGCAGCAGGTCGCGGCCGAGGCGATGATCCGGCCCGAGGACATCGCCGAGGCGGTGCGGTTCCTGCTCCGTACTTCGCCGAACTGCATGGTCCCCGAGATCATGTTCCTGAGGCCCGGGGACACGATCGACACACCCGACCTAGGCTGAGGCTCCCCAGATCCTTGCGCCCCTGCGCAGGCCGGCACGCGCGCCGACCCACCAGGCGACCTGGCGGAGCAGGTCGTACCAGGCGTCCTCGATCCACCGCCGGCGGCCGTGGCCGCGGACTCGGGCGCGCAGGACGATGCCAAGTCCGCGCGCGGTGCGGCCGATCTCGCGGATCCGCGGCGGCTTGACCGGATCGCCGCCCATCGCCTCGAATTTGGCTCCGACCAGTCCGGCGCCGTAGGCCCACCCCAGCTGCTGGCGGAAGAAGCCGAGCTGGGTGGAGCGGTTGCGATGGCGCGCGGTTGCGTTCTCGGCGTAGGCCAGGCGGCGGCCGCTTCGCTCCTGGAAGCGGAGCCCGAGCTCGACGTCCTGGGCGCGGGTCATCTGGGGGTCGAAGGTGCCGATCCGGTCCAGCACCTCGCGGCGGTAGGCGGCGTTGGCGGTGATCGGGTAGGCGGGGTTCGAGTTGAAGGCAAATCGCTGCCAGTTGCCGAGCAGGCGCGCCGCCTGGCGCTCGGCGCCTGTGGTTGGCGGGACGTGCTGGAGGTCGCCGCCGACGCTGCCGACCTCCGGGTCCTCGAAAGGGCGGACGAGCTCGGTCAGCCACTGGGGCTCGACCAGGCAGTCGGCGTCGACGAAGGCGAGGATCTCGCCGGTGCTCTCGGCGATGCCGCGGTTACGGGCATTCGAAACCCCGCGCTTCGGCTCGCGGAGGTAGCGGACCGGCCGTGTCCGAATCAGGGAGGCGGTGTCGTCGGTCGAGCCGTTATCGACGACGAGGATCTCGCGGTGCTCGGGCGGATAGTCGGTGGCGAGGATCGCATCGAGGCAGCCGGCGATCGTGGGCTCTCCGTCGCGGACGGGAACGATCACGGATACGAATGGCTCGCTGGCGGGCGCCCGAGTCACGGGCGCAAGTTAGCCGCGGCTAGGCGTCGGCGCGCTGGAGCTCCTCCTCGGCACGCTCGAGCTCGGCGGACCAGGCCTCCGCCGAGTCGGGTTCCGCGTGCTCCGCGAAGGCGGCGGCGAGGACATCCTCAACCGGGAGGTCGGATGCTGCGTGCGCCTCGGCCTCTGCCAGCCGGCGGCGGGTGGCTTTCACGTCCTGGACCTCCTCTGCGAGCGGTCGCTCGGGAATCGGCTCGGCACCGGCCGCGCCCTCGCGGATCAGCGCCATCTCCAGGTAGCCCTCCAGCGTGCGAACCTCGCGGCGGGAGGCGCGGCGGGGCTTGCGCTGGTTGGCGCCGGTGAATGCGTCCCAGGCACGGGCGAAGGTGCCGAAGTTGGTGCGGCCGCCGTTTCGGTGCGCCGCCAGCATCGGGCAGACGCCGCCGCGCTTGTCGACGTAGGCGCCGACGATGACGCGGTTCGAGCGGATGCCGCGGAGCATGGCCTCCTTGGTGCGGGCGGGCATTGCGTAGACAGAGTTGCGAAGCCGTTCGGCGTTGTTCCGGCGCTTGGCCATCGGTCTAGGGATAGCGAGTACGGCGTAGGGTCCGCGCAATGGCTCGCCCAGACCGACCCCTGCGCCTGCTCGTGGCCGCGTTCGGCGACCCTGGGCATGCGTTCCCGGCGATCGCGCTCGCGCGGGAGCTCGCGCTGCGGGGCCACGAGGTGCTCGTCGAGACGTGGGAGCGGTGGCGCGAGCCGGTCGAGGAACTTGGGCTGGGGTTCACCGGCGCCCAGGAGTACACGGTCTATCCGCCTCCCGGCCCGGACACGCCCGATGGCCAAACCGCCGCCGCGGCGGCCAAGGCGCTCGCCAGGTTGATGGAGGGCTTCGAGCCGGACCTGGTGGTGAGCGACATCCTGACGCTTGCCCCGACGCTTGCCGCCGAGGTGGCTGGCGTTCCGCACGCCACGCTGATCCCCCACGTCTATCCGGTTCAGCAGCCGGGGATGCCCCTCTACTCCCTCGGGCTGCGGCCGCCCAGGACGGCGTTGGGACGGCTTGGTTGGCGAGCGACCGGGCCGCTCCTGGGGATGGGGCTGCGGCGGGGGCGGGACGAGCTCAACGAGACGCGTGCGCGGCTTGGGCTGCCCCCGATTGAGCGGTTCCACGGCGGGATCAGCGAGCTGCTGGCGGTCGTGGCCACCTTCCCGCAGTTGGAGTATCCGCGCGAGTGGCCGGCGCACGTGCGCGTGACCGGGCCGATGTTCTTCGAGCTGCCAGGCGAGGAGGTGGCGATTCCGGAGGGCGATGGGCCGCTGGTGGTGATTGCGCCAAGCACGTCGCAGGACCCGGAGTGCGGGTTGCTCCGAGCCGCGCTCGACGCGCTGGCGGACGAACCGGTGAGGGTGTTGGCGACGACCAACCGGCACCGGCCGGAGCGGCCGATCGAGGTGCCGGCCAACGCGAGGCTGGTGGATTGGCTGCTCTACTCGCAGGCGATGCCTGCCGCAGACGTGGTGATCTGCCACGGCGGGCACGGGACGGTGGCGCGGGCGCTGGCCGCGGGCAAGCCGCTGCTCATCTGCCCCTCGGTCGGTGACATGGGAGAGAACGCCGCGCGGGTTGCATGGTCTGGGACCGGACTCTCAGTGCCCCGCCGGCTGCTGTCACGCAGGGCGATCAGGCTCGCAACACGTCGGCTGCTGAGTGAGGAGAGCTTTCGGGCGGCGGCGCGGTCGGTCGCGGAATGGTCAAACGCCCATAATGGCGCCGCGGCGGCCGCCGAGCTCGTTGAGTCCATCTCTCGAGGAGCTCCGGGGGTGGGACTCGAACCCACAACAACTCGGTTAACAGCCGAGTGCTCTACCGATTGAGCTACCCCGGAACGCCCAGCGAACCTTAGCGTTGCCTACGAGGCGATTCCGGCGTGCGCTATCCGGTCCGTGAGCGCCGCTCGCTCGCCCGAGAGACGCGTGCTGACGTCGTAGTCGCCCGCCTCCTGCGCGGCCGCGATCCCGTCCTCCAGGCGCTGCTGCTCGAGCAGGTCGAAGTTGAGCTGCATCGCCCCCTCGGACGCCGGCTCGCTCTCCGCCCTCATGACGAGCTCGGTGATCAGCGACGTCAGGGCCGCGTCCTCCCTCGGCAGGCCCGTCATCGGATCAGCCAGGTGCTCGCGCAGCCAACCAAGGGCCGGCCGTCCCGAGGGCGAGAGGTGCTCCTCCGTGAGCCGGTCGATGAACCCCTGCCCCGTCGCCGGCTCGGAGATGCACATCGCCAGCAGCGCGCGCTCTCGGGTCTCACGCGGGGTGAGCGACACCGCCACCGGCCGTGGCGGCTTCGCGCCGTTGCCGTCGCCCGTCGGCGCGACGCTTGCCTCGGGCGCCGACCGAACCCGCGCGAGCACCAGGCTCGCATCCGTGTCGAGCCGGTCCGCCACCTTCCGCACCAGCTCATCGAAGCCGAGCGCCGTCTCCCCCATCGCCTTCAGCACCGGGCCCGACCTCCTCGAGGACCCGCTCGCGGCCGGCGAGGCTGACCCAGCTCGCCGCGCCCCAGCGCCACGTCCACGCGAAAGCTCGGCAGGTCGACCGCCTGCTCGACCAGCTTCATGAAGCGATCGACCGACCCCTCCTGGAGCATGTCCGCCGGGTCCTCGCCTTCCGGCATCGCCGCGACCCGCAGCTCGAGGCTCTTGCCACCAGCGACCTTCTGCGCCCGGATCATCGCGTCCGCCCCGGCCCTGTCGGCGTCGAGAGCGAGCACCACCGACTCCGTCAGTCCCGCGAGCATCATGATCTGCTCGGGCGTGATCGCCGTCCCCATGATCGCCACCGTTTCCTCCACCCCGGCCTGGTGGAGCGCCAGCACGTCCGTGTAGCCCTCCACCACGATCGCCCGGCGCGCCTTCGCGATCGGCCCGCGCGCCCGGTCGATCCCGTAGAGCGTGTGGCTCTTCCGGTAGAGCTCGCCCTCGGGCGAGTTCATGTACTTGGGCTGAGAGTCCGGGCTCAGCGCCCGCGCCCCGAACCCCAGCACCCGACCGCGCTGGTCGCGGATCGGGAAGGTGATCCGGCTCCGGAAGCGGTCGTAATGCCCGCCCTGCCGCCCCTTCAGGATCAGCCCGGCGGCGAGCAGCTCATCGACCTTGAAGCCGGCCCGCTGGCTCCCGGTCAGCACCTGATCCCAGGGGCTCGGCGCCATCCCCACCCCGAACCGCCGCAGGACGTCCTCGCCGAGCCCGCGCCCCGCGAGATAGGCGCGCGCCTTCTCGGCCTTCGGCGCCTCCCACAGGTACCGCTCGTAGTACTTCGGCCGTCCGCTCGAGCAGCTCCCAGAGCCGCGCCTTCCTGCGCCGCCTCTCCTCCGCCTGCGGGTCCTCGTTCTCCCGCTCGAGCTCCACGCCGTAGCGCTCCGACAGCGACTCGACCGCCGCCGCGAAGTCCAAGCCCCTCCTTCTCCTCGACGAACCGGAAGACGTCCCCGCTCGCCTCGCAGCCGAAGCAGTAGTAGAGCTTGTCCCGCGGATTGACCTTGAACGACGGCGTCCTCTCGTCATGGAACGGGCAGTTGCCCCAGTAGTCCTGCCCGCGCTGCTGCAGGTCGGTGTGCGCCGAGACGATCTCGATGATGTCTGACGCCTCCTTGACCCGATCGACGCTGTCGCGCGTGAACCTCGCCATCCACCCAATCTACTTCCGAGCCACCAGCCCGCTCGTAGGTGCTGAGACAGAAACGGTCGGTCATTCCGGCGATGTAATCCGTGACGCGCTGCACCGGACCGGCATCCGGGTCGGTCGCCGGCACCTCATCGAGATGCGCGAGGTAGTGGTCGAACAGCGTCCGCAGCGCCACCCGCGCCCTCTCCTGCTCGGCGCGCGCCTCCTCGCCGAGGTACACGCGCTCGAACATGAACTTCCGCAGCCGCAGCATCGCCCCGCCGACCTCGTCGCTCTGCGCGATGTCTCCCTCGGCCCGAGAGCGCTCGACCATGTCCTGGACCAGCAGGTCGATCCGGCTGCGCCCCGGTCTCGCCGAGCAGCTCGATCTCCTCGGCCGGCAGATCGCCCTCCGAGATGATCCCCGCGCGCAGCGCGTCGTCGATGTCGTGGTTGATGTACGCGACCCGGTCGACGATCCGCACCACCCGTCCCTCCAGCGTCGCGGGCTTGCGGGACCCCGTGTGATTGAGGATCCCGTCCCTGACCTGCTCGGTCAGGTTCAGCCCCCGGCCGTCCCGGGCGAGCACCTCGACCACCCGCAGCGAGTGCTCGTTGTGGCGGAAGCGCATCCCGTGCTCCTGGAGCGCCTCGTCCAGCACCTCCTCGCCGATGTGGCCGAAGGGCGGATGCCCGAGGTCATGACCCAGCCCGATCGCCTCGGTCAGGTCCTCGTTCAGCGCCAGCGCCCGCGCCACCGTCCGCGAGATGAAGCAGGCCTCGAGCGTGTGGGTGAGCCTCGTCCGGTAGTGGTCGCCCTCCGGCGCCACGAAGACCTGCGTCTTGTGCTTGAGGCGCCGGAACGCCTTCGAGTGGACGATCCGGTCGCGGTCGCGCTGGAACGGCGTGCGCACCGGGCTGTCCTCCTCGGCCTCCCGCCGCTGAGCCGGATAGGACGGCGTCGCGCTATCCCAGAGGTACTCGGACTCCCAGGAGCGAACCCTCTCCTCCAGGTCTGGCGGTTGCGTGGTCATGGTCCGATGTTCGCACCCGGCCCGGCACCACCGCCGCGATGCGAGGCCAAAAGATTCGAAATAGGCTCCGGTCCATGGCAGAGACGGCACTGATCACGGGCGCCTCCGCGGGCATCGGCGAGGAGTTCGCCAGGCAGCTCGCGGCCCGCGGCTACGACCTGATCCTGGTCGCCCGCCGCAAGGACCGCCTCGAGCAGCTCGCCGAGCAGCTTCCCACCACGGCCACACGTGATCGAGTGCGATCTCGGCTCCGAGGCCGCGAAGCTCCCGGGCAAGGTCGCGAAGCTCGGCGTCGACGTGGACCTGCTCGTCAACAACGCGGGCTTCGGCCTGCGAGGCCGCATCCTCGAACTCGACCCCGAGCGCGAGGCCGAGATGGTCCGCGTCAACTGCGAGGCCGTCGTCGTCCTCACCCACGCCTTCGTCCCGTCCATGGTCGAGCGCGGCCGCGGCGGCGTGATCACCGTCGCCTCGCACCGCCGGCATGCAGCCGCTCCCCTACGAGACCACCTACGGCGCCAGCAAGGCCTTCGCGATCTCCTTCATGGAGGCCCTCTCGATGGAGCTGAAGGACACCGGCGTCAAGTGCCTGGTCGTCAACCCGGGCCCCGTGAAGACCGAATGGCAGTCGGTCGCCGGCTACGACGAGAACACCCGGCTCATGCCCGGCATGATCAGCGCGGAGCAATGCGCAGCCGATGCGCTCCAGGCCTACGACCGCGGCAAGCGCTCGATGATCCCCGGCCGTCTGTTCCCCTGGGTCATGCGCGGGACCGTCGCGCCGAAGCCGATCAAGCTGCGCGTCACCGAGCGGATCTACCGCCCGGACTAAGCAACGGCACGCAGATGCACGTGCGCGTGGTGCTCGAGCGTCTCGGTGATCGCACGGTCCGCCTGCGCGGTCACCCGCCGATCCGCCGCGGGAGCCTCGGACAGCGGCCGCGCCAGCGCGTCGACCATGAACCGGTGCGCCTCCTCGCTGAGCGGGAAGCCTCCCCCCTCGCAGCTCGCGCACACCACGCCCCCGGCCGAGCCGGAGAAGGCCGCCAGGTGGTCCGCCTCCCCGCAGCTCGCGCAGCTCGCCAGCTCGGGTGAGAACCCAGCGGCCAGCGCCAGCTTGAGCCGGAAGGCGAGCGCCGCGCCCGGGGCGCTGGCCGCCGCGGCGTCCGCGTCGAGCAGGCCCAGATAGCTGCAGAGCAGGTTGTAGGCGGCCTCGTTCGGCTCCCCGGAGTCGAGCAGCCGCAGCACCGCGTCGCAGGCCCGCCCGGCCGCCCCCAGAGCCGGCCCGTTGGAGCGCAGCGCTGCCGTGCCCGTCGACCGTCGAGGCCCCAGTCACCGTGAACAGCTCCCCTCGCCCCTCATAGAGGACGAGGTTCAGCCGGAAGAACGGCTCGAGCCGCCCCCCGAACCGCGACTTCGGCCGCCGCGATCCCTTGGCGATCGCCCCGATGCGCCCGCGGGTCGCGGAGTAGAGGTGGACGATGCGGTCGGCCTCGCCATAGCGAATGCTGCGCAGCACGACGGCCTCTGTCTTGAAGTTCCCGGGCATCCATCAAAGCTGCCGCAGCGCCCGGACGGATCAGGCCGTCTGGCGAACAGCGTCCCTGATCGCAGCCGCGGTGACGGTCGCCGCCGCCGCGCCGATCTGGAAGGGCGCGAACTGGTCCGGCTCGCCCCTTCCCGAGGCGAGGCAGAAGACCACGTCGCCGTCGACCGGGGTGAAGACCGGGTCGACGGCCCGGCCCAGCCCGGCGGTCGCGGCCCTGCGCGACGATCGAGCACTGCCGCTTGTCGAGCGTCGCGTCGGTGCAGACGCAGACCGGGGTCGAATTGCCCTCGGGGACCCGGAACTCCGGCGGCCGGTCCATCGCGGCGATCAGCTCGGCGCCGCGCACCGGCTCGTCCTCCTCCCCGCGCGGCCCCGCCAGAACCGAGCCGTCCTCGTCGATCACATCGCCGACCGCGTTGACCGTGGCGATCGCCGCGACTGTGTGACCAGTCCCGGTGACCAGCGCGGCGTAGCCGACGCCGCCCGGCCGCGATCGCTCCCGCCCGAGCAGCTTGCCGACCGTCGCACCCGTTCCCGCCCCGACGGCTCCCCGCTCCGGCACACCCGCGCTGCGCGGCCTCGCAGGCCGCATACCCCTGCTCCGCCCCCGGGCGTACCTTTCCCTCGCCCGACGGGAGGTCGTAGATCACCGCGGAGGGGACCAGCGGCACCCGGCCGTAGGGCGTGAAGTAGCCGCGATCGTGGTCCTCGAGCCAGCGGACGACGCCGTCGGCCGCCGCGAGCCCGAAGGCGCTGCCGCCGGTGATCAGGATGGCGTTCGCCTCCTGCGCGTTCGCGAGCGGCCGCAGGGTGTCGGTCTCACGGGTCCCAGGCCCGCCGCCGTGCACGCAGACCCCGCCGGGCGTCTCCGGCGGCGGGATCACCACCGTGCAACCGGTGCCACCCACGGGGTCCGACCAATGCCCGACGGCGAACCCCTCCGGCAGGGGCGGCGGCTCGCTCACCTCGCCCCCGCCTTACGCGCCGGTCGCTTCGCCTTTCTGCGGGGGCGGCGACGCAGCCGCTCCTGGCATGCCGGGCAGAAGTAGGTCGACCTGCCCGCGACGACGATCCGCTGGATCACGCCGTCGCCACGGAGGCAGTCCTCTCCCTCGCGGGTGTGGACGAGGAACTCCTCCTGCATCGAGCCGGGCTCGCCCCGCGAGTCCAGGTAGTCGTCGATGCTCGCTCCGCCGTGCTCGAGCCCGGCCTCCAGCGCCGCCACGATGCCGTCGACCAGGCGCTGGGCGTGCTCGAGCTTCATCGAGCCGGCGGGCGAGAGCGGATGCAGGCGGGCTCGCCAGAGCGCCTCGTCCGCGTAGATGTTCCCGATCCCGGCCACCCGGGACTGGGTGAGCAGGAAGGACTTGAGCGGCGCCGTGCGGTCCTTGGCCAGCTCGAGCAACCTCTCGGCGGTGAGCTCTCCGGAGAGCGGCTCGACGCCGAGACGCGCGGCGAAGAAGTCATCGAGCTGATCCCCCGCGTCGAGGATCACCGCCTGCCCGAAGCGGCGCACGTCCGTGAAGAGCAGCGTCCTGCCGTCGTCGAGCTCGAAGCGAGCCCGCACGTGGCTCGGCTCCGGAGCCGGTTCGTACAGCCGCGGGCCGCCGAGCCGCTCGTTCTTCATCAGATCCGCGGTCTCCCCCACCTCGGGATCGCGCAGCAGCAGGTTCCCGGTCATCCGCAGGTGCATCGCCAGCGTGCGGCCGCCCTCCAGGCCGATCAGCAGGTACTTGCCGCGCCGCGCGACGGCGGTCACCTCCCGGCCCTCGACCGCCCGCTCCAGCGAGCGCGGCGGCTCGGGTCGAGTGAGCCGCTCGTCGAGGACGGTCGCCGTCTCTATCCGCTTCCCGACCAGCTCGGGCTCGAGCTGGCGACGCACCGTCTCCACCTCGGGCAACTCGGGCATGAGAGCGATGCTAAGTGACCCTTCGTCATCAAACGCGCCCGCTGCGGCCGCCCATCACAAGTCGCTACGGCTTCGCCTCCGCTCCTGAAGTCGGCGGCCTTGCGTGCGCTCGGGGGTGGGCCTTGAAGTAGGCCTCCTTGAGCTCCTCACCGGAGAGGTGCGTGTAGAGCTGGGTGGTCGAGAGGTCGGCGTGGCCGAGCATCTCCTGAACGGAGCGCAGGTCGCACCCGCCGGAGAGCAGATGTGTCGCGAACGAGTGCCGCAGGGTGTGCGGGCTCATCCGGTCGCCGAGGCCCGCGGACTCGGCGTGCCGCAGCACGATCTTGTAGAGGCCCTGGCGGGTCAGCGGCCCGCCTCTGAAGTTGAGGAACAGCTTGCGCTCGTCGTGCGAGCGGACCATCTTGGGCCTGCCCGTCCGCAGGTAGACCCTGATCGCCGCGAGCGCCCTACCCCCCACCGGGACGAGCCGCTCCTTGGAGCCCTTGCCCCTGGCGCGGACGATCCCGTGGTCGAGGTCGACGTCCGAGATCTCCAGCGAGATCGTCTCCGACGCCCGCAGCCCCGATGCGTACATCAGCTCCAGAAGCGCCCTGTCCCGCAGCGTCGCGGGATCGTCGCCCCGCGGCTGCGCGAGCAGGCGCTGCACCTCGGCGTAGCTGAGGACCTCCGGCAGCTTCCTTCCCCGCCGCGGCGTCTCCAGGCGCGCCGCCGGATCGTCCTCGATCGCCTCCTCGCGCCGCAGGTGCCGGTAGAAGGAGCGCAGGCAGGCGGCCTTGCGGTGGACGGTCGCCGTCGAGCAGGGCGCGCGCCCGTTTCCGTCGCCCTGCGCGAGATCGGCCAGGAAGTCGGAGAGGTCGGCAGGCCCCGCCGTGGTCGCCTCCCGGTCGCGCTCGGCCAGGAAGCGGCCGAACTGGAGCAGGTCGGTGCGGTAAGCGGCGAGGGTGTTGCGGGAGAGACCTCGCTCGAACTCGAGGTGCGCGAGGAAGTCGAGCACGAGCGCCTCGTAGCGCTCGGAGGGCTGGGTCGCCTCGCGTGCGGGCGCGATTGTGGCCATACGAAGTACTTCCGCGGCCGGCGCCGGGTACCTCCTAGATGAGCTCCCTCAGCATCATCAAGCCGATCAGCGACTTCGCGTCCTCGCAGCGCGCGATCGCGTCGTCGAGGTCCCCGAGCGGGATCTCGACCACCTCGATGCGCTCCCCGGGCGACTGCTCGCTGGGCACGTCATAGAGCTCCGTCGCGAGAAACAGCCAGACGCGCTCGTTGGCGAAGCCCGGGCTCGTGTAGAAGCTCTTCAGCTCCCGCCAGTCCCCCGCCGCCTTGCCGATCTCCTCCGCCAGCTCGCGCTGGGCGCACTCGAGCGGAGTCTCTCCCGGGACGTCGAGCTTTCCAGCCGGGAGCTCGAGCAGCGCGGGTTCCTCGACGGCCTCCCGCGGCTGTTCGACCATGTAGAGGACCCGCCCGTCATGAGGGATGACGCAGACGGCTCCCGGGTGGACCACGACCTGCCTTGTCGCCCTGCTGCCGTCCGCGTATTGGAAGGTCTCCATCCGCACCGATGCGATCGGCCCGCGGTGGACGAGCTTGCTACCCACCTTCCTCAGGCGCTCGTCGCTCATCTGACGCTCTCGGTCAGCGCCGCTGCGGCCAGGGCATCGCCGGCGGCGAGCGCCGCCGCGAAGAAGAGCCGGTCGTCGGCGAGCTCCCGGCCCATATGCGTCGCGGGCAGGCCGCTGGCCGCGTATTCGTCGACCGGCGCCTCGCGCACCAGGATCTCGTGCCTGTCCGCGCAGGCCTCGCGCAGCTGATCGAGCGGCCCATCGTCCGTGCCGATCCGCGGCCCGGGCGACGGTCTGCGGCGGGCGCGGGTACCCGTACGTCGCCCAGGAGCATCCGGAGCACGGTCGCCGTGTGGTGGCTGAGGCCGCGATGCCGTGGCCTGGGGTCGGCGCTCGACATCCTCGGCGCGACAAGCGTCTCGAGGCCCAGGATCAGTGAGGCATGCGCCGTATCCAGCGCCGCCATTCCCCCGTGGCCGAGGGCAGATCCCGAACCCGCGATCCCGGGACCGGGGCCGGCGATCGCCGCGTCCCAGCCCAGCGGCCCGCTGGCCGCCTGCAGCGCACCGATCACGGTGAGCGCCTCGATCTCGCCGCCGTACGCCGGCCCGGCGGTGACGTGCTCGCAGATCAGCCCGGTCCGGCGAAGCTCGCCGACGTCGTCGGACAGCGAGCCGGGCAGCGCGCCTCCCCAGGTCTGGACGTAGCCGACCCGCATGTCCCGGCCATCGCGGCCCGCGGCCCAGGCGGCGGGCGCGAGCTGGCCGTGCAGTGAGAGCACCAGGACGGGGATTCGCCGATCGACGTCCGTGCCATGCGACCTCTGGGCCTCGCACCGGCTCCACCGGGTGCTGGATCGACGTGTAGTTGAGCTTCATCGCGGCCGCCGTCGTCCGCCCCCTGTCCGTCGAGCCCCCGCGTCAGGTTGACGTGAACGACGTCGAATCCGCCCGAGCCGAGGCCCAGGTCGGCGGCCTCGGTGTTGACGATCACCTCGTCGCCCTCGAGCACCTCGCCGACGAGCCCCTCGTCCGCCCACGCCCGCCTCTCCTCAGCGCCCACTCGCACTCTGAGCGGATCAGCCCGGGTGACCACCCCCCTACGAAGCTTCAGCATTTCCAGCGATCTCGATCGCCGCCTCGCACACCTTCAGCATCTCCACGATCGCCGCCTCCGTAACCAGCTCGTCGGGTGTGTGGTTCGCCTCGGTCCCGTTGGCGAGCAGCACGGCCTCGTAGCCGGAGGCGACGAGCGCGTTCGCGTCGCTGCCGCCGCCCGTCGCGACGAGCTCGGGCTCGTGGCCGCTTCGCCGCAACGCCTCCGTGGCGATCCCCACCGCCTCGGACTTCGGGTCGAGCCGGTATCCGCGGAACATCTCGATCACCTTCGCGTCGACGTCGCACCCCTGCTCGCCCGCTGCCCAGGTGCATGCGTCGACCATCTCGCCGATCGTCGCCGCCGCGCGCTCTCCGTCGACGCTGCGCGCCTCGCCGAGAATGCGGCAGTGCCCCGCGACGACGTTGGAGGCGGTGCCGCCCTCGATGATGCCGACGTTCGCGGTGGTCTCGTCGTCGAGGCGCCCGAGCTTCATCCCGGCGACCGCCGCGCCGGCGGCCGCGATCGCGCTGTGCCCGTCCTCGGGGTTGATGCCCGCGTGAGCCTCCTGGCCGGTGAACTCCGCGATCAGCCTCTTGTAGGTGGGGGCCGCAACGATCACCTCGCCGATCGGGGTGGCGTGGTCCAGGACGAAGCCGAAGGGCGCGCGCAGCGACGAGATGTCGAGCTCCTTGGCGCCGCGCAGGCCATCCTCCTCGGCCACCGTGAACACCAGCTCCAGCCCTAGCGCTCCTGGGTCCGAGACGTGACGGGCCGCCATCTCCATCAGAACCGTCACCGCGGCCTTGTTGTCGGCGCCGAGGATCGTGTCGCCGCGGGTGCGAAAGACCCCGTTCTCGCGCGCAACCTCGATCGGGCCCTCGTGCGGGACCGTGTCGAGGTGGGCGAAGAACGACAGCCATCCATCGCCGCGGCCGGGGATGCGGGCGATCAGGTTCCCGGCTCCGGCCTGGGCCGGCTCCGCCGCCGAGTCCTCGCCGACGTCGACGCCCAGCGTCCCCCAGCTCCTCCAGCACGGCGTCGGCCACCTCCCGCTCCCGGCCCGGTCGGGCTCGCGATCTCGCAGAGTCGAACGAACCGGTCGAGCATTCGCTGATCCTCCGCGGTCACAGCGCGACAGGCTATTTAGCTCAGCCCCTCGCCGCCAGCGCGCTGATAGAAGACCCGCATGGCCCGGCGACCCGCCCAGGCGGAGCACCGCCCTCCCATACCTCGGGCGCCCCATCGAGCGCCACGGAGGGCCGCCTCGATGTGATCATCGCCATCGCTCTCGGTCTCGCCGCGATCGTCACCGCCGGCGCCGTCTACCTCAACGAGCACCAGGAGCACAAGGCGAACCTCGACTTCCATCAGGCAACCCACCGGCTCCTGGACGCCACCGCCGCCGGAATCCGCACGCCCGCGGGACGCGCGCTGGAGGAAGCCTCAGGGCGCGAGATTCTGCTGGACGCGAGAATCATCAGGACAAGGCCGCCAACTACACCCTGGCCGAGGTCATCCTCGCGACCTCGCTGTTCCTCTTCGGCGTCGCCGGGATCAGCTCGCGATGGCGGATCAAGATCGGCGCCCTCTCGGTCGCGACCGGCGTCTTCCTGGTCGCGATCGTCGTCCTGGCGACCGTTTAGGCCGAGCGGCGGACGCTGACGTCCTCGGAGTCCTCGGCGGCGGCCTCGGCCTCCGCGGCGGGCTCCGGCTTCGCAGGGCGCTCGGAGGCGCGCTTCGCCGCGGCGCCCACGAAGTCGCGGAAGAGCGGCTCCGGGCGGGTCGGGCGGGAGTTGAACTCCGGGTGGAACTGGGAGGCCACGAAGAACGGGTGGTCCGGCAGCTCGATGACCTCGACCAGCCGGTCGTCCGGGGAGGTCCCGCTGGCTACCAGGCCCTCGTCCTCGAGCCGGCGGCGCAGCATGTTGTTGACCTCATAGCGGTGGCGGTGGCGCTTGTAGATCACCGCCTCGCCGAAGATCTCCCGAGCCTGGGTCCCCTCGTGGAGCTTCACCGGGTCGGCGCCCAGCCTCATCGTGCCGCCGAGATCCGAGACCTCCTTCTGCTCGGGCAGCAGGTCGACGACCGGGAACGGCGTCTCGGGATCGAACTCCGCCGAATTGGCGCCGTCCATCCCGCAGACGTGGCGCGCGAACTCGACGACGGCGATCTGCATCCCGAGGCAGATCCCCAGGTAGGGGATCCCCTTCTCGCGTGCGATCCGGGCGGCCTCGACCTTGCCCTCGATGCCCCGCTCTCCGAAACCGCCGGGGATCAGGATCCCGTCGACGCCCTCGAGCTCGGCCTCGTCGATGTCCTCGGCAGAGACCAGCTCGATCTCCACCTCCACGCCGTGCTCCCACCCGCCGTGGGTGAGCGCCTCGATCACCGATTTGTAGGCGTCCTCGAGCTGGACGTACTTGCCCACGAGCGCGATCTTGACCTTGTGCTCACGGGAGGCGTCGGCGCGTTTGATCAGCTGCTCCCATTCGGCGAGGTCCGGCGTCTCGGACTCGATCCCGAAGTGGTCGAGAATCAGGTCGTCCGCCCCTTCTGCGCTGAGGACCAGCGGCACCTTGTAGACGTTGTCGACGTCACGGGCCGAGATCACGGCGTCCTCCGGGAGGCTGGCGAAGAGGGCGATCTTCTTGCGGATGTCCCGGTCGAGACCCTGCTCAGAGCGGCAGAGCAGCGCGTGCGGCTGGATCCCGATCCGCCGCAGCTCGTTCACGGAGTGCTGGGTCGGCTTGGTCTTCATCTCCCCCGCGTGACCCACGTAGGGCACCAGGGTGAGGTGGATGAACATGCAGCGCTTCGGGCCCAGGTCGGTGTAGAGCTGGCGAATCGCCTCGAGGAAGGGCAGCGACTCGATGTCGCCCACCGTCCCGCCGATCTCGGTGATCACGAAGTCGACGGCCTGAGACTCGGCAACGATCAGGATCCGGTTCTTGATCTCGTCCGTGATGTGGGGGATCACCTGGACGGTGGCCCCGAGGTAATCGCCGCGCCGCTCCCGCCGGATCACTGAGTTGTAGACGCCGCCGGCCGTGAAGTTGGAGGCCCGGGAGGTGTTCTCGTCGGTGAAGCGCTCGTAGTGCCCGAGGTCGAGATCGGTCTCGGCGCCGTCCTCGGTGACGAAGACCTCGCCGTGCTGGAAGGGGCTCATCGTCCCTGGGTCCACGTTGATGTACGGATCGAGCTTCTGAAGCTGAACGCGTAAGCCGCGGGAGACGAGAAGCCGACCGAGTGAGGCGGAGGCGATGCCCTTACCGAGGGACGAGACGACACCGCCGGTCACGAAGAGAAATCGGGTGTCGCTGGGCTTGGGTTGGCTCAATTCGATCTGCCGAGCGAGTCTAGTCGCTCGAGGAGCGGAATCCGGCCGATCGCGGAGGAGATCGAACGCGATTCCCCATATACCGAGATCGCGATCAGGCCGGCGAGCGCGGCGTACGTCGCCGGCGCGGCCAATGTCGTCACCAGCAGGACGCCGATCATGCCCCCGATCAGGCTTGCCCCGCTGTCGCCGAGCATCGCTCGCTCGCGCAGGGTGAACCACGCGCCCACCGCCACCGGGCCGATCAGGGCGGCGACCGGCGCGAGTGGAGCCAGACTCCGGGACGCCAGGCAGGTGCACGCAGCGGTCAGGGCGAGCGCCTTCTCGGAGCGCCCGGGACGCATATCGAGCAGGTTCCCTAGGTGCGCCGCCAGCGTGAGCACCCCGACCTCGGCGACGTAGTCGAGGCCGACGGCGCCGGTACCCGCCGCCGCGTAGGCGGCGAGAGCGGCCGTGCCGGCCGCCTTGATCGCGCCGGTGGAGAGCTCGCCTCGAAGGACGGCGCGAGCGTGTCCCCGCCAGCCACGCGGGGCGGCGCCGACAAGATCGTCGACCAGCCCGAGGCAGCCGACGCCGGAGAGGAAGACGAGCCAGCGGCTGGGGTCCGCGGCGAGAGCAGCGAGTGCGGCGACGAGCAGGACCGCGCCGAGGGGAAAGGCGACCGCCTTGCCCCGGTAGTTGGTCCGGCGCGGCATGTGTCCGCTACCGAGTCGGGTACAGGTGGCTTACTCCCTTGGCGTCCACGAGTGTCTCGCCGAGGCGGAGCCGGGTGAGGAACGTGGACGACATCCCGCCCCTGCGCCGTTCCAGGAACTCGACGAGGTTGAAATGCGCCCCCACGCTGACGATCAGCGCGGCGCCCTTCTCGAAGGCAAGGAGCATCGCGACGTCCTGGCTGGTCCCGGCGGAGGGCACGACTGTGTGGGCGAGCCCGAGCTGCCACAGGCGCTCCGACCCGGGTGCGTCGCCGTCGGGGTAGGCGTGCACGATCAGCTCGGCGCCGCCGCGCAGCGCCCCTTCGCCGGCAGAGTCCATGTCGCCGAGGATGACGTCGGGGATGAGGCCCTCGCCGACGATCGCATCGGCGCCCCCGTCGACGCCGACCAGGATCGGGTTCACGTCCTCGATGTAGGAGCGGAGTGCGCGCAGGTCCCGGACGTAGTCCGTCCCGCGGACGACGATCAGAACGTGTCGGTCTCGAAACCGGGTCCTGGTCTCGGGCAGGTCGATCGTCCCGAAGAGCAGGCCGCCCTCCTCGCGCAGGTGGGCCATCGTGTTCTCGGTGAAGTCGTGGAGCGCGCGGTCGATCCGCCGGCGCTGGTCGTCGAGTCGCATCGAGAGCTCGTCGGCCCGCAGCACGCGGCCATTGGCCACCACGCTCCGGCCCGAGCGAACACGACCCCCATCGATCTCCAGGAGATCGCCCTCGCCGATCCGCTCGAACAGCTCGGGCCCGGCATCGATCAGGCGGACCCCCGCGCGCACCAGCGTGAGCGGGCCGGTGTTCGGATAGGTCCCATCCGACGACGGGGACGCGTTGAGCGTCGCCCGGACGCCGCGGGCCGCGAGCTCCTCAGCCGCGATCCGGTCCAGGTTGCGGTGATCGATCACGGCGATGTCGTCCGGCCCCAGCCGCTTGACCAGCTCCTTCGTGCGCCGCCCAAGGCGAGCGGTCCCTCGGATTGCTGTGGCGGTGGCGATCGCCATCGCCGGGGAGCCTAGTTCTACGCGGCCTCGAGAAGCTGACGGGCGTGGCGGTCGGCGGCCTCGTCACCGTCCTCTCCGCCCAGCATCCGGACGATCTCGGCGACGAGCCGATCACCGTCGACTCGCTCGACGCGCGCCGTCGCCTGCCCGCCGTCGATGCTCTTCTCGATCCGGAAGTGAGCCTCGGCCATCGACGCCACCTGAGGAAGGTGGGTGATGCAGAGGACCTGGCGCTCGGAGCCCAGGCCGCGCAGGCGCTCGCCGACGGCCTTGGCGGTGTTGCCGCCAATGCCGGCGTCGATCTCATCGAAGACGTAGGTCGCGGCTCCGCCTCGAGCGCCCTGCCCCGCCAACGCAAGCATCACCCGGGAGAGCTCGCCGCCGGACGCTGCGTCCCGCAGCGGCGAGGTCGGCATCCCTGGGTTGGTGGCGACCTGGAATGTGACTCGCTCCTGGCCCTGCATCCCGAAGCCGTCGGGATGCGGTTCGAGGGTCACCTCGAGCTTTGCCCCGTCCATCGCCAGCTGGTCCAGCTCGGCGGCGACGCTCTTCTCCAGCCGTCGCGCCGCCTTGGCCCGGACCTCGCTGAGCTGCGCGGCGAGATCGGTCCGCTTTCGCTGTGCGTTTGCCAGCTCCGCCTCGAGCCGGTCGGTCGCCTCCTCGGCGCCCTCGATCGTCTCGATCTCCGTCCTGCAGTGGCCGGCGTGTGCCAGCACCGAATCGATCGAGCCGCCGTGCTTGCGCTTCAGTCGGTCTAGGAGGTCGAGTCGCTCCTCGACCTGCTCGAGCCGGCCCGGCTCGGCCTCGATCCCCTCGGCGTACCCGCGCAGCTCACCGGCCAGCTCCTGCAGCTCCACCCGCAGTCCCCTGGCAGTTTCGGCCAGCTTGTCCAGCTGGGGGTCGACGCCCTCCTGCGCCACCAGGGCCGATTCCGCGGAGCCCATCGCCTCGGACGCCCCGCCCTCGTCGCCGGCCACCGCCGCCAGCGCCTCGGCCGCCGCGCCGCGCAGTGACTCGGCATGGCGCAGCCGCTCGCGCTCCGGCGCGAGCTCGGCCTCCTCGGCGGGGTCGGGCTTCGCGGCCTCGATCTCCTCGAGCTCGTAGCCCAGGATGTCCAGGTCCCGCTCGCGGGCGCCCTCGCGCTCGCGGATTCGCGCCAGCTCGCGTTCGATCCGGATCACCTCCGCGTGCGCCTCTCGGTAAGCCCGGCGCCGTTCGAGGTGCTCCTCCCCGGCGAAGCCATCGAGTGTCTCGAGCTGGGCACCCGAAAGGGTCAGCTTGCGGTGCTCGTGCTGCCCGTAGAAGGCCAGCAGCCGAGACCCGAGGGCCTGCAGCTCGGGTGCCGACGCGGAGCGCCCGGCGAGGAACGCGCTCGTCCTTCCGCTCGCTGAGACGCGGCGCCCGATCGCGACCTCGGTGGCGCCCTCCGGCAGCCGCTCGGCGATCTCCGCCAGGTCCGGGTCGTCGAGCAGCCCGTCCGGGAGCTCGAAGACGCCCTCGACATAGGCCTCGCTCGCGCCCGGCCGCACGATGTGGGCGCGCGCCTTCCCGCCCATCAGCAGGTCGAAGGAGTGGGCCAGGATCGTCTTGCCCGCCCCTGTCTCGCCCGTGATCGCGTTCAGGCCCGGCCCGAGCCGCAGCTCAGCGCGCTCGATCAGCAGCAGGTTCTCGATTCGGAGCTCGAGGAGCATCAGCCCCCGTTCTAACGCGGACTCCCGACGGATTCTTCCCCGGCTTCGCCATCAGATCGCGGCCACAAGCGGCCGCTACGCGGCGGCCGGTTCTTCCGCTTCCTCCGTCGCGGCCGTGCCCTCCGGCGCGCCATGCGGGACGAAGTCCCTCTGGCGCACAAGGGCGAGGACGGCGAGCGCGCCGCTGAACAGGATCAGCGCCCCGATCAGGAGGATGTCGTTGAAGGCGTCCGTGAACGCGACGCCCGCCGCCTGGACGGCCTGGTCGTGGAGCTGGGGCGGCGCCTGGCTCGCCGCCTGGGTGCCGCTCGCTGCGACCCCGTCGGCGAACCCGCTCGGTGCCTGGGGGAGCAGCTGGTGGAGCGAGTCGGTGATCTTGGTCTGGAACACCGCGCCGAGGGCGGCGATCCCGGTCGCGACGCCGGCGATCCGCATCGTGTTGTTGATCCCCGAGGCCATGCCCGATCGCACCGCGGGCACGACCCCGAGCGCGGTCGAGGCGATCGACGGATTGGAGAGCCCGATGCCGAAGCCGCTCACCATGAACCCGGCGAGCAGAGTCGTCCATTCCGAGTCGGGCTTGGCGCCGCGCATCAGCAGCAACCCGATGCCGACAAGCGTCAGCCCGATGGTCAGCGGCACTCGTGCCGGGAGCTTCGCGACCAGGTTGCGGGTGACGAGCGGCACGATGAACGCGAACAGCGTCAGCGGCAGGAAGCGGACGCCGGCCTGCAGCGGCGTCATCCCGATCACGCTCTGCATGTAGATCGTGATGTAGAGGAACATCGCGAACATCCCGGCGCCGATCGCGAAGGTGCCGTAGGAGACGCCCGAGAACGCGGGCTTGCGGAACAGGCTGAGGTCGAACATCGCATGGTCCTGGCGCCACTCGAAGAGCACGAACGCCGCGAGCAGAACCACCGAGGCGACCAGCGAGCCGACGATCAGCCCGCTGCCCCAGCCTTCGGCGTTGCCGCGCAACAGGCCGAAGATCAGCGCGAAGAGCCCGAGCGAGAAGGTGGTCAGGCCCGCCCAGTCCAGGCGCTTCGCGTCGGGATCGCGCGACTCGCCGGCCTGGGTCTCGGCGAGGATCACGGTGCCGATCCCGATCGGGACGTTGACGTAGAAGATCCACTCCCAGCCGAGCCCGTCGGTGAGCGCCCCGCCGACCAGCGGCCCGACCGCGACCGCGCCGCCGATCGTCGCGCCCCACGCGGCAATCGCGGTGCCGCGCTGGGGGCCCTGGAACTCCTGCGCGATCAGCGCCAGCGAGGTCGCGAACATCGCGGCGCCGCCGATGCCCTGCAGGCCCCGTGCGAGGTGCAGGAAGGTCGCGCTGGTCGCCAGCCCGCAGAGCAGCGACGCGAACGTGAACACCCCAACGCCGATCACGAACAGCCGCCGCCGCCCGAAGCGGTCGGCGAGCGTGCCCATCATCAGCGTGAAGGAGGCGAGCAGGAGCGTGTAGGCGTCGACGACCCACTGCAGCCCGGTCAGGTCGGTGTGGAGCTCCTTCTGGATGTCGGGCAGCGCGACGTTGACGACGGTGATGTCGAGCAGCAACATGAACGTCGCCAGGCAGACCGCGAGCAGGCTCCACCACTTGCGTTCCATGCGCGGCAGTCTGGCAAATGGATCGGAGCGGCCCGGTGACCGCTACGCCAGCTTCCCGAACTTCTCGCGGATGCGGTGATAGAAGCTTGAGCCCGGCAGTTGGGCCAGCCGGCTGACCGATTCCACGAAGCGGATCTCGAGCCCGTCCCCCGGCGCCAGCTCCCCGGCGGTCTCACCATCGAGGGATATCTCGACGGGCTCTCGACCCGCGGCGTTGCGGACCTGGAGCGCGTCGTCGGGCGCAACCACCAGCGCTCTTGCGGCGAGGGTGTGTGGCGCGATGAAGCTGACCACGTATCCCTTCACGCCCCAGGCCAGGATCGGTCCCGCGTTCGCGAGGTTGTATCCCGTGGAACCCGCCGGGGTCGCGGCCACCAGTCCATCGCAGCGGACGCTGCCAACTTCCTCCTCGCCGATCGCATAGGAGAGCTCCGCGACTCGGCCGTCCGGCCGCCTGTTGAAGCTGACGTCGTTCAGCGCAAGAGGTCGCTCGACCGGCAGCTGAACCTTGAGGGCCGGCAAGTCCAGGGACACGAACTCGCCCTTGAACGCCTTCCGCAGGCCGTCCATCAGCTGCTCCCGCTCCACGGCGGCCAGGAAGCCGATCGTGCCGTAGTTGATGCCGAAGACGGGCACATCGGTGTCCGCGAAACGGCGAAGCGCGTAGAGAATGCTCCCGTCCCCGCCCAGGACGATGCAGACGTCGGGTCGCTCGCCGTCCTCGACTCGCTCGATCCCGGCGGCAGCGTCGCCATGCTTCTCGAGCTCGTCGGGGGTGGAGATGAGCCCCACTGAGGCCGCCCGAGCCGCTTCCACCGTCGCCGCTACGGCGTCCGCTACCTCGTCCGAGGCCGCCTCCGGATGGGTGTGGGTGATCAGCATCGCGCGCGTCATGGCTCGACCTCCTCGAGGGCCGCATCGAGGTCCACGGAGTCACCGCTCCTCGAGGCCCAGACAAAGGTCTCACGATTCCCCTTCGGGCCTGGCAGGCCGGAGGAAACCAGCGCGCGAACGACCAGCCCCTCCCCCTGTGCCGCCTCCGCCACCTGGCGGATCGCGGCGCGCCGATCCTCAGCCTTGCGCACGACCCCTCCCTTCCCGACCTTCTCCTTGCTCAGCTCGAACTGCGGCTTGACCAGGCCGAGCAGGTCGAACTCGGGAGCCGCGGACGCGACGATCGGGGGCAGGAGCTTCGCCAGGGAGATGAAGGAGACGTCCACGGTGATCAGATCGGGCCGAAAGGGCAACGAGGAGTCCCCGAGATAGCGAGCGTTCAGCCTCTCCATGACCAGCACGCGGGAATCCTCTCGCAGGCTCCAGTCGAGCTGACCGTAGCCAACGTCGACCGCGAGCACCATCAGCGCCCCGCGCTGGAGCAGGCAGTCCGTGAAGCCGCCGGTCGACGCTCCGACGTCGAGGCAGCGGCGTCCCTCGACCTCCACCTGGAGCTCCGCGAGCGCATTGGACAGCTTGATCCCGCCGCGGGAGACGAATTGCTGCGCCTCGGCGACCACGAGCTCGGCGTTCTCGTCGACGAGCTCACTCGGCTTGGCGACCTCGGGGCCGTCGCGGCCCACCCGCACCCGGCCGGCGCGCACCGAGGCCGCCGCCGCGGTTCGAGACGGCGCCAGTCCGCGCTCGGCGAGCAGGGTGTCGGCGCGACGACGGGTCACCCGGCGAACCGTACATAGGCGGAGTTCGCCGGAGCGGGAGTCGATTGCCACGCCCACTGTGATCGCGCTCACAGACGAATCGCACATACGTTCGTACCCTGCTTCTTGCGATGACTCTGTTCAGGGCAATCCCGATCCACGTGCACGCCGCGCTCGAAGTGGCGGCCGCCCCTCTGTTGATGGTGGCTCCCTTCGCGCTGGGATTCGGCTACCTGGCCGGCGCCCTGAGCATCGCTCTCGGCATTCTCCTGATCGGTCTCGGCACGTCTGTCTATGGCGAGGGCGATCGGGGCAACCTGCCGCTGAGCGCCCACGCGGGATTCGACTACACGCTCGCGGCCGCCACCATCGGCGCCGGGGTTGTGGCCGGGATCGCCGGGGATTACGTCGCAACAGTCTTTTTGGTCGGGTTCGGCTCCGCGCATATGGCACTGACCGCTTCAACGCGGTTCAGTCGTCCGCTCGGAGCCTGATACCGGCTTACCTCCCACAGACAACACACATATCTCTCCTCCCTGTAGTACCCCTGAAACGGCCCTCTTCGGAGGGCCGTTTCATTGTGCATGGGTGCAGGGGTTTCGCCCCAAATGAAAGCGGCCCCCGAGCGGTCCGAGCCCACCGTCGGACGAAAGCCCGTCAGAAGCGTATCCGTGGCAACCGCGTAGGCAAGATCCGTCGACAGCCCTGACAGCGCGTGCGCTTCCGGTGTCAGACTCGGTACTTCCCTTGCTTCGGCGTGTTCCTTATTACGAAGCAGGATGTTGCCGGTACGGCAACACAAAAGAAAAGAGGAGTTGCATGAGGAAGCGCAAGTATGTGCTCGCTGCGTCTCTGGGCGTCATTGGTGCTCTGTTGATGAGCGGAACTGCCTCGGCGGCCGTTACCGGCATCAGCCTCACGACCACCGTCTCGCCGAAGAAGCAGCAGTCCAAGACGTTCGGCCCCGCGTCGATCACCAACAACATCGAGACGTTCTACACCGGCGGATTCGCCCCCACGCCGGTTCAGACCGTCCTTCAGTTCAGCAGGGACATCAAGTTCACGCCGGGAAATGTTCCCGTTTGCCAGCTGAGCCAGGTCAACACAGCGCCCGAAGCCACCGCCAACGCCGCCTGCGGCGCCAGCCGGATCGGTCAAGGCAGCGCCATCATCAACGGGGGAGCGCTGACCGGAAAGGTGGCCGCGTACAACGGCACGCCGTCAGGTGGCAATCCCGCGGTCTACCTGCACGTTGACGTGTTCGCGGGCGCGACCTACACGTTCAGCACGACGCTGACCGGGGTCCTGAGCACCGCAACGAACACGCTCACCGTCGCGATTCCGCCCACCGGCACCTCGATCACGCATTTCGACACGACGATCAACAAGGTGAAGTCGGGCAAGAAGAAGGGCAAGCCGGTCTACTTCGTCATGGCTCGGTGCAAGAAGAAGTGGGTCAACAGCGCGACGACCTCGTTCGCCGACGGCTCGAGCACGAGCTCGACGTCGTCCCAGAAGTGCAAGGCGAAGAAGTCGAAGAAGTCGAAGAAGGCGTAAGCACTCCTTCGGACATGTAGTACCCCTGAAACGGCCCGCCTCGTGCGGGTCGTTTCACGTGCGGGGGCCCTGCATACCAAGGCTTAACCATCTCCTTGCCCGCACGTTCCCTCCGCCTGGGCATCGCCTGACGCCGGCCGCCGATAGTGGCGTCATCCAACGTCCAAGGAGGAATCGATGAGCACCCTGACCAAGACGCTGCTGGCCACGCTGGCCATCACGCTAGTCGGCGGCGGCGCATACGTAGCGGCGGCCCCCGGCGGTCATTCGTCGACGCCGGCTGCACCGGCGGCTGTCGACGTCAAGGGCCCCTGCGACGAGGCCGAGCACGCAAACGATCCACGCTGCGCGGGCACGCAGGTGCCGGAGGACAACCAGAACGAGGTCGAGCACCATCACGCCAACCGGGTGGATGACAACCCAGGGCACGACCTGAACGACGACAACGGGCCGATGACGTCAACGACGACAACGACGACGACGTCAACGACGACAACCAGGAGAGGTCGAGCATCACGGCAACAGCGGTCCCGGTTCTCCGAATTCGGGGCCCGGCAACGCCGAGGACCTGGGCGACGACAACGCCATGGAGGACAACTCCGGGCCGGGATCCGGCGGCTCCGGCCAGTCGGTCTCGGATGACTCGGGGTCGAGCCACTCCGGTTCGGATGACTCCGGATCCGGCGGCTCCGACGACGACTGAGGCGGGTCGAGCAAGGGAAAGGGCCACTGGACGCGCCCGCGTCCAGTGGCCCGATCCACCCTCGTCCGGCACCCTTAGCATCAGCGCGGTGAACGTCTCGTCCCAGCGGCCCACCATCCTGCTCGTCGAAGACGAGCGGGCGATCACGGAGCCCCTCGCCGAGGCACTCGAGCGAGAGGGCTTCATCCCCGCGATCGCGGGAACCGCTGCCGAGGCCATGGAGAAGGCGCGCGGCTCGACCCCCGACCTCGTCCTCCTCGACATCGGCCTGCCCGACGGCTCCGGCCTGGACGTCTGCCGGGAGCTGCGCCGCGAGACTGAGATCCCGATCATCATGCTCACGGCGCGGGGCGCGGAGGCCGACCGGGTGGCGGGCCTGGAGCTCGGCGCCGACGACTACATCGTGAAGCCGTTCTCGGCTCGCGAGGTCATGGCGCGCGTTCGCGCGGTGCTCAGGCGGACCTCATCGGGAGCCGGCGCGGACGGCGATGAGCGGATGGCGATCGGCGATCTCATCCTCGACCCAGCCAAGCACGAGGTCCGGCTTGGGGAGGAGCCGATGGAGCTGTCCCGCAAGGAGTTCGAGCTGCTGCGTGTCCTTATGGAGAACGCCGGCTCGGTGATAACCCGGGAGGCGCTGATCGAACAGGTTTGGGACATGAACTGGTTCGGCTCCACCAAGACCCTCGACGTCCACATCAGCGGCCTGCGGCGGAAGCTTGACGACGATCCCAGAGAACCGCATTACATCCACACGGTGCGCGGCGTCGGGTTCAGGTTCTCCGCCGCCGACGAGGTCTAGGCCTGGATGAGCCTGCGCGCCCGCCTGCTGGCGGCCTTCGCCTACACCCTGTTGGTGGTGCTCGTCGCCCTGGAGGTGCCGCTCGCGAGCAACGTCAGCGACCGGGTGAACGCGGAGGTCGAGGCCGATTCCGCCGCCCAGGCCCAGGTCGTTGCGGCGTCGGCCGTCGACGCGCTCGGGAGACAAGGCGAAGCTGGAGGAGACCGCTCGCAATGCGGCGGTGAGCCTCAATGGGCTCGTGTTCGTCATCGACGCGCGCGGCAGGGAGATCGCGACTTCCGAGGGCGGGGTCACCACGCCACCTCGGCCCGCCGACGACCCGGTCGCACTGCAGGCCCTCGGCGGAGAGATCGTTCAGGGCCGGCACCATGAGGGGCGCGACGTCCTCTCGACCGCCGTGCCGATCGTTCGCAACGGCCGCACGGTCGGCGCGCTCGAGGTCGAGCAGAGCCTCGGCACCGTCCACAGCGAGGTCCGCCAGGACGTGCTGGCTCTGATCGGCATCGGCGGGCTCGCGCTCATCCTCGGGCTCGGTGTCGCCTGGATTCTCGCGGGCTCGATCGCCCGCCCGCTGCGCTCGCTCGGAGACGCGGCTCGTCGCCGGGCCGCCGGCGAGACGGACGCGCGGGCACCCGAGCGCGGATCGCGCGAGCAGGTGCAGGTGGCCAGGGAGTTCAACGAGATGGCGGACCGCCTCGAGGCGGTTCTCGAGTCCCAGCGCGCCTTCGTCGCGGACGCATCCCACCAGCTCCGCACGCCGCTCACGGGGCTTCGCCTCCGCCTCGAGGCCGCCGGCGTGAAGACGAACGACCCTGCGGTCGCGAAGGAGCTGGCCGCCGCCGAGGGAGAATCTGAGCGCCTCGGGCAGTTGGTCGAGGACCTGCTGGAGCTGGCCTCCAGCGAACAGCCAGCAGAGGACGAGCGGACCGACCTCGCGGTCGAGGCGCGGGCGGCGGCCGAGCGCTGGAGCGGGCCGGCGCGCGAGAGTCGCCATGAGATCACGCTCGAAACCGACGGCGAGATGGTCGTGCGGGCGGGCTCGCGTGAGCTGGCCGCGATCCTCGACAACCTGGTCGAGAACGCCATCAAGTACTCGCCGCACGGCTCGTCCGTGACGATCGAATGCGGCCGTGAGAACGGGAGCGCGAGCGTCGGCGTGATCAGCGACTCCGGCCCGCTCGACGAGGAGGTGGCACGTCATGCCTTCGAGCGCTTCTACAGGGGACGTGGCGGGGGTCCCGGCACCGGCCTGGGCCTGCCCATCGTCCGGGCTCTCGCCAAGCGGCGTGGAGGCCAGGCGAGGCTCGAGAGCGTCGCTGGGAAGAGGGTCCGCGCCGAGGTCGTCCTGCCCGCCGCCGACTTTGCCAACTCCTAACCCGGTGCTTCTACGCTGATCCGGTGACCAGTAGAGAGAGACTCCTCACGATCCTGCTCGGCATCGTCGGCATCGTTGCCGCGGGCGCGATCGCCCTGGCGGCCAACGCGGTCTCCGGCGACTCGATCGGGCTCTCGGCCCAGCCGGTGTCCCTCGCCTCGAACACGCCGACGCCGAGGCCGGCTCCGGCGAAGCACGAGCGCGGGGACGTTCAGGGTCCTGGCTCGGGCAGCGCCGCCGCGACCTCCGATGACTCGAGCTCCAATTCGGGCCCGGGCTCCGGCTCGTCCGATGGCGGCGGCTCGTCCGGCTCGTCGAATGAGGGCTCCGGCAAGGATCACCACGGCGGCGACTCGGGCACCAGCGGCGGCTCGGGCACCAGCGGCACCAGTGGCACGAGCGGATCCTCGGGCAGCGGCTCGAGTGCGCCCACGACCACATCCGACGACAACGGCGGCGGTGGCAACGACGGCTCCGACGACACCGTCACCAGCGACGGCGGCGGCCCCGGACCGAACTGATCGCTCGCTCAGGGTCCGTGGCCGCGCGGCGAGTGGCCGGCGAGCAGCAGCCTTCGGAGGTGTGGGGAGTGCACCCTCCCCTGGATCAGGAAGGCGGCGATCAGGAAGCCGCCGACGGCGATCGCCGCATCCATCGTGAACGCGGTCTGGATCCCGTCGATGAAGCCGCTCCCGCTTTGGGCGCGATCGCTGGCGCCGATGAAGACGGTCGTAGTCAGTCCGAGGCCGACCGAGCCGCCGGCGATCTGAAACATGTAGATGATCGCCCCGGCGAGGCTGCGACGGGCCTCGACCACGGCGGTCACGCCGACCGTGGTGGCCGTCGGATAGAAGAGCCCGATCCCCAGTCCGAGGATCGCCATCCCGGGGACGAGCGCGCCGTAGGTCTCGTTGTCGGCGAACAGGGCGACGAGTGCAGGTCCGACGGCGATGCATCCCGACCCGATGATCAGCAGGGGTTTGGCGCCGAAGCGGTTGTAGAGATTCCCCGCCACGAAGGAGACCGCGGCGAAGGTCGCCATCATCGGCAGCATCCCGGCCCCCGCGCCGATCGGCGAGTAGCCGAGCACGTTGATCATCAGCTGCGGTAAGTAGAGCATCGCCGCGAAGAAGACGGCCGACATCATCAGGATCGCCCCGCAGGTGTAGGCGAAGTCCCGGTTCCGCATCACGTCAGGCGGTACCAGGGCGTGATCCCCGGCGCGGCGCTCGACCAGGACGAAGCTCCCGATCAGGACGGCGAACAGGGCGAGCAGCGCGATGATCCGTGGATCTCCCCAGCCCCAGTCGATCACCTGATCGAAGGCGAGCAGCAGGGAGACGAGGCCGACCGACACGCAGAGGATGCCGGCGTAGTCCATCCGGGTGTCCTCGACCTCGGGCCGGGGCTGGTGGATCTCCCGCCAGGTGACGAAGATCGCGAACGCCGACACCGGCACGTTCAGGAAGAAGATCCAGCGCCAGCTGAGCAGGTCGGTCAGGGCACCGCCGATCAGCGGCCCGGCGGCGTTGCCGATCCCGGCGGCGCCGAGGATGAAGCCGCCCGCCAGCCCGGCTCGCTCCTCCGGCAGCGCGGCGTAGGTCATCCCGAGGATCGCGGGCCACATCAGCGCGCCCCCGATGCCCATCAGCACCCGCATCGCGATCAGCCAGGCCTCGCTCTGCGCGGCGCCGCCGAGGGCTGAGAAGGTCGCGAAGATCGCCGTCCCGATGAAGAAGGCGCGGCGGCGGCCGAAGAGGTCGGCGAGCCGTCCCCCGGTGACGATCAGCACTCCGAAGGTGAGCGCGTAGGCGTTCACCACCCATTGGGCCGTGGTCACGTCGGTGTGGAAGTCCTTCTCGATCTGGGGGATCGCGACGTTGATCGCGGAGAAGTCGTTCGCGATCACGAAGACCGCGATCCCCATCGCGATCAGAGCCAGCCAGGTGCCCCGGTCGATCGGCTTCAGAACGGTCTCACCGCTTCGATGTCTATCAGCACCCCGTCGCTCGAACGGGCAGCAGTGTCGCATTTGACACGGCCCCCGCTGGGATGATCCAATCGCTCCGCGCCCGCGCAAAGAGTCGGGCGAGGGGCAGCCAACCCATGGGGAGAGGACACACAAGGCATCCGCTTTCGGCACCCCTGCCATTCGCGGGGATGGTCCTCTGCGTGATCGCCGGCTTCCTGGCCCTCGATCGCTTCGCCAACGCGGACGAGCAGCTGCTGCTGGGTGGGGCGACCTGGCTGATCCTGATCGCATCGTGCGCGCCGCTCAGCCGCGAGGACCGTGCCCGGGCCCTGCTGGTGGTGCTGGTCGCCACCTGCGCGGAGGTGCTCGGATCGATCGTCCTCGGCGCCTACACATACCGGCTCGACGAACCTCCCCGCCTTCGTCCCTCCGGGGCATGGGCTCGTCTTCCTGGCCGGCCTTCGCATCAGCCAGTCCGCGCCCGTCCGCAGGCACCCCCGTGCCTTCCTCTGGGCCGTGATCGCGCTGGTGGCGGCCTGGGGCGCGGCCGGCTTGGTCGTCCTCGGCCGGACCGACGCGCTCGGAGCCATCACGGGCGCGCTGCTGATCTACGTCCTCCTCCGCGGCCGCGCCGCGACCCTCTACGCAGGGGTCTTCCTGATGGTCGGCTTCCTCGAGATCTACGGCACCTCGATCGGCGCCTGGCACTGGGCCGCTACCGCCCCGGACACCCCATTGCCGACGGGCAACCCGCCGAGCGGCATCGCGGGCGTCTACGTCCTCTTCGACGTCGCGGCGATCGCGCTGGCGCCCCGCGTGCTGGCGGCGATCGACGGCATGCGTCGCCTCTCGCCCCTCTACTCGCTGATCCCGACGGCCTCCAGGGCGTCCGCCCGTTCCCAGTAGTACTCCCAGCGCACGATCTTGCCGTCCCGGAGGGTCAGGAGCGTGCCGATCCCGCCAAGCACCGACGCCGCCGTAGCCGGGTAGCCCGGTGCCGGGATCAGTTACCGGTGCCGATAAGCGCCGCCTGCGCATCCCCGCCGGACGTCGCGATCACGTGGAGCACGGACCTGTACGGCTGGGGGTTGGAGTTGCTGGTGGGCTGGAACCGCACGCTGACCGTGCAGGTCCCTCCGGGGGCCAATGCCGCCGTGCAGGTGTTCGCGCTGACCGCGAAGCCAGGGGGATCGCCCGGAATCGGGTTGTTCACCTCGGTGATCGAGCTCGTGGGGACCCCGCTGGCCGAACCGCCGGCGTTGGTGACGGTGAACTTCTTGGGGGCGCTTTTGTCCCCATGCTGAGTATCCGCGTAGGTGAAGCTCGCCGGGTTGATTGTCAGCACCGCCGCCGGAAGCGCGGGTCCGGGCGTCGGCGTCGCGTCCGGCACGCACTTCCGCTTCTTCTTGCCGTGCTTCTTGACGACCACCTTGTGGGTCCCCGCGGGGCACTTCTTCTTCTTCTTCTTCGTCTTGGCGCCCGGAGCGCCGGCACCTGACGAAGCCGAGGTCGTCAGGCCTGCCAGCAGTCCGACGATCAACATCGCGGATACGACGAGCGCAAGTCGATTTCTCATGAACGCCTTCCTCCCCATTGACTGGCGCCCAAGGCTCCCCACAGGCCAGCTGGATTGACTGCCGGTGATCCTATGCGAGTCGAGACATCAGGTGCAACCCGTTGCCGCTAGCCCAGGATGGTCTCGCGCGTTCCCAGCGCGGCGAGCACACGCTCGGCGACGTCCTCGCCGGTGAATCCGACCTCCTCGCGGAGCAGCGCCGGCTTGCCGTGCGTGACGTAGCGGTCGGGGAGGCCGACACGGAGGACGCGGGCCCGCTCGGATCCATCGGGGAACGCGTCCTCGACGTGCTCCAGCACGCCGGAGCCGAAGCCCCCCGGCAGGACGTTCTCCTCGATCGTCACCAGCAGGTCGTGCTCCGCGGCCAGTTTCTCGATCAGCTCGCCGTCCAGGGGCTTGGCGAAGCGGCCGTCCGCGACGGTCGGCTCGAGCCCCCTGCCGCGCAGGATCTCGGCCGCGCGCAGTCCCACCTGGACGCCGTATCCGTAGCCGAGCAGCGCGACGCGCTCGCCGGGCAGCAGGTACTCGCCCTTGCCGATCTCGATCTCCTTCGGCGCGTCCGGCATCGGCGCGCCCTCGGCGGCGCCACGCGGGTAGCGGAAGGCGATCGGGCCGTCGTCGTACGCCAGGGCGGTGCGAAGCATGTGCACGAGCATCGCCTCGTCGCGCGGCGCCATCACGACCACGTTCGGCAGCGCCCGGAAGTAGGAGACGTCGAAGGCGCCGTGGTGAGTCGGGCCGTCGTCGCCGACCAAGCCCGCCCGGTCCATGGCGAAGACGACGTTCAGCTTCTGCAGGCAGACGTCGTGGACCAGCTGGTCGAAGGCGCGCTGCAGGAAGGTCGAGTAGATCGCGCAGACCGGCTTTGCGCCCTGGATCGCGAGCCCGGAGGCGAAGAGGACGGCGTCCTGCTCGGCGATGCCGACGTCGTAGTACTGCTCCGGGCAGCTCGTCGTGGAGCTTGTTGAGGCCGGTGCCGCCCGCCATCGCGGCGGTGATCCCGATCACCCGCTCGTCGCGCTTGGCCTCCTCGACCAGCGCGTCGGCGAAGACGGCCGTGTACTGCGGGCGGGGCCTTGGGCGGCGGCTTCTCGAGCTTCTCGATCTTCTCCGGGGAGTCCGACTCGGAGACGGGGATCGGCTTCTTCGGGGCCTCCTTGCCGTTGACGATGCTTCCTGGCTTGGCTGCGTGCCACTTCTCCATCCCCGCAAGGCCACCCTCCTCGGCCGGCTCGAAGCCTTTGCCCTTGACGGTGTTGATGTGGACGACGACGGGGCGATTGGCCTCCAGCGCCTTGCCGAGCGCGCTGCGGAGCGCGGCAACGTCGTGCCCGTCGATCACTCCCATGTAGGCCAGGTCGAGCTCCTCGAAGAAGAGGCCCGGCGCGTAGTAGGCCTTGATCGCCGCCTTCACTTCCGGGCCGAGTCGCTCGATGCGGCGGCCGAGGCCGAGCGGAAGCTGGGTAAGCCGTTCCTCCGTCGTTGAACGAGCCTTGTACAGGCCGGGATTGAGGCGGACGCGCTGGAAGTAGCGAGAGAGCGCGCCGACGTTGGGCGAGATCGACATCCCGTTGTCGTTGAGGACGATCACCATCGGCGTCTGCAGGCCCCCGGCGTGATGGAGCGCCTCGTAGGCGACGCCACCGGTCAACGCACCGTCGCCGATCACGGCGACGACCTTGCCGTCCTCGCCGATCCCCTTCAGCATCGCCTCCTTCAGGCCGACGCCGTAGCCGATCGACGTCGAGGCGTGGCCGGCGCCCATGATGTCGTGCTCGGACTCGAACACCGAGCAGAAGGGCGCCAGGCCCTCGTATTGGCGGATCGTGTTGAGCCGGTCCCTGCGGCCGGTGAGCACCTTGTGGGGATAGGCCTGATGCCCGACGTCCCAGAGGATCTTGTCCCTGGGCGAGTCGAGCAGGCTGTGCAGCGCGACGGCGAGCTCGCAGGTGCCGAGGTTGGCGCCGAAGTGGCCGCCGATCTCGCCGATCGTGTCGATGATCAGCTCGCGGACCTCCTGGGCCAGACGCTGGAGCTGATCGTCCGTGAGCTCCGTCAGGTCGGCGGGCGAGTCGATCGAGTCGAGCAGGGGCTTGTCCTGCTTCGCGTCGTCTGAGTCGATGGCCATCAGGTGTGTCGGGTGTGGATGAAGTCGGTGATCCGTGCCAGATCGTCGGTCTTCGCCGCCGTCTCGGCAAGTGCCTTCCTGGCCTTGCCGTGCGACTCAGAGGCTAGCTCGCGGGCCCTGTCGAGGCCATACGCGCTCACGTAGGTGAGCTTGCCGTGTCTCTCGTCGCTGCCGCTCGGCTTGCCGAGCTCTTCGTCCGATCCGGTCACGTCGAGGATGTCGTCGACGATCTGGAACAGGACCCCGAGCTCATCGGCGAAACGGCGGTACGGGATTGTCTCATTTTCCGGCAGTTCACCAAGAATCGAGTACGACCACGATGCTCGAGGCGATCAGCCGACCCGTCTTGAGGCGATGCATCTCTCGCAGCCGATCGGGATCGACCTGGCCTCCCTCGCCCGGTCCGCCCTCCTCGAACTCGGTGACGTCGATGTACTGGCCGCCCACCATGCCGCCGATCGCCCGTGGCCGAGACCAGCTCCTGAAGCGCGGCGAGAACCGCCGCCGGCTCGCCCTCCTGGCGCCGGCTGAAGAGGCGCATCGCCTCCGCGAAGAGGCCGTCGCCCGCCAGGATGGCGACGTTCTCGCCGAACTTGACGTGAGAGGTGGGCATCCCGCGCCGCAGCTCGTCGTCGTCCATCGCGGGCAGGTCGTCGTGGATCAGGGAGTAGGTGTGGATCAGCTCGATCGCCGCGGCGGCGGGCAGCACCCTCTCCGGATCGAGCCCGATCGAGCGCGCGGTCGCCAAGGCCAGCACGGGGCGGATGCGCTTGCCCCCCGCCAGCAGCGAGTAGCGCATCGCCTCCGCCAGTCCGGCGGTCGCCGGAGTCTCCGAGAAGCTGAGGCGCGTCAGGTAGCGGTCGACCATCTCCCGAAGGTCATCGGGGTACTCGCTCATCTGCCGGCTCAGTCCCCGGGTGAGCCCGAGGCGCCGCGCAGAGCGCCCTCGACCGCGCTCCCCGCCTGGGCGGCGAGCTCGGAGGCCTCGCGGACGAGCTCGGCGGCGTGATCGTCGTCGACGTCGCCCTCGAGCTGCGCCGCGAGCTGTTCGAGGCGGGCGGTGATGCGCTCGAGCTCCTCGGCCCCACCGCCTGTCGATTCGGCTCCAACACCCATTGCGCCGCGATGCTAGCTGTCCGTCAGCCGGCTATCGGACGAGCGCTGGCACGTCGGCGATCGAGTCGACCGTCGCGGTCGGCTCGATTCCCGACTCCCTGACGAGATCCTCCCGGTACTTGCCGGTGCGCACCAGGATCCCCGCCAGGCCGGCTTCCATCGCGCCGCCGACGTCCGCCTCCACGTCATCGCCCACCATCGCGGCATGGCCAGCGCTCACGTCCAGCTCGCCGAGCGCCAGCTCGAAGAACGCCGGTGAGGGCTTTCCGACCACCTCCGCCTCACGTCCGGTCGCGTACTCGAGCGCGGAGACGAAGGGACCGGCGTCGAGCGAGAGGCCCTCGAGCGGTCTCCCAGTAGCGGTTCTTCTGCAGCGCGATCAGCGCGGCGCCGTCCATCAGCTGCCGGAACGCCCGGTTGAGGACCTCGTAGTCCCAGCCCTCCCCCAGGTCGCCGACGATCACCGCGTCGACCGAGTCGCCCCGCTCCTCGAGGCCCTCCAGGTCCTCGCGGAGCTCGTCGAGGACGACCAGCGAGACGGACTCGTATCCGGCCTCGGCGCAGCGGCTCGCCGCCAGCGTCGCGGGCGTGAGCAGCTCGTCCGGGTCGGCCTCGATCCCGAGCCGCACCAGGCGCTCGAGGATCGAGCTGCGCGGGCGCATCGTCGTGTTGGTGACCAGGCGGATCGGGATCCCCTCGGAGCGCAGGCGCTCCAGGGCGTCCGCGGCGCCGGGCACGGCCTCGTCCTGCACGTAGATCACCCCGCTGAGGTCGAGGAGGAGCCCCTCCACACCCTCGAGCGCGGTCGCCATCAGTCGACGGCGCCTCGTTCCGCCAGGGCCGCCCCGAGGATGCCGTTGACGAACCCCGGAGCGTCGGCGCCGCAGTACTCCTTGCTCAGCTCAACCGCCTCGTCGATCGCGACCTCGACCGGGACGTCGTCGCTCGTGAAGCGCCTCGTACAGAGCCGTCCTCATGATGCTGCGCTCGAGCGGCGCGATCCGCTCAAGTGCCCAGCCCTTCGAGTGCTTGGCGATCAGCTCGTCGAGCTCAGGCTGGTTGGCCTCGACCGCCGCCGCGAGCTCGCGGGAGAACGGCTTGGACCCCTCGAGCAGCTCCTCGAGGGGGCGGCCCGTGACCTCGTGCTGGTAGAGCGCGAAGACGGCGTCTCGTCTTTGGTCCGATCTGCGCATCGGACCGAAGGCTAGTCAGGGCAGGAGGCGAACCGCGGCCCCATGGCTCAACGTGTCCAGATTGACGCAGAACCGCTTCGCGGCCGCCAGCAGCCGCCGCGCGGCCCGTGGATCGGTCCCGGGCGCGACGCGCAGCTGGATCGAGCAGTCCAGCTCGCTGAAGCCGACCCGGACGTCGGGGTCGATTCCGAGGGTGCCCCGAACGTCGAGGTCGCCGGTGACCTCGACCTCCAGCTCCTCGAGGCGCACTCCCATCAGGCCGGCGACCATGCGGATCGTGCCGTCCTCGCATGCCGCCAGGGCGGCGCAGAGAAGGTCGCCCGGATTCGGGCCATCGCTGAGCCCGCCGACCTTCTCGTCGAGCGCGTAGTCGAGCGAGACGCCATATCCCCGGCCGACCTCCACCTCGCCGTGAATCGGGTCGCCGGCGGGAATCCTCGATGAGGAGGTTCTCGCCCACTTGGAGCTGATCGCCTCCCCCGGGCGCTCTCCGTACAGCGCCCGAAGATCTTGGTGCGTTTGTCCGACGTCGGATTGCGGGCGGATCGATGGCATCGCGGACTCCTTGTTCTAGGAATAGAACGCTCGTGCTTTTCAGGAACCGGTAGAATAGCACGCCCGTGCGAAACCCGACGACAAGCGAGGCGAGCCACCCGTCCCCTTCGAAGGGGGCGCGGACCAGGGCCACGATCCTCGAGCAGGCGGCCCGTCTGGCTACGGTCGAGGGCCTCGATCGGCTCTCCATCGGCCAACTCGCCGGAGCGACAGGGATGAGCAAGAGCGGGCTCTACGCCCACTTCGGCTCGAAGCAGAAGCTTCAGCTCGCGACGATCGAGCGAGCGCGCGAGATCTTCCTCGAGCAGGTGATCCGCCCGGCGCTTGCCGCCCCCCGCGGAGCGCCCCGGCTGATCGCCCTCTGCGATGCCTTCCTCTCCCACGTCGAGCGCAAGGTCTTCCCGGGCGGCTGCTTCTTCTCAGCCGCCGCGGTTGAGGTGGGGAGCCGCAAGGGCCGGGTACACGACGTGATCGCCAAGAACCAGGCCGAGTGGCTCGCGCTACTCGAGCGGCTCGCGAGCGAGGCCCAGGAGACCGGCGAGCTGTCGGCCGAGGTGGATCCGGCCCAGCTTGCCTTCGAGCTGCACGCCCTGGTCGTCGGGGCGAACAACGCCTGGATCCTGAGTGGCAACTCGGCCGTCCTCGAACATGCGAGGCGTGCCGTTCGCGAGCGGGTGGAGCGCGCCGCGCCCGTTGCAGCTGCGTGAGCTACGCCCGGGAGACGTACTCGCCGCTGCGCGTATCGACCCGGACCCGCTCGCCCTCTTCGATGAAGAGCGGGACCTGGACCACGACGCCCGTCTCCAGGGTCGCGGGCTTGGTCCCCCCGCCCGAGGCGGTGTCGCCCTTCAGCCCGGGGTCCGTCTGCGTAATCGCCAGGTCCACGGCGCTCGGCGCCTGGGCGCCGGCGGCTCGCTCGTCGACGAAGAGCAGCTCGACATCGGAGTTGGGCGGCACCCACTTGAGGGCATCGCCGACGACCGCCTTCGGGATCTCGACCTGGTCGTAGCTCTGGTTGTCCATGAAGACGGCCGCGTCACCCGAGTCGTAGAGGAACTGCATCTTGCGGGTCTCGGTGCGCACCGGCCTGAACTTCTCCCCGGCCTTGAAGGTCTTGTCGATCACGGCGCCGTCGTCGACCCGCTTCAGCTTCGAGCGCACGAAGGCGCCGCCCTTGCCCGGCTTGACGTGCTGGAACTCGACGATCCGGAAGATCCTGCCGTCGACCTCGATGTGGGCGCCGTTCTTGAACTGGTTGGTCGAAATCAGAACCGCGAAGGCTAGCCGTCGGGCCAACTCATGCATCCCGGAGTGCCATGACTTCTGGAAGCCGTGGCGCTGCTGCCGCAGGCATGGCGCGATACTGCGTGGGCGATGTCGGAGGAGAACGTGGAGACCGTCAATCGCGCCGTCGCGGCGTGGAACGCCGATGATCTCGACGCGCTTTTGATCGAGCTCGATGCCGACATCGAGTGGCACCCCTCGATCCAGCCGGGCCTTGAGGGAAAGGAGGCCGCCGTCTTCCGAGGTCATGAGGGCGCGCGAAAGTCTTGGCGCGAGTTCCACGGCGAGACTTGGGAAAGCCTCAAGAACCGGCCTCAGGAGATTCGCGACCTCGGCGATTCGGTCCTGCTGCTCGGTCAGATGGACCTCACCGCCCGGGCGACCGGCATCGAGTTCAGCCAGGAACTCGGAGAGCTCATTGAGTTTCGAGAGGGGAAGATCGCCCGCATCCGCGACTTCCTGACCCATGCGGAAGCCCTCGAAGCCGCGGGCCTGTCGGAGTAGCTGCGCGGTCACGCCGCGACCGCGATCACCGGCAGAGCGAGTCCCTCCCGTTTATCTGTGAATGGGTGGGTGCGGTGGCTCTCACCTGCGCGATACTGCGGACCATGTCGGAGGAGAACGTGGAGACCGTCGAGAGGGCGATTACGGCAATCAATGAGCGGAACATCGAGGGTTACCTCGCTTGCTGCACCGAGGACATCCAGTTGCAAATGCCAGGGGTCGCGGGCGTGTACGAAGGAGCGGATGGCATCCGGCGGTTCTTCGCCGACATCGAGGACGCGGGTCCCGACTTCCGGATTGACATCGAACGCACGGAGGGCGTGAGCGGAGAGCGAATCATTGCCTTCCTGCGGGTGACTTTTCACGGGCGCGCCAGTGGCCTGTCCATCCCAGCCGAGACCGGGAACGTCTATGAGTTCGAGGAGGGCGAGATCAGGCGCGTTCAAATCTTCCTCGACCGGGCCGAGGCCCTCGAAGCCGCCGGGCTGTCGGAGTAGCTGCGCGGTCACGCCGCGACCGCGATCACCGACTGCGTGTGTCCGTTGGTCCGTTCTTGAATTGGTTCGTCGAGATCACGGCGCTGAAGGCTAGCCGTCGCGCCGCCGGCGCAGCTTCGCTCCTGAGAACAGGAGCCCTGAAAACAAAGGGGGTGAGCAGCACCTTGCCCCGCCATTCCTAGGACGCTTCGCGCTCGAGGGCGTCGAGTTCGGGCTCGAATGCTTCGATGATCTTCTCGGGGTCGGGAACCAGCCCCGCATCCGACATCACGCCGAGGGTCACCTCGCCCGCGTAGCTGAAGATAGCCACGCTCATCGAGACCCCTCCGGAGCATGGCGCCCAGACGAGTACGCCGCGCACGGGAGTCCCCGCCATGTAGACCGGCTGCCGGGGCCCCGGCACGTTAGTCATCACTGCGCTGCCCTTGGTGGTGAAAAGGTCGACGAGCAGCTTCTCGATCTGCACCGGGGTCCTGCCGATCGCGTCTAGCACCCCGTAGGAGACCGCGCCCTCCGGAGAATGCTTGATCTCCTCCATCCGGCGGTGCACCTCATCGAGCCTTTCGCGGCGGTTCTCGATCCCCACCGGGAGCGGCAGGAAGACGAGGCCGAAGCGATTGCCGAGGTCGGGCGGCAGCGGCTGATCCAGCGGCCGCAGGTTGAAGGGGACCAGCGCGGTCAGCTCCTTCACTGGCGCGCCGCGGCCGCCCAGGTAGCTGCGCAGCGCCCCGGCGACCGCGGTGAGCAGCACATCGTTGACGGTAGTGCCGGTCCCGTGGCCGATCCCCTTCACTTCCTCAAGCGGGATCGGTGAGGACCAGGCGACGCGCTGCGCAACCCCCAGCTCGCCCTTCAGGGGAGTCCGCGGATCGGCGCCCATGAGCAGCTGCTTCGCCAGCGCCCCGGCGTCGGCGCGAGCCTCGGCGGCCAGATCACGCAGGTGGGAGGGGTGCCTTCCCACCTCGATCGCCTCGTGCGCGAGCGCCCCCGCCGCCCCGCGCGCAACAGAGACGGCGCTCTCGGCCGGGCGGGTCAGCGTTCTCAGGGGGCCGCCGCGCCGCTCGGCCCCCGCCGCCCCATCATCGAGCGGCGCGATTCCCGCGTCCGGCGACTCGTCGGTCAGTGAGAGCAGGACGCGGCCGAGCGCGATGCCGTCGGCGATGCAGTGGTGGATCCGGCCGACGAGCGCGGCGCCATTGCCGTAGCCGTCCACGAGCTGGAACTGCCAGAGGGGCTTCGAGCGGTCGAGGGGCCGGGCCATCAAGTCGGCGACGAAGGCCTGGAGCGCGGCGCGGTCGCCCGGTGGGGGAAGGGCGACGTGATCGAGGTGAAGGTCGAGGTGGAAATGCGGGTCGTCCTCCCAGTGCGGACCCGAGAGCGGCCCCTTCCCCTCCACGACCCGCTGGCGGAAGCGGGGAAACGGCTCGACCATGCGCTCCTTGATCCTCTCCCTCACGCCCTCCCAGTCCGGCGGCTGGTCGAACCACAGCACCCCGGTGATCACCATCAGGTTGGTTGGCCGGTCCATGTGCAGCCAGGCGGCGTCCGCGTGCGACATCCGCTGCGAGGTGGCCATCGCTACGGGCGCCCTTCGAAGGCCGCTGCGAGCAGGGACGCCAGCTCTTCGAGCATCGGCATCCTCGGGTTGGTCCTGATGCTCGGGTCCGAGAACGCGCCCTTGACCAGGTCGGGCAGGGCGGCGTCGAACTCCTCTCTCGAGACGCCAGCGTCGGCCAGCGAGCGGGGCATGCCGACCGCGTCGAGCAGCTCGTCAATGCGCCCGAACAAGCGAGCGCGCCGCTCGTCCATGTCGCTGCCGCCCAGTCCGAGCACCCAGCCCATCTGCGCGTACTTGTCCGGCGCGACGTAGGTCGAGTAGCCGGGCGCCGGCATGAACTTCGAGGGGATCGAGGCGTTGTAGCGCAGCACGTGGGGCAGGAAGATGCCGTTGGCGCGGCCGTGCGGGATCCCGAAGCGCGGCCCCACCGCGTGCGCGAGCGCGTGGTTGACGCCGACGAAGGCATTGGAGAAGGCAAGGCCGGCGATTGTCGCCGCGTTTGACATCGCCGTTCGCACCTCGAGGTCGGAGCCGTTCTCGCAGGCGCGGGGCAGTGCGTCCATGATCAGGTTGATCGCCTGCATGCAGAAGGCGTCGGTGTAGGGAGAGGCGAAGATGGAGACGCCCGCCTCCAGGGCATGAGTGAGGGCGTCGACCCCGGTGTCAGCGGTGACGCTCGGCGGCATCGTCAGGGTCAGGGTCGGATCGACGATCGCGACGTCCGGGACCAGCGAGTAGTCGACCAGCGTCACCTTGCGTCCGCCGGCGCTGATCACGGTCGCCGGTGAGACCTCCGAGCCGGTCCCGGCGGTCGTGGGCAGCGCCAGCAGGCGGACGGTGTGCTCGACCTCCGGGTAGTGGGCGACCCGCTTGCGCGCGTCGAGGAAGGGCAGGGCCAGCTCCCGCAGCGAGACGTCGGGGCTCTCGTGGAAGAGCCGCATCGCCTTGGCCGCGTCCAGGACCGAGCCGCCCCCCACCGCGACGATGCAGTCGGCACCGAACTCGCCCAGCACCTCGGTGCCGGTCTGGATCTGCGCCTCGCTCGGCTCCGGGTGGAGGTCGGAGAAGACGTGGACGCTGGGGCCTTCGAGGTAGCGACGCACCTCATCGGCCACGCCTCGCGCCTCGCCGTCGATGTCGGTGACCAACAGAACCTGGGAGGCCTTGACCTCGCGCAGGGTCTCGATCGCGCCCGCGTTGATGTAGGTGTCGGACGGGACCCGGAACCACTGGGGAGGCGCCTGGCGGCGCGAGACGGTCTTCACGTTGAGCAGGTTCCTGTAGTTGACGTTGTCGGTGGTGTTGGAGCCCCCCCAGGTGCCGCAGCCGAGCGAGAAGGTCGGGGTGAGCGAGTTGTAGATCCCGCCGAGGGCGCCGACGGCGGTGGGCGCGTTGACCAGGATGCGCCCGGTGCGGATCCTGCTGGCGAAGCGGTCGATCACTTCCTCGTCGGAGGCGTAGACGGCCGAGGTGTGCCCGAGCCCGCCGTGCTCGGTGATCAGCTCGCAGGCGCTGACGCCGTGATCGACCGAGGGCGAGCGGACCAGTCCGAGGACGGGCATCAGCTTCTCCTGGATCAGCGGATGGTCGGCCAGCTCGCCCAAGTCGGAGGGCAGCGGAGCCAGCAGCACCTTCACTCCCTCGTCCACCTCGAACCCACCCATGGCCCCAAGGTGGACGCAGGACTGACCGAGGGCGCGGGCGTCGACCCGCCCGTCCGGCTCGAAGGCGAGATCGGCGAGGGCCTCCACCTGCGCGGGATCGAGCAGCTGCCCTCCCAGGCGCTCGAACTCGCCGACCAGCTGGTCGTAGATCGCCTCGTCGACCACGCATGTCTGCTCCGCCGGGCAGATCACCGAGGCGTCGAAGGTCTTCGAGATCAGCATGTCGACGACCGCCATGCCGACGTCGGCACTGCGATGCAGGTAGACCGGGGCGTTCCCGGCTCCGACGCTGAGCGAGGGCTTGCCCGCGGCGTTGGCCGCCGCAACCGCCTTCGGGCCCCCGGTCGTCCAGATCAAGTCGACGCCGTCGTGATGGAAGAGGTATTGGGAGACGTCGAGCGTCGGGTCGGGGATGACCTGGAGTGCGTCGGGGGGCAGTCCAGCGGACTCGCCCGCATCCTGGAGGATCTCGACCGCCCGGACGGCGCAACCGGCCGCTCGCGCGGAGGGGCGGAAGATGATCGCGTTGCGGGTCTTGGCTGCGACGATCGACTTGAACAGGGCGGTCGAGGTCGGGTTGGTGATCGGCAACAGAGCCAGCACGACGCCAATCGGCTCGGCGACGTACTGGATGCCGTGCTTCGGGTCCTCCTCGATCACCCCCACCGAGGGCTTGTCCTTCAGGTAGTCGTAGAGGAACTCGGTGGCGATGTAGTTCTTGAGGACCTTGTCCTCGAGCACCCCGAACTGGGTCTCCTCCATCGCCAACTGGGCGAGCTCGAAGGCGCTCTCCAGCCCGGCGACGACCATCGCCCAAACGATCTCGTCGACCTGCTCCTGGTCGAGCCGGCGGAAGCTCTCCGCGGCCGCCTGAGCCCGGAGCACGAAGCCGTCCAGGCGATCGGCCTGCGCAGCGTCGACGACCTCAGCCGCCTGCGCTTCCGTTCTGGTCTGCGAGATCGCCATGGCCGTCTCTCCTTCGACTTACCTTACGCCGGAAGAGGGCCGCTGGGAAAGCTTCCGCCACCGCCGTGAATAGGGTCGGCGCGCCATACCACGCGCTGTTCACGATCCCTGATCGCCGCCTTCGCCCTGGCGATCGAGGTGGTCGCCTACAGCGCCTTCGTCCTCGGCTCAGACCTGATGAGGGGATAACGCTTCTGTCGGTCGTGCCGAGCCGGAAGCTGCGATGTGCAAGTTGTTCCGCTACTGAATTGGTTCGTACTGATCAAGACGGAGAAGGCTACGGCGTCGTGCTATCGAACGAGGTCGCGTCGGTCGAAGAGCACGATCCCGATTGACTCCCGCACGATCAGTCCCGCAGAGCGCGCAGTGCGTTCAGGATCACCGCCACGTCGATTCCCTCCTGCAGCAGCGCTCCTGCGACGGGCGGGATGTAGCCGAATGCGGCGAAGCCCATCGCGACGAAGCTGAGGCCAAGCCCGGCGAGGACGCTCTGCCGCGCGATCCCGAGCGAGCGCCGGCCGATGCGGATTGCGTCGGCGACCCGGTCGACCCGGTCGACGGCGATGACCGCATCGGCCGTCTCGGAGGACACGGTTGCCCCCACGCCCCCCATCGCGACGCCGACGTCTGCCAGGGCCAGCGCGGGCGCGTCGTTGACGCCGTCGCCGACCATCACCACCCCGCCCTCGCCGGTCAGCTCGCGTGCCTTGCGCACGACGTCGATCTTCTCCTCGGGCGAGCATTCGGCGAAGACACGATCCACCCCGACCGACCTGCCCACGGCCTCGCCGACCGCCCGCTGATCCCCGGTCACGAGGGCGACATGCTCGATTCCGGCCGTCCGCAGGCTCGCCGTCAGCTCGCCCGCATCGTCCCGCAACCGGTCCGCCATCAGGATCGCGCCGGCGAGTTCGCCGTCGACCCCGACCAGCACGCGGGCCAGCCCGGGCTCGCCCGAGTCATCGAACAGCTCCGCCGTACTCTTCACGACCGAGTACCCGCGGCGGCGCAGCCAGTCGCTACTCCCGACCGCGACGCGATGGCCGGCCACCTGCCCCTCGATCCCCTGGCCGGGCTCCTCCACGACCTCCTCGGGAAAGGCGAGCTCCAGACCGCGGGCTTCGGCACCGTGAACCAGGGCCTCCGCCAGGACGTGGGCCGAGAGCTGATCGACCGAGGCTCCGAATCTCAGGACGTCCTCGGAGCTGAGCCCATCGGCGCTGCGCACCCATTCGATCTCGGGACGGCCGTGGGTGAGCGTCCCAGTCTTGTCGAAGAGGACCGTGCGCGCCCGCCCCAGCTTCTCGATCGTGCCGGCGCCCTTGGCGATCACGCCACGGCGTGCGGCGCGCGAGACGCCGGAGATCAGCGCCACCGGTGCGGCCAGGATGAGCGGACAGGGCGTCGCCACGACGAGCACAGCCAGCGCGCTTACCGGGTCGCCGCTCAGCGCCCAGGCCGCCCCGGCCACCGCGAGCGTGACCGGCAGCAGGACCGCTGCGTAGCGGTCCGCCATGCGAACGAAGGGCGCCCGCTGGCGCTCTGCCTCCTGGACCAGCCGGACGATGCCGGCGTAGGCGCTCTCGGACGCCCTTCTCGTCGCCCGCAGGTCGAAGGCGTCGCCCGCGTTGAGCGTGCCGCTCGAGACCGTCGTCCCTCGCGAGCGTTCAACGGGCAATGGCTCCCCGGTCAGGGTCGACTCGTCGATCACCGCGTGCTCGCTCTGCACCGCGCCATCAACCGGAATGACCTCGCCCGCTCGCACCAGGATCCGGTCCCCGACGCCGATCTCCTCCACAGGAACCTCCTCGAGCTTCTGGCCTCGGCGCCGGTGCGCGATCCGCGGGGCGCGCTCCAGCAGCGCCGTCAGCTCGCGACGGGCCCGCCGCCCCGCTGCGGCCTCCAGGGCGTTCCCTCCGCTCAGCATCAGGGCGATCACCGCCCCGGCGAGGTACTCGCCGAGCACCAGCGCCCCGGCCATCGCCACCAGCGCGATCGCATCGACCCCGACGTCCCCCCGCATCAGGCTCCGCAGCACGGACCAGCTCAGCGGGATCAGCGTCAGCACGATCGCCACGGCCCAGACCTTGTCCCCTGCGTCGCCGGGGTCGAAGATGTGGATCACGCCGCCGAGCGCGAGAGCGAAGAGGATCAGCCCGACAACGACGTACGCCTCGGAGATCCCAAGCGAGGTCGCCCGGGAGCGCAGGGTGCCGAATCTTCGGCGAACGAGCGATCCGCCCCGGCGGATGCGCTCAGCCCGAGATCCGTCGGATGGCGCGGTAGACGGCATCGCGAAGGGCCTTCTCACGCGGGTCATCGAACATGTGGTAGTCCATGTTGTTCATCACGTAGGCGAAGCCGAGCCGCGCGTCGGGATCGGCGAAGCCGAAGGATCCGCCTGCGCCCGGCGTACCGAAGGCGCGCCGGCTGGATCCCCACTCCGGTCCCGGTCCCGGTCTGAGGAAGCCCAGCGACATCCAGCTCGGCACGCCCATCACCTCATCCCTCTGACGCTCGACGTCGATGACCTCCGTCAGGCTCGCGAGCGTCGGGGGCGCGATACCGAGCTCCGCTCCACCCTCCACGAACGCCGAATAGGCCCGCGCGATCGCACGCGCCGTGCCCACGCCGTTGCCCGCCGGGACCTCGACCTCGAGCCACCTGCGGTCGTTCGGATCCACGTCGGTGAAGAGCATCGACTTTCGCAGCAGCGACCACGGCCACAGGATTCGCATCACGTATCCCTTGGGGACCGAGGAAGCGCCCGGATGGAGCGTCTCGGGGAGAAGAGCCGCAGCTTCGCGAGCCGCTCGTCCGGAATCTCGGGTGGGAGCCCAATGTAGAACTCGATCTGCAGCGGTGTCGCGATCTCCTCGTAGAAGAACCGGCCGAGGGTGCGGCGGTCCGGGTCGACGTGCCGAATCAGCTCCTGCATGTAGAGCCCGATCGTCATCGCGTGGTAGCCGTGCCGCGCTCCCGGTTCCCACGCCGGCTTCTGCCGGGCGAGCACAGTGGAGACGTGGTCGAGGTCCCCATGTCCTCGGCGTGGAGCGGCTCGTCGATCGAGACCAGCCCCGCTTCGTGGCTGAGGAGCTGGCGGACGGTGATCTCGCCCTTGCCGTTTTGGGCGAACTCGGGCCAGTACCGGGCGACCGGCGCCTCGTAGTCGATCCAGCCGCGAGAGTTCGCGACGGCGATCGTCATCGCTGCCATTCCCTTGGTGGTCGAGTGGACGAGGACCAGCGTGTCCTCGTTCCAGGGCTCGTCGCCGCCGGGGATGCGGCGGCCGCCCCAGAGGTCGACGACCTTTTCGCCACGCCAGTAGGCGGAGACCGCAGCACCGATCTCGCCGCGCTCCGCGAAGTTCCGGTCGAACTCGGCACGCACTTCCTCGAAGCCCGGGGCGGCCCATCCGCCCTGATGCGACAGGTTCGCTGCAAGCTCGGTCGTCATCTGAGCTGCCGACGATATGCGGCGAATCCAGTTCTCTCATCCGTGCAAACCCCAGAGATCGCCTGTTCAGCCGGCGAACCAGCGGGCACGCCTGCTCGAGCCGAACTCCTTCTTCTCCGCGACCAGGGCGCCGGAGGGCTCCCGGAATTCCCCGGTCGGCTTTGGGCCCGAGAGGAAATCGACGTCGACCCGACCGACCCGGCCCCCGCCGAATTCGACGTAGCAGGAGCCCAGCCCGTCGTAGCCTGCAGGCGCCTCCACCCCGCGGATCTCCGCGAGCACCTCGGCGGCGACAACGCGCGCTGCCCCCTCCGCGAACACGCCGGCCATGGGGACCCCCACGGTCGCGACGTCGCCCACGGCGTAGACGCCCGGGAACCGGGTCCTGAGCGTGCTCGATTCCACCGGGACGTAGCCCTCCTCCGCCATCCCGGATTCCAGGACGACGTCGGGGGCGAGGTGCTTCGGAACCCCCAGGAAGAGGTCGAAGGGGAACTCTCGCCCGTCCTTCAGCACTGCCACATTTCGGTCCTCATCCAGGGAGACGATGCGCGCGTCCGGGACGAACTCGATGTTCCGCTCGGCAAAGGCCTCGAGGAGGGCCTCTGAGGTAGCCGGTGACGGAGGCACGGGGTCGGGAGGGGCATCAGGAAGGTGATCTCGCACTGCTCCCGGACGCCACGCGCGGAGAGGTGATCGTGGAGCAGCAGGGCTGCCTCGCTGGGCGCCGGCGGGCACTTGAATGGCGCCCCGCAGACGCCGACGACGGCCCGCCCCTCGGAGAACTCCGGCAGGACCTCCCGCACACGCTCCGCGCCGGCGACGGAGTAGAACTCGCTGCCCGCTTCTGCCAGGCCCGGGGTGAAGTCCATGTCGTAATCCGCGCCAAGCGCCACCACCAGGATGTCGGCCTCGTACTCGCCGGCGTCCGTCCTCACTCCCCGCCGTTCCGGGTCGATCGCCGTGACCATCTCCCGCGCGAAGCGAACCCCGGGCTTGGCGAAGTCCCGATAGGGGAGGCGGACCGCTTCGAGGGTCTGTCGCCCGAACATCACGTCGAGCTTCGAGAATCCGAAGACGAAGGCATCGCCCTTGTCGATCAGGGTCACATCGGCGTCTTGGCCGAGCTCCTCCGAAAGGATCGTGGCCAGCTCCAGGCCGCCAAACCCCGCCCCCAGCACGACTATCCGTGTCGCCATGCGGGCGACCCTACCCCGATCAGCCAGGACGGTGGTCGCCCTATCGGGGAACTGCGACCTGACCGGCCGCGGTGTGATTAGGTGGTCCGCGGCGTGCACCTAAAAGTGGGTACATCCCTGCTGGCCGTCTTCCTCGCTCTCGTCTTCGCGAGCAGCGCGGCCGCCGCCGACCCCTCCTTCGACGCACACGGCAGCGTCGAGCAGGTCTACGCGACCGGCCTGCCCGCCGGCGCCTCCACCTCCCTGCTCGATTCCTCGGACCAGGTGGTCGCGACGCCGGGCCGCCAACAACCTCGGCGGGATCCTCTTCCGCAACGTCACCCGGGCGACGGCTACCGGGTTCGCCTCGACACGACCGGCGAGACCTCCGGGCCGCTGACGGTGCTGACGACCCAGTCGGCGCCGCCCGACGCCGACATCTACAACCAGTCGATCCCCTCGGACGGCTACGGCTACATGACCACGCGCGACGGCACCAAGCTCGCCTACTCGGTGCATCCGCCGACGGACGTCACGAACGCCGAGGGCTTCGACCTTCCGCCCGAGCTGACCAGCCAGCTCTCGCGCTGGTCGCACCCGGCGTGAATCCCCGACCCTGATCGAGTACTCGGGCTACGGCTACGCGAACCCGGACGGGCCGGTGAGCGGCATCGCCGCCCTCGCCAACCTGATGGGCTTCACGGTCGTCGACGTCAACATGCGCGGCACGGGCTGCTCCGGCGGGGCCTTCGACTTCTTCGAGCCGCTGCAGAGCCTCGACGGCTACGACGTCGTCGAGACGGTCGCCCACCAGCCGTGGGTCGCCCACAGCAAGGTCGGCATGCTCGGCATCTCCTACGGCGGCATCAGCCAGCTCTTCACCGCGCAGACCGAGCCGCCGGACCTCGCCGCGATCGCGCCGCTCTCGGTGATCGACCAGACGCAGACGACGCTCTACCCCGGCGGCATCCTCAACACCGGCTTCGCCGTCGACTGGGCCCAGGAGCGCCAGCACGAGGCCCAGCCCGCCGGTCCCGACAGCGGGCAGCCCTGGGCCTACCAGCGGATCCAGGAGGGCGATACGACCTGCGCCGCCAACCAGGCGCTGCACCCCGAGGCCGCTGACCTGCTCGGCAAGATCCGCGCGAACGACCACTACGTCCCCGAGGTCGCCGACCCGCTCTCCCCGATCACCTTCGTCAACAAGATCAACGTCCCGGTCTTCATGGCCTGCCAGTGGACCGACGAGCAGACGGGCGGCCACTGCCCGACGCTCGCCGAGCACATGACGGGCACCGACAAGAAGTGGTTCACGTTCACGAACGGCGTGCACACCGACTCGCTCGATCCGGAGACCTACAACCGCCTGTACGACTTCTTCGAGCTCTACGTGGACCAGCAGGCGCCGAGTCTCAAATCGGCGCTGGTCCAGGCCAGCTGGCCCATGGCCATGCAGGCGATCTTCGGGATCAACGGGCCGCGGCGCTGCCCCCGCCCTTCGCGACGCTGCCGACGGACCCGATCCAGCAGCAGCCGACCTACGACGCCGCCAAGGCCGCGTTCGACGCGCAGCCCCCGATCCGGGTCCTGTTCGACAACGGCGCCGGGAACTCGAACCCGGGCTGGCCGTATCCGGGCTTCGAGCACTCGTTCGACAGCTTCCCGATCCCGGGCACCGAGGGCCGCTCCTGGTACCTGGCCCCCGGCGGTGACCTCGCCGACCAGTCACCCGACGGCGCCGCGGCGGACGGGTTCACCTGGGACGCCCACGCGCGGCCGCTGACCGACTTCACCGGCGACACCGCTGCGGGCCCCGGCGGCCTCTGGACCGCGACGCCGAACTACCAGTGGACCCAGGACCCCGCCGGCACCGCCGTCTCCTACGTGACCCCGCCGCTGAGCGGCGACACGGCCGTGATCGGCGCGGGTCGAGTCGACCTCTGGGTGCGCTCATCGACCCCGAACGTCGACCTGCAGGCGACGATCAGCGAGGTCCGGCCCGACGGCAAGGAGACCTTCGTGCAGGGCGGCTGGATCCGCGCCAAGGCGCGCGCGCTCGACGAGACGAAGAGCACCGAGCTCGAGCCCGTCCCGAGCTTCCTCCAGGAGGACTTCGCGGACATGCCATCGGATCACTTCGTGCCGGTGACGATCCCGCTCTACTACGAGGGCCACATGTACCGCGCGGGGTCGCGCATCCGGGTCCGGATCAGCGCTCCCAACGGCGATCAGCCGGTCTGGTCCTTCGGCGAGACCGTGCCCGCCGGGCAGGCGAACGTCGCGATCGGCTACGGCGGGGACATGCCGTCCCGCCTCGAGCTCCCGGTCGTGCCGGGCGTGAGCGCGCCGACCGGGCTGCCGCCCTGCCCAGGCCTGCGGGGCGAGCCGTGCCGCGACTACCAGCCCTTCGAGAACAGGACCGCGCCGATCGGCGCAGGGACGGGGGCTTCCGCCTCCACGCCGGAGCCGCCCGCCTCGAGCTCCGCGCCGCAGGCGCCGGGAAATGCGCCAGGGCACCAGGAAGGCAGCCGTCAGCGCCAAGAAGCACAAGAAGAAGCACTGCGGCGGGAAGCGGAAGAGGCACCGCAAGAAGAAGTAAGGCGCCTCGGCGCTGGGCTTGGCCCGGCACCGTCGCGCCGATGCCCCGCTTAGAGTCCTGCTGATGCCTCAGCTCCCAAGCGGTGCGATCGTCGCCGCCGGCGTAGACGAGACCTCGGCGCTCGTGATGGTGATCGCCGCTGCGGTCGCCGCCCTGATCGTCCTGGCCGTCTCGCCGCGGTTGACCATCCCGGTGGTGGTCCTGGAGCTGCTGCTCGGGATCCTGATCGGCCCGCAGGGGCTCGATATCGCGCGGGTCGACCCGACCACGTCCCTGCTCGGCGACCTGGGGCTCGGGATGCTCTTCTTCTTCGCCGGCTACGAGATCGACTTCGACCGGATCAAGGGCCGGCCGCTCGAGCTCGCCGCCATGGGCTGGGCCATCTCGCTCGCTCTGGCCTACGGGATCGGCGGCGCGCTCGCCGCCGCGGGAATCATCCTCTCCTTCCTCTACACCGGATCGGCGATGGCGACGACGGCGATCGGCACCCTGATCCCGATCCTCAGCGACGCCGGCGAGATGCGGACCAGCTTCGGCACCTACCTGCTCGGCGCGGGCGCCATCGGGGAGTTCGGCCCCATCCTGCTCGTGACGCTGATCCTGTCCACCGGCCACCCGATCCACGAGGCGGTGATCCTCGTGCTCTTCATCGTGCTCGCGGTGCTCACCGGGCTCCTGGCGGTTCGCTCCGCCTGGCGCGGGTGGCCGCTGGTCGAGAAGACCTTCGAGACCTCGAGCCAGCTCGCCGTGCGGCTGGCCGTCGTGCTCGTGTTCAGCCTGGTCGCGCTGGCCGCGCAGCTCGGCCTCGACCTCCTGCTCGGGGGGTTCGTCGCGGGGATGATCACCCGCGTTGCGCTGCGGGGCCGCGAGGTCAGCGTCTTCGACTCGAAGCTCACCGCGGTCGGCTACGGCCTGTTGATCCCGTTCTTCTTCGTCACCAGCGGGATGGCGTTCAACCTCGACGCACTCACCTCGAGCGCGACGGCGATGCTGAAGGTGCCGATGTTCGTCTGCCTCTTCCTGATCGTGCGCGGCGTGCCGGCCCTGCTGCTCTACCGCAGCGAGCTCGCGCTCCGGGACCGCTTTGCCCTCGCCGTCTACTGCTCGACCGAGCTGCCGCTGGTCGTCGCGATCACGACCCTGGCGATCGATGCCGGGCACATGGAGACCTCCACGGCCGCGGGCCTGGTGGGCGCCGCGATCATCTCCACCCTGATCTTCCCGCTGCTCGGCGCGCGGATCAGGCGCGGCGGCGAGCCGGCCGCGGGCCCGATCGAGGCGCCGGCAACGGCATAGCGGCCACCAGGCCGCTCCTCAGGAGCGCAGGCCGAAGGCCGGAGCGACTTGTGATGGGCGGCCGCTTGTGGCCGCGACTCGATGGCGAAGCTGTTCGGCGCTTCCGCCTCACTTCACGTATTCGATGAAGCGCCCCAGGCCCCGGAAGCCCACGGCTGCGTAGACGCCATCGGCCATCTCGGTGGACTGCAGGCTTGCGGTCGTGCATCCTCGCTCACGCGCCCGGTAGAGGTGCAACGCCGTCAGGGCGGTGCCCAGCCCGCGCCGCCGGGCGTGCGGCAGGGTCCCGACGTTGTAGATGCCGCAGTCGCCGTCGTGGTCGTAGGCCATTCCCGCCGTCACGTTCTCCCCATCGAGCCGACCGACGAGGACGTGGAAATGGCTTGTGTCGACGCCGGCCAGCAGCCCGACAGGCACCTCGATGATCCGCAGATATTCATCCCACTCCGGGGGAGCCAGCTCGACGTCAGGGGGTGGCACGGCGATGTCGTTCAGCGACATCGCCATCGCCCGCGTCGTCGTGTCGACCCGGAAATCGCGCCTCCTCATCTCGGCGATCGCCGACTTCTCCGACTCGTGCGCCCAGATCGCGTAGCGGTCCACCCCGGCGTCCTCGTAGGCCCGAACCACCGCCGCGGCCGCCTCACCTGCTCGCGGGCCATCGAGGTCGCGGGCAAGCACCGCGTTGTTGTAGAAGATCCGCTCCGGGCCAGCGGGGAACATGGCGATCGCCGCTCCGGGAGCTCGCTCGATCGTGGCTCCCTGGGTCCCCTCCGCGATACGAGTCCACGTGCCAAGGAGGTTCGCCACCATCCGGTCATAGAGAACCCTTTCTCCGAGGCCGGCCACTGGGTCAGTCGACGATCTGGAGCTCCTTGGGCAGGCCGCTGAGGTTGCGGTGGCCGTCCGCGGTCACCACGACGAGGTCCTCGATGCGGACTCCGAGGCGCCCGGGCAGGTAGACGCCGGGCTCGACGGTGACCACGTTGCCCTCCGCCAGCTCGTCCTCGGAGGTGGTCGCGAGTCGCGGCCCCTCGTGGACCTCGAGGCCGACGCCGTGGCCCAGCCCATGTCCGAAGCGATCGCCGTGGCCGGCCTCGGAGATCATCTCCCGCGCGACGGCATCGACCTCCTTGCCGCCCGCGCCGGGCCGGATCGCCTCAGTGAAGCCCGCTGGGCCCGGCGGACCAGCTCGTAGACCTCACGGGCCTCATCGCCGGGCTCTCCGGTCGCGAAGGTGCGCGTGCAGTCTGAGCAGTAGCCGTCGAAGAGCGCGCCCATGTCGAAGACGACCAGCTCGCCCGAGCCGATCTCGCGCTCGCCCGGCTCGGCGTGCGGCAATGCGCCGTTCTCCGCGGCCGCCACGATCGGCGGAAAGGAGGGCTCGGCGCCGAGCTCGCGGAGGCGCGCCTCGCAGGCTCGGGCAGTCGCGCTCGGCGTGCCCCTTGAGGCCGTGCTCGAGCGCCCACGTGTAGACCCCGTCGGTGAGATCCGCAGCGGCCGCGATCCGCTCCAGCTCTCGGGCTCCTTGACCGCGCGGAGCTGCTCGACCAGGTCGCCGGCGGGAACGAACTCCACGTCGTCGTCGGCGGCGGCCGCCGCCTCCAGCCGGGCGAGTTGGCGAACGCTCAGCTTGGCGTCCTCGAACCCGACCCGCCCCTTCATCCGCGCCACGATCTGAGGGACGAGCTCGCGCTCGGCCTCGGGCCGCTCCCACTCCGGGGACACCTCATCCTTCGCGCGCTCGGTGTAGCGAAAGTCCGTGAAGAAGACGAGATCCTCGCCGCCCACCAGGCAGGCGCCGTTCGTCCCGGCGAAGCCCGTGAGGTAGCGGACGTTCGTCAGGTCCGAGACGAAGAGTTGGTCGAGTTCGCGCTCGGCGACCAGCTTGGCGAGCCGCTCCCCCCGGCTCACACGCCCAGCCTCTCGGCGATCAGCCCCAGCGCCTCCTCGTAGCCCTCCGGGCCCTTGCCGTAGATCTGAGCGATGAGCAGCTCGAGGCCCTCGAAGACCGAATGTCGTCGCCATTCCTCCCGCTTGGAGATGTCGGAGAGGTGCACCTCGACGGCCGGGATGCCGGTCAGGTCGAGCGCGTCCCGGATCGCCCACGAGTAGTGCGTCCAGGCGCCGGCGTTGACGATCGCCGCGTCGGCGATCTCCGGCAGCCGGTGCAGGTGCTCGACGAACTCGCCCTCGGAGTTCGTCTGGAAGAACGACGCCTCCAGGTTCCGTTCCCGGGCGAATCGCTTGATCCTGAATTCGAGCTCGGGCAGGGAGAAGTCGCCGTAGATGTCCCGGTCGCGACTGCCAAGCATGTCGAGGTTGACGCCGTGCATCACCTGGACTCGATTGCGGGTGCTGGTCATCACCTCAGCTCCTCGATTGCGGCGCGGACCCTATCCGGCTCCACCGTCTGTCCCCAGAACGGTGCGCCGGGCTGCTCGAGCAGCACGAAGCCGAGCCCCTCGCTGGTGTGCTTCTTGTCGCGCTCCATCGACTCCAACACCCCGTCCACCTCGACCGAGGGGTCGAGCGCGATGGGCAGTCCGTGTGACGCGAGCAGGCCCTCGACCTCGTCTCGAAGGGCATCGGTGCCCGAGAGCCGGAGCGCCGCGAGCAGGCCGAGGCCGATGGCCTCGCCGTGCCGGTAGCGCGAGTAGCCCGTCTGGGCCTCGATCGCGTGCCCGACCGTGTGGCCGAGGTTGAGCACCGCGCGGCGCCCGGCGTCACGCTCGTCGGAGGCCACCACCTCGATCTTGGTGCGGGCGCAGTCGAAGATCAGATCGCCAAGTGACCGAGGGTCGAGCTCGCGGAGCCCCCGGACCCGGTCCCAGAGCGAGCCGCCCGCGATCAGCGCGGTCTTCACCACCTCAACGAACCCGGCGGCGAGCTCCTCCCTCGGGAGGGTCTCGAGAGTCGACGGGTCCGCCAGCACCGCGATCGGCTGGTGGTACGCGCCGACGTAGTTCTTGGCCTCCGGCAGGTCCACCCCGGTCTTGCCGCCGTAGGCGGAGTCCACCTGCGCGACCAGCGTCGTCGGGGCCTGGATCAGGGGAACGCCGCGCTGGTAGGTGGCGGCGCAGAAGCCGGCCAGATCCCCGACCACGCCTCCACCGAAGGCGAGCACACCGTCGTCGCGTCGGACGCCGGCGGAGGCCAGCTCGCCGAGGATCCGCTCGGCCTCCGCGATCGTCTTCGAGGACTCCGCGCCCTGGACACCGATCGTCGCCTCGCAGCGCGGCAGCAGGCCGCGGTGGCGGCGAGCACCTCGTCGTCGGCGACGCAGAAGATCCGGGCGGGAAGATCGTCCGGCGTGACCTCGCGCGCGTCGGCGAGCAGCCCGATCGCGCCCGGACCGACCGCGGCCGGATAGGCGCCTCCGCCCGACGCCGCCCAGCCTGCGAATCCCGGGCGTTCCCTGCATAGCGGCGAGCCATGGTGCGGCCTCGCTCGGCGGCCGCCCGCGCCTCCGAGGGGAGGATCGCTTGGGCCAGCGACTCGTAAATAGGCCGGCGGCCGGCGAAGCGATGGAGAACTCGCCATGGTCGGCCGCCAATGGCCTGTCCGATCCGGAGGCGCGCTCCGATGCGATCTCCTCCTTGACGTCGCACCAGACAGGCATGTGCTCGCCCAGGGCGCTCCGCACCCTTTCGCTCTCGATCGCGCCGCCACCCAGCGCGACGACCAGGGATGGGGCCGCCGATCTGGGCGGCGAGGGCTTCGAGCACGGAGACGACCAGCC
>CAVXQO010000008.1:0-394569 GCA_963763985.1 uncultured Solirubrobacterales bacterium | reverse complement strand
ATCGCGCCGGCGATGATCCCCGGCCAGATCAATGGGAGCGTGATCTTGCGGAAGGTGGTGATCGGGTCGGCCCCGAGATCCTGCGCCGCCTCCTCGAGGCTGCGATCGAACCCGATCAGCCTCGAGCGGACGACGATCACCACGAAGCTGATGCAGAACATGACGTGGGCGATCAGCAGCGTGCTGAAGCCGAGCTGGAGCCCGTAGATCAGGAACATCGAGAGCAGGGAGGCGCCCAGAACGACTTCGGGAGTCGCCGTGGGAATGACGATGAGGTAGTTGGAGGCACGTCGCCCGAAGAAGTCGTAGCGGACCAGCGCCAGCGCGATCATCGTCCCCAGGACGGTCGAGATCACCGTGGCGAGCAGCGCCAGCCGCAGGCTGAGCAGCAGCGCGTCGGTCAGCTCCGAGATCTCGAATGGGTGCGCCCAGTTCGAGAGGGTGAAGCCCTGCCAGGTGAAGTTGAACTTGCCCGCCGGGTCGTTGAACGAGAAGACGACGATCAGCGCGATCGGGATCAGCATGTAGGCGATCGCGAGGCCGCCATAGATGATGACCGCGTGCTGCTTGAGCCACTTCCACGCCCGTGCTCCGGCGGACAGGCGCCGCTGCGGGAGAGTGGCGGCATGCGCCTCCATCAGCTTCTCTCCTCCACTTCCTCGCCCATCAGCGCCTCGGAGCCGGCAATTCGGATGTAGATGAAGACGATCAGCAGCATCGCCGCCATCAACGTGAAGGAGATGGCCGCGGCCGCCGGGTAGTCGGTCTGCTTCAGATAGAGCGACTGGATGACGTTGCCGATCATCGCCTGCTGGGCGCCACCCAGGAACTGGGCGTTGATGTAGTCGCCCGTCGCCGGGATGAACGTGAGCAGGGTCCCCGCCACCACGCCGGGCATCGAGAGCGGCAACGTCACCCTCAGGAAGGCCTGCCGGGAGGACGAATAGAGATCCTTGGCCGCCTCGACCAGGCTGGTGTCGAGTCGCTCCAGGCTGGCGTAGATCGGCAGGATCATGAACGGGAGGAAGTTGTAGGTCAGCCCGGCGATCACGGCACCGCTGGTCGCTAGGACCCGGCCGTCGTTGGACACCAGGCCCAGGCTCTGCAGCGTGTTCACGACGAACCCGTTGTCGGAGAGGATCGTCTCCCAGGCCAGTGTCCGGATCAGATAGGTGGTGAAGAACGGCGCGATCACCGCCAGCAACATCGCGTTCTTCCAGCGGCCGCCGCGGAACGCGATCGCGTACGCCAGCGGGTAGGCGATCATCAGGCCGATGATCGTGGCCGCCGCCGAGTATTTGAACGCCCTGAAGAACTGCGTGTCATAGGCGCTCAGGGCGTCGCTGTAGTTCGAGAACTGCCAGTTGAAGCGGAACTGGGGAAAGATCCCCGTGTCGAGCGAGAGTCGGCCCATGAAGTACATGGGCACGACGAAGAAGAGGATCAGCCAGAGGATCCCCGGCCCGAGCAGGAAGTAGGGAATGAGACGGCGGCGGAGAGCGACCAGGCGCTGATCACGCATCAGTCGTCTCCACCGCCTCTCATCTATCTCCCTCGGGTCCTGCTTCCTAGCTGTTCAGGACGCCCTCAAACGCCCGGGTCACGGTCTGCTCCTCCTGGCCCTTCAGGTTGGGCTGGTTGGTGCACTTGCTGGTGAACTGATCCGTCGGGAAGATCAGCGGGTCGTTCACCAGGTCCGGGTTGGTCGTCCGGAAGACCTCCTGGACGCCGTCGACCGGTGTCACGTAGCTGTTGTACGCGGCGATCGTGGCCTGGTTCTTCGGGTCGTAGACGTAGTTCATGAACGCCTCGGCCGCCGTCGGATTCGGAGCCCCGACCGGGATCTCCATGTTGTCCGACCAGAGGATGCATCCCTCGGTGGGCATCCGGAACTCGATGTCCGGGTTGTCCGCCTGGAGCTGCACCGCGTCACCGGACCAGCCGATGATCGCCGCGACGTCGCCGTTGGCCATGTCGCGGGTGTAGTCGTTGCCGGTGAAGCGCCGGATCTGGCCTGACGAGACCGCCTGCTTGAGCTTGTCGATCGTGTCGAGCCAGTCCTGCTCGGTGGCCGTCGTCGGGTCGATCCCATCGGCCTTCATCACCAGTGGCACGGTGTCGCGCAGCTCGGTGAGCATCTCGACCTTGCCCTTGTACTGCGGGTCGAACAGGTCATTGATCGAGTGCGCGTTGGGTGCCAGCTTGGTGTTGACGATCAGTCCGGTCATCCCGCTCTGCCAGGGAACCGAGAAGTCTCGGTTCGGATCACCGGTGGGATGCTTGAGGTTGTCCCTGAGGTTGGCCTCGACGTTCGGGATGCCGGCCTTGTCCAGGTCCTGGACGTAGCCGAGGTCGTGCATCTTCTCGGCCATCCAGTCGGTCACGACGATGATGCTTCGCCCACCCGACTGGCCCTTGGAGAGCAGGGGCTGCATCTTGGCGAAGAACTCCTGGTTGTCGTTGACGTCCTCGATGTAGGTGGTGTGGACCCCGGTGGCCTTGTCGAAGTTCGACACCGTGTTCTTGTCGATGTAGAGCGGCCAGTTCGAGACCGTCAGGTCGCCCTTGGGCGGAGGCTGGTACTTCACGGTGGTCACGTTGGCGGAGTCGCTCCCGCCCTCGATGCCGCCGCCGCCGCCGCACGCGGCCAGAGCGATCGCGGCCGCGAGCGCCCCACCCGCTGCGATCAATGCTCGGAATTTCCTCTTGCTCGTCACGTTGTCCCTCCTAATTGGTTCGTTCAAGCCGTTTCCGCCGCCTCCGGAAGCGGCGCCGCACCGTTCGTTGCGGACTCCTTGACCACGTGCATGTGGTCGGGACTCCAGGAAAGCTTCACGTTCGCCCCGCCGCCCGGCAGCTGTTGGCGCTCGGCCTCGTCCGTGTTCGGCACGAGGACGGTCATCCGCACGTCCCCGGCCAGCTTCACGATCAGCTGGGTGGCGGTCCCGAGGTAGAGAGAGCTCTCCACCAGCCCCTCGACGCTCGGATCGCCACGCCCGCCGGTCCCGATCGCGAGCTTCTCGGGCCGCACCACGGCGTGACAGCGCTCCCCGACGGAGAACCCCGTCGACGTCGGTAGCCACCTTGACCCCGCTGTCCAGCTCGACCTCCCCCTTGTCGCCGGACTTGCGGATCACTCCCGGCATCAGGTTGGAGACGCCGATGAAGCCGGCGACGAAGGTCGTGTTCGGCCGGTCATAGACCTCCTCGGGATCGCCGATCTGCTCGATCCGGCCGCGATTCATCACCGCGATCCGATCGGACATCGTCAGCGCCTCCTCCTGGTCATGGGTGACGTAGACGAAGGTGATCCCAACCTCCCGCTGGATCTTCTTGAGTTCCACCTGCAGGCCCTTGCGCAGCTTCAGGTCGAGTGCGCCGAGCGGTTCGTCCAACAGGAGGACGCGCGGGAGATTGACCAGCGCTCGCGCCAGCGCGACGCGCTGCTGCATCCCGCCCGAGAGCTGCGCAGGCCGGCGGTTCGCCTCGGATGCCAGACCGACGCGCTCGAGCTCTCCGCGCACCCGCCGCTCGATTTCGTCCTTCTCGGTGCCCTTCCGCTTCAGGCCGAAGGCGACGTTCTCCCTGACGCTCAGGTGAGGGAAGAGGGCGTAGCTTTGGAAGACCGTGTTGGTCGGCCGCTTGTGGGGCGGGATGCCCAGCATGTCGGCGTCATCGATCGTCAGCTGGCCGCCGGTGATCTCCTCGAAGCCGGCGATCATGCGCAGCGTCGTCGTCTTCCCGCAGCCGCTCGGCCCGAGCATGGTGAAGAACTCGCCCTCCTCGATCTCCAGGTCGATCGCGTCGACCGCCGTCAGCTCTCCGAACCGCTTCGTGACGGAGCTCAGGACGACGCAGTTACCGCCCTCCTTGCCCGCCTCTGCGCTCACGGACGCACTACCAACACCGGGACCTTGGAGAGCTGGACGAGCTTGTGGGTTGTGGAGCCCAGAATGGCTCCCTTGATCGGGCTCTCACCGTGGCTGCCGACGACGATCATCCGTGCCTTCCGAGCCTCGGCGACGTTCATCAAAGCCTCGTATGAGTCCTCGTTGACCAACTCGACCTCCGCGTCGACGCCCTGACCCTTGGCCTGCTCCACGCCCTCGGCCACCATCTTCTCAGCGAATTCCTTGACGGCCTCTCGCTGAGCCGGGACCTCTCCGCCACCATATCCACCGGGGGCATAGCCGAAGACGAGCACCACGGAGTCACCCAGCCCTTTGGCCAGCTCCGAGGCCTTGTCAAGGGCGGTCTTCGAGGTACCGGACCCGTCATAGCCAACGATTATCTCGCTCATCGCTCTCCTCCCATCAGTCCGGCATCACGGATGCTTCAGGTTTAACAGTTCCCTCGAGGATGCCTGGGTCGGCCGTCTCCCACTTGCGCTTGAAGAACTTCGGGTAGGCGAAGTTGGCGAACACCATCACTACGACGCCGATGAGGAGGCCTCCCACACCGATCGCGACCGGAGTTCCCACTCCCAGAAAGCCGCCCGAGTAGTTGACGTCGGTGCTCGTGGTCTTGTAGTCGAGGAAGGCCTTGATGAAGATGAACATCAGCATCGCCCCGCCCAGGAAGGGCGCCACCCCCACCATGATGAAGTTCTTCAGGCTCTTGAAGAGCTCCTTGCGGTAGTAGATGCAGCAGGCAAAGCCGGTCAGCCCGTAGTAGAAGGCGATCCCGAAGCCGATCCCGGTGATCGAATCGTTGAGCACGTTCTGGCTGACGTTGATGATGAGCAGCGTCCAGACCAGGGAGACTGCCCCCATCACGAGCGTCGAGACGTCGGGCGTCAGATAGCGCGGGTGGATCCGCCCGAAGATCTTGGGGATCGAGCCGAAGCGGGCCATCGACAGCGTCGTCCTGGCGGTCGGCAGGATGGTCGTCTGCGTCGATGCCGAGGCCGAGGTGAGCACGGCGATGATCAGGATCTTGTCCAGCGGCGAGCCCAGCACGGGTCCGCCGAGGGCGCTGAGGACGTCATCGCCGTGGTGCTTCAGGAACGTCGTGCCGGCGTAGGCCTGGGCCGCCGTGGCCACCACCACGTAGATCAAGACGAGCAGGATCGTGCTCATGACCGCGGCTCGCCCTGGCCCGTTGGCGCTGTCCCTGGATTCCTCGTTTACGCAGACGCCGCTGTCCCAGCCCCAATAGATGAACACTCCCAGGAGGACGCCGTCCACCAGCGCCGTTGTGCCGCCGTGGAGCGTGAACGGGTTGAACCAGTCCGCCTGGACATGGAAGCCGCCCGGGTCGCCGAAGTAGACCTTGGCGAGCGCGACCGCGGCGAACACAGCGAGTGCCGCGATCTCGGCGGCGAGCAGGAAGTACTGGGTGCGAGCCGACAGCTCAATGCCGACCCAGCAGATCCAGGTCATCACGATGATCCAGATCGCGGCGACGATGCTGACGTCGAGAAGGTTGGTTGCGGCCGCATCGAGGCCGAAGAGCAGGAACGTGTAGACACCGGCGATGTAGGCGAGCGCCGCCATCACGATGACATCGGTGACGACGATCGCCCAGCCCGTCAGCCAGCCGAGCCGCGGCCCCATCGCTCTCGTCACCCAGGTGAAGCTGGTGCCGCAGTCCGGGTCGGCTCTGTTCATGTAGTAGTAGGCGGCGGCGATCAGCAGCATCGGGATGAAGGCGACGAGCATCACCGCGGGCGCGTGGAACCCCATCCCCCCGACCGCGACTACGAACCCAAGGGTCGCGGCGAGGCTGTACCCGGGTGCCGTGGACGCCACTCCGATGACCAGGTTCGAGAGATATCCGAGAGCCCCCGTCTTCAGGCCCTTGCCACCCGCCGCCGCACCCTCCGGGTCGCCTGCCGGAATCGGGATCGTCGCGCTCTCCAATTTGTCTCCTTCCCCGTGTAGGCCGCGATTGGCCTAGCTGGACGCCCGACCCTAAGAACTGCGACGAATCGTCGCAAGGGGCGAAAGCCCTAAAAGTAGATACCACCGTTGTACAGCGTGTACAAGTCAGCTAAGGCTGATTTCACATCATTCCGCTTGTAGGGCCGAGCAGGTGGGGGTAGCGTTGTACGGTGAGGCTAGAGAGACTGGAGGAGAGGGATGGCAACCAGCAGCGCCACGCAGACCGCCAAAACTGAGGCAAATGCGCTCCAGGAGCAGGCACAACGCCATCTCTGGATGCACTTCACGCAAATGGGCTCGTTCGGCCCGGACCACGAGGTCCCGATCATCGTCCGGGGCGAGGGTTGCTACGTCTGGGACGACCACGGCAACCGCTATCTCGACGGCCTCTCGGCCCTCTTCTGCGTCAACTCCGGTCACGGTCGCAGCGAGCTGGGCGACGCGATGGCGGCGCAGGTCCGCGAGCTCGACTTCATCACGGTCTGGAGCTACGCCCACCCGCGCGCGATCGAGCTGGCGACCCGGATCGCCTCGCTCGCGCCCGGCGACCTGAACCGGGTCTTCTTCACCAACAGCGGCTCCGAGGCGGTGGAGTCGGCCTTGAAGCTGACCCGCAGCTATCACCGGATGAGGGGCAACGGCCAGAAGACCAAGTTCGTCGCCCGCGAGATCGCCTACCACGGCACCACCCTCGGCGCCCTCAGTGCCACCGGCATCCCGGAGCTCCGCAGCCATTTCGAGCCGTTGGCCCCCGGCGGCGTTCACGTGCCGAACACGGACAGCTACCGCTGGCCCGCCGACCGCGATCCGCTCTGGGCGGCGGATGCGATCGAGCAGCGGATCCTGTTCGAGGGGCCGGAGACGGTCGCCGCCGTGATCCTCGAGCCGCTGCAGAACGCCGGCGGCTGCATCCCGCCCCAGGAGGGCTACTTCCAACGGGTGCGGGAGATCTGCGACCGCTACGACGTCCTGCTGGTCTCCGACGAAGTGATCTGCGCCTGGGGCCGGCTCGGCCACTACTTTGGCTGCCAGCGCTACGGCTACCAGCCGGACATCGTCACCGTCGCCAAGGCCCTGACGTCGGCCTACGTGCCGATGGGCGGCATGATCGTCAGCGACCGGGTGTTCGAGCCGTATGCCGAAGGCACCGCGTCGTTCGCCCACGGCTCCACCTTTGCGGGACATCCGGTCGCGGCTGCCACTGCGATGGCGAACCTCGACGTCTTCGAGCGCGAGGACCTCTGCGGTCACGTGCTGGCAAAGGAGGGCGAGCTCAGGGCCGCGCTCGAGTCGCTCCGCGACATCCCTATCGTCGGGGACGTGCGCGGCGACGGCTTCTTCTTCGCCATCGAGCTGGTCAAGGACCAGGACTCCAAGGAGTCCCTGGAGGACGAGGAGTCCGAGAAGCTGCTCCGGGGCTACCTGTCCCGCGAGCTTTACCGGCGCGGGCTGATCTGCCGAGCCGATGACCGCGGGGACCCGGTGGTTCAGCTCGCCCCGCCGCTGATCGCGGACACCGAGCAGTTTGAGGAGATCGTGGACGTGCTCCGTCCCGTCCTCGAGGAGTCCTCACGTCGCGTAGGACGCTGATGCTCACGGTCGACAGCCTCACCTCCGAGCTCGGCCTGAAGATCGCGGCCGGAGAGAGGAGCGCTGCCGAGAACGAGATCCGCTGGGTTCACATCACCGAACTGCTCGACCCGACGCCATGGCTCTCTGGTGGGGAGCTGCTCCTGACCACCGGGATCAGGCTGGAGACCGCCGATCACCAGCGCAAGTTCATCAAGCTGCTCGCCGGCGCAGGCGTCGCCGGTCTCGGCTTCGGCACCGGCTTCGACCACGCCAAGGTCCCGAAGGCAATCGTCTCGGCGGCCGAGGAGGCGGGCCTTCCGCTCTTCGAGGTCCCGTACGAGACCCCGTTCATCGCGATCACCGAGACCGCCTTCAGCCGGCTGGTCAACGAGCAGTACGACGTCCTCTCTCGCGGGATCGCGGTGAACGAGCGACTCGAGCGGCTGGTTCTTCAGGGCGGGGGGCTCGACGAGATCGCCCGCGAGATCGCCGCCGCGGTCGGCGGCAGCTCGGTGGTCCTCGACGCGCGCGGTGAGGTCCTGGCGAGCGGCGGCCGCCGGCTTCCCGAATACTTGCTCGACGCGATCCGCGCCGAGGTTCAGCCACGCGGGAGCGCCGCCGCTCCCTTCGTCCCCAATCAATCGGATCTGCGCGGGCGGGCCCTCGCTCATCCGGTCTCGCCGCGGGCCGGCGCGGCCGAAGCCTGGCTGGTGGTCGTCCGTCGCTCCGGCGAGCTGGGGGACTTCGAGCGCCTCTGCGTGCAGCAGGCGGCGATCGTCGTGGCCCTGGAGCTGATGCGCGAGCGCGTCGCGAGGGAGACCGAGCGCCGCCTGTCGGGCGAGGTCCTGGCGGCCACCCTCTCGGGCCGGCTGGCCGCGGACGACATTCGCGATCGGCTGGCGCCCTTCGGGATCGGAGAGCGTGCGGTCGTGCTGGCCTTCCAGCTCGGCGACGCGGCGGCGGCCGAGTCGACGCTCGCCGAATACCTGGCGGGCGAGGGCCGCCCCGCTTTGGTGGCGCCTCATCCCGCCGGGCGGCGCGAGCTGCTCTGCGCCGTGGTCGACGGCGCCAAGGGGGATCCGCTGGAGCTGGCGAGCAAGGCCCGGGTGGCGCTGGAGGGCGTGCACGGGCCGACGCGGGCGGCAACAAGCCGCTCGCAGCCGACCGAGCGCGTCCGGCACTCCTTCCACGAGGCACGCTGTGCCCTGGAGGCGACCGCCTTCGCCAACGGTGCCGCGCCCGACGTCGCCTCGCACCGCGACCTCGGGGCGTTCACGCTGCTGCTCTCAGTACAGGACGGCGAGGCGCTCCGGCTGTATTGCGAGAGCGTCCTGGGGCCGATCGAGGACTCGGACGAGCGCTACGCCGGCGAGCTGCTCCGCTCCCTCGAGGCCTACATCGACCGCAACGGCCACTGGGAGCGGGCCGCCGGCGACTGCTACTGCCACAGGCACACCCTCCGCTACCGGATCAAGCGCATCGAGGAGCTCACCGGACGTGACCTGAGCCGGGCGAACGACCGGGTCGAGCTGTGGCTCGCTCTGCGAGCGAAAGAGCTGATCGCATGAGGGTGGCGGTGCTCGGTGCCGGAGGAACGATCGCGCCGGCGATCGTCCGCGACCTCGCCGACTCCGAGGAGGTCACCGCGATGCGCCTGCTCGATCTCGACCTGGGGAGGGCAGAAGAGGTGGCGACGGAGCACGGCGGCGGCAAGGCCCAGGCTCGACAGGCCGACGCGACCACGAACCTCGCCGAGCAGCTGGCCGGAATGGAGGTGCTGGTCAACTCGGCCCACTATCCCGTCAACCTCGCCGCGATGGAGGCCTGCCTCGAGGTCGGCTGTCACTACATGGATCTGGGCGGCCTCTACCACGTCACCAAACAGCAGCTCGAGCTCAGTCCTCGCTTTGGGCAGCGCGGCCTGCTCGCCGTCCTGGGCGCAGGTTCGGCGCCGGGAAAGTCCAATCTGATGGCGGCCCGGGCCGTCCGTGAGCTCGGCGGCGAGGCGGAGTCGATCTCGGTCGCGGCGGCGGGCAGGGACCTGGATCCTCCTGGCGGGATGGCTTTCCCTTACGCAGTTCGGACTCTGATCGCCGAGATCAGCAGACCGCCAATGGCCCTGATCGACGGCCGGCCGCGAGAGCTCGAACCGATGCAGGCCGGCCCGCGGGTCGACTTCGGCGATCCGATCGGTGAGGCGGAGACGATATTCACGCTGCACTCCGAGGTGCTTACCTTCGGCGATAGCTTCGGCGCCAAGCACGTCACCTTCGCCCTCTCGCTCTCACCGCAGGTACTCGAGCTGCTTCAGGAGCTGGCCGAGGCGAGCGAGGAGCGAGTTGCCGAGGCTGCTCGCGCAGCCTCTCCGCCCTCGCCCAACACCGTTTCCGCCCATGTCGTCGAGGCGATCGGCGGAGAGAGGGTGGTGCGCGCGGCGAGTTTCACTCCGGCCAACCGCGGCTGGCAGCTCGGCGGCGGCGTGATCTCGACCGGCTCTTTCTCGGCGGCCGCAGTCCGCCTGCTGGCGCGTGGGGAGATCACTGCCACGGGCGCGCTGCCGCCCGAGCGCTGCATCGATCCCGAGCAGATGTTCGCCGAGCTCGAGACCCGCGGAGTGCGTTTTGAGTTCACATCCGGGTTGCGCACCGAGTCCGTAGGAGAGGAGTCAGCCGGATGAAGGTCGGCGTCCCCACCGAGATCAAGGACGACGAATACCGGGTCGCCCTGACGCCGGCCGGCGCGCGCGAACTCACGGAGCGCGGTCACGAGGTGCTGATCCAGGCGGGCGCGGGCGAGGGAAGCTCGATCCCAGACGAGGCATACGATGCGCAGGGGGCCCGACTCCTGCCAGACGCGGCGGCGGTCTTCGGCCAGGCCGAGATGGTGCTCGGCGTGAAGGAGCCGCAGCCCTCGGAGGTCGAGCTGCTCCGGCCCGAGCACACCCTCTTCACCTATCTGCACCTCGCACCGGCGCCGGAGCTCACCAGGGGCCTCCAGGAGAGCGGCGCGACCTGCGTCGCGTACGAGACGGTTGAGGACTCCCAGGGGCGACTGCCGCTGCTCGCGCCGATGAGCGAGGTCGCGGGCAAGATCGCGACCCAGGCCGGCGCCTTCTTCCTCGAGAAGCCGCTGGGCGGCCGCGGCATCCTGCTGGGCGGAGTGCCGGGCGTCGCCGCCGCCACGGTGATCGTGATCGGCGGAGGCGCCGTGGGTATGAACGCCGCGTTCGTCGCCATCGGGATGGAGGCGGACGTCTTCGTCTTCGACGTCTCGATCGACAAGCTCCGCGAGCTCGACGTCGCCTTCGGCGGCCGAGCGTCGACCGTCTACTCCTCGACCCTTGCGGTGGAGGAGATGCTGCCGCGCGCCGACCTGGTGATCGGCGCGGTCCTCGTGCACGGGGCCAAGGCGCCCTATGTAGTTCGGCGCGAGCAGCTCAAGCTGATGAAGAAGAACGCGGTGCTGGTCGACGTCGCGATCGACCAGGGCGGCTGCTTCGAGACCTCACACCCCACGACACACCGCGACCCGACCTTCGAGGTCGACGGGATCACCCACTACTGCGTCGCCAACATGCCCGGCGCGGTGCCGATCACGTCGACCTATGCCCTGACCAACGCCACGCTTCCGTACGTCCTGGCCCTGGCGGACCACGGCGTGGCGGAGGCCGCCCGCCGAGACCCCGGCCTGAGGCTGGGGATCAACGTCACCGGCGGTACTGTCACTCATCCCGCCGTAGCGGAAGCCGTCGGGGTGGACCACACGCCGGTCGAGGACGTGCTCGGCAGCAAACAGAAAGTCTGACCAAGGAGGAGTAGATGGCCACCGCAACCGCAAAGCGAAGCTCTCGAGCGAGCCGCAACTCGAAGCCGAGGGCTACCACCCTCAAGAACATGATCGACGGCAAGTTCGTCGCCCCGGGGGACGGAAAGCGCGAGGACGTCATCAATCCCGCCACCGGCCAGGTGATCGCCAAGTCGCCGCTGTCCAGCAAGCGTGACGTCGACGCCGCGGTCAAGGCCGCCAAGCAGGCGTTCGAAAGCTGGGGAGTCACCACGCCGGCCGACCGCTCGGCCCTGCTGCTCAAGATGGCCGACCGGATCGAGGAGCGGGCCGATGAGCTCGCGGACCTCGAGTCTGCCGACGCCGGCAAGCCGCGCTCGGCCTTCTACGAGGACGAGATTCCCTTCATGTGCGACAACCTCCGTTACTTCGCGGGCGCCGCCCGGAACCTCGAGGGCCGCGCCACGGGCGAGTATCTCGAGGGCTACACGTCCTGGATCCGCCGCGAGCCGATCGGCGTCGTCGGCCAGATCACGCCCTGGAACTACCCGATGATGATGGCGATCTGGAAGATCGCCCCCGCGCTGGCAGCCGGCAACACGCTGGTTCTGAAGCCGGCCGAGACGACTCCCGTGTCGACCCTCACCATCCTTGCCGAGCTCTGCGCAGAGATCCTCCCGCCCGGTGTGGCCAACTTCGTCGGCGGCCACGGCGATCCAACCGGGGCAGCGATCGTCAGGCACCCGGACATCGGCATGGTCTCGCTGACCGGCTCCCCGGAGACCGGCAAGTGGATCGCTCGCGAGGCCTCCGACAACCTGAAGCGGGTCCACCTCGAGCTCGGCGGCAAGGCGCCGGTCGTCGTCTTCGACGACGTCGACATGGACGTTGCGATGGAGACGATCGCCGGGACCGGCTACTACAACGCCGGCCAGGACTGCACCGCCGCGACCCGCGTGCTCGCCTCGAAGAAGGTCTACGACAAGGTCGTCTCCGGCCTGGCCGAGCAGGCCGACGGCCTGAAGATCGGCGACACGATGAACGGCAACACGACGCTGGGCCCGGTCAACTCGGAGCGGCAGCTGGAGCGGGTCGAGGGATTCCTCGAGAGGCGGCCGGACAACGCCGAGATCGTCACCGGCGGCAAGAAGTCACGCCGGCCGGGCTTCTTCATGAAGCCGGCCGTGGTCGCGGGCCTGAAGCAGAACGACGAGATGATCCAGAACGAGATCTTCGGGCCGGTGATCACCGTGCAGCCGTTCACCAGCGAGGAGAAGGCGATCCAGTGGGCGAACGGAACCCGCTACGGGCTGGCCTCATCGGTCTGGACCCAGAACCTCGGGCGTGCGCTCCGAGTCTCCAAGGCGCTCCAGTTCGGCTGCGTGTGGATCAACGACCACATCCCGATCGTCTCCGAGATGCCGCACGGCGGCTACAAGCAGTCCGGCTACGGCAAGGACCTGTCGATGTACGGCCTGGAGGACTACACCCAGGTCAAGCACGTCATGGCCAACATCTCGTAGTCAGCGGGCGCGCAGGCAGTAGCCGTAGGCCGTCAGGCTCGCGGCTCCGAAGTGGCCGAAGGCCGTCGTCGAGGAGCTGCCGTCCCCGTTCAGGGAGCTGCCGACGAAGAAGGCGTTCGACGAGCCGTTCGTGCTGAAGCCCGTGCTGGTCAGCCGCAGGCCCGACGGGCAGGACGGAGTCGTCGCCGTCGCGGTTGCGCCCGCGGGGATGTCGGCGTTGCCCGAGACCTCCTTCAGGATCGGGCCCTTGTGCCTGACGCAGTAGGCGATCGCGGTCAGCTCACCCCCGCCCAGCGGGAAGGCGCTTCCCGAGACGCGCCAGGCCCTGGGGCCGTCGGCGCGGGACTCCGTGATGTAGTTGCCGCCGTCGGCCCCGAAGTCGGTGCGCTGGAAGCCGCCGGTGATCAGGTACTGCCCCTTCGGGCAGCGCGCGGTCGCTGAGCGGGTCTCGCCCTGCTTGATGAAGACGGTCTTGTGGGGCGAGGGGTTGGCGGGGATCAGCCCGCGCGCGCAGACCGCCTGGACCGTGATCTGCCGCGGGGTGGTCGACTGCGGCGAGCCGTCGAAGAGGATCGTGCTGACGTGGAAGCCGCGCTGCGCGCCGAGCCGCTCGTACGAGTGCGGGTAGATCCCCTCGCCATCCGGATCCGGGTTGCTGTGGTTGATCACGCCGCCCCCGAGCGGATAGGTCTTGCCCGGACAGAGGACCTCGAAGCGGTCCTGCTGCTCGGGCTTGTTCATCTGGAAGGTGTCTTGCCGGAGGACCAGGCCTCGGGCTGGCCCGCTCTTCCCGGGATCCGTCCTGGGCCCCCTCTGGCCCTGCACCCTGATGTTGCCGGAGGCGGAGTTGAGGATGTAGAGCCCGGAGCTCGCCCGGAGCGCCATGCGGACATGGCCGCAGCTGCTGCCCTTCTTGAGCACGAAGACGACGTCCGAGCGGTGGACCGACCCCGGCCCCTTCGCGACGCCCGTCTTCAGGTTCGACTGCTGCGCGATCACCTTGGCCAGCCGGCTCGGCGCCGGATAGCAGCCGTTCAGGCTCACCGAGCGCTCATGCAGCGCGTACTTGAATGCGGCCTCGAGCTTCCTGGTCGGCGGGTTGTGGCCGGCGCCTCCCCGCTTCGCGAACCCGGTTCCGGCGAGCAGCGCGAGCAGCGCGATCAGGATGGCGGCAGGTAGAAGTGCTCGTTTGACGGTCACGATTGGCTACCAACACGCCGCCGGATGAGAAAGAGCGCCAGCCCCCCAAGCAGCACCACACCACCGACGGCGAAGGGCCACCAGGGTAGGCCAGCGTCCGAGGACTCGGTCTCCGCCGCGGGCGGGCCCCCCGGCAGGACCTGGGCGAGAAAGCTGCCGTACGCGTGCGCGCCCGGGAAGTTCGGATGGAATAGATCGGGCAGGAACCAGGCGCCCGGCGCTGGATCGACCCGGTGGTGGGGCAGGGAGTAGCGCACCCAGTCGAGCAGCTTGATCCGGTCCGGGTGCTCCTTGGCGGCTTTGACGAACACATCGGTGTCCGGCGCCGGCGGATGGCCCGTGTCGGCGTCGTATGCGGTGATCAGGACCAGGGTGCGCTTCGGGCCCAGGACCTTGAGAGCGAACTTGATCAGATCGTCGTTGACACCGCCGTTGCCATAGGCGTTGATCAGGACGAGCTTCGGCAGCACGCCCCGGTTGCGCAGGTCGCGCGCCACCCAGACGCTCTGCTTGAAGCCGCGACAGCCCTTGGCGTTGACGTCGAACCCGTCCCGGGTCAGATCGGGGATCGGCAGGAGCATCGTGGAGTCCCCGATCGCGATTGGCGGCGGCCCGTCGCCGGCGCCGTAGGGGTTGCGCTCCGCCTGCGCCGTGTGCACGTGCCCGCAGCCGAACTCGGGCTCCCCAACCGCGGACGCGCCGCTCGCCTGCCAGAGCCCGAGCAGGGCGAGAGCCGTTCCCAGCAGTCCCGCAGTTGACCTCGCCGGCACTAGAAGTTCTGCGTGTAGGTGCTCTTGATCTCAGCGTCGCCCTTGCGGCAGTCGGCCGTGGCGTTGAACTGCACTCCTGGGACCGATTGGCGGCTCCCCTCCGTGCAGGTGAAGCCCATCACAGCCGAATCACAGGTACCGCCCGCGCCGCCGTTCGACTGGCGACATTGGTGGTACGCGGCGACGACCTTCTCGGCCTGGCCGCAGCTCACGGTCGCCACCTCGATCGAGGTGACATATGACGCGCCGAGGTCCTGCTGCTTGCCGTTGATGTCGCAGGACGTGAGGGGGGTGGCGTTCGTGCTGCTGGAGGACGATCCCCCACCGCCGCAGCCCGCGACCAGCGCGGCGCCGAGCACGATGAGGATGGCGGCTCGTTTCAAGGTCGCGCCAGTCTATTTGCGTTTACGGCGCTGATGCTCGCGGTAGGATCGCCGCGATCTTTCCGACCAAGTCCATCGCAGGGGTTCTTCTGGCAGTCGGCCTGATCGCGGGAGGTCTCGCGCAGGCGGGCGAAGCCTCCCCGGTGGCCCACTCCGCCGCCTTCTCGGCGTGCGACATCAGCGGCAAGCAGCAGAACCTCGGGGCCTCCTACGTCACCTCGCTGAAGGTCCAGGGCGTCAGCTGCACGAAGGGCGAGAAGGTGATCAAGGCCTACCACCGGTGCCGCCACCAGGCTGGCGGCCCGGCTGGGAGCTGCACAGCCACGCTGCTCGGCTTCAAGTGCAAGGACGGCAAGCGCACCGGCGTGCCGAACGTGCAGTACAACGCGACGGCCAAGTGCCACAAGGTCTCCAACTCCGCCAAGCGGGTCAAGAGCTCCTACACGCAGAACGACTAGTAATCGAAGTCCCTGTCGACGGCCTGTAGCACCAGGTCGGCGGCCACGGAAGAGCCGTCCTCGTTCAGATGGATGCCGTCTGACTCCCGGACGATGGTCTGCTTGCCGTCGATGTCGATCGAGTCTCGATATGTGTCTCCGGGGGTGAAGGTCTGGACCAGGTCGATCACCCGCACCGCCGCCCCGCGGCTCGCGGCCGCCTGGCGGATCGCCCGGTTGACGTCGTCGGCGATCGGCTTGCGGGCCGGGTCGCGCTGGGTGGGGACCGTCAGCCAGTAGATGCGCTCGACGCCGCCGGCGAGGTAGTTGTCCATCATCTGTCCGACGCGGGACTCGAAGACCGACTCCCAGGCCGGGCCGCAGCAGCTCACCTGGCCGCCGTTCGGCCCGGGCATCGGGTACCCCTCGTTGGCGCCGATGAAGAGCACGACCGCGTCGGGATCGTCCTCGGAGGCCTGGCTCGAGGAGAGCTGTCCCCAGTCCACCAGGCCGGTGTTGGAGATCCCGGTCGCCAGGTGCGGGTCGCGCGTGACCTGGACACCCGCGCCCTGGTCGGCGAGCTTGCGCGCGATCTCGACGTCGATCGGCGTCGACAGGGAGTCGCCCGTCACCAGCAGCTTGTGCAGTGGCTGGGGGGTGCTCGGCACCCCGGCCGGGAGGCGCGACGCCCGGTCTGCCCCGCCGGCCGTGAACCCGTGGCCGGAGAGCTGCTGGTCGGGTGAGAGCCAGGAGGTGAGGTCGCGGCGGGTATCGGCGAAGGGGAGCCGGTCGGAGATCCAGCCGGCCGGGCCGCCGACCGCCTTGACGATGTCCCGCCCGAGGCCGGGCTTGAGCTCGTCGGCCGCCTTCCGCACCGAGCCGCCGGCAAAAATCAGCAGCAGGAACGTCATCAGCGCCACCGCCTTGACTGCGTCCCAGCCGCTGAAGCGGCGCAGGCCCCAGCGGTCGAAGCGCTCCATCAGGCTGTCGTCGCCGTGCGGCTCGCCCTCCCGACCCGCGCGGGCCTCGGCCTCCATCTCGGCGATCGTCTCGAATCGCTCCGGAGCGTCGGGTGACCGGGGTGTGTTTGGGTCTGGCATCAGAATCGGAAGTAGATGAAGGGGGGGACGCCCTGGCTCGGCACGGTCGCTCCGGCGATCAGCACCACGACGGCGAGGGCCGCGCCGAGCAGCAGCGGCTGCAGGCGCCCGATGCGGAGCTCGATGCCCTCCATCGGGCGCTCGGGCAGGAGCTGCAGGCCGACCACCAGGGCGATCGCGCCCACGACCGGGACGGAGTAGAGGGTCGCCGGGCCCGATCGGACCAGCGCGGACATGTAGTCGCCGAACACGGTGAGGTCGGTGGAGCGGAAGAGGATCCAGCCGACCACGATCAGGTTGAAGGTGACGAACCAGCGCAGCCAGCCGGGGAAGATCCGGCCCAGCCGGCCGTTGATCGCGTGCTCGGCCGAGAGCCCGGCGCCCTGGTAGGTGCCCCAGAAGACGAAGTTCCAGGCCGCGCCGTGCCAGAGCCCGCCCAGGGCCATCGTCAGCATCAGGTTGATGTAGGTCCGCACCCGGCCCTTGCGGTTGCCGCCCAGCGGGATGTAGAGGTAGTCGCGCAGGAAGCGCGAGAGGGTCATGTGCCAGCGGCGCCAGAAGTCCCGGAAACCGGTCGCCCGGTATGGGCTGTTGAAGTTCTGCGGGAAGACGAAGCCCATCAGCAGGGCGAGGCCGATCGCCATGTCGGTGTAGCCCGAGAAGTCGCAGAAGATCTGGGCGGCGTAGGCATAGGCGCCGAGGATCGCGTCAGGGGCGCTGTACGCCTGCGGCACGGCGAAGACCTTGTCGACCACCTCACGGGCCAGGTAGTCGGCGATCATCACCTTCTTGATCAGTCCGAGGGCGATCAGCGAGAGCCCGGCGCCGACAGCGACCCGGTCCGGGTCCCTGGGCTCACGCAGCTGCGGCAGGAACTCGCTGGCGCGGACGATCGGCCCGGCCACGAGGTGGGGGAAGAAGCTCAGGTAGATCGCGGCATCGAGCAGCGAGGCGGGCTCGGTCTGACGGCGCTTGACGTCGACCACGTAGGTGACGGCCTGGAAGCTGAAGAAGCTGACCCCGACGGGAAGGGCGATGGTGACCAGCGGCAGCGGCATCCCGAGCCCGATCGAGTCGAGCACGTCCGAGACGTCGGTGACGAAGAAGCCGTAGTACTTGAACACGGCCAGGATCCCGAGGTCGAAGACGACCCCGCCGGCGGTGAACCACTTGCGGAGCCGCTCGTCGTCGGTGCGGTGGATCGCCACCACCGCGAGCTGGCTGACCAGGGTGATCGACGCGAGCAACAGGCAGAACCGCGGATCGGCCGCCGCGTAGAAGACATAGCTTGCAACCACGATGAACGGCTTCCAGACCTGCTGCCGGGGCATGAGGGCCCAGGAGAGGGCGAGGACGATCGGAAAGAAGATCGCGAATTCGACTGTGGGGAAAAGCACGGGCGTCAGAGTACGGATCGGGCTCGCCGTCGCCCTCGCCGTCGTCTTGCCGGCGCTCTCGGCGCCGGTCGCGCGCGCCGGCTGCGGCGGCGTCGAGACTGCCAGCCCCAAGCACAAGGTTGCGCCGCGTCCGCCGCTCGCCATCGGCGACTCCTCGATGCTGCTCGCCCTGCCCGCCCTGGCGCGCGTCGGCTACAAGGTGAACGCGAGGGGTTGCCGCCAGTTCTCAGAGGGCCTCAGGCTGCTCAGGGACGCCCGCCGGCATCACCAGCTCCCTCACCTGGCGGTTCTGGCCCTCGGGGCGGACGCCTCGATCACCGGCGGCCAGATCCAGCAGGCGAAGAAGATCCTCGGCCCGAAGCGGAAGCTCGGTCTAGTCACGCCGCGCGAGCTGGGCGGCGGGGAGTCCAACGACGCGAAGGTGATCCGCAACGCCGGACAGCGCGACCCCGAGCGCGTCAAGGTGCTCGACTGGGTCCACTACAGCGCCGGGCACTCGAGCTGGTTCCAGCCCGACGGCCTGCACCTCACCTTCAGCGGAGCGAAGGCCTTCGCGCGGCTGCTGAAGAAGCTGATACCCCTGGCCGCGCAGCCCGGTCACAAAGGCGGAAAGCGGCCCCCGGCGGCGAGCGGCAGCGCCTGAGCCAGGAACTGGGCGTAGGCGGCGGCGCCCGTGTAGTTGGGGTGGAAGAGGTCAGGAAGGAACCAGGCGCCGGCCTTGGGCTCGGCCTTGTGGTGCGAGCGGCTGTAGCCGACCCAATCGAGGACGAAGATCCGGTGCGGGTACTGCCGCGCGGCCTTGAAGAGGACGTCAGTGTCCGGGGCCGGCGGATGGCCCGTGTCGGCGTTATAGGCCGTCACCAGCCCAAGGACGCGCTTGCGGCCGAGCACGTCGAGCGCCCTGGAGATCAGGCCGGGGTTAACGCCTCCGTTGCCGTAAGCGTTGACCAAGACCAGGTGGGGGAGCTGATGCTTGCGCTTCTGCCTGGCGGCGATGTTGATGGACTCCTTGAAGCCGCGACAGCCGCGGGCGTTGACGGAGTAGCCAACCGCGTCCAGGTTCGGGATCGGCAGGATCATCGTCGAGTCCCCGATCGTGAGCGGCGCCCTGCCGCTGGGATTCGGGTCCACCTGGGCTTCGCCGCGATGGATCTTCTTGCAGCCGTATTCCGGCTCGCCGGCCCCGTGGGCGGTAGCCGCGAACCCAACCGAAAGGCAGAGTGCAACGACGCGCGACGGTTCCCTGGCGAACCCTCATCGTGTGGCCAGTCTAGTTGCGTGCCTACGGAATCGCCGTGCTCTCGGCGATCGTGCCTCCGCCGCGAGCGCTGATCGCCTCCTCGCGTGTAAGCCGGTGCGCGAGGTAGACGGGGATGATCGAGATCAGCACGACGATCACCGCGACCACGTTGGTGATCGGCAGCTGCTGGCCCCGGAACAGGTTCTGGAGGATCCAGACCGGCAGCGTCTGATCGCCACCGCCGAGCGTGAACGTGGTGACGATGATCTCGTCGAAGGAGAGCGCGAAGGCGAGCAGCGCCCCGGCGACGAGCGCCGTCTGCATGTTGGGCAGGGTGATGTGGCGGAAGGTCTGCCAGGTGTGCGCCCCGAGGTCCGCAGAGGCCTCCTCGAGGCTCTCGGAAACCCGCCGCAGCCTCGCGATCACGTTGTTGTAGACGACGACGATGCAGAAGGTGGCGTGGGCGACGATCACCGTGAAGAGGCCGAGGGTCACGCCGAACACCTGCGTGAAGGTGTCGCTCAGGGCCAGGCCGGTGACGATCCCGGGCAGCGCGATCGGGATCACCACGAGGAACGAGACCGTCTCACGCCCGAAGAACCGGTGCCGGGAGACCGCGAAGGAGGCGAGCGTGCCCAGGATCAGGGCGATGCCGGTCGCCGCCACGCCCACCTTGATCGACGTGATGAAAGCGCTGCGTGCGTCGGAGTCGTGGAGCGCCTCGCTGAACCATTTCGTGGTGACGCTGTCGAGCGGCCACCTCAGCGTGGTGCCGCCGTTGAAGGCATAGATCGCGATCACGATCAGCGGGATGTAGATGAACGCGAGCGTGATCCCGACGCCGACCGGAGGAGGTTTCTGTAGGGCGAGAGTGTCATCGGTTGAATGCCCCGTCAACCAATCACACACGTTTTGGCGGCTGCGAATCGGCGCCTGACGGCGTCCTCGGTCGGCCAGGTAGCGCTGCTACCTGGCCTCCCTGCGTCCTTGTCCGGCTTGGTTCTCGCTCGCCAAAGCCGCGCGTGGATTGGTGGACGCGGCATTAGAGGTGCTCGAACGCGCCGAGGCGGCGGGCGATCAGCAGGTAGGCGACCATCACGACGATCGGCACCGTCGCGAACGCTGAGGCCAGGGGCAGGTTGTTGGTGTGGCTGGTGAAGACGACGTTCCCGATGAACTGCGTGTCGGGCGAGACGAGCGACGGGGTGATGTAGTCGCCCATCGTCAGCGAGAACGTGAAGATCGAGCCCGGCGACAACGGCGGGGAAGGCGAGCGGCAGGATCACTCGCCGGAAGGTCCGACCGGGCTTGGCGCCGAGGTCCTCGGACGCGGAGAGCAGGCTGTCCGGGATGCGCTCGAGGCCCGCGTAGATCGGCAGGATCATGTACGGAAGCCAGAGGTAGCTCTCCACGATCCAGACCGCCGTGGCGCCGAACCCGGGCCCGTTGAGGCCGATGCGGATCCAGCGCCCAGTTGATGATCCCGTTGCGCCGGAGCATCGTCTGCCAGGCGTAGACCTTGACCAGGTAGAAGGACCAGAGCGGCATCAGCACCGCGACGACGAGGATTCCCTTCACCCTCGGCGAGGCCAGCTTCGCCATGTAGAAGGCGATCGGGAAGGCGAGCAGCGCGTCCGTGACGGTCACCGCAGAGGCGATGCCGATCGTCCGGAACGCGACCGTGCGGTAGACGTCTGTGTTCCAGAGCTCCTTGTAGTTGTCCCACGTGAAGCCCTTGATCAGCTCGCCGCTGAGGGCGTCGACGCTCCAGAAGGAGGCGATCAGCAGGACCGCCAGGGATCCCAGGTAGAGGATGACCAGCCAGGCGAGCGGGCCGCTCAGCAGCGCGCCCACCTGGAGGCGGGGGCGGCCATGGAAGAGGTCGGCGAGCCTGCGGCCCGCCGACCTACTTCCGCGGCCGGCCTTTAAGCCGGCCGCTTCCACAGCCCTTGAATCAACCCTTGATCTGGGTCCATGCGGCGGACCAATCGTTGTAGTCCTTGCATGTGTCGCCGCGGTCATCGCCGCAATCCGCCACCGGCACCTTCCAGTAGTAGGTGTTCTTCCAGAAGTTCGGATCCGCTGCGTGGTACTCGTCGCAGAACTTCGGATCCGCCGGCAGGTCGTCGGCCTTGGCCGCCGCCGTGAGCGTCGCGGCATCGCACGACTTGCTCTGGGCGGGAGCCTCACCGAAGTACTGAGCGACCTCGGCGTTGGCTTCGGGCGAGACGATGAAATCCATCCACTTGTACATGCAGTTCGGATGAGCCGCGTCCTTCGCGATCATCCAGGTATCGGACCATCCGGTCGCGCCCTCCGTCGGCTGGAACCCTGTGTCGGGCCCCGGCGCCTGCATCGGCTGGTTGTCGGCCAGCAGCGCGAAGTACTGGTACTGCCACGTCGTGCCGACCACCACGTCCCCATTCGAGAACGAGTTGATCTGCTTGAGCGCGTCGGACCAGTACTCACCGACGTTCGGGTGCTGCTGCTTGAGCAGGTCGACGGCCGCGTTGAACTGGTCGTCGTCGAGCTCGTAGGGATCGGTGATCCCCAGGTCAGGCTGGTGGGCCTTCAGGTACACGGCGGCGTCCGCGATGTAGATCGGATCGTCGTACACGCTGATCTTGCCCTTGTACTTGGCTGCCTGAGCGGGATCGAGCATCACCGACCACGAGGTGGGGTTGGGCTTGACGTCGTTCGAGTTCGACATCAAGAGGTTCGCCCCACGCCCGTGCGGGATCCCGTAGGGCTTCCCGTCGAATGTGTTGTACGGCTGGTTCTTGAGGTCGTCGAAGATCGTCGCGTAATTCGGCACCAGGTCGGTGTTGACCGGCGCGACGTCACCGCCGGAGACGAGCTTCGCGGTTGCGTTGCCCGACGCCGAGACGCCATCCCACTGGCCGGTGCGCATCAGGTCGACCATCTCGTCCGAGGTGCCGGCCTCCTTCAACTTGATCTGGCAGCCCGTCTGCTTCTCGAAGTCGGACTTCCACGGGTCGGCCACGTATCCGGGCCACGCGACGAGGTTCAACTGCCCCTCACCTGCCCCGACGGACTTCTGGGCGCTGCCGTTGTCGCTACTGCCGCCTCCTCCACCGCAGCCGGCGATCACCAGCATGGTGGCGGCGAGCCCTCCGACGATCGCGGCGGGCAGCCAGGCGGAGCGAGCTGTGAGTCTGCTCACTTTCCTTCCTCCTCTCCCTTTACGGCGACGGTCTGATCCGCTCGCCATCCAATTTTCACCTTTCGTCCGCGTTGCTCCTGGGCCTCCGCGGAGGTTGTCTCCAGGTTCTGGCGGACGATTTGCAGCTCTCCTCCTGCTTCGAGGTCGACGAGATAGCGAGTGATCATCCCGGCGTAGGAGACGTCCTTGATCGTCCCCTCCTCGACGTGAAGTCCTTGGGGCCCCTTGCCGTTCTCGACGATCGAGATCTTCTCGGGGCGCACCGTGAAGCGCCGGCCGTCGCGCTCGAGCAGGTTCGAGACGCCGACGAACCCGGCGACGAAGGCGTTGTCGGGGCGCTCGTAGATCTCCGTGGGGGCGCCGATCTGCTCGATCCCGCCCTCGTTGAAGACGGCGATCCGGTCCGACATGGTCAGGGCCTCCTCCTGGTCGTGGGTCACGTAGATGAACGTGATCCCGACCTGGCCCTGAATTCCCTTGAGCTCCACCTGCATCTGCTCGCGCAGCTTCAGGTCGAGTGCGCCCAGCGGCTCGTCGAGCAGCAGCACCCTGGGCTGGTTGACGATCGCCCGCGCGAGCGCCACGCGCTGCTGCTGGCCGCCCGAGAGCTGGTTCGGCTTGCGCGCCTCATATCCGGCGAGCCGCACGGTCGCGAGCGCCTCGGATGCGCGGCGGCGGCGCTCCTCCTTGTCGACTCCCTTGACGCGCAGCCCGTAGGCGACGTTGTCCCCTACGGACATGTGCGGGAACAGCGCGTAGTCCTGAAAGACGGTGTTGACCGAGCGGTCGTAGGGGGGCAGGCCGGTGACGTCCTTGCCGCCCAGCTCCACCCGGCCCGTGTCGGGCTCCTCGAAGCCGGCGATCATCCGCAGGGTCGTCGTCTTGCCCGATCCCGACGGGCCGAGCAGCGTGAAGAACTCGCCGCGCTTCACCTCGAGGTCGAGCGACTCCACCGCCACGACCTCCCCGTAGTGCTTGCTTACCCCGACCAGGCGGACGTCGACGTCCTCGGCGCTGTTCTGCGCGCCGGATGCTTCCTCACTTGCAGTTGCGGGGGTCGAGGCTACGGCGGTCTCCTTCGCAGGTTTCCATCACCGGGTCGGATGTGCGCACCGTACAACGCGCCCCGGTGAGGCCATAGGTATATCCGAGCTTCGCCCCGCGTCGCGAGGACGGGGTGGACAATCTTTGCGGCATGCCTTGGACATCCCGACTTCGACGTTCGGGACGACCGCGGTTTGGCGGGTGACCTAGTAGCCGGGGAAGTACTTGGCGGTGTAGCTCACCGGCTTGCGCTTCTTCTTGCGCCAGCGCGGCCCGGTGCCCTGGTTCCACCTGTCGCCGCCGGACGAGGTGTCGTAGCGGAGGCCGGCCACGATCATGTACACGTGGCCTGCGTTGCCGTAGACCGTGATCCAGCGTCCCTTGCCCGGCGCGCCCCAACTGGAAGCGAAGCCGCCGGAAGTCATCGGGCTCGTCAGCAGTCCGGCGGCATGCAGCACGTAGCTGACGGCACCGGAGCAGTCATAACCGGTGTCCGTGAAGGACCTGTGGCCACCGCCCCAGTGATAGGGGAAGGTGTGGATCGCGTTGCCGGCTGCGATCGCCGCCTGGATGTTGGCGGGCGCATCAGCGGGCGCCACGGCCGTGCCGTCCTTGCGGAGTTTCGCGCGGCCCGGAGGGCCGACGGGCGCCGTGGTGGTGGTCGTGGTGGTGGTCGTGCCACCGGGCGGGCCTGACCCGCCCGTCTGGGCGGCCGCGGGCATTGCCACGGCCAATACGCAAATCGTTGTTATCCCCGCCACTGCGAGGCGACGCTTAGAGCTAAGTGTGTCTCGCATCAATCAGTTCTCCTTTGCAGGCCTGCGGGGTTAGCTGTCGGGCTAGCGCTAAAGGAGCCTGCGCCCCCACCCTCGATTCCGGTGGGTTCGCCCCTGAATCTGGTTCCCCCGCTCCCATCGCCTCTTGGGGATGGGACTCGGCGTAACTCGCGCGGGACCTTACCAAACGTGAAAGTCCCCTTGCAATCGACAACCGAATATTCGTTACGACACGCACAATCTCTCGATTCGACGCCCACGAGGCCGGCTCCTCCTTGATGAGCGGCCGCCAAGAAAAGCGAGGCGCCGCGCCGCCGGAATTCGGCGACGCGGCACCCACGGGGAGGAGAGGTGGCCTCGCTAGAGACCGGGGGAGAAGCGTGAGATGTAGCCGGCTCCGCTGCGCATGTTGGCTCGCCAGCGGGGACCGGAGCCCTGATTGAGGGACTCGCCGGCAGCGGAGGTGTCGTACCGCAGCCCGGCGATCGTCATCCAGGCGTGGCTCGAGTTGGCGTAGACCGTGATCCACGAGCCGATGCCCGGGGCGCCCCACCGCGTCAGCGGTCCGGAGGCCATCGGGCTTCTCAGCAGCCCGGCCGCATGCAGCACGAAGCTGACCGCGCCCGAGCAGTCGTAGCCCTTTGACTTGAAGCGGCGGTGCCCGCCCCCCCAGATGTAGGGGCGGGTGTGAATCCTGTTGGCGGCCGCGATGGCCTTCCGCACGGGCCTCGGCGCGTTGGCCGGGGCGAGGGCGGTGCCGTCGGACTGCAGCTGCGCGGTGCCGGTCGGCGCCGTGGTCGTCGTGGTGGTGGTGCTGCCGGGTGAGACCGTCCCGCCAGTCTGGGCCATGGCCGGCACTGCGGCGACGAGCGAGGCGACCAACAGAAGCCCTGCCAACGCCAGCTTTCGAGTTGTTTCTGACCGCAAACCGTTCTCCTTCGTCGGCCTACGGGGTTAGCTGACGGGCTGGCGCTAAAGGAGCTCGCGCTTCCACCGAGGTGGATTCGCCCCAACTGCTTGGTTCCCCCGCTCTCGTCCCGCCCTGGCGGGGACAAGATTCGGCGTTTGGTTCGCGGGCAGCCTAGCAGGACAGGCCGCTCTGTGAGCAGGTACTCACAGAGACGTGCCACACGATGCCTAGAGGCCCGTGTAGTGGCGGACCGCGAAGCCGGACCCGGTTCGCAGTGTGTAGCGCCAGCGAGGCCCGCGCCCCTGGTCGAGCGATTCGCCGAGCGGGGAGGTGTCGTAGCGCAGGCCGGCGATGACCATGTAGGTGTGGGTCTTGTTCGCGTAGACGGTGATCCAGGTGCCCGGACCCGGACTCCCCCACAGGGCCAGCTGGCCCGATACCAGCGGAGCGCTGAGGACCCCGGCGGCGTGCAGCACGTAGCTGACTGCCCCGGAGCAGTCGTAGCCCTTCGCCTTGAAGCGCCGGTGGCCGCCCCCCCAGATGTAGGTCCTCTTGTGGATTCGATTCGCAGCCTGAATCGCGCGCGTGACCGCGTACGGCGCGCCCGGCGGGCGGCTCGCCTTCCCGTTCGGAAGGATGGTTGCGGCCATGAACGGGCCCGTGGAGCCGACCGGGGCGCCCGGCACCGTGGTGGTGGTCGTCGTGGTGCTGCCTTCGGTCTGGGCAGCGGCGGGCGCCGCGGCCGCGAGCGCGGCGGCGAGCACCAGTCCTGCCAATCCAAGTCTCCGCCGTGGGCGGACCGAGCGAGACAGCAAGCGACTATCCCTCCTCCGGTTCCGTCCCTCCTATGGCCGGAACCCGTTTCTCCTGCAAACGACCGTAGCAAAGCTCGGCCCATCTGTGAGCGCGCGCTCACAAATGATCGGCGTCCTGCGCCTGAGCGCTCCGGCTCGCTAGGTTTGCCGCCGTGGAACTCGAGGGGAAGCGACTGCTGCTCAGCGGCGCCACCGGGGGACTCGGCCGAGCGATCGCCGAGGAGCTGGCGGGCAACGGCGCCACTCTGGTGCTGAGTTCGCGCAAGAAGGAGCAGCTCCAGGAGCTCGCCCGTTCGCTCCCGGGTGGAGAGCGCCGGCACGAGGCAATCGCCGCCGACCTGGCCAAGCCCGGGGCGGCGGAGCAGTTGGCGAAGGACGCTGGGGACGTGGACGGGCTGGTGGCGAACGCCGCGCTGCCCGCCAGTGGGAAGCTCGACAGCTTCAGCTCCGATGAGGTGCAGAGAGCCATCCGGGTCAACTTCGAGTCCCCAATCCTGATGGCGAGGGCGATCGCCCCGAGACTCGCGAAGAAGGGCGAGGGTCATCTGGTCTTCATCTCGTCGTTGTCGGGCAAGATCGGTTCGCCGAGCTCGGCCCTCTACAGCTCGACCAAGTTCGGCCTCCGAGGCTTCGCCTTTGGGCTGCGCGAGGACCTGCACCCGCACGGCGTGGGCGTCTCAATCGTCTCGCCGGGCTTCGTGCGCGGAGCGGGCATGTGGGCCGACGCCGAGGTGGAGCCGCCGCCGATGATCGGGACGACCACACCGAAGAAGGTGGCACGAGCGGTCGTTCGTGCGATCGAGCGCAACCGCAATGAGATCACCGTCGCGCCGCGGCGCCAGCGCTTCATCGCCGAGTTTGGCTACCGCCATCCGGGGTTTGCCGCCCGCGTGCAGCGTCGGGGCGGAGCCGACCGCATCGCCGATGACCTCGCCGCCGGCCAGGCCGACAAGCGCTAGCGGCGACCTCTAAGCGACGACACCGACGGCGCGGCCCTCCACTGGGCCCGCCATGCAGGCGGCTCAAAGCCCTCGGCTACGTAGATCGACTCACGAGCGATCTTGTCCCCGCGGAGCTCGAGGATGCTGACCCCGTAATTGGGAGGACCGCCGTCGTAGCTGACCGAGAGCTCCACGACCCAGAGATCGTCTCGGCCCCTGACCTCCCGAAACTCGAACGACGTGTTCGCCGGATAGTTGCTCCGCCATTCGCGCAGGTTCGCCACTCCGGCGAAGCGCTCCCCGGATTGCGGGAACTCCAGAACGGCGTCCTCGGTGTACATCGCGTGAGCGCGATCCGGATCGCTGCCGGCGTACTCGAAGTGCTGCTCGAGCATCGCCTTGATCGTCGCGGCATCCATGGCGCAATCTTGACGATCTTCGATCGGCGGCCGGCTCTCGCCGCGACCCCATGGGTATTCTTCCGGGGCGCGCCGAGGGACGCGCCTGATTGATCAGAGAGGACAGGTGAGGTATGCGGAAGCTCGTGCTGGTGTCGGTCATCTTCGGCTCGCTGCTCGCCTCGTCGAGCGCACAGGCAGCGATCCCGACCGCCCTCGGGGATCACCTGCACCCCGAACCCGACCGACGGTGTTCGCGAATGCGGCAACACGGCCCCGCGCAGCACGGCGGCCAGCTTCGACGGGACGCCGATCGACGTCAACGTCGCCTTCCCGCCCGCACCCGCGAGCGGACCCGATGGCTCGTATCCCCTGGTCATCATCGGCCACGGATACGGCGGCTCGAAGATCCCGTTCGGCACGCCCAACTCGACGAGCGACATGCGGCAGTTCACGAGCCGGGGATATGCCGTCTTCAGCATGACCGACCGCGGCTTCCACGAGTCCTGCGGAACCAACGCCGCCATCACCGCCGCGGCCGGCGCCTGCGACGCGGCCGGCTGGATACATCTGATGGACGATCGCTTCGAGGTCCGCGACGCTCAGTTCCTGATGGGCAAGTTGGCCGACCAAGGCCTGATCGACGGCCAGAAGATCGGGGCCACCGGCGGCTCCTACGGAGGGGGCCTGTCCATGGCGCTCGCCTCCCTGAAGGACCGGGTGATGATGCCGAACGGGCAGCTGGTCCCCTGGACGAGTCCCGCCAACGGGATCACCATGCGCATTGCTGCCGCCACCCCGATCGTGCCGTGGACCGACCTCTCCTACTCCCTGGACCCCAACGGCGGCACCCTCGACTACGTCGCGGATTCGCCGTATTCGGGCCGGATCGGAATCGAGAAGGAGTCGCTCGTCGGTGGGCTCTACTTCACAGGCAGCACCGCGGGTAAGTACTGCGGGGCCTCGCCCTACCCGCCGTGCACGGATTTCGATTCGGATGTGACGGCCTGGAATGCGCGGCTCAACGCGGGTGAGCCCTACGACGGCGATCCGGAGGTCAACGCGATCTTCGGCGAGATATCGGCGCACCATTCCTCCTACTACATCGATCACTCCGAGCAGCCGGCGCCGCTGCTGATCGCAAACGGCTTCACGGACGACCTCTTCCCGGCGGACGAGGCAATCCGCTTCTACAACAAGATCAGGTCGCTGTACCCGGGCGCCCCGATCTCCCTGTTCTTCGGTGACTTCGGCCACCCCCGCGCCGCGCCGGACAAGGCTGCGGAGAACACGGCGCTCACCGCTGACGTCAACGCCTGGTTCGATTTCTACGTCAAGGGCACGGGCTCAACGCCGTTCCAGGGCGTGACCGCCTACGCGATGACCTGCCCGACCACCGTCCCGTCCGGCGGGCCCTTCCAGGCAGGCAGCTGGGCCGGCCTGGAGAAGGGAGAGGTCCGGCTCGACTCGGCCCCGGCCCAGACGATTGCGCCCGACGGCGGCTCGAGCGCCGTCGACACTGCCTTCGACCCGGTCAGCTCCGGCCAGGATCCATGCCACACGGCGCCGGCCGCCGACCTTCCCGGCGTCGCGACCTACAGGCTGCCCGCCGCCTCCGGCAGCGGCTTCACGCTGATGGGGTCGCCGAGGGTGGTCGCGAAGATCAGCTCGCCGACTGCCAATTCGGAGGTCGCCGCGAGGCTGCTCGACGTGGACCCGGCCGGGACCGAGACCCTGGTGGACCGCCAGCTCCTGAGGCCGGCGATCGGCACCGCCAGGCAGGTGTTCCAGCTCCACCCGACCGGCCATCTCTTCGCACCGGGCCACATCGCCAAGCTGGAACTACTCCCGAGCGACTCGCACGGAAGCCTGCCCGTCGGCGGCTACGGGCGAGCCGCCAACGGACAGGGCCAGGTGACCGTCTCCGGCCTCTCGATGCGGTTGCCCACCCTCGACGGCCCGGGGGCCGCCGCCGGCCAGGTCAAGACGATCTCGGCGCTGCCGCTTCCCTGCGGCATGGCGATCGCCCCCGAGTTCTCGTCCAGCTTCTATCTGCGCGCCTCGCTCGGCGACGGCAAGCTCAAGTTCAAGGGCAGGAAGGGCAAGGTCCCGGTCGACTCGGCGCCGGGCCCGAACGCCTGTCTGGTCCAGGTGAGGCTGCTCGGCTCGGGCAAGGGCACGGTCGGGCGCTCGGCCGGGAAGCACAAGAAGAAGAAGAAGAAGAAGAGCGTGCTGGGTCGCGGGAGCGCGACGATTCCCGGCGGCCAGAGCGCGACCGTCAGGCTGAAGCTCAGCAAGCATGGCCGTGCCGCCGTCAAGCGAGGCCGCGGGATCAGGGTCCAGGTGACCACGGTCGACGCCACCGGCAACACCGTGCAGACCGCCAGGGTCCACTTCAAGAAGAAGAAGCACGGCAAGCACAAGAAGCACAAGTAGGGCCGCGCCTTCGCTTCGCTGCCGTTAGCCGCTGCGCCTCACTGGTCATACTGACCCTGTGAGCAGCGACACCTTCGGAGCGCGTGCTGAGCTCGAGGTCTCTGGCCGCCGGTTCGAGATCCACCGCCTCGACGCCCTGCAGCAGAAGTTCGACACGGCGAGGCTGCCCTACTCCCTCAAGGTTCTGCTCGAGAACGCGCTCCGCCTCGAGGACGGCACCTCCGTCACCTCCGAGGACGTCGAGGCGATCGCGACCTGGGACGCCAAGGCCGACCCCTCGGCCGAGATCCCCTTCCAGCCCGCCCGCGTGCTGATGCAGGACTTCACGGGCGTCCCCGCCGTCGTCGACCTTGCGGCGATGAGGGACGCGATGGAGGACCTGGGCGGCAGTCCCAGCGCGATCAACCCGCAGGTCGATGTCGACCTGATCATCGACCACTCGGTCCAGGTGGACGCGTTCGGCAACCAGAAGGCATTCGCGATCAACGAGGAGCGCGACTACGAGCGAAACGGCGAGCGCTACGCCTTTCTGCGCTGGGGGCAGACGGCCTTCGACAACTTCAGGGTGGTGCCACCCGCCACCGGCATCTGCCACCAGGTCAACCTCGAGTACCTGGGCCAATGCGTCTACACCCGGGAGAGGGACGGCACCTCGCAGGCCTATCCGGACACCCTCGTTGGCACCGACTCCCATACGACGATGATCAACGGCCTCGGCGTGCTGGGCTGGGGCGTCGGCGGGATCGAGGCGGAGGCGGCCATGCTCGGGCAGCCGATCTCGATGCTGCTCCCGCAGGTGATCGGCTTCAGGCTGACCGGCGACCTCCGCGAGGGCGCCACCGCGACCGATCTGGTCCTGACCGTCACTGAGATGCTCAGGGAGAAGGGCGTCGTCTCCAAGTTCGTCGAGTTCTTCGGCCCGGGCATCGCGGGCCTCGGGCTGGCCGACCGGGCGACGATCGGCAACATGTCGCCGGAGTTCGGCTCGACCTGCGCGATCTTCCCGATCGACGCCGAGACCCTTCGCTACCTCGAGTTCACGGGTCGCCCGACGGAACAGATCGAGCTCGTCGACGCCTACACCCGCGAGCAGGGCCTCTTCCACGAGCCCGATGCCGAGGAGCCGACATACAGCGACACCCTCGAGCTCGATCTCGGCGACGTCGAGCCGAGCATCGCCGGGCCGAAGCGCCCGCAGGACCGCATCGCGCTGACCAACGCCAAGCCGGCCTTCCTGGAGGCGATGCAGGAGTGGGACCCCGAGGCCGGCGCGGAGCTGGGCAACATGATCGACGTCGCGATCGACGAGTCCTTTCCCGCCTCAGATCCGCCCGCCGAAGACCACGACGGCGAGGGCGGCAAGCCGCGGCGCGCAGGCCTGACCGCCGTCGCGGAGGAGCACAAGACCAGCGACGCCGTCCCGGTCCAGCTCGAGGACGGCCAGACGGTCCAGCTCGACCACGGCATGGTGGTGATCGCCGCGATCACGAGCTGCACCAACACCTCGAACCCATCTGTGATGCTGGGCGCCGGCCTCCTCGCGAAGAAGGCGGTGGAGCGCGGGCTGGCACGCAAGCCCTGGGTCAAGACCTCCCTTGCCCCCGGCTCGACGGTCGTGACCGAGTACCTCGAGAAATCGGGCCTCGACAAGTTCCTCGACAAGCTCCAGTTCAACCTGGTCGGGTATGGCTGCACCACCTGCATCGGGAACTCCGGGCCGCTGCCGGAGTCGATCTCGAAGGCGGTCAACGACAACGACCTGGTCGTCTGCTCGGTCCTCTCTGGCAACCGAAACTTCGAGGGCCGGATCAACCCAGATACGAGGGCCAACTACCTGGCTTCGCCCCCGCTGGTCGTCGCCTACGCGCTCACCGGCCGGATGGACATCGACCTGACCAGCGAGCCGCTCGGCCGGGACTCGGACGGCGAGCCCGTCTATCTCTCGGAGGTCTGGCCGAGCACCGAGGAGATCAAGAAGGTCGTGGGCGAGGCCGTCCGCGCCGACATGTTCACCAAGTCCTACGCGGACGTGTTCACCGGCGACAAGCGCTGGAAGGGCATCCAGATCCCCGACGGCGACCGCTACACCTGGCCTGACTCCACCTACGTCCGCAAGCCGAGCTTCTTCGAGGGCATGCCGGCCGAGCCCAACCCGGTCGAGCCGATCAAGGGCGCCCGCGTGCTGGCTGTGCTCGGGGACTCCGTCACGACCGACCACATCTCGCCCGCCGGCGCGATCAAGAAGGCCAGCCCCGCGGGCAAGTGGCTGATCGATCAGGGAGTCGATGTCCGCGACTTCAACTCCTACGGCTCGCGGCGCGGCAACCACGAGGTGATGATCCGCGGCACCTTCGCGAACGTCCGGCTTCGCAACCGGCTGGTCGAAAAGGAGGGCGGCTTCACCAAGCACTTCCCGGAGGGAGACGAGACGACGATCTACGAGGCCGCCATGAGCTATGCGGACGAGGGTGTCCCCCTCGTTGTCATCGCCGGCAAGGAGTACGGATCGGGCTCATCGCGCGACTGGGCCGCGAAGGGCACCAACCTGCTCGGCGTCCGAGCCGTGATCGCCGAGAGCTTCGAGCGCATCCACCGCTCCAACCTGATCGGGATGGGCGTGCTGCCGCTGCAGTTCCCCGAGGGCGAGTCGATCGACTCGCTGGGCCTGACCGGCGAAGAGACGTTCGACGTCGGGGACCTCCAGAACGGCGAGGCGAAGAAGGTCGAGGTCACGGCGCACCGCGAGGGCGGTGACGACGTCACCTTCGAGGCGACGGTCCGGATCGACACGCCGAACGAGATCAGCTACTTCCAGAACGGCGGCATCCTCCACCGCGTGCTGCGCGACCTCCGCGCCCGCGCCTAGGCGTCGTCGAGGCATGCCGCCCGAGGCGGTGGCCCCCATTTCCCCTATTTGAAGCCGAGGTACGTAAAGAAGCGGCGTGGCGGGGCCGCGGGAGGCAGGGGGTCCACACGGCCCGCGCCACGCCTGCGCGTCGGTAGCCAGGGAGGGATTTCCGACGCGATCGTTCCCGGAGGCGGGACTGGCCCGGGAACGAGTCTTGTCAAGTTAGTAGGTCCTCCCGCCTCATCTGATTATTCCCCGTTTGGTCGTGCGGTGTCAACTCCCGCGGCAAGACGGTGGACGGAGCTAGGCGTGTACGCGGGGGCGCCGCAGGCGAGCTGGGCGCCGCACGCGCCCGAAGTGGGTAGTCGGGGCTACCCGCGAGGGTGCGGGGGGCGATCCAGCGACGGCATGCGGCGTCATCCGCGTGCGCGAATAGCTCCGTCAGCCGTCTCAATTCCCCAGCCGCGGCGCTCGATCAGCTCGATTCCGATCACCGCCCCGACCGGCCCGAGCGGTGTGAGCGTGGCGGCGAGCAGTGGCCAGGGTGCTTCCCTGCGCACGATCGCCCAGAGGATCAGCGCGCAGAGGCCCAGGTAGCCGACTCCGTGCAGCAGCCCAAAGAGGGCGGTCTCGGAGGCGTAGCCGGGCGCGATCCAGAAGAGAAGCAGCGCGGTGAACAGGCCGAGCTCGAACCAGGAGGCGATCTTCACCCACCTGAATAGGCGGCCGGGCACGGGTCTGGGCAAGGGGGATGCGAGGGTGCTCCGATCAGGAGCAACCGGTTTGTGGGGGGCAGCGGCCATGCCGTTGAAGCTAACGGCTGGCTGGCCTCGACACCTGGTCGGAGTGTCACGGGGCGATCTTCATACCGGCGGTCCATAGTTTTCTTGACCCGGGAGAGGCAAGATGCCCGCCATGGAGCGATTCCATGGAGAGCAGACACCCAACGTGAGCATGAGGAGGCTCGTGCGGTTGCAGCGCTCGTATCGGTGCCCGAACTGCGCCGCGGAACACCACTCCTGGGCACGACTCAGCTCATGTCCCGATTGCGGCCGCTCCCTCTCGGTGGCCGTGATCAGACGTGCTGCGCTCACGGGGCCGGCCTGACGCCAGCGGCTGTCCGAGCGGGGGCGATGGCCCGCTCGGGCAGCCTAGGCCGGGTCCGACCGACCCATCAGGGCCGTGAGGACGATCCGCTCCTGCTCCTTGGTGTGTGCCACCGCGTAGCCCTCACCGGGGCTCGCGCGGGGTGGGCGGCCGATGTAGCCCAGCTCCACGCCCCCGGGCAGCAGTTCCGGCATACGGCGCTGCATCACTGACCAGGCCCCCATGTTCCGTGGCTCCTCCTGAACCCAGACGATCTCCTTCAGGTTCGGATAGCCCGCGATCAGCTCGGTGAGCTGCTCCTTGGCGAACGGATAGAGGAGCTCGGCGCGGGCGATTGCGACCTTCTCGACCTCCTCGCGCTTGGGAGCAGCGTCGATGTCGTAGTAGATCTTGCCGCTGCAGAGGGCGAGCCGCTCGACCTTCTCCTTGCGGTCCTGGGCGCGCGGGTCGTCGAGCACGAACTCGAACGAGCCTGAGGTCAGGTCCTCCAGCGTGGACGTCGCGCGCGGCAGGCGCAGGAGCCCCTTGGGCGTGAAGACGACCATCGGCCTGGCCTTCTGGATGTGGGCCTGGCGCCGCAGCAGGTGGAAGTACTGCGCCGCCGTCGACGGGTTGGCGAGCCGGATGTTGCCCTCGGCGGCGAGCTGGATGAAGCGCTCGATCCGCGCGCTCGAGTGCTCGGGGCCGGCGCCCTCGTAGCCGTGGGGGAGGAGCAGCGTCAGGCGCGAGGTCTGGCCCCACTTCGCCTCGGCCGAGGCGATGAAGCTGTCGATGATCACCTGCGCCGCGTTGCCGAAGTCACCGAACTGGGCCTCCCAGAGGATGAGGCTGTCCGGAGAGGCCGCCGAATAGCCGTACTCGAAGCCGAGGCAGGCGCTCTCCGAGAGCGGGCTGTTGTGCAGCTCGAGGGGTGCGTTGGCCTCGGGCAGATTCTGGATGGGGGCATAGCGGAGCCCGGTCTTCTCGTCGTGGAGGACGAGGTGCCGGTTGGAGAACGTGCCTCGCTCGGTGTCCTGTCCCGTGAAGCGCACGTGGACCTCCTCGGTCAGCATCGACGCCAGAGCGAGCGCCTCGGCGTGGCCGAACTCGATCCCGCCCTGGTCCATCGCGTCGAGCCGCTTCGAGAGTGGCTTCCGGAGCTTCCGGTGGATCGTGAAGCTGTCGGGAACCCGGAGGAGCTCCTCGTTCAGCTTGCGGAGCTTCTCCTCGGGAACCGCGGTCTCCACGCTCGGGCTTCGCGTCCGGTCGAGCTCGCCGGTGCCGGTGGCGGTCGGGTCCGCGTAGTCGCCGGACTCGATCTTCTGGCGGAGCTCGTCATGGGCGGCCTTGAGGGATCGCTGGCGCTGGTTGTTGCGTTCCTCGACCTCGTCGGGGGTGACGATTCCCTCCTTGACCAGTTCCTGGGCGTAGATCTGGCTGACCGGCGGGTGCTCCTTGATCTTGGCCGCCATCACCGGCTGGGTGTAGGCGGGCTCGTCGGTCTCGTTGTGGCCGAAGCGGCGGTAGCCGATCAGGTCGATGACGACGTCGCGTCCCCACCGCTCGCGGTAGGCCATCGCCAGCCGGACGGAGCCGAGGCAAGCCTCCGGGTCGTCGGCGTTCACGTGGATGATCGGGACGTTGAAGCCCTTCGCCATGTCGGCCGCGTAGGGGGTGGAGCGACCCTCCTCCGGGTCCGTCGTGAACCCGATCTGGTTGTTCTGGATGATGTGGATCGTGCCTCCGGTCGCGTAGCCCTTCAGCGACTGGAGGTTGAGCGTCTCGGCGACCACTCCCTGCGCCGGGAACGCGGCGTCGCCGTGAAGGAGCACTGGCACGGCGGCCATCGGATCGTGCTCGAGGTGGCCGTTCTGCCGGTTCGTCTGCGAGGCGCGCGCGGCGCCCGTGACGACAGGATCCACGTACTCCAGGTGGCTCGGGTTCGGGTAGAGCCGAACGCCGATCTCGGAGTCGTCCCGCGTCTTGTAGACACCGCCGTGGCCGTAGTGGTACTTGACGTCGCCGGTGCCGCCGGTGGGGATCGCCGCCAGCGACTTGACCGCCTCGATCGCCTTGGCGCCCTCGAACTCGGCCAGGATCGCCTCCACGGGCCGGGCGATGTTGTGCGCCAGGACGCTGAGCCGCCCGCGGTGGGCCATCCCGATCACCACGTCGTGTGCGCCCTCCGTGTGCGCCATCTCGAACACCTCGTCGAGCATCGGCACGACGGTGTCGAGGCCCTCGACCGAGAACATCTTCTGGCCGAGGTAGGCCTTCTCCAGGTAGCGCTCGAAGCCGAAGACCTGAATCAGGCGGTCGAGCAGCATCCCCTTCTCCTCAGGATCCAGGGGCTTGCGGTGCCAGCCGGTCTCGATCATGTCGCGCAGCCACATCCGCTGCTGGTGCGAGGAGAGGTGCTCGAACTGGTAGGCGATCGTGCCGCAATAGGCCTCGCGCATCCGCGGCAGAACCTCGAGCAGGGTCTCGCCCTCGACGCCGATGCGGAGGATCTCCGCCGGGATCTGGGCCATCAGCTCGGGAGTCAGGTTGAGGTTCTCGGGCTGGATCGCCGGGTCGCCCTTGGGCTCGGAGCCCAGGGGGTCGAGCCTGGCGGCGAGGTGGCCGTGGGTCCGGTAGCCCTTGAGCAGCGAGGTCGCGGCCTGGACGGCCTGGAGCAGCTCCATGTTGGGCCTGGCGGCGACGGACGGCGCCGGCTCGCCGGGCGCACCCGTAGCCGGCAGCGGCGGCGCGGAGGCGGAGGCGGCATGAGCGCTGGTGACGCCCGAGGGGTCGAGCCCGAGATCCATGGCCACTGACTCGTAGAACTCGTCCTCCCCCTGCAGCAGCTCCTCGATCCGGCGCAGAAACGATCCGGACTCCGCGCCCTGGATGACGCGGTGGTCGTAGGTCGAGGTCATGGTCATGACCTTCGAGACCCCGAGCGCCCTGATCTTCTCGGGCGGAGCGTGCCTCCACTCGACCGGATAGGCGAGCGATCCGCAGGCGACGATCGTGCCCTGTCCAGACATCAGGCGCGGGACGGAGGCGACGGTCCCGAGGCCGCCCGGGTTGGTGAGGCTGATGTTGGTGCCCTGGAAGTCGTCGGCGGTGAGGCTGTTCTCCCGCGTCTTGGTGATCAGCTCCTCGTAGTAGGAGTGGAAGCCCTTGAAGTCGAGCCCGTCGGCTCCCTTGATGCAGGGAACCAGCAGGGAGCGCTGACCCTTGCGCTCGACGTCGACGGCGATGCCGAGGTTGACGCCGCCCGGCTCGATCACTGTGGGCTTGCCGTCCCGCTCCTCGAAGGAGCGCCCCATCACCGGCCACTCCTGGGCGGCCTTGACGATCGCCCACGCGATCAGGTGCGTGAAGCTGACCTTCATGCCGCGTTCCTTGAGCACCTCGTTGAGCGCCTTGCGCTTGGCGTCGAGCGTGTCGACCGCGAGCTCGCGGAAGGAGGTGGCCGTCGGCACCGACCGGCTCTCGTTCATCGCCTTGGCGAGCATCGCCGCGGGTCCGCGCAGCGGCTTTGCCTCGCCGGCCGCCGCGGTTGCGGGTGCGGCGCCGTCGCTCTCGCCGGAGAGGACGTCCGACTTGGTGATCTTGCCGCCGGGCCCGCTGCCCTTGACGCCCGCCAGGTCGACGCCGTTTGCCTGGGCCGCCCGGCGTGCGACCGGAGTGGCGCGTGCTCCGTCGCTTTGCACGGCTTCGCCATCAGAGGAAGCGTCCTCGGAGCCGGCGCCTGCCTGACCAGAGGCTGCCTTGGCGCCGGCTCCTGCGGGCGCTTCAACCTCCTTGGGCGGTTCACCCTTGGTCATCTCGGCCATTGGCTTGCCGACGTCGATCGTTTCGTCGGGGCCGACCAGGATCTTGGTGATCGTCCCCGATGCGGGCGCGGGGACTTCCGCGTCGACCTTGTCGGTGGAGACCTCGACGACGGTGTCGCCCTCGGCGACCGAGTCGCCCTCGGCGACGTGCCACTCGAGCACCGTTCCCTCCGTGACCGACTCGCCCATCTCGGGCATCACGATCTCGAGGCCGCCGCCCTCCAGCGACTTGCCGGCGGACACGGAGGCATCGTCCGTCGTCGCCTTTTCCTGGGTTTCGGCGGGGGGCTCCTCCGCGGTCGCCGCACCCGCCCCATTCGATCCGTCGGTCGCGGACTGCGTCTCAGGCTCATCCCCCTCGTCCGCCTGCTCAACCGGGGGTGCGCCGCCGTTCGGATCGATCTCAGCCAGGGGCTTGCCGACCTCGATGGTCTCGTCGACGTCGACCAGAAGCTTCGTGACGGTTCCGGAGGCAGGGGCGGGAACCTCGGCGTCGACCTTGTCGGTCGAGACCTCGACCATCGTCTGGCCCTCCTCTACCGGGTCCCCCTCCGAGACATGCCACTCGAGCACGGTGCCTTCGGTCACCGACTCGCCCATCTCGGGCATCAAGAGCTGGACCTTCTGCCTAGTTGCCATTCCCCTTACTAACTGTATGACTTCCCCGAAACCAGCTTGCCAGGAACGCTGCTACCCGAGGCGGGCGATCAGATCCACCGCCGGCCATCCCTGCTCGCGGATGAACTCGCGGGTCGGGGCGGCCGTCTCGCAGAAGGCGCAGGCGATCACGTCCGAGAGGCCGACCGGTCCGGAGATCGCGATCGGCACCCCGCACTCCGGGCAGGCGAGCGATCGCATCCCCAGCCAGGCCGCCCGTTCCGCCGGTCGCAGCTCGACCCGGGCCGCCGCCGCGCGCAGCACCTCCTCGCGCTCCGGATCCTGGCTCGCCGATGGATCGAACATCCCCACGACTTGATTATTGCGCTGACGCGCCATGAGCCAAGCGGCCTTGGGCGTCGTCGGTGTAAGTTCCCCGCAGTTGTGAAGGAGGAGGTGAGATGAGCTATTTCGTCACCGGTGCGACCGGCTTCATCGGCCGCAATCTCGTCGAGCAGCTGCTCGAACGCGAGGGGACCATCTACGTCCTCGTCCGCGAAGGGTCCCGCGGTCGCCTGGAGGAGCTCCGTAGCCGCTGGGGCGCCGACGAGGACCGGATCGTGCCGGTGATCGGCGATCTCTCCCAGGAGCACCTGGGCTGCGGCGATCAGATCGGCGAGCTGCAGGGCAAGGTCGACCACTTCTTCCACCTCGCGGCCATCTACGACATGACCGCCGATGCGGAGAGCCAGCGCATCGCCAACGTCGAGGGCACGCGGGAGGCGGTCAAGCTCGCCAAGGAGCTCGACGCGAAGCACTTCCACATGGTCAGCTCGATCGCGGCGGCCGGGCTCTACAAGGGCACCTTCACCGAGGACATGTTCGACGAGGCCGAGAAGGTCGACAACCACCCGTACTTCCAGACCAAGCACGAGTCCGAGGCGGTGGTGCGCGAGGAATGCGAGGTGCCCTGGCGGGTCTACCGGCCGGGGATCGTCGTCGGCCACTCCGAGACCGGCGAGATGGACAAGGTCGACGGGCCCTACTACTTCTTCAAGCTGCTGCAGCGAGCCCGCAACGCGGTGCCGCAGTGGTTCCCGGGGGTGGGGATCGAGGGACGCAAGATCAACATCGTGCCGGTCGACTTCGTCGCGAAGGCGATGGACCACATCGCCCACATCGAGGGGCTCGACGGACAGGCCTTCCACCTCACCGACCCGAATCCGCTGAGCGCCGGACAGGTGATCAACGTCTTCGCCAAGGCGGCCCACGCGCCCGAGGCGGTGATGCGGATCGACTCGCGGATGTTCGACTTCATCCCCAAGCAGGTCCGCGGAGGGCTCACCATGCTGCCTCCGGTGAAGCGCATCACCGACCAGGTGCTTGCGGACCTTGGCATCCCGCGCTCGGTCCTCGTCTACGTCAACTACCCGACCGACTTCGACTCGACCAAGACGCAGGAGGCGCTGGAGGGCACGGGGATCTCGGTCCCGCCGCTCCCGAGCTATGGGGACAAGCTCTGGGACTACTGGGAGCGCAACCTCGACCCGGACCTCTTCAAGGACCGCTCCCTGTCCGGGGCGATCGGCGGCAAGGTCGTCCTGATCACCGGGGCCTCATCGGGCATCGGCAAGGCGGCGGCGATCAGGTGCGGGGAGGCCGGCGCCGAGGTCCTCCTGGTCGCCCGCACGCCGGAGAAGCTCGAGGAGACCAGGGCCGAGATAGAGGAAGGAGGCGGCAGCGCTTACATCCATCAGTGCGACCTCTCCGACCTCGACGACGTCGAGCGTATGGCGAAGGAGGTGCTCGAGAAGCACGAGCGGGTCGACATCCTCGTCAACAACGCCGGCCGCTCGATCAGGCGCTCGATCGAGAACTCCTACGACCGCTTCCACGACTTCGAGCGGACCATGCAGCTCAACTACTTCGGCGCGCTGCGGCTGATCCTCAGCATCCTGCCCAGCATGCGCAAGCGAAGCAAGGGTCGCAAGGGCGGGCACATCATCAACGTCAGCTCGATCGGCGTGCAGACCAACACGCCCCGGTTCTCGGCCTACGTCGCCTCCAAGGCCGCGCTCGACGCCTGGTCGCGCTGCGTCGCCTCGGAGGTGGTCGATGATGGGGTCAGCATCACCACCATCCACATGCCGCTCGTGCGGACGCCGATGATCGCCCCGACCAAGATGTATGACGCCTTCCCCACGATCACGCCCGATCAGGCCGCCGAGATGATCACCACCGCGATGATCACGAAGCCGAAGAAGGTGGCGACCCGCCTGGGCAACTTCGGCGAGCTGCTCTACAACGTCGCCCCGAAGGCCTCGGACGCGATTCTCAACACCGCCTACAAGCTCTTCCCCGAATCGAGCGCCGCGAAGGGCAAGGGCAAGGACGACGGCAAGCCCGCCGAGAAGGAGCAGGAGCTCTCAACCGAAGGCGTCGCCTTCGCGTACCTGATGCGCGGCGTTCACTGGTAGTTCGGTGGCAACGGCGACGCGGCGCCTGAAGCACTGGGGCTGGGGGTACGAGGACCAGCAACCCCCGCGGGATCAGGTCGAGGGGATCGCCAAGGCCGTGACCGATCGGCTCGGCTTCGAGGTGGACGAGATCGAGGAGCCGGTTCCGCTCGAGTCAATTGAGCTTCCCGAGCCCAGGGTGAAGCCCCCGAAGGAGCTCGCCGAGATGTTCTCCGCGGAGCGCTACGACCGCGTCGCCCACTCGCTGGGGAAGGCCTATCGCGACGTGGTCCGCGGGTTCCGCGGCGAGTTCGCGAACCCACCCGACCTGGTCGCCTACCCCGAGTCCCCCGAGGACGTCGATGCGGTGCTCAACTGGTGCTCGGACGAGGGCGCGGCGGCGATTCCCTACGGCGGCGGCACCAGCGTCGTCGGCGGGGTCGAGCCGCGGATGGGAGAGGAGTACCCGGCCGTGGTGACCATCGACCTGAAGAGGATGGACAGGGTGCTCGACGTCGATCCGATCTCCAAGGCAGCGCGGATCCAGGCCGGCGCAACCGGGCCCGGGTTGGAGGAGCAGCTCCGCGAGCACGGCCTCACGCTCCGCCACTTCCCGCAGTCATTCGAGTACTCGACCCTGGGCGGCTGGATCGCCACCCGCGCCGGCGGGCACTTCGCGACTCTCTACACCCACATCGACGACCTGGTCGAATCCGTCCGGGCCGTGACGCTCGACGGCGACTGGCAGAGCCGCCGGCTGCCGGGCTCGGGCGCCGGTCCGAGCCCCGACCGAATGCTGGTCGGCTCCGAGGGGATCCTCGGGGTGATCGTCGACGCCTGGGTCCGGGTCCGCGAGCGCCCGACCGAGAAGGTGTCCTGCGGGGTCGCCTATGACGACTTCGCGTCCGGGGCCGAGGCGGTGCGGGAGATCTCGCAGTCGGGTCTCAACCCGTCGAATTGCCGCCTGCTCGACGCGGTGGAGTCCGATACCACCTCAGCCGGGCCGCCCGGCAAGGCCCTGCTGGTCCTCGGCTTCGAGTCGGCCCACCATCCCGTCGATGAGCCGATGTCCCTGGCCCTCGACATCTGCCGCAACCACGGCGGCGATCCGGGCGAGATGAAGCGGAGCGGGGCCGAGCCGCCTGGGCCCGCTGCCAGGCGGGAATCGCCCGCGCCGTCTGAGCCGGGGGATGACCCGGTCAACGCCTGGCGCCACGCCTTTCTGCATGCGCCCTACCTGCGGGACTCGCTGGTCGCCTGCGGAATCCTCTCGGACACCTTCGAGACGGCGATCACCTGGGATCGCTTCCCGGACTTCCACGCCGACGTGATGGAGACGGCTGGGCGCGCGGTGGCCGAGGCGAGCGGCGGTGTGGCCGAAGGCCGCGGGTCTCCCCGGATCAGCTGCCGCTTCACGCACGTCTACCCCGATGGGCCGGCGCCGTACTACACGGTGCTGGCACCGGCGAGGCGAGGGGACGAGGTGGCGCAGTGGGACGCGATCAAGGCGGCGGTCTCGGAGACGGTCATCGACGCCGGCGGCACGATCACCCACCATCACGCGGTCGGCCGCGACCATCGGCCCTGGTACGACCGGCAGCGCCCGGACCCCTTTGCGGATGCGCTGCGCGCGGCCAAACGCGAGCTCGACCCGAAAGCCGTGCTGAACCCCGGCGTGCTGATCGACCCCTAGCGGCCGCCAGCCCGCTGTCCGCAGGAGCGAAGGGCGAAGCCCGAAGCGACTTGTGATGGGCGGGCGCTTGCGGCCGCGACCTGATGTGGGTCACTACCCTTCCCGGTTCATGGAAGGGCCCCTGACGCAGGAGCGGGCCGAGCCGGCGGTGGCCGAGCAGGCCACCGACGCCGAGTCCTCGAAGCCCCGCCGCGGGCCCGTCCGCGCGGTGATCAAGGCCCTGCGCCCGCAGGAGTGGGTCAAGAACCTTCTCGTCTTCGCGGGCCTGCTGTTCTCGGCCAAGTTCAAGGAGTTCGACGCGGTCGTTGACGCCACCGTCACCTTCGCGGCCTTCTGCATGGTCGCCTCGGCCGGCTATCTGGTCAACGACGCTCACGATGTTGCCGAGGACCGCCAGCATCCGACGAAGCGCTTTCGCCCGATCGCGGCGGGCGAGCTCAGCATTCCGACCGCCATCACGCTTGCGGTGATCCTGGCCGTCGTCGCGCTGGCGGGTTCCGCGCTGCTCGAGGGCCTCGAGGTGGGCGGTCTGGTGCTCGCCTACGGGGTCGGCACCACCCTCTACTCGTACGTGCTCAAGCACGAGGTGATCCTCGACGTGATGACGATCGCGGGCCTCTTCGTCCTGCGCGTTCTCGCAGGTGCCGTCGCCGTCGGCGCTGACGCGTCGGCCTTCCTGCTCCTCTGCACCGGGATGGTCGCCCTCTTCCTCGGCTTCACCAAGCGCCGCCAGGAGGCGACCTCCGAGCTTCACTCGGGCACACAGTCGAGGCCGGTGCTCGAGCACTACTCGATCCCCTTCCTCGACCAGATGGTCGCAATGGTCACTGCCTCGACGGTGATGAGCTATGCGATCTACGCCGTCAACTCGCCGCTGATCGGCTCGAAGATGCTCGCCACGCTCCCGCCCGTGCTCTACGGGATCTTCCGCTACCTCTACCTGATCTACGACCGCAAGGACACCCGCTCAACCGACGCGATCCTGCTCGAGGACTACGGCATGATCGGCGCGGCGGTCACCTGGGTCGCCAGCGTGAGCATCCTGCTGGCGATCTACCACTGAGATGGCAGGCCGCGCGCTGGTTGCGCGTGTGGCCCATCCTCTGCCAGGAGCTCCAGGGAGCCGATGTGGCCGATTTCACGCCCGGGCACAAGGTCTTGGACGAATCCGATTCCGTCCTCCTTACCTGTCCCACGCGAGCACAGCTCGACAGCCCGCCTGGGACCCAGTAATAGCTAAAGCTCAAGCCGGTTCGGGCCGAGGGGACTAAGTATGTTCCGCCTCATCCGGGTCCTGACGCTCTCCGCTGCACTCATGGCGTTCGCCGCGTTGTCGCTGCCGGCGACCTCGGGCGCCGCCAAGCCCGCGGTCGTGACGCTGTCCATGGCCCAGGTCGGGTCACCGGGCAATCCCTCGGTGGGCATCACTCCATTTTTCGACGGGATCTACCAGTCCTGCGCCAGCGATCCGCAGACATCGCCGCCCTGTCTGACCGTCGGAGGCGTCTCGTACCCCTACGGGATCGGTCAGCTCGAGGTGACCGCCAAGCAGTACGTGGCCTTCCTCAACACCGTTGACCCAACGGGCCGCAACCGGCGCCACCTCTTCAGCTCCGATGAGAGCGGCAGCGCATGGCCCAAGTACGGGCAGATCAACCTGAGGGCTCGCGCGCCCAGCGGCCGCCACTACTCGCTCGCCTATCCCCAGTGGGCCGACAAGCCCTACGGCTTCGCCAACTTCCTGCGCTCGGCTCGGTTCGCGAACTCCCTCTTCAACGGGCGGCTGATCTCGAAGCGGACCCTGAGCTCCGGCGCCTTCAAGTACGTGATCTACAAGGTGCGCCTCTCCCGGAACACCGAGCGAGGCATGTACGACATGCGCAATCCCAAGACGACCCGCAAGAGCCGCTCGGGATTCGTGGTCCCGAGCCAGGACGAGTGGATCAAGGCGGCCTACTTCGATCCGTCGGGCGGTGGCACCTTCTCCTACTGGAAGTACCCGACCAACCCCGGGACCGTCGGCGCCGGGGAGACGGATGCCCCGGCGCAGGCAACGCTCAACCCGTCGAACGGGGACGTCACCAACGCAACCACCCAGCCCCTGTCGATCTTCCACGGCTCCGACCCGGCGCCGAGCTGGTGCCCGCCACAGGTGTCCGCCAACACCTGCTCGAGCGTCAACCCGCTTCATCTGAGCGCATCGGCCTACTCCAAGGCCTACGCCGGCAGCCTCGGCACGGTCGGGCAGGCCAAGACCCTCTCGCCGTGGGGCACGCTCGATCAGGGTGGCAACGCGGTCGAGTGGACCGACACGATCACGCCGCCTCCGGCGGGGAAGAAGTCAAAGGGGCGAGTCTGGCGGCGCCTGCACGGCGGCATCTCGAACGCGCCCGCCTACCAGCTCTGGATCTCGGCGGTTGGGCTCCAGCCGCAGGACAACAAGTTCTACGAGCTGACGTATCCCTGGCTCGGCTTCCGCATCGGTGTAATCGGGAACCTGAAGGTCAAGAAGAAGGGCTGAGCCCCTCCGAGGCCCTGACTGGCCAGTCGGCCAGTTCGGTAGTGTCCCGCGCGTGGACCTGACCCTGACCGACTCGGAAGCGGCCTTCCGCGACGAGGTACGGGGCTGGCTCGAGGAGAACCATCCCGGTCCCTCCCCCGAGGGCGACGACCAGGCCGAGTTCGAGTTCCGCCGCGCCTGGCAGAAGAAGATGCACGACGCCGGCTGGGCGGGTCTGTCCTGGCCCGAGGAGTACGGCGGCAAGGGCGCCACGCTGATCGAGCAGTCGATCTTCAACGAGGAGCTGGCCCGGCAGCGGGTGCCGTTGCCGGCGAACGTGCTGGGGCTCGTGATGGGCGGACCGGTGGTGATCGCCCACGGCAACGAGGACCAGAAGGAGCGCTACCTCGAGCCGATCCTCTCGGGCGAGGAGATCTGGTGCCAGGGCTTCTCCGAGCCGGAGTCGGGATCGGACCTCGCCTCGCTGAAGACGCGCGCGGTGAAGGCGAACGGCAACTGGAAGGTGACAGGGCAGAAGGTCTGGACCACCTACGCACACGAGGCGAAGTACTGCATGCTCCTCGCCCGCACCGATCAGGACGCCCCGAAGCACAAGGGCATCACCTACTTCATCCTCGACATGGACCAGCCCGGGGTCGACGTCCGGCCGCTTCGCCAGATCACCGGCGAGGCCGAGTTCAACGAGATCTTCCTCGAGGAGGCCGAGGTTCCCGACGAGAACATCATCGGGGCGGTTGGTGGCGGCTGGGGAGTCGCGATCACCACGCTGATGTTCGAGCGCGCCGGATTGGGCGCCGCCGCGGTGATGGGCCTGAAGCGCTCGATGGAGGACCTACTGGCGGTGATCCGCGAGCGCGGGCTCGACGAGGACCCGGTGATCCGGCAGCGGATCGCCGAGCTCCAGATCGGGATCGAGGCGATGCGCCTCGGCGCTCTGCGCGCCCTCACCCAGACCATGAAGACCGGGATCCCGGGCCCCGAGGGCTCGCTCAGCAAGTGGCAGTGGGCCGACTACAACCAGGCCCTGACCGAGCTGGGCAACGAGGTCCTCGGCCCTGAGGGGATGCGCCTCGGGACCGACTGGAGCTACCGATTCCTGCGCTCCAGGGCGAACTCGATCGAGGGCGGCACCACCGAGGTCCTCAAGAACATCATCGCCGAGCGCGTGCTCGGCCTCCCGAGACTGAGGTAGCCATGAACTTCGATCTGGACGACGAGCAGCAGGAGATCAAGCGAACCGCGAACGAGTTCCTCGCCTCCCGTTTTGCGCCCGCGAAGGTCAGGGAGCTGGCGGAGGCGCGCTCGTACGACGACGCGCTCTGGAAGCAGATCTCAGAGCTCGGCTGGCCCGGCATCGCCATCTCTGAGGACGATGGCGGCCAGGGACTGGGCATGGTCGAGCTCGCTGTCCTCCTCGAGGAGTCCGGCTACGCCTGTGCGCCCAGCCCCCTGCTCGGCACCTCCGGCGCCGCGCTGGTGATCTCGGCCGCCGGCTCCGACGAGCAGCGCGCCGAGTGGCTGCCCAAGCTCGCCTCCGGTGAGGCGACCGGAGCGTTTGGCGGCTTCGACCATGGAGCGAACGGCGATGCGGAGAGCACCCTGTTCTGCGACCTGCCCACCGCGGACGTCGCGGTGATCTTCCATGCGGGCGGTGCCTTCATCGCGCCCGCCGCCGATGTGAGCTTCGAGACCTTCGAGGCGATCGATGCGACCCGCGCCTACGGGCTGATCTCCGAGCCGGCCGGCGATCCGCTGCCGGGCGACGTCGACGCGGGACGCGACCGGCTCGCGGTCGCGATCGCCGCCGAGCTCACCGGCATCGCGCAGCGAACCATGGAGATGGCCGTCGAGTACGCACGCGAGCGGCAGCAGTTCGGCCGCCCGATCGGCGCCTACCAGGGCGTGGGACACCGTTGCGCCGCCATGCTCCTCGCCACCGAGGAATCGCGCTCACTGACCTATTACGCCGCCTGGACCGCCGACGCCGAGCCGGAGTCGCTGCCGATGGCGACGGCGATGGCCGGGGCGCGCGCGGCCGACGCAGGCTGGCAGGTGCCGGCCTCCGCCCTGCAGGTCTTCGGCGGCATCGGCTTCACCTGGGAGCACGACCTCCAGTTCTGGCTCAAGCGCGGCCGCGTCGCGGGCCGCATGCTCGGCACCCCCCGCGACCATCGCGAGCGGGTCGCCGATCTCTCCGGCCTCGGGGCCGGCGAGCCCGCGGTCGCCTGAAGCCCGTTTAGCTAGTCAGCGAGCTCGCCGACCAGATCCACGCCGTCGAGGTCGCCGTGCGTCAGGTACTGGAACATGACCCGCTCGACGCCGGCTTCCTCGAGCTCGGCCAGCTGCTCCCGGATCTCGGCGACCGTGCCGACCAGGGTGTTGTCGGAAAGACCCTCCACGTAGGCCTCTGGGTCCGACGCGTCCTCGCCCCGGATCTCCGCGACCGCGTGGGCCCGCTCGAGAAGGTCGACCCGGTCTGAGCCGATGATGCCGGCGGTCATCACCGAGATGACCGGCGCCGGCCGCCCGGCGTCCTCCCACGCCTTCCTGACGATGGGCACGGCCTCCCGGCACCGCTCGGCGCTCATCATCACCAGGTTGTATTCGTCGGCCCAGCGGGCTGCGGCCGCGAGCGTGCGCGGTCTGGCGCTGCCGCCGACGACCAGGTTGGGGGGCGAGATCGGCTTCGGCTGGGCGTCCAGCCCCTTGATCCGGTAGTGCCCGCCCTCGAAGTCGAGCGTTCCCTCCTCCCACTGGCGTCTGACGATCTCGATCTGCTCCTCGAACATCCCGACGCGCTCCCCGGTGCTGGGAAACGGAAAGCCGTAGGCCTCGTGCTCGGCCTCGAGCCAGCCGGAGCCCATCCCGAGCTCGATTCGGCCGCCCCCGGCGACGTGATCGGCCGTGACCACGCTCTTGGCGAGGACGGACGGGTGGCGGAACGTCACCGGCGAGACCATGGTCCCGAGCCGGAGCGTCGAGGTGATCGCCGCGAGGGCGTTGATCGTGCTCCATGCGTCGAGCGAGCTGCGCTCGGTCGCTCCCATCACCGACTGGTAGTGGTCCGAGCGGAAGAGCGCCTCGATCGGGCCCTCCTCGCAGGCCTTGGCCAGCGCGACCCACTCCTCCCAGGAGACGGACTCCTGGCCCTCGATCATCAGGCAGATGCGCATCAGTCGCCCACGATCTCCGCGTCGGTGACCACCTGGACCTTCCCGGCGCGGCGGAAGTGGACGTCGACCGTCTCGTTCTTGCCGTAGCTCCCGAATAGCCCCAGGCTCATCGCCAGCCAGCGGCTGCGGCTCACCTTCTCTTTCACCAGTGGCCGCGAGAAGACGATCTCGCGCCCGTGGACCGAGTAGTCGGCGCCCTCGGACTGCACCGTGCCGTTGATGAAGACCTGGATGGGCCGCTCGGCCCCGCTGGGGAGACGAATCCGCCGCCCCGCTTCGTAGCTATCGCTCATCGGCGAGCAGATTATCCCCAGGCGAGCAGGGGGCGAACCGGCGCTAGGCGCAGTAGGCGGAGGAGCTGATCGCCCCCGGAACGTTGAAGAGGTTGAGCGTCCCGAGTTGCCAGGTGCCGTTCGCCGCGCTCGATCCGGTCAACAGCGCAATCGCCCCGCCCTCGGCGGCTGGCGTGTTGTTGAAGCCACCTCCCAGCAGAGCCTTGCCTTTCGGACAGGGGGGCGATGTCGCGGTCGCGCTGGCGACCGTCGGCCCCGATGCAGGCAGGGGGACACCGGCCGTCGTCTCGGCGATCTTCAGTCCGGCGGCGCAGTAGGCGTAGCTGGTGGCGGTGCGCGCCACGTCCCCGACGTTGCTGAGAGCGGCGATCCAGGTGGTCGGGCTGGTTCGGTAGTTCGACCAGAAATAGGGGAAAGCGGAGCCGGGGCTGATGGCGCTCGGCGTCGGGGAGGAGGAGAACCCGCCGCCCAGGGCTTTCGTCTTGCCCGGGCAGGTGGCGGTGGCGCTCACCTGAGCGCCGTCTTCACCCGCCGCCACGGCGGGGGCGCTGGCCTCGATGATCCTGAGCTTCTTCTTCTTTTTCTTCTTCGCGGCGGCTTGCCTTCTTCCCGGCGCGCTTCTTCGCGGTGAGCTTGGTGCTGCGGCAGTCGACGATCGCGGTGAGGGAAAGGTCCGGGCCGGTTGAGCCCTCGTCCTCCCGAACGCTGGAGACCTGCCAGGCGCCCTCGCCCACCCGGCGGGACTCGTAGACGAGGTTCAGGTCCGTCGGGGTTCCGGCGTCCAGGACCGGCGGCGACAGAAAGCCTCCTCCGACCGCGATCAGGCCGGAGGGGCAGGTTGCGGTCACGGTCAACTGCTGGTTGTCCGCCGACGTCGTCTTGGTGGCGCTGACCGTCGACACCGGCGGCGACTTCGGCTTCTTGTGCTTCTTCTTGGCTTCCGCCGACGCCGCGCCAAGCAGCACCGGCACGAGAATCACGACCAGGGCGGCGATCCGTGCCGCTCCCCGTAGGCTCATTGCAGCCGACCGTAGCCGGTAACGGGGCTACCCCTGCAGGATTGACCGCAGGCGCTCGAACGCCTGTCCAAGGGAGTCCGCCTCGATCGTCTCCTTGCGGATCGCACCCGTGTAGGCGATCGCGGTCCCATCCCCCATCACGTCGATCCCGCCCTCGCGAGACCGAATCAAACCGGGCCCCGAAATCTCGATCCGAGCCTGAACCCGTTGCCCGGGGGTGTGCTCGCGAAACGCGCTGATCGTGGGAAGGCCGCCCTCTCGCCGCACCTCATCCACCCGCCGCCGAGCCTCGTCAATCGCCTCGTCGAGCGTCGAGAACTTCTCGCGCCCCACATCACTCCCATGTCTGACGGTGACCTTCCAGCTCACCGAGGAGGGAGCCTATTCGTAACTCGCACGGGTGGCGCGGAATCTCATCCGCGGTGAGATGCCTCGATCCGCGGTGAGATTCCGCGACAGGACCCGTGCGCCGTTACTGCTACGCGCCGCGCCGCGGCTTCTTCGGCCGCTTCGCCGGCGGCCCGGTGATCTTCTCGGGCCCATCCCGCTTGCCGGCGGGCGTGAAGTCGACGTCGCGGCGCCCGGTGTAGATCTGCCGAGGCCGCGCGATCTTCAGCTCCGGGTCCTCGTTCTGCTCCATCCACTGCGCGACCCAGCCGGAGGTGCGGGGGATGGCGAAGATCACGGTGAACATGTCGTTGGGGACGCCCATCGCTTCGTAGATCAGCCCGGAGTAGAAGTCGACGTTGGGGTAGAGCTTTCGCGAGGTGAAGTACTCGTCGTCCAGGGCTCGCTTCTCGAGCTCCGTGGCGATCTCGAGCAGGGGGTTGTCACCGGTCGCCTCGAGCACTTCCTCGACGTGCTTCTTGATGATCCGCGCCCGGGGGTCGTAGTTCTTGTAGACGCGGTGACCGAAGCCCATCAGCTTCTCCTCGCGGCTCTTGACGCCCTCGAGGAAGTCCGGGATGTTCTCGGTCGTCTCGATCCTCCGCAGCATGCGCAGCACGGCCTCGTTGGCGCCGCCGTGGAGCGGTCCGTAGAGGGCGGCGACCCCGGCGGCCACCGCCGAGTAGGGATCGACGCCCGAGGACCCCACGGAACGGACGGCGTTCGTGGAGCAGTTCTGCTCGTGGTCCGCGTGCAGGATGAAGAGGACGTCCAGGGCCTTCGCCAGGCGCGGGTCCGGCTTGAAGGTGTCCTCCATCTTGAACAGCATCGAGAGGAAGTTCTCGGAGTAGCTGAGCTCGTTGTCGGGATAGACGTAGGGCAGGCCCATGCTGTGGCGGTAGGCCCAGGCGGCGAGCGTCGGGATCTTGGCGATCAGCCTGATCGCCGCCATGTAGCGCTCCTCCGGATCGTCGATGTGCTTCGCGTCCGGGTAGAAGGTGGACAGGGCCCCGACGTTGGCGAGCAGCATCCCCATCGGGTGGGCGTCGTGGCGGAATGCCTCGTTGAGCTTCTTGATGTCCTCGTGGGCGAAGGTGTGGTGGGTGACGTCGTAAGTCCAGCGCTCGAGCTGGGGCGTCGTCGGCAGCTCGCCGAAGATCAGGAGATAGGCGACCTCGAGGTAGGTGGAGTGCTCGCAGAGCTGCTCGATCGGGATGCCGCGGTGCTGAAGGATCCCGGCCTCTCCGTCGATGTAGGTGATCGCCGACCGGCAGGAGGCGGTGTTCGTGAAGGCGGGGTCGTAGCCCATGAGGCCGAAGTCGTCGTCGGAGACCTTGATCTGCCGCAGGTCCATGGTGCGGATGGTCCCGTCGTTGACCTCTATCTCGTAGCTCTTGCCGGTGCGGTTGTCGGTGACGCTGAGGGTGTCGCCGCTCGAGGCGCCGTCCCGCGACGCGTCCGCCTGCGGCTCTGCCTGGGACTTCTGCTTGGTCGCCATCGAACCTCCTCTGACATCGAACGGGTTGCGCCTGGCGGCGCACCCCTCGCATATGCCGCTGTACGCCAGTATCTCACGGTGGCAATGTCGGCAAACCGGCTGAGCAAGGAGGAGACGCTGCGCCTCTTTGCCGGGCTGCCGCGACGCTATGACCTCGCCGGCGCCCTGCTCAGCTTCGGCCAGGACCCGCGCTGGCGCCGGGCGATGGTGAGCACGGTCCGGGCCTCTCCGGGGGACCGGGTGCTGGACGTGGCGACGGGCACGGGCATGGTTGCCGCCGCCCTCGTACGCCGCTACGGCTGTTCTGTGGTCGGACTCGACCAGAGCCCGGAGATGCTCTCCGGCGCCCGCGCGAAGCTCGAGGCGAATCCGAAGCTCGCGGCACGGATCGAGCTGGTCCGAGGGGACGCGGAATCCCTCCCCTTTCCCGACGGCGAGTTCGACCACCTCACCTTCACCTACCTGCTCCGCTATGTGAAGGATCCGGGGGACACCTTGGGCGAGCTCGCCCGGGTGGTGAGGCCGGGCGGCCGCATCGCCTCGCTGGAGTTCATGCTTCCCCCGAATCCCGTGGCCCGCTCGCTCTGGTACCTCCATACCCGCGCCGTGATGCCGGTGGTCGGTCGCGTGATCTCGCGCGACTGGTACGAGGTCGGGCGCTTCCTGGGCCCGAGCATCACGGAGCTCTACCGCCGGCTGCCGCTCGAGCGGCAGCTGCAGCTGTGGAGGGAGGCCGGCGTCGGCGACGTGCAGGCCCGGGTGATGAGCTTCGGCGGCGGTGTCGTGATCTGGGGAACCCATGACTGACGGGGGCACCCGCCCCGCCTTCTACGCGCTGCGACCCGGGGGATGGCGGGACCTCGTCACGATCCTCCATCCGCCCTACACGGCGTGGAATCTGGCCAACGTCGGCTTCGGCGCGGTGGCTGCGACTCAGATCCACACCGACCGCTTCATCGCGACGCTGGCGGCCTTCTTCCTCGCCGTCGGGATCAGCGCTCACGCCCTCGACGAGCTCAACGGTCGGCCGCTCAAGACCAAGCTCTCGGATCGCACCCTGATCGGCCTCGCCGCCGTCTCCCTCGCCGGCGCGATCGGAATCGGGATCGCCGGCTGCTTCATCGTCTCCGCGAGCCTTGCGCCCTTCGTGGTGGCGGGCGGCTTCTTCGTCGTCGCCTACAACCTGGAGCTGTTCGGTGGGCGCTTCCACACAGACTTCTGGCTGGCGTTCGCCTGGGCGGCGTTTCCGGCGCTGACGTCCTGGTGGGTCAACACGCTCTCGTTCGCGTCCCCCAGGACCGTGGTGGCGGGGATGCTGGTGGCCGCAGGGTGCTTCGGCCTGGTCAGCGTGCAGAGGCGCCTCTCGACGCCCGTCCGTCGCCTGAGGCGCAAGACGGTCTCCGTGACCGGAGAGCAGCGCCTCGAGGACGGCACGGTCATCCCCCTGACCGTCGCGGAGATCGCGGCGCCGCTCGACTGGTCGCTGCGGGGACTCTCCTGGGCGGTGGTCGTGCTGGCGATCGGCCTGGTCGTGGTCCGCTTCTGAGCGGAGCCTAGGAGCCGGCCGAGGTCTCCAGGGCGGCGGTCAGGGAGGCCGCGTCGAACGACCCGCCGTGCAGCCGGCCGCCGACGAAGAACCCCGGCGTCCCGGTGACGCCGCTGGCGAGCCCACTGTCGACGTCTCGCTGCACGCGAGGCGCGTGGACCGAGGAGTCGAGCTCCGCCGTGAACCGCTCGACGTCGAGGCCCAGCTCGGCGGCATGGTGGATCAGGTCCTCGCGGCTGAGCGCCCCGCGTGACTCGTACATGCGGTCGTGCATCTCCCAGAACGCCCCCTGCGCCGCCGCCGCCTCGGCCGCCTCGGCCGCGCGCTGGGCGTCGGGGTGGACGTTCCGCAGCGGGAAGTGGCGGAAGCCGAACAGCAGCCGCCCGGCGAGCTGGTCACGGATCCGGCGGACGATCGGGTAGGCCGCCGTGCAGTACGGGCACTGGAAGTCGCCGTACATGACCAGCTCGAGCTCGGCGCGGTCGAGGCCGTCGACGTGGTCCTCGGCGGAAAGGGGCGGGGTGAGCTGACTCATGGATGCGCGATCGTAGACTCGCGGCGTGAACGACATCGAGATCCTGATTGCGCTCGTGGCCGCGGCGATCATCCTGGTTCGCCTCGCCGACGCGATCTCGATCCCGTATCCGATCGTCCTTGTGCTGGGCGGGTTGGGGATCGGCTTCATCCCCGGGGGGCCCACGCTCGAGCTGCAGCCTGACGTGGTCTTCCTGGTGTTCCTGCCGCCGCTGCTGCAGTCCGCCGGCTACTGGGCCTCGCCGAAGGAGCTGCGCGCAGAGCTGGTCCCGCTCACCTGGCTCGTCATCGGGCTCTCCCTTGCCACGATGGTCGCGGTCGCCGCCATTGCCCAGGCCGTCATCCCCAGCATCAACTGGGCGGAGGGATTTGTCCTAGGCGCCATCGTCGCTCCGACCGACCCGGTTTCCGCGATCGCCACCTTCCAGCGCGTCGGCATCACCGACCGGGTGGCGACGCTGGTCGAGGGCGAGAGCATGATCAACGACGCCGTCGCGCTTGTCTCCTACAAGGTCGCGGTGGTCGCCGTGGTCAGCGGCACGCTCACGGCAGGTGAGGCGATCGATGACCTGGTGGTGGGCGTGATCGGCGGTGTGGCGATCGGGCTGGCCGTCTCAGGTGTGTCCCAAATGGCGCTTCGCCGCCTCGACGATGCGCCGCTGGCGATCCTGCTCACGGTGTTCACCGCCTATGCCTCGTTTGCGCTGGCCGACGGCGTCGGGGCATCGGGGGTGCTCGCAGCGGTCAGCAGCGGCCTCTTCTCCGGGTGGCGTTCCCACATCATCTTCGATGCCGACCTGCGCCTGAGCGCGCAGTCGTTCTGGCGTGTGCTCGTCTTCGCGCTCAACGCGATCCTCTTCGTCCTGGTCGGAGAGCAGTTCCCGGAGATCCTGCGCAACGTCGGAGAGACCTTCTCGCCCGGGGAAATCGTCGGATATGGCCTGATGATTTCGGGCGTCGTGATCGCGGTCCGCATCACCTGGCAGTTCCTCCCAGTCTCCCTGGGACGGCTCCTGCCCAAGATTGGGGACACCGGGGGCGGAGAGGATTGGCGGGAGCGGCTGCTGATCGGCTGGACCGGCATGCGAGGAGCGGTGTCGCTGGCCGCGGCGCTCGCGCTGCCATTCACGCTCGACTCGGGCGCTGCCTTCGATTCGCGTGACCTGATCGTCTACCTGACGGTGGCGGTGATCTTCGTGACCCTGGTCGGCCAGGGATTGACGCTTCCCTCACTGGTGCGATGGCTGGGCTTGAGCGCAACAGAGGCCTGGGCGCCGGATGAGGCGGTCGCCCGGCTGGCCGCCGCACAGGCGGCGCTCGACCGGCTCGACGAGCTTGAATCCGAAGGAACACCTATCTCGGAGGCCGCCGTGGAGCGGCTGCGCCAGCTCTACCAGGCGCGTTTCGCGCGCTGCGTCGCCGCCCTACAGGGCGAGGACAGTGAGCTCCCCATCGAGGATCCGCTGAGCGGGTACCGGAGGCTGCGCGAGGATCTCATCCATGCCGAGCGCGACACGCTGCTCGACATGCGCAACGACGGTCGCATCAAGCAGGACCTCTTCCGCCGCATCCAGCGCGACATCGACCTGGACGAGGCGCGTCTCGGAACCTAAGTCGCCGTAGTCGGCTCGACCTCGAAGTGAGTGATCCGGCGGAAGTCGCGCAGCCGCTCATCGATCTCCTCGCGGGTGAGTGACCGGACCCGCTCCGTGCCGAAGTCCTCGACGTTGAACGAGGCGAGCACCGAGCCATAGGCCATTGCCTGGCGGAGGACGCCGTGGTCGAGCACGGACTCCCCGGCGGCCCGGCGACTGTCGAGGTAGCCGAGGAACCCGCCCGCGAAGCTGTCGCCCGCGCCGGTCGGATCGCGGACGTCCTCGAGCAGGTAGCCGGGAATCGCGAAGAACTCGTCACCGCTGAACAGGGCGGCGCCATACTCGCCCCGCTTGGCCACCACCACGCGCGGGCCCATCTCGATCAGCGCCCTCGCCGCACGGGCGAGATTCGGCTGTCCGGTCAGCTCGCGAACCTCGGCGTCGTTCAGCATCACGCAGTCGACTTCCGCGATCGCCGCCTTCAACGAGTCCCGCGTGGTTTCGATCCAGAGGTTCATCGAGTCCAGCGCGGCGAACTCGGCCTCCCTGCAGCCGGCCCGTACCTTTCGCTGGAGATCGGGCTGGATGTTCCCCAGGAAGAGCATCTGGGCTCGCTTCGAATCCTCGGAGAGCTTCGGATCGAAGTCCGCGAAGACATTGAGCTGCGTGTCGTCCGTGTGGGCGACGTTCAGGTCGAAGTCGTAGTGGCCTTGCCAGAAGAAGGTCTGGCCGCCGGCAACCCGCTCGATGTCATCGGTGACGATCCCGCGGTCCTCGAGGATCCCGAGCTGCTCCGCGCCGAAGTCATCACCCACCGGCCCCACCACCCGGACGTCGGTGAAGAAGCTTGCGGCCAGCGAGAAATGGACGGCTGAGCCGCCCAGCATCCGCTCGCGTTCTCCGAATGGAGTGCGCACGGAATCGAAGGCAATCGACCCTACGACGGTTAGCGACATATCCTGATGGCATGAAGGCTATTCAGATCGAGGAATTCGGCGGGCCCGAGCAGCTCAAGCTGGTCGATCTGCCCGACCCAGAGCCGTCCGATGGGATGGTCGTGGTGGACGTCGCGCGCTCCGGGATCAACTGGGCGGACACGCACGCCATCCGCAACGACTACCTCGCCGAGCAGGAGCTGCCACTGGTTCCCGGCGCCGAGATCGCCGGGACGACCGCCGATGGGAAACGCGTCGCGGCGCTGATGAACAACGGCGGATACGCCCAGAAGGCGGCGGTCCCCGAGGCCTTCCTGGTCCCTCTGCCCGACGAGGTCTCCGACGAGCAGGCGGCGGGCCTATTGCTTCAGGGAATGACGGCACATGCGCTGCTCCACTACTGCGCCCATGTCGAGAAGGGCGAGACGGTGGTGATCGAGGCCGCCGCGGGCGGTACCGGCTCCCTCGCGGTTCAGCTGGCGAAGCGGGCGGGCGCCAAGGTGATCGGGCTGGCCTCGAGCGAGGAGAAGCGGGCCCTTGCGGAGCGGCTCGGTGCCGACGCCACGGCGGACTCGCGGGCCGACGATCTCAAGGCGGCGATCCTCGAGGCCAACGGCGGGGAGAAGGTGGACGTCGTCCTCCACATGAGCGGCACCGGGTTCGAGGCCGAGCTCAGCTCGCTCAACATGCTCGGCAGGATCGTCGCCTTCGGCAACGCCGCCCGCCACCCCAATGAGGTGGCGACGAACTACCTGCTTCAGACCTCGAAGTCGGTGATGGGCTTCTGGTTGGTGGCGCTGATCGCCCAGCGCCAGGACCTGATCGCCTCGATGATCGCGGACCTGCTCGGCGCCGTCGCGGCGGGCGAGCTCGAGGTGACCATCGGGGCCACCTATCCGCTGAGCGAGGCCGCTCGCGCCCACGAGGCCATGCAGGAGCGCGGAACGAGCGGCAAGCTGCTCCTCGACCCCGCGGCCTGATGAACGACAAGGCCGCCGCCCCGGAGGTAGCCACCTCCTTCGCCGATCTGGGACTGTCCGCGGGGTTGCTGCAGACCCTCGAGGAGCTGGGCTACGCCGAGCCGACGCCGATCCAGGCGCAGGCCATCCCCGAGCTCCTCGACGGCCACGACGTGATCGGCCAGGCCCAGACCGGCAGCGGCAAGACCGCCGCCTTCGGGCTGCCGATGCTCGAGCAGCTCGATCCGGAGAACGAGGAGACCCAGGCGATCGTCCTCACCCCGACCAGGGAGCTCTGCATCCAGGTGACGCAGGCCCTGCGGGCATACGCGGAGCACCTGGAGGGCGTCAATGTGGTGGCGGTCTTCGGCGGGGCCCCGATCAAGGAGCAGCAGTCCCGGCTGCGGCACGGGGCACAGGTCGTGGTCGCGACCGTCGGCCGGATGATGGACCTGATCTCGCGGCAGTCCCTGGTGCTGACCGCGGCCCGCTACGTGGTCCTCGACGAGGCCGACGAGATGCTCGACCTCGGCTTCATCGAGGATGTCGAGCGAATCCTGCGGATGTGCCCAAGCGGCCGCCAGACGCTCCTCTTCTCGGCGACCATGCCGGAACCGGTCGCCCGGCTCGCAGAGCAGTACATGTACGACCCGGTGACGATCCGGGTGACGCCGAAGAAGCTGACCGTCGACTCGGTCGAGCAGGCCTACGTGATGGTCGAGCCGCGCCAGAAGCTCGAGCGTCTCGCCCAGGTGCTGAAGGCAGAGGAGCCCGAGCAGGCGATCATCTTCGTCCGCACCAAGATCGGCGCTGCCAGGCTCGGGAGGGACCTGGGGGACAAGGGTCTGCGGGTGAAGGCGCTGCACGGCGACCTCAGCCAGGGCCAGCGCGACGGGGTGATGATCTCGTTCAAGGAGCACAAGACCCCGCTGCTGGTCGCCACCGACATCGCCGCGCGGGGCCTCGACATCGAGCACGTCACCCACGTCATCAACTACGACCTGCCCAACAACCCGGAGATCTACGTCCATCGCATCGGCCGGACCGGCCGGGTCGGCCGCACGGGGAGAGCGATCACCTTCGCCACGGCCAAGCAGGCCGGCGACCTGAAGGAGATCGAGCGGACCGTAAAGGCGCCGATCGGCGAGTGGGAGCCGCCCGAGGAGCGGCTGGAGCATGCTCCGCGCCCGCGTCACCGGGAGGGACCGCCCCCGGAGGCCGCCAACGGGACAGTGAAGCTGTTCGTCAACCGCGGCAAGCGAGGCGGGATCAGCGAGGAGGATCTGAGCTGGGCGCTGATCGAGGGCGCGGTGATCCCGGAGGACGCGATCCGCTCGATCCGCGTCCTCGATCGCTTCTCCTTCGTCGAGGTTGCCGCCGATCAGGCGGAGCGGGCGGTTGAGTACCTGGACGGAACGAAGCTGAAGGGCAAGCAGATCCGGATGGAGATCGCCCGCTCTTAGTTCGTGAGCTCCTCGATCTTGCCGATCAGGTCCTCCCACTCGAACGGCTTCGGGATGCAGTCGTTGGCACCCAGGGAGATCATCCGATCGGGCTCCTGCGCGTCGAGGTGGGCGGAGATCATCAGCACGGGGATGGTGGAGCCCGCGCCGCGGATCTCCTCGAGGACCTCGATCCCGGACTTGTTGGGCATCATCGCGTCGAGCAGGATCACGTCCGGCTCATTGGATCCGGCCTCTCGCAGGCGATCGAGAGCCTCGACGCCGTCGGTCGCGGTAACGACCTCGTAGCCCTCCATCTCCAGGCGGCGCTGAAGCATGAGCAGGACGGTCTCGGAGTCGTCCGCGACCAGCAGTCGCGTCACCCGGCAGCCCCCGCCTTCGTCCTGGGCGCGGGTGCCGTTTGGGTAGACCGTCCATCCTTGGAGATCGGCAGCACGAATCGAAAGGTAGCGCCCTTGCCCGGGGCGGAGTTCGCGGAGATGGCGCCGCCATGCAGCTCCACCAGCGATTTGGCGATCGCCAGGCCCAGGCCGGTCCCGCCGACCGACTGGGTCTCGGTGCTGTCGGCTCGCCAGAAGCGCTCGAAGACGTGCTCGAGCTGCTCCTCATCGAGGCCGGGCCCGTCGTCCGAGACCGCGAACTCGACTTCCTCGCCCACCCGCGAGGCGGCGAGTCGCACCTGCGCACCCTCGGGGGCGTACTTGTTCGCATTGGTGAGCAGGTTGGCCAGCACCTGGGCGATCCTGCCGGCGTCGGCGTCGACCTCGGGAAGGTCCTTCTCGACCGTGACCGTGAAGCTCTGGTCCTTTCCGTCGAAATGGGGCCGCATCTGCCTGCCGATGCGCTGTGCCAGCGGCCGGACTTCGGTCGGCTCCGGCTCGATCCGGAGCTTGCCGGCATCGCTGCGCGCCAGATCGAGGAGGTCGTTGATCATCTTCTGCAGCTGCCCGGCGCTCTCGGCGATCACTTCGGCCGCCTCGAATTGACGTGAGTTGAGTCCCTTGCGCTGGGCGGTGAGCATCTCGGCGAAGCCCTTGACGACAGTCACGGGCGTACGCAGCTCGTGAGAGACGGTCAGCACGAAGTCGTTCTTCATCTGCTCGACCCGGTCGCGCTCCCGGGCGTCCCGCTCGAGCGAGTTCGCCATCTCGTTGAACGCTCGGCCCAGGGCGGCGATCTCGACCGGCCCACCGACCTCGACCCGAGTCCTCAGGTCTCCTCCCGCGAGGCGCCGGGCGCCCTCGACGAGGCGGCCCAGGGGCGCGCGCATCGAGTTGATCAGGCCGGAGAAGAGGATCAGAGCCGCAAGCAGGGCGCCGGCGAGCCCGGCAGCGACCAGAATCGTGGTGTTGCGCGTCTCGGTCCGCGCGTGCTCGCGCGCGGAGTCTCGAGCGCCGCGGGTCTGGACGGCGAGGGACTCGCCGCTGTTGGTGACGGCGGAGGTCAGCCGGCGCTCCACCCCCGGAGGGGGAACGCGCTCCTGAACCAGGGGCTCCGCAACCGCCTTTCGCCAGGAGGCCTCGCTCGCTACCAGCCGCCCGAGCTTCGCCGTCAAGGTGGTGTCGTTGTCGGTCAGATCTCGGGCGCGGCCCGCTGCGTCCGAGAAGCTGGCGGCCGCCTGGTTGAGCTCAGCCTGGCTCGGCTTCTGGTGGGCGGTCGCCGGACGGTCCGCCGCCTGCTCGAGGATGAACGCCGAGCGCAGGTGCTCGGTCTCCAGCTCCAGCTGGAAATACCGGGTGATGTCGTTCTCGTAGTTGACCCGGATCTGGAAGAGCCGGCCGACGCCCAGGAGGGAGACGACCATCAGCAACGCGAAAAGCACGAGGAAGCCGATTCGCAGGCGCGCGGTTAGTGAGGGGTTGAAACTCATCGTTTTTGGGGATCCCCGTACATCCCGTACACTACGTCGCAGGGGAATTCATGGGTAAAGGATTGCTTGCGTGGTGGCGCCGACGGATTGTGGCGCGAGGATTGGCCGGAGCGGCTCTATTCGCCGTGCCTGTGGCCGTCGCCGCCCTGATCGGCTTCGGCACCAGCCTATCCGGCGTCGCGGGGGGTCTCTCCGCGGTCACCAGCGGCCCGGACGCCGTCCCCGCCTCGGCGCAGCAGGCCCCGAGCAAGCTGAATCAGGCGGTGGTCGCGCTCGCCAACAAGCGGGTGAGCTCGCCGAGCCCCTCTTCGACCGGCGGTGACGGTGGCGGCGGTGGAGGGTCGAACGGCACCTCGACCGGGTCGACCGGCGGCGGGTCGAGCGGCACAGGCACCGGCACCGGCACCGGAACCAGTACCGGAACCGGCATCCCGCAGACCCCGACGATCAGCACACCCAGCGCGCCAAGCGTGCCGCTGCCCGGCGGCGGCAGCACGAGCGACGCCACCGATGCCATCAACGGCACGGTCAACAACGTGCTCGGCGGCGTCAACGACACCGTCGACGGCCTGCTCGGCAAGTAGTTCCAGGCATGATCCGAGGGTGCGCGAAAGCGGAACCCGTTTAAGCGGTCTTGCTCGCCTTTGCGATCAGCCTCGCTTCGGCTTTCTCCTGGGGAGTCTCGGACTTCCTCGGCGGCCTGACGAGCCGGCGCCTGCCGGTCCTTGGTGTGCTGGCCGTCTCCCAGCCGGCCGGCCTGATCCTGATCGGGATCGTGATCCTGACCTTTGGCGCGGATCCGATCTCGGCCGACAAGCTCGCCATCGCGGCGCTGGCGGGAGCGGCGTCGCTAGGTGGGCTGTGGGCGTTCTACGCGGCCATGGCGATGGGCACGGTCAGCGTGGTCGCTCCGATCGCCTCCCTCGGGGTAGTGGTGCCGGTCGCGGTTGGGCTCGCCAGGGGCGATGCGCCGGCCGCGATCCAGCTGGTGGGTCTGGTCCCTGCGATCGCCGGGGTGGTGATCCTCAGCTACGAGGAGAACACCGAGCACTCCAGCGTCGCCCGCCGCTCGATCGTGCTGGCGATCCTCGCGGGCTTGGGGTTCGGGATCTTCTTCACCGGGCTGGACCTGGCGGCCGCGGACCGGCCCGGGTGGGCGGTACTCGCGGTCCGTGTCGGCGGCGTGGCCACTGTCGCGGTCGCTCTGCTCATCTCGCGGCCACGACTCGCCGCGGTGTCCGGCTCGATTGCGGTCCTGCTCACGATCGGCTTCTTCGACGTCCTCGCCAACGCGCTGTTCGCCGTGGCCTCCACCAAGGGTGTCCTCCCGGTGGTTGCGGTGGGCGGCTCGATGTATCCGGCATTCACCATCGCGCTCGCGCACGGAGTGCTCGGCGAGCGGCTGGCCCGGATCCAATGGGCGGGCGTGGCGCTGGCCCTGGTCGGGGTGGCCTTAATCGCGGCCGGGAGCTAGGCGGGTGTCAGGGCGAGGCCGGTCAGCTCGATCAGCTTGGCGATCGTCTCGGGGGCGTCGCGGTGGCGGATCGCCGTCATCCCGACCGCCTCTGCTCCGTCGCAGTTCTCCTTGAGGTCGTCGACGAAGACGCAGTCGGCAGGCTCGACCCTGAGCCGCTCGGCGGCGAGGAGGTAGATCCCGGCCTGAGGTTTGTGCAGTCCAACCTCGGCGGAGATCACCACCGCGTCGAAGAGCTCGGCGAGCAGCTTGCGGTCGTAGTGGGCGGTGCTCCACGAGTTCGAGACCAGGCCGGTGAGCAGGTCGCCGGCGCGGATCTCCCTGACGGCGTCGACCATCGGCTCGAACGGCTTCATCCCCACGAACATGCTGTCGATCAGGCCCTCGGGGTTGCTCAAGCCCAGCCGCTCTCCGAAGGTCGCCTCGAATTCTGGCTCGCTGAGCGCGCCGGTCTCCAGGCCCCGCAGGTCGGCGAGCGCCTCGGGGTCGGTGCGAAAGAGGTTCTTGATCGCGTCCGGGTCGAGGCCCTCGCTGCGGCAGAAGGCCGCGAAGCTGTCCCACACCGAGGTGGTCAGCACCCCGCCGAAATCGAAAAGCGCAGCCGCATATGCTCCCGCCATGGAGGAGCAGGCTAACGACGCGGTCACCGCGGAGGCCCCCGAGGGCATCGACCGCGCCGGGGTCGAGGGCTGGTTCGAGGCCAACGTCCCCGACGTGGAGCTGCCGCTGAGCTTCGACCGGATCTCCGGCGGCCGCTCGAACATGACCTTCGGCGTCCGGGACGCGGCCGGACATGCCTGGGCGCTCCGCCGACCCCCGCTGGGCAAGCGGCTGGGCTCCGCCCACGACATGGGCCGCGAGCATCGGGCGATCGCCGCCCTCCAGGACACCCCGGTTCCCGTGCCGCCCGTGATCGGGCTGTGCGAGGACGAGTCGGTCAACGGGGCGCCCTTCTACGTCATGGGCTTTGTCGAGGGGCCGATCCTGCGCTCGGCGGAGGAGGCGAAACAATTCGACGAGGACGAGCGCCGCGCGATCGGTGACCGCGTCGTGGACACGCTGGTCGCGATCCACCAGGTCGATCCGGACCAGGTGGGGCTCGGGGACCTGGGCCGCAAGGAGGCCTACGTCGAGCGCCAGCTCAAGCGCTGGCAGGGCCAATGGGAGAAGTCGAAGACCCGCGTGCTGCCCGCCGTGGACGACGTCCACGAGCGCCTCTCCGCGCGGATCCCCGACCAGGGCCCGGCGACGATCGTCCACGGCGACTACCGCCTCGACAACATGATCCTCTCGCCCTCCGGGGAGGTCGCGGCGGTCGTCGACTGGGAGCTCTGCACGCTGGGCGATCCCCTCGCCGACGTCGGGATGCTGCTCGTCTACTGGTCCGAGGAGGGGGACGACTTCATGCCGCTGTTCGCGCCGGCGACGATCGCGCCGGGATTCCCGAAGCGCGACGACGTCAGGCAGCGCTACGCGCAGCAGTCCGGGCGCGACCTGAGCCAGATCGACTTCTTCATCGCCCTCGGCTTCTGGAAGCTGGCGATCATCCTGGAGGGCGTCTACGCCCGCTACGCCTCCGGGCAGTACGGCAAGACCGACGAGGGCTTCCAGGAGTTCGCGAAGATCGTGGAGCGCCTGGCGGGCGCCGCCGACGAGGCGGCCAACCGACTTCCCTAGGCGGGTGCTTTAGCCGGTTCTTCGGCTGGGATCTCGACGCGCTTTGCCGCGCGATTGAGCTCCCGGCGGGCGATCACCATCTTGTGGACCTCGTCGGGCCCGTCGGCGACCCGCAGCATGCGGCTGAAGCGCCACATCCCGGCGAGGGGTGTGTCGTCGGACATGCCCAGCGACCCGTGGACCTGGATCGCGCGATCCAGCACGTCCATCACGACGTTGGCGGCGACGACCTTGATCATCGAGATCGCCTGGCGGGCGCGGCGCTTGCCCTCTGTGTCCATCTGCCAGGCGGCGTAGAGGGTCAGCAACCGGGCCTGATCGACCTCCATCCGCGACTTGGCGATGAAGTCCTGGACGAACTGCTTGTCGGCGAGCGGCCCGCCGAAGGACTCGCGCGTGTTGGCGCGCTCGCACATCATCTCGATCGCGCGCTCAGCGGTGCCGATGGCGCGCATGCAGTGGTGGATTCGCCCCGGGCCCAGGCGGTCCTGGGCGATCACGAAGCCCGCGCCGCGCTCGCCGAGCAGGTTTGACTCGGGGACGCGGCAATCCGTGTATCGGACCTCGCAGTGGCCCGGGCCCTCGTCGTGGCCCATCACCGAGACGTTGCGGACGAGCTCGAAGCCTGGGTTGTCGATGGGCACCAGGATCATGCTCGCCCTCGTATACGGGGCGGCGTCGGGATCGGTCACCACCATCGCGATCGCGAACTCGGCGCCGTTGGCTCCCGAGGTGAACCACTTGTGCCCGTTGATCACCCACTCCCCGTCCTGCAGCTCGGCCCGGGTCTGGAGGGTGGTCGGGTCGGATCCGGAGACCTCGGGCTCGGTCATCGAGAAGCAGCTGCGGATCTCACCGTCGAGCAGGCGCTGGAGGAAGTTCTCCTTCTGCTCGGGCGTGCCGTGGTCGGCGAGGATCTCCATGTTTCCCGTGTCGGGCGCCGAGCAGTTGAAGGCCATGGGCGCGACTATGGGGCTGCGTCCCATGAGCTCACAGAGCATTCCGTACTCCCAGTTGGTGAGGCCGGCGCCGAACTCGTCGCCGGGCAGAAAGAGGTTCCAGAGCCCCTGCTCCTTTGCCTTCGCCCGGATCTCGACCAGGATCTGCGGGTAGGGGACGCCGGGCTTGACCTCCTCGTCGATCGCCCGGATCGCCTCTGCCTCCACCGGATAGCAGTGCTCCTCCATGAACGCCTCGATGCGCTCCTGAAGGGACTCGACCTCGGGAGAGGGCTTGAAGTCCACGCTTGAAAACTACGCGATCCCGCGATACCGCGCGAAGAGCTCGCCCTCGGACTCCAGCAGCCAGGCGAGCTCGACCAGATCGATGTCGGGCAGCGCGCCCTCGAGGATCCGGGGCCCCTCGCCGCCCGCGATCTTCGGCGCGATCGTCAGAAAGAGCTCATCCGCGAGCCCGCCCTCGCGCAGCCGGCCGTGCAGCGTGGGGCCGCCCTCGCAGAGGACCGAGCGGATGCCGCGCTCGCTGAGCAGCCACTCGAGCGCCCGGTCGAGGTCGACGCCGTCGGGATGGCGGACGATCGTCACCGGGGTGGCGGTCTCGGGCGGCTCCTCATCCGAAGCCGTGAAGACGACGACCCGCCCGCCCCCGTCCGTGAAGAGGCCGGCATCCCAGGGAAGCTCGAGCCGGTTGGAGACGATCACGGCGAGCGGGTCATGGGCGAGCCCGGTGCGCTCGCGGTACGCCCGGAGCTGCGGGTCGGAGACGATTCGGCCGTAGCGCTCGGCCCGCATCGTTCCGGCGCCGATCATCACCGCGTCGACCCGGGTGCGGAGCCGCTGGAGCATCTCCGTATCGGTGTCGCTACCGATGGCGCCGGACTTTCCGGAGATCGCGGCGCGGCCGTCGAGGGTGGTGGCGAAGTTGAGGATCAGATACGGGCGGTCGGCGTGCGCCAGAGGCTTCAGGTCGAGGCCGTGAAGCTGCTCGGCGACGGTCGTCTCGCCCTCGTCGGGGAGCAGCCGCCTGACTGTGTGGGTGTCGCCCGGAATCCCGGTACTCATGCGCCCTCGATCTCGGAGAGGTGCTCGACGTTGGCGGCGTCCTCGGCCTCTCCGCTGGGCTCGCCGCCGAACCAGGCATCGAGGATCTCCGCCAGCTCAGCCTCGGAGGTCGCCCGAAGGCTCAGCGCCAGCGCGTTGGCGTCGTTCCACTTCCTCGCGCCGTCTGCGGTCTGCGCGTCGAGGCAGAGGGCGGCGCGCACTCCGTCAACCTTGTTCGCCGCGATCGAAGCGCCGGTGCCGGTCCAGCAGCAGACGATTGCCTGCTCGGCGCGCCCCTCCGCCACGTCGCGGGCGGCCGCCTCGCTGGCCCAGGCCCAGTCGTCCCGCTCGCCCTCGGCCAAAGCGCCGTGCGGGAGCGGTTCGTGGCCTCGGTTGCGGAGCTGATCGACGATCGCCCCGGCGACTCCGACCAGCTCGTCTGCGGCCACAGCGATCCGCATGCCGGGAGGGTATTGGCAGGCAAGTAGGGTGTGCCGGGAAGGACTCCAGGGGGAGCCGGATGTTCCTCCTGCCTGCACAAATAAAGGAGGACGTCCATGGATCGGACGATTTCCCGTTTGCTCGTCGCCTCGGCGCTGCTCGCCGGCCTAGTCAGCGCGGTCGCGCTCGCCGCACCGGCCACAGGGGCGTCAGCCCCACGCGCGAATGCCAGCGCGTCGGTGGGCAAGAAGCTGAAGCGGTTGCAGCGCCAGGTCAACGCTCTCCGAGCGCAGATCGACGGCCTCTCCGCGCAGCAGGGACCGGCTGGGCAGCCGGGCCCCCCTGGGCCGGCGACCGGCGCCGCGGGAGGCGACCTGATCGGGAGCTATCCAAACCCCCATGTGGCTCCGCTGGCGGTCGGGACGGGAAAGATCGCCGATCAGGCCGTCAACTCGTCCAAGGTGGATGACGGGAGCCTGACGGGATTGGATCTCGCCCCTGGGTCGATTTCGACCGATCTCTTCGCTGCGACGAACCCTGCGGCCCGGGTGACCAACACCGCCGCGCAGTCTATTCCCGACACCACTGACACCTTCCTGATCTGGGACAACGTCCGCTACGACTCGGACGCGCTGTTCAACGGCGGTGACCCCACCAAGCTCACCGCGCCGGTGTCCGGCGTGTACGCGGTCACGGCACAGGTGATCTGGGCGCCGGACACGGCCGGCCAGCGACAGGTCGAGCTGCTGGTCAACAACGACGCGAATCCGTTTGCTCTAACCGTCGGTTCGCCGTCCGGAACCGGCGTGCAGCTCAGCCAGACCGCCACGACGCAGCTGCTGCTCCAGCAGGGCGACTTCGTCACGGTCCGGGTCCGGCAGACGAGCGGGTCCCCGCTGAACGTGACGAAGACCGGTGCGGCGTCGCCCGAGTTCTCGATGACCTGGCTCGCGCCCGGTCAGTAGCGCCCGGAGTCAGTACGTCTTCCAGCCGGCGAACTCGCGCCCGGCGAACTCCTGCAGGGCGGCGACGTCCTCGGTGAACTGCGGCTTCAGGGTCTCCATCAGCGACTCGGGGATCTCCGGCTTGGGCGCCGGGGGCGCCTCCGGGTCGTGGACGATCTTCTCGACCATCCAGCGCATGCGCTCGGGGAGGCGGTCGAAGTTGCGGTCGAAGGAGCGGAAGCCCGGCAGCTTGATCAGCTTCTCCATGAACTGGTACTTCTCGGTCTCCTTGGCCGAGGACTTCTCCCACTCGCGCGTGAACTGCTCCGAGTAGAAGCTCTCGTCGACGCCGGCGAAGGCGAATGCCTTGCGCATGGTCGCCTGGCGGTCCGACTGCAGCTCCTCCTGGGTGATGATCTCGATCTGGGAACGGTCGAAGCGCTCGAGGTAGGGCTGCAGCTGCATCCAGTAGCGCGACCGCGTCACGTAGGTCTGGTCGCTACGGGCGAGCGCCTCCTCCATCGTCCGCGTCTCGTACCCGGCGCCGACCGCGTGGCACCAGTGGGAGAGGATCCGGGAGATCGGGTCGCGCACCATGTAGAGCAGCTTCACGTCGGGGATGTGCTCGCCGATCCGCTCCGGGACGCCCTCGAAGTAGGGAAGGTTCGTGTAGTGCGGAGAGGATTCCCCCCGCACCGCGAAGCGGCCGTCGAAGCGGCCGCGGTACCAGTCGAGGCCGAGGTCCCAGTTGAGCTCCTCGACGAAGAAGTTGAGCTCCTTGGGCTTGGACATGTTGATCTCGGGATGGAGCCCCAGGTAGTGGTGGATGCTCGTGGTGCCGCACTTGAGGCCGCCGATGATGATCAGGTTCGGCATGGCGGCGTGGCGGCCACGCCTTCTGGGCACGCGGCCGCCCCGCTTCCGGTCGGCGGCATAGCGCTCTCGCGCCCGCAGGCACATCGCCTCATCGGCCGGATCGTGCGTGGCGGGAGGCATGGCCGGGGTTGCAACGGCAGCCATGGAGGCGGGCATGTTAGCGTCGGCTCGGCCGCAGTGTTTGTGGCGGCCGTGGATGGCGAAGCCGCATATCCTCCGCGCTCGATGGACGTCTTTCGCACCCCTGACGAGCGCTTCGAGGGCCTCCCGGGCTTCGACTTCGAGCCGCACTACGCGGAGGTCGACGGCCTGAGGCTGCACTACGTCGACGAAGGAGCCGAGAACGGGAAGGCCCCGATCGTCTGCTTCCACGGCGAGCCGACCTGGGCCTTCCTCTACCGCAAGATGCTCGGGCGGCTGGTCGAGGGCGGGCACCGGGTGATCTGCCCCGACTACGCGGGCTTCGGGCGCTCGGACAAGCCCACCGATCGCGGTTGGTACACCTACGACCGTCACGTCGATCTGGTCACCGAGCTGCTTGACGGCCTCGACCTGAAGGACGCGGTCGCGGTGGTCCAGGACTGGGGCGGCCCGATCGGGCTGCGCTGGGCGATGGAGAACGCGGACCGGGTCGGCGGCCTGGTCATCCTCAACACCGGCATCTTCACCGGGCGGGTCTCGAAGGGCTTCATGGCGTGGCGGGACTTCGCGGAGAAGAACCCGGACCTGCCGGTCGGCTTCGTGATCCAAGGGGCGACAACGACGGAGCTTCCGGACGAGGTGGTCGCCGGCTACGACGCGCCCTTCCCGACCGCTGAGTCCAAGGCCGGCGCCGCCCAGTTCCCGCTGCTGGTCCCGATCGAGGAGGACGCCACCGGCGCAAAGGAGATGGGCGAGGTGGCGGACGCGCTCGGCCGCTGGGAGAAGCCGGCGCTGGTCGCATTCTCCGACAGCGACCCCGTCTTCCCCTATCCGCGCTCCGGGGAGCGGTTCGTCGATTGGATCCCGACGGTCGCCGATCAGGTCAAGATCGAGGGAGCCGCGCACTTCCTGCAGGAGGACCGGGGCGAGCAGATCGCCGGCGAGATCCTGCGCTTCCTGGATTCGGCGTGACGAGGCGGCGCGCCGCGCCGTGAACAAGGAAGAAAGGAACGCCGAGGTAGCCCGATTGCCCTGGCGAGGGCGCGCCGACGAGCGGCCCCGCCTGGCGGTGCCTCCGGCGCCGATGCCGCTGCTGCTCGGGCGCCGGTTCCGAAAGCGGTGGCGCTGGGTCGGGGCCTTCGCCGACAACCTGATGGTGTTCGCGGCGACCGCGCAGGTTGGCCCGGCGTCGACGACGTTCTGGGGCGTGTGGGATCGGGAGCGGCGCCGCCTCTGGGAGCAAACCCGCCGTGGCATGCCCGGTCGGCGACGCGAGGTGGCGATGCGCGGGCGGGAGGTCCACGTGCGCGCCGGCAGCATCGAGTTCGACCTCGAGTTCGGCGAGGGGACGCCCATCGAATGCATGTGCCCGAACGGCGAGGGTGGGTACACCTGGACGAGAAAGGCCGCGGGGATGCCGGTGACCGGCGAGGTTCGTATCGGCCGCAGGACCAACGCGATCAACGGGCTCGGGGTCGAGGACGACTCGGCCGGGTACCACCCGCGCTACACGTCATGGAAGTGGTCGGCGGGCGTCGGGACGGCCCGTGACGGCCATTCCTTCGCCTGGAACCTGGTCAGCGGCATCAACGATCCGCCGAGTTCCAGCGAGCGGACGATCTGGGTCGCCGGCCAGCCGACCGAGGCCGGCCCGGTCAAGTTCCAGGGCCTGGACACGATCCATTTCGAGGACGAGTCCCGGCTCAACTTCACCGCCGAGACGCAGCGGTCGCATCACGAGGGAATCCCGCTGCTCGCTCGCTCGGATTACGAGGCACCCCTCGGCACCTTCAGCGGATCGCTCTACGGGCTGCCGGTCGAATCGGCTCTGGGTGTGATGGAGGCGCACGATGCCGTCTGGTAGATCCGAGTGGATCGCCATGGCCAAGGCGATCTACAGCCGCTTCGGGGAGGTGCAGGTCACGGATCGCGCGGCGGCGCTGACCTATTACTCCATCCTCTCGCTGTTCCCGGCCCTGCTCGTCGTCGTCTCCCTGCTGGCGCTGCTCGGGAACTATCCACAGACCTACGAGAGCATCGTCAACACCCTGCGTGACGCCGCGCCGGGTACCGCCATCGACACGATCAACAGCGCGCTTCGCGACGCGCTCTCGAATCGCGGCAACGCCGGCGTGCTCCTGGTCGTCGGTCTCGCGCTCGCCCTCTACTCGGCGTCCGGCGCGATGGGAGCCGCGATGCGATCGCTCGAAGCGATCAACCGGGCGAAGACGGGGCGCAGCTTCCTGCCGAACCTCGGGGTACGGGTCGGGCTGACCGCCCTGGTGACGCTGCTGGTGCTGATCGCCTTCCTGGCAGTGGTGATTGCCGGGCCCCTCTTCGGTGCGATCGCGGATGCGGCGGGATTCCCCGACGTAGTCAAGGGCCTGGTCGGCTATCTGCGCTGGCCGATCGGCGCCCTGGCGCTCCTCACCGCCTTCGCTCTCGTCTACGCCCTCGGCCCGAGACGGACCCCTCGGCAGGATGGCCGATCCCTGCGGTCGGTGTTGCCGGGCGCGGTCGTCGGCACCGGCCTCTGGTTCGCCGTTTCCCTGATCTTCACCGCCTACGTCTCGCACTTCGGCTCTTATGACAAGACCTATGGCACCCTCGGCGCCTTGATCTCGCTGCTGATCTGGCTCTGGCTCGGCAACCTGGCGTTTCTCCTGGGCGCCCTCTTCAACGCCGAGTCCCACAGGATCTCGGGCGGGGGCGGATGACCGCTCCGCTCGGGGTCGACCTGGGCAGGAGCTACGACAGCTTTCAGCACGGCGCCCAGGAGTTCTTTCACCGGCTCTCCGAGATCGGCTGGCCGGCGATGGCGGTCGCTCTTGCCTTCTACCTCGCGCACCTGCTCGCTCGCAGCCGCGCCTGGCAGAACACGCTGAGGGCGGCGTACCCGGATCGGAAGGTGCCCTACCCGCGGATCGCCGCCGCCTATCTGATCGGCGCCGGAATGAACAGCGTGATCCCCGCCCGGATCGGCGACGCGGTCAAGATCTTCCTCGCGAAGCGCTCGATCCGGCGCTCGACCTATCCGACGGTGGTCTCGTCCTTCTTCGTCAGCTCGGTCTTCGACACCTCCGCGGGGATCCTCGTCTTCATCTACGCCCTCACCCAGGGCCTGCTGCCCAACCCCCCGGAGCTGCCCGACCTGCCGGCCTTCGACATCGCCTTCTGGGCGCAGCACCCCAGCCTGCTCGTCTTCACCCTGACCGCCCTGGCCATTGCGATCGTCGTCACCTTCGCGCTCCTCGCCCGCCGGGTGGAGGCTTTCTGGGACCGGGTCAAGCAGGGCGCCATCGTGCTGGCGACGCCGAGCCTCTACCTGCGGACGGTGGCCTCCTGGCAGGGATTCGGCTGGCTGCTCCGCTTCTTCTCGTTCTGGTTCTTCCTCGAGGCCTTCCACATCGGCGGCTCCTTCCAGAACGTGATGCTGGTGATGAGCGTGCAGACGATCGCGACGCTTCTGCCGCTGACCCCCGGCGGCGCGGGCGCTCAGCAGGCTCTGCTCGTGGCCACCCTGGTCGGCCCCGGTCCGATCGCGGTCCTGACCTACTCGGTGGGCCAGCAAATCGCGGTCGCGGCCTGGACGGTCGTCCTCGGAGCCCTCGCGCTGATCTTCGTCTTCCGCACGACCGACTGGCGCAGGCTGATCCGCAGCGCGAGCAAGGAGGCGGAGCAACACGCCGAGGCCTAGGCGCAACCGGGCGTCGGAGGCTCAAGTAAGGAGCTGAGATGTCGATGCGTATCTCGACATGCCGAGACTCGGAATTGCACTGACCGTGATCGCCGCCGCGGCCGCGCTGGCCGCAATTCCGGCTCAATCGGGTGCCTCGGGCAAGGGCCTCCAAAGCTGCGGCGGCTCGGTCCGCGCCGCGGTCGTCTCATGCCCGAAGGCCAAGCGCATCGCCAATGAGTACGCCAAGACCAGGAACCGCTCCCTTCAGGGATTCACCTGCAAGTCGAAGCGGAGCGGTGGACAGATCAACGCCCGCTGCGTGCTCGACCAGAAGCGGGTCCTGTTCTCGTTCCGGGCCTGACGCGCGCCTAGGTCGCCGGACGAGAGGGGAGCGCCGGGTCGTCCTCGAGGTTCAACCTGAGGCTGGACGCGGCGGCGATCTGCTCGGCGCCGGCCGTGCGCACGATCCGCTCCCAGCCCGCTCCGCGCCGCCTCTCGTCCAAAGCGGCTACTTCGACAGCCCGGCGGCTTCGAGGGCCTCTTGGGGATCGAGGTAGGTCCAGATCCGAATCGCCTTGCCGTTCTTCATGTCGGTGACGGTGCCGAAGGCCATCTCGGTCACCACCCCGCTGTGCTTGCCCCGTGTGCGGATGCGGCCGATCCCGACGATTCGATCACCCAGGTCCCGGATCTCCGAGTAGTCGAGGTGGATCTCGGCGAGAGCCTCATACACCTCACCCAGCACCTCACGGACGCCGCCGTGTCCCCGACTTACAGTCGCCTCGCCCCCGAATGGAATCAGAAGCGCCGAATGCCACTCCACCTCGGGGTGAAGCTCCTTCAACAGCGCATCGACGTCCAGGCGGTTATACGCCTCAGTCCCGCGCTTGAAAGCCTCGACGTTCTCCTGCGACATCGCCTACTCCCGCAGTCCGGTGGTTCGAGGATGTCTCAGTACCACTTGCCCCGGGCGAAGCCCCCGAAGGCGATCAGTCCGATCAGCACGATGATCAGCCCGATCACGAGGCTCCAGAACAGCGCCACCACGATCCCGATGATGACGAGGATGCCTCCGAGGGAGATACCGCCAATGCCGCCGCCGCGACGTTCCGGTGTGGCCATTGTTGCCTCCGTTCTAGGGGATGCGGCGAGCCTACTCCCGCAGCCACGCTAGTCGACCTCCTCGACTGGAAGGCCAGCCTCCTTCCACGCGGCGAAGCCGCCCGCGACCTCGGCCGCCCCATGCCGCAAGGTCGCCTTCGAGCGGATGGCGTGTTGGCAGAGGTAGATGGCGCCGGGCCCCTCCGGACTTGCTATGTGCTTGGCGAGCGATACCGGTCTCGCCCCAGGCGGGGCTCCGTAGCGGCGACGCTCGACCCCGGTCCTCAGATCGAGAATCTCCGCGAAGCCGAGCTGGACCGCGCCCCACGCAGCCTCGGGCTTCATAGATCGCGCCACTCTGTGCGATCCCTCCACTGCGTCAATTTATCGGGAGGGTCGCGACGGCGGAGCGGGGTCTCGCAGACCGCCGATTAGCTCAGCACAAAAAAACCGGGGAATTCGCGTCGGCAAACCGCCGCTTCTCGTCCAAAGCAGCTACTCGGATAGCCCGGCGGCTTCGAGGGCTTCCTCTCGATCAAAAAAGACCCTTACGCGCAAGAGCTTGCCGTCCTTCAGGTCGTAGAGGTTCGTAAGCGGCTGTCTCTGTGGAAAGCCGCGCTCGGACTCCAAATTCAGCATCAGGAACGCCAAAACGCGGTCGTTCACAAGCGGCCGCATCCGCTCGACCTCCAGCTCGAATCTCGTCGCCCCCTCATCGATGGCCTGGAAAAAGTTCCGGATCCCCGCTTCACCACGGTTGGGCCCCTCGATAGCCGCTATCGGGTTGATCAGCTCAAAATCGGCTTGACAAACCGCGAGGTACGCGTCGACATCCCGATCGTTGATCGCGGAAATCGCACGGTTCACGGCGGCGATGTTCTGCTCCGACATCGCCCGCAGTATCCCGCAAGGTGTTGCGCTTTCCATGCGAAGCGACAACGCGCTGGGGTCCTGCTTTCACGTGACCGGGAGCAGCGTCGACTCGATCCGGACACCGGCCCAGGGACGCGCCCTCAGCCCCCTACCTCGAGCAGCTCGATCCTGTAGTCGTCGGGGTCCTTGACGAAACAGAGCCGCGACCCGCCCTCGTGGATTCGATAAGGCGGCTTCTCCGGCTCGATCCCCATCTTCTTAAGGCGCGCAAGGGTGACGTCAAGGTCGTCCACTGCAAGCGCAATGTGACCGTAGGCAGTGCCCAGCTCGTAGTCGTCGACGCCGTAGTTATGGGTCAGCTCGAGCTCGGGGAGCTCCTCACCCGGCACGCCCATGAAGATGTTGACTGCCTCGTCGCGGATCGGCATCTCGCGGCGCTTCTCGAGCCCCAGGGCCTCGTAGAAGCTGACCGAGCGCTGGGGGTCGGTGACTCGATAGCACGTGTGGATCAGCCGCACGGATCGGACTCTACGAAAAGCGGCGCTTCGCATGGAAAGCGGTCTCCGCCGAGAGATACTGCGTGGGCGATGTCGGAGGAAAACGTCGAGGTCTTCAAACGGGGCGTCGTGGCCTGGAACCGCGACGACTTCGACGCGTGGATCGAGCAGTACGACCCCGAGGTCGAATGGTTCGCGCTCATGGAGGTCTATCGCGGGCGTGCCGGAGTCCGGCAGGCCTGGGAGAGCTTCAAGGGCGACATGCAAATCACCGTTCGGTTCGGCGACATCCGTGACCTCGGGGAATCCGTGCTCGCCCTGGGGGAGATGAAGAGCACGGGACACACAACCGGGTTGAACTTCACGGGTGAGCTCGCCCAGCTGGTGACATATCGCGACGGCAGGACCATCAGGGTCCGCGATTTCGCCAGTCATGCTGAGGGTCTCGAAGCCGCCAGCCTGCTGAATTAGCCGCTTCGGACGAGAAGCGCCGCTTTACGTGGAAAACACGAAACGGGACTCTCAGGGGTGCCGGTCAGAGCAGAAGTCTGCAACGAGACCCGCGAAGGGTTCCGGGGCGAAGACGTGGGCGAAGTGGCGCTGGCCTGGGATCAGCTCGATGTGGCGGTTTGGAAACCGAACCTGCAGGTCGTCAAGCCCTTCGAGATAGACCGGGCTGGTGGTGTCCTCGCCACGCAGGAACAGCATGGGGACATCGATCGGTCCTTGCGGGTGTCGCCATCGAGAGCAGGCATGCAGCTCCCGCGGAAGGGCCGGCACGGCGTCAAGCAGGGTGGGCCACGCCGCCGAGGAGCGAATTGCATCGAACTGCTGGCCCGACCCGCCTGCGCTCCGAAGGAACCCTTCGAGTGCCGCGTCGAGCTCACCTCTCGCGACGAGCTCGTCAAGGACCCTCAGCCAATCCCCGCCCCTCACGGCGATAGGCGGCTCATAGAGCACCAGCCGCCGGAGACGATCGGTCCGCTCGACCGCGAGGATCGAGCACAGCGCTCCGTAGGAATGACCGACGAGCATTTTTCCATCAATCGCATCGAGCACTGCGAGAACATCCTGGGCCTCGCGTTCCATCGCATAGTCGGGTCCGTCGCCGCTCTCGCCCCTGCCGCGCCTGTCCATCGTCACCACCGTGAACCGCTCGCGCAGGAGCGGGAGCACGAATAACCAGTCTGCGCCCGACGTCGCGCTGCCGTGCACCAGCACAATGGGCTCGCCGCTACCTGATGTCCGATACGCGATCGGCGTGCCGTCGGCGGAAGCTACATGCTCGACGGGGGTCACGGGCGGCACTCTGTCAGGAGCACGTGCTTCTTGGAACGTTCCGGCCCGCCGCTTCAATGCAGAGGCGCCGCTTCTCGTCCAAAGCGGTACCGGTACCGCACGAGCCAGACCTCGAAGCTAACTGCGCTCCTTATGCAATTCCACCTCGTAGACGCTCACGCCCGTTCGGCGCCCACCGGCATCCGGAGGCGACATCGCGTTAAGTGCGTCGTCGGCCCGGCGTAGATCCTCCTCCGTCTCATAGATCGTGATGCCGAGACCCTTTCGTCCCTCGCGGTCGACAAGCATCCACAGCTCTTTCACGACCTCCAGCCCTTCGGGCGGCGATTCCCAATTGGCCTCGGCCTGGCCGCGTGCCGCCTCGATCGCCTGTTCAACGCTTTCTGGCTCGCCCTCGAACGTCGCTATCCGTGCATACATGGCGCGCTCCTCTCCGATTGAACTCGATCACCTGACTCTATTCCCAGCTGAGTGGGCGTCAAGAGAGAAGCCCCCGGCTCGGTCTCCTGCTTTCCATGCAAGCGGCTATCTCGCATCGCAGCTCTAACGGAAGGGGCGACCGCTCGGTCGTGAGGCGATCGACCAGCGCCATGGAGGTTCCTCGCCCGGCGGGAACAGGTAGTGGTCCCGACCGGGGAGCGTCTCCAATGGAACCAGCGCCGGGTCGTCCTCGAGGTTCAGCCGGATTCTGGACGCGGCGGCGATCTCAGCGGAACCCGCGATGCGGACGATCCGGCGCCACCCGAGACCAGGCAGCTAGGGCCACTTGGTAACCCACACTCGTGGGGGGACGTGACGGGGAGATCGGCTTACGAGGCTCTCGCAGAGAAGTGCGCTCGAGTGATCAGGGCCGGCCGGCGCGGGCCCGCCAGTCGCGGCGCTTCTCGGCGTACTCCTCAGGCAGGGCGAGGTTGAGCTCCTCGGCGACATCGAGCCAGCGAAGCGCGGCCTGATAGTCCCGTCCGCGCGCGTCCGCGTCCGCTGCGGCGAGGGCCAGGTCGAGGGCCTCGCGCTGATCCTGCTCGGCCCCCTCGCGGCCCTCTCCGTGGAGGGGCTCCAGGTCCTCAAGCGGCACCCCGAGCCCGCGCTTGGCAAGGTAGGGAGCGAGATGCTTCCCCGCCACCTTGGCGGGAGGCCACCACAGGGGCGTGACGCTGTCCGCCGACGAGGCCGCCCGCCGGCCGACCTCCGCGCGCAGGTACCGCGGTGCTCCGCCAGTGAAGAGGACGCCCCGCAGGATGGGGTGGAACCGCCCCACGTCGATGTCCGGATCGACCAGGGAGGCGATCGCCGTCGCGGCCGTGTCTGCCTGCTGGGCTGCCACCCCCCCCTGCTTGATCGGGAACCAGGTCGAGTCGCCCGCCGCGTACACCCGAGGCGTTCCCTCGACCCGCATCGCGGAGTCGGTACCGATGAACCCATCGGTCCCCTGCGGCAGGCCCTCGATCGGCGCAACCGTGAGACGCGGTGAGGCGACGACGCGGGCGGCAGAGAGGACGCGTCCGTCATGGAGGACAAGCCCCCCGGCCTCGACGGCCGCAGCGCGGGCGTTGGTGACCAACTCCACCCCTGCCCCTTTAAGAAGCTCGCCCACCGCATCGCTCGCGCGACTCCCGAACAGCGACAGCGGGGAGCTCTCGTGTGTGGCGAGGGTCAGGCTGGTGTCCGCTTCCCGAGTCTGTAGCTCGGTGGCGGTGAGCAGCGCCAACTCATAGATCGGCAGCGGCCACTGGATCGAGGTGGGGACGGCGAAGACGATACGGCCCACCTCGCCTGCCTCGGCGGCGAGCAGCAGCTCTTGGATCTCTGCGTTATCGCGAATTCCGCGGTAGGTCAGCGCCCCCGGCAGCGCCGGGTGGGCCGACGCGCCGATTGCGAGCAGCAGGGCGTCGAAGGGAACCTCCGTGCCCGACTCCGTATAGGCGATCCGGGCGCCGGCATCGATGCCGCGAAGGGCATCCATTCGGTGCGAGGCATGGACGTCACGGCAGACGTCGTCAAGCGGGATCGCCGGTGGCGGGGAGATCCCGAAGGGTTCCGCGACGGCGAGCGCGGGCAGGATGAGCTCGTCATTCGGGGCAATGAGCTCGAGCTCGATGCGCCGGTGCGCCAGCTCGGAGAGCGCCAATATGGCCTCCACCGCCGCGACGCCCCCTCCGGCGATCACGACCTTGAACTGCCCTTCATCCTTCATCTACTTCTCCCTTGCCCGCAACGGGTTAGGATGATTCGAGGGTAGAGGCAGGGTCACGGTCTACATCGGGGGTAACCACGTAGTCCGGCTCGTAGGGTTCCTCCGCACCGACGAAGTAGACATGCGCCCGCTCCTCGAGCGCCGCGCCTCGTCCAAGCGCCTTTCCGAGACGCCGGGACGAGAGATGCACTTACCGGAGCGGCCTGGTGCTCCTGAGCCAGTGGGCCAGCACGTTGGTCCAGATGGCACCGAGGAGGAGGGCGCCGATGAGAACGACCGGCAGCACAGTGATCTCGAGAGATTCCATCGTGTGGCCCAGTATGGAGGGAAGTCCTAAGCGGGAGATCAAGGAGGGACCTTGCCCCCGCCGCTTTCGATGCGAAGCGTACCGCTTCTCGTCCAAAGCGGCTACGAGGATCCCTACCCCTTCTTGCACTTCCCCTTCACCGTCTTGCACGGCTTCGGTCCGGCCCTCCACAGCTCATTGCCATGCCTCACGTCCGAGGCGGTGAAGAAGAGCGTCTTACCTACTGCGGTGAGGTTCTCGGGCTCCCTGCCGGCGATGCCGCGGCGGATGTTCCTGACCATCCTCGTCCCCTTGCGGGTTCCATCGCTTCGCCAAAGCTTGCTGCGGTGCCTGTCGAGACCCGTGAAGTAAAGCTTCCCCTTGGTGGCGGTCAGCGAGACGGGGGAGAACTTGCCCCTGATGAGTTTCGTTCCTCGCCGAGTGCCGTCGCTTCGCCAAAGCGCTCGCGCGGCACTGAGGTAGAGATTCCCCTTGAACGCGGTGAGCTCGGACCCGCCGTGGTCGGGGAGGCGCTTGACGAGGCTCGTGCCGGCCTCGGTGCCATCGCTTCGCCATAGGGGCTGCCCGGGGAGGCCGTCGGAGCCGAGGAAGTAGAGGGTGCGGCGGAAGTCGATGAACTTCAACTCGCTGACGAACCCTTGTCTTGACCAAACCCGTCCCCGCCTCGGTGCCGTCGCTTCGCCAGAGCTCTGTACGGTACGTGGAGGCGTCGGAGAGGCCGAAGTAGAGGGTGCCGCTGAGGGCGCTGAAGTTCAGGACGCTCGCCGGAAATTGCTTGATAGCGCCCGTCCCCGCCTCGGTGCCGTCGCTTCGCCAGAGCTCTGTATGGGAAGCGTCGCTGACGCCGAAGTAGAGGGTGCCGCCGATGTCGATGAGCAGGAGATGCGGCCGAGCGATCCGAACCGCTTTGACCAAGCTCGTCCCCGCCTCGGTGCCGTCGCTTCGCCAGAGCCCTTAGCCGCCGGTGCCGTCGGCCGAGAAGTAGAGGGTGCCGCTGACGTTGATAAAGCCGCCGGGATAGCTGTTGGCAGCGGGGTTGATGTCCTTGACCATCCTCGTTCCCCGCGCCGTGCCGTCGCTTCGCCAGAGCTCGGCGCCGTGGGTGCCGTCATCGGCACTGAAGTAGAGGATGCGGTTCACGGCCGTGATCCAGCTGATGTTGCTCGAGCCCGCTCCAGGATTGATGTCCTTGACCATCCTTGTTCCCCGCTCCGTGCCGTCGCTTCGCCAGAGCTCGAAGCCGTGGATGCCGTCATCGGCGCTGAAGTAGAGGGTCCCGCGGACGTTGGTGAGGTCACCCCCGGCATAGGAGGTCTCCCCACAACTGCAGTCGGGTTCGGTGATGCTGGACGAGCCACCCGGCTTGATGTCCTTGACCAGCACGGCCCCGCGGCGCGCAGCTGCCTGGGCGCCCGACGCCGACAGGAACATCCCGCCCGCGACGATCAGCAGCGCGAGCCCGCATCCTCCCTGGCCGGCGGAATTGAGAGTTTCACCCCCTCCATGGCCTCTATCACGCTAACCCGGCGAATCCCCATCCGGATCGGTGTTGCCGACCGATCCCGCCTCGGTGGGGACCACCGAGTATCAGCAATCGCCTTAGGCGCCGAAACCGCTGCTTTCCATGCAAAGCGGCTATCTCGCATCGCAGCTCTAACGCGAAGGGGCGACCGCTCGGTCGTGAGGCGATCGACCAGCGCCAGGGAGGTTCCTCGCCGGGCGGGAACAGGTAGTGGTCGCGACCGGGGAGCGTCTCCAGCGGAACCAGCGCCGGGTCGTCCTCGAGGTTCAGCCGGATGCTGGACGCGGCGGCGATCTCAGCCGGCCCGGCGGTGCGCACGATCCGCTCCCAACCCAGGCCGGGCCTGTAGAGCCAGTAGGTGATGTGCACCTGGCCCCCGGAGCGGCGCAGGTCCTCGACGGAGGTGAACTCGGTCACCCTCCGCCTCGATGAGGTGAGGCCGGGATCGGAGCCGGGCACCGCGCAGCTCGGGCGCCGGCAGTAGCGGAAGTCGACGGGCAGCTCTCCGGCCTCGGCGGCCGGGAGGGGCGCGAGGCTACGGACGAGCTTGCCAAGGGGAAAGCCGTAAGCAAGCGCGAGCGGGTTCCGCCCGCAGGGCACCGGATAACGCGGCGTGCAGGCGATGCGCCTCGCCAGCATCTCACCGAGCTCGCGATCGGCCCGGCGTGGAGGCGAGGCCACCAGGGCCGCGATCGCGACCAGGATCAGGGCGCCGATCACGCCCGCGAGCGCGACGTACTCGACCGATGCGGCTCCGCTGCGATGCGCTGTCCGTGTACCCGGCACCGGCGCACGCTCTCGGCTGCGCCGATGTGCGACGCCGGCGGGGCCGCGTGCATCCGTGCCCCGACTCGGTTGACCGGGTGTATCCGTGCCGCACTGGTCTGAGTCAGAATCGAAGCCATGGAAGGTTTCGGTGGGCTTTTCGGTGACCCGGAGGAAATGCGCAGGCGCATGGAGGAGCTCCAGGAGCAGATGCAGGGAGCTCAGAAGGTCGCCTGGGCCGACAACGCGATCAAGCTGGCCGTGGAGATGACGGTGGCGGCGATCAGCTCGATGGAGCTGACCGGCTCGAGCGACGAGCAGGCCGTCCAGGTCCGCGACGCGATCAGGATCGTCTTTCCCGAGGCAGTGACGCTGGTGAGGGAGGCCCGCGAGGGCCTGCAGGACTGATGTCCGCCCGACCCGGCGAGGCCTGATCCGGTGGGCCTCCCGGAGCCCTCGGTCAGCAGCACCGCCCTGGTCACAGGCGCGTCCTCCGGGATCGGCGCGGCGATCGCGAAGGAGCTCGCCTCGCGGGGGTACTCGATCGCGCTGACCGCGCGGCGGGAGGAGCGGCTCCAAAGCCTGGCGACCGACCTCGTCCTCGGAGCACGGCGTCGCGGCTGAGGCGATCGCCTGCGATCTCGGCGACCCGGCCGAGCGCGAGCGGCTGGCCGATGAGCTTCGCACCCGCGGGCGGGCGGTCGAGGTGCTGGTCAACAACGCGGGCTTCGGGCATCAGGCCGACTTCTCGACCAGCCCGCGGGAGCGCATGGTGGAGATGGTGCGGCTCAACGTCGAGGCGGTCGTCGACCTGACCAGCCGGTTCCTGACCCCGATGGCCGAGCGTGGCCGAGGGACCATCATCAACATCGCCTCGACGGCCGCCTTCCAGCCCCTTCCGGGCTCCGCCGTCTACGCGGCCAGCAAGTCGTTCGTCCTCTCCTTCAGCGAGGCGATCCGCACGGAATTGCGCGGCTCGGGCGTCACCGTGACCGCCGTCTGCCCGGGCCCGGTGCGGACCGAGTTCACCGAAGTCGCGGGTTTCCCCGGAGTCGAGGACCGGACCCCCGGCGCCGTCTGGATGTCGCCGGAGGACCTGGCCCGCCACGCGGTTGACGGCGCCCAGGGCGATCGCCGGGTCGTCGTCCCGGGCGCGCTCAATCGCGCCGGGGCGCTCGCCGGCCAGCACAGCCCGCGGGCCTTCGCGCTGCCTCTGCTCAACCGGTTCTGGCGCAACGTCTAGAGCGGTCGATGCCCGCGCTCGAGGCCCGCGGCGTCGAGATCGCGTGGAGCGAGCGCGGCGAGGGGCCGCCCGTCCTGCTGATCCACGAGACCGCGGCCACCGGCGCGGCCTGGGAGCCCGTCGCCGAGGCGTTGTCCGAGCACACCCGCGCGATCTCCTACGACCGCCGCGGGTGGGGCGGCTCGAGCGCGCCGGAGGAATACCGCCGCACGACGGTCGAGGAGCAGAGCGAGGACGCGGCGGCCCTGATCGAGGCGGTCGCGGATTCTCCCGCCGCCGCCTGCGGGGCCGGGATCGGAGCGGTGATCGCTCTCGACCTCCTGCTGCGGCGCACGGACCTGGTCTCGGCGGCGGTCCTGATCGAGCCCCCGCTGTTCCAGCTCCTCCCGGCCGCCACCGAGGCGCTCTCAGAGGACCGCCACCGGCTGGAGATCGCCGCTCGGGAGCGGTGAGGACGTGATCGAGCTCTACCTCTCCGGCGCGCTCCCGGCCCTCGGGCCGGGCGCCGGCCGGATCCCCGACGGCGATGGCGGCGGCCGCCAGGAGCGCCCGGCGAGCGTGGTAGCCGAGCTGGGCATCGCCGCCGGCTGGAGGATGCCGCTGTCCCGCCTGGCGAGCGCCGCGAGCCCGTCGGCCATCGTCACGTCGGGCTCGACGCCGCCCCTGCTCCGCGAGGCCTCCGCGGCGCTGGCCGCCCGGCTGGCTCAGGCCACGGCGGCGTGAGGTCGGCGCGGGCGAGGAGTCGCCGCAGCTCGGCGCGCCCGAAGAGGTCGCGTCGATCGTGCTCGAGCTCACTCCGTAGGCGGCAGCCGGTCCGCCTCCACCTCGATCACGCCCCCGTGGCGAGCGATCACGGCGCCGCCCTCGAGCACGACCGCGATGATCGCGGTGGGGATCGCGGCCAGCACGGTGACCACGGCGTCGATCCAGAACGCCCCGCGTCCCCGGCCCGTGCCCGGACGCAGCCGGCCGGAGACCGCCTCGGAGGCGAAGTCGCGGTGGAAGGTGAGCAGGTTGAGGAGCGTCTGCCACATCGACGCCATCCCGGCGCGGGCGAGGTGCCGGACGCGGCGCACCTCGAGTCCCCGCCGGGCGAGAAGCAGCGAGGCGGCGCGAGGGGTCGGCTTGATCGCCACGGCCGCCGGGACGGAGGGCGGCCCAGTTCTCCGCCCCGAGCCAGGCCTGCAGGCTCGCCGCGTTGTCGACCCGGATCGCGACCCGGGATCCTTGCTCCTCCCGGCCGAGGAGGAGCGCGTCGGTCGCGTGGTCGGGGGACGGCACGGCATCCCGGACGGCGACCAGCCCGCAGTTCTCGCAGCGGTCGATCACCTGGTCCTCTCGGGCGCCGTAACCGCGGGTCTCGACCCAGACGAAGAGCGGCTCGCCGCATGCCGGGCAGCGGGTCGCGTCGGCCTCCGCCCCCTGGTCGAGGCTGACGGCGCGCCGCCGCCGGGTGCCCAGCCCGATCGCCATCCGGCTCAGGCCTCGACCGGGGTCGGAACGCGGTTCTCGAAGATCTGCCGGCGCACGTCGAACCTCTCGAGCCCGGTGAGGAAGCTCTTCGGGTCGAACGCCTGCGAGGGCGCCAGCCCGCCTCGCCCATCGAAGCCGCGCTTCGATGCGAGGATCGCACCCCTGGTGATCGCTGCCGCGGTGAGCCCGTAGACGTCCCTTCCGCTGATCACGCCCTTGCGCTCGACCTCTCCCCGCTTGGCCTCGCAGACGATCATCCACCGCATCTTCTCTCGCTGCTCCGGCGTGGGACCCTCCGGCAGCCGCGAGATCACGGCGTTGGCGAGGCGCTTCAGCGGCGTCCTCATCGCCAGCCCGCCGGGCCGCACGGTGGCGGCGAAGATGCGGCGCCAGGCGCTCGCTGGAGAAGGCGGCGGCGTTCATGGTCGCGCGGACGTTCCGGGTGGGGACGTGGCGCGGCACCGTGATCTGCTCGCCCGAGGGGTAACGCATCATCCGCTGCCTCCCTACAGGGGCCGGGAACTCGTACGTCCCGCGCGAGACGCCGCCGCTCGTCTCGATCCACTCCATGTTCCGCCACTCGAGGTCGCCACCGCTGATCATCTCCAGCGTCGTCCGCGCGGTCCCCTGGCTCGGCGTGAAGTTCGACCAGCAGTAGTGCATCGACAGCTCGTCCAGCTCGCCCATGCCGTCGGCCGTGAGCGAGGCGATCATGTCGCCGGGCACGTAGTCGAAGCCCATCGCCGGGACCACGGCCACGCCGGCGCGGGCGGCGCCCGGCCCGTACCGCTCGAAGGCCATCTTCATGTAGGGCTGCTCGCCGGTGGTGTCGAGGTAGTGGGTCCCGGTCTCCACCGCCGCCGCCAGCACCGGCTCGCCGAAGCGCACGAACGGCCCGGCGCAGTCGATCACGACCGCGCAATCGGCGAGCAGCTCGCGGAGGGAGGCGGGGTCGTCCAGCCTGGCGGCCCTGGCCGGTGCCTCCAGCTCGAACTCCGCCCTCAGCGTGTCGAGCTTCTTGGCGTTGCGGCCGGAGACGATGAAGTCCGCCTCGGCCTTGGCGAGCTCGGCGACGACGAGCCGGCCGGTGTATCCGGTGGCTCCGTAGACGGCGATCGGCCCGGTCTGGCGGGAGAGAAGCGGCATCGCGGCCAAGATACAGTCCTGCCATGCAGCTCCGCGAGATCATGACCGCGGACGTGATCGAGGGGGCGGGGCCCGACTTCTACCTCCACGAGCGCGCCTAGTTGGAAGCCGCCACACCCGAGAGCTCGCTGCCGAGCAAGCAGGAGGTGCTCGCTTTCCAGGCTCGCTGGATCCGGCGCGCCGGCGCAGCCGGGCTCTTCGGTGCCTTCGTGGTGGCCGCCGCCATCGTCCTGCAACGGATCGGGCTCCATCTCCCCAACGGGAACTCCGATGCCGACCAGCTCGTCTTCGAGCACGCGCACAGCAGCCGCCTCATCTACTCGTCCGTTCTCCAGGGCATCGGCTTCGCGCTGTTCCTGGGCCCGCTGCTCTTCCTCTTCCGCGCCGCTCAGAGCCGCTCGGCGCGGGTCCGCAGCTTCGCCACCGCGCTGATCATCATCGGGCCGCTCGCCTTTGGCCTCGGCCTGGCGGTCTCCTCGGTCGGCAGCACGAAGGCGGCCGACAAGTTCGCGACCCAGGAGCCGGCGGTCGTGCAGCAGGCCCGCCAGCAGGCGGAGCAGGCGGCGAAGGCCCCCGCTCCGGCAGCTCCCAAGAAGGGCAACGGCAACCGGGACCGGCTCGACCACGACCCCGACCGGGTCCACGACCACCGGGACGACGACGACCGACGCACGACCGCGGCCGCGGCCAAGCCGAAGACGCCTGACCAGGCCGCGAGCGATGCGCGAGAGGGGCTCGCCGACCACCTCAACAAGCACACGACCCTGCTGATCGTCGGAGGGCTGATCTCGACCGTCGGCGTGCTCGCCCTGGTGTTCGGAATGATCTACACGAACCTCTGGAGCATGCGGACTCGGACTTCTCACCCGGTTCTGGGGCGCGCTCGGGCATGGCCTTCGGCCTGTTCCTGATCATCCCGCTGTTCCCGCCGGTCCCCGGCCTGGTCCTCTGGTTCGCCGTCCTCGGGTTGATGTTCCTCGGGCTCTGGCCGACGGCCGCTGCCGCCGGCCTGGGCAGCCGGGCGAGGCGGTTCCCTGGCAGAGGCCGGGAGACGACCTCGGCCCGCCAGCGTCCGAGCGGGGTGAGTCGGGCACCGTCGAGGGCAGCGGGCGCGAGATCTCAGAGCAGCCGTTGCCCGAGGGCACCCAGAACGGCGAACCGGATCAGCCGCCCGAGCCGCCCTACGGCGAGACGCAGGGACAGCGAAGGAAGAAGCGCAAGCGTCGGCGCTAGCTCTTCGGCTCGGGGGGATAGGCCATCAGCTCGACCCGGTGGCCGCCCGGCGCGATCGCGAAGGCGCGGTCCGCGCCCCAGAGCTGGCGGGTGTCCTCGACCTGGAATCCCGCAGCGCGGAGCCGCTCCTTGGCCTCGGCATGATCGGGCGCCACCACGGCGGCGTGACCGAGCACGGGCGCGGTGTGGCCCTCCGTGAGGATCAGATGGATCTGGGTGGCGTCGCGCTCGAGCCAGCGAACGGAATCGCCGAGCACCTCCGCGGCCGGGACCTCCTCGAAGCCGAGCAGGCCCCAGAACTCGATCGAGCGATCGGCCTCTTCGGGCGGGACCTCTAGCGAGACGTGATGAAGCACGCGGCTAGAAGATAGAGAGCCACCGGCGGCGGCCAGAGTCATCGCTCGCGCGGCGCGCGATCAGGCCCAGCGCCAGCATCGCCACGCCCACCAGCGCCAGCGAGCCGACGGCCATGCCGGTCATCGGCAGGGTGGTGGAGGTGCCCGCGGCGTTCGGTGAGGCGACCGCCGACGACTCCGAGTTCGATGAGCCGCTCGAGGTGGAGCCGGCGGAACCGCCGCCGCCTGAGCCCGAGCTCAGCACCCGGACCGTGCCGTGCATGTTCGGGTGGATCGTGCAGATGTAGCTGAAGGTCCCGGCCGAGCTGAAGGTGTGCGAGGCGCTCTGACCGTTGTTGAGGTCCGGAGTCTTGAAGCTTCCATCGTTCGCCGTGGCGTTGTGCGGGGCCTGCCCGGTGTTGTGCCAGGTGACCGTGTCGCCGACTGCGACCGTCACCGACGCCGGGGAGAAGGAGAAGTCGACCATTGTCACGCTCGCCGAGGCCGAGGTGTGGGCCTTGCCGGTCGGGCTCGTGACCGTGACTGGCGCGGGCTCTGGCGTGGCCGGCACGGGGTCGGCCGGCGGCGCGCTCTGCCCGGAGTCGGCGGGGTTCTCGTGGCCCACGTCCGCGACCGTGCCCGGGTCGACGGGTGGGAGGACGGGATCGGGAGCGGTGGTCGTCGTCGTGGTGGTGGTCGTCGTAGCCGTGGTCGGTGCCGGCGTCCTGCGCGGCTGACACGGCGGGGACGGCGCAGATCGCCGCCAGGACGAGCATCCCGCTCGCCAGGGCTCTCGCTCCCTTCATCGCTCTCATCCTAGGCCCCACCACGTCATAGGTGGGTACGGAATTCTCGGGGCCCGGGATTTATCCCAGAGCGCTGACGCCCGGCGGGGCGTCCGACGCCTCGGGCTCCGTCTCGGCGGCGATCCGCTTCCGGTGGGTTCGGATCTCGCTCATGATGCGCTCGAGGCGGGGCTCGGTGGAGGCGTCCACATGGGTCATCGCCGCCGCGATCGCGGGGTGGACCGAGGCGATGCGCTCGTGCATCGCCTGGGCGACGGCGCGGTAGGTCGGGTGGCCCTCGCGGCCGGAGCGCAGCTCGATCAGGTGCATCGCCTCGCGGGCGTTCAGGTCGAGCAGGTAGCGGATCCGGTAGCCGAGGCAGAGGGCGTACGGCGCGGCGTCCGCCATCCCCGCCGCCGCCAGACGCTCGTACTCGGCGCGGGAGATCTCCAAGGCACGCTCGTACTCGGAGCCGGCGCCGGCCTCGCGCACCTCGTCGGGGATTCCGGCGCCGAGGTCCGGGCTGAGGCTCTGCCATTGGCAGGTCAGCATCCGGTGGCGCTGGAGGTCGCGGAAGCCGCCGTAGTCGGAGACGATCTCGAAGCGGTAGCGGACCGCCTCCCATCCCCGGCCCGGGCGGTGGCGGCGGTTGGGCCGCTCTCCGACGAGGTCGGCGATGATCTCGGCCTGCTCGTCCGGGGGCAGCGACCGCACCCGGTCGAGGATGGCTCGCTCCGAGGTCCCCGCCGACTCGAACAGCGACGCGGCGATCAGGTCGTCCTCGGAGCCCTCGACGTCGATCAGCTCGACCGACGGGGCCCCGGGTTCGTCGGCCCGATCCAGGCCCATCCGGGCGACCCAGCGCTCGGCCGCGTCCCGCCTGCGCTCGAGGTAGGAGACCCACTCGCCGCCCCGCTCCGGTCGCTCCACCCGGGCGACGAAGCTCGGCATCACCTTCTTCAGCTCCTCCAGGATCATCGTCGCGAAGTGGCGCGCCTCCGGCAGGGGCGAGGCGAGCATCCGCAGCAGCATCTGCTCGTAGGCCTGGCCGGACGCGAAGATGCCGACGTGGCTCAGGGTCGCGGCGGGCAGCAGCCCGCGCAAGCAGGTCAAGGGCCTTGGCCTTGATCGACCGCTCCCAGGCCGCCTCGGGCTCGTCGCCACGGGGCCAGCGCGCCGCGGCCCACTCCCTGACCTGGGCGAGCGAGCGCGAGTAGATCGCGAACAGCTCCTCCATCGCCGCGCCGTACTCGGGGCCCGAGCTCGTCGTCGCCGATAGAAGCGGTGGCCGCCCCCGGCGGACTCGGGCAGCGGCTGGTCGTAGGGGATGTAGCGGGTGGACTGCTCCAGGTAGGCCGCCAGCCGGCCGCGCTGGAGGACCTTCGTGAGGACGTTGGAGACCCACTCGCAGGCGACGTGCGCCCCGCCGACCTGCGCGATCGAGTCATCGCCGTAGCCCATGAAGACGCGCTCGTAGAGCCCGGCGGCGCGCTCTCCCTCCTCGCCCTCGAAGGGCCGGCCGCCCTCGGGGACGTCAGCGGCGAACTCGTCGAGGTAGAGCCGCCGCAGCGTTCCCGGGTAGCGGGAGTAGCGGGCGAAGAGCGCCCCCTTGATGGTCTCCGGCAGGTTGACGAGGGCGAAGACGGGGCGGTCGAGGTTGGTGACGTGGGGGGAGAGGAGCTTCCGTTCCTCGTCTGTGAATGACTCGACCGGGTAGCGCACGGGCGAGCCAGCGTAGCTTCATCCCCAGATCGATTGGGCGGCCAAGACCGCAACGACCGCGATCCCCGTCGTCCAGGCGATGGCCTTCGCGGCGAGTCTCGAGTCGAGGCCGTAGACGTGGGCGACGAGCAGGGTGTTGACGCCGCAGGGCATTGCCGCGATCAGCAGATACGGACCGGGAAGGTCGATGAAGGGCAGCGAAAGGAGGAGGAGCAGGCCCGGCGCGATCAGCAGCCGCAGCATGATCGCGGCCGCAACCGGCGGATCGAACGGCGAGCCGATCTCGACGTGCTTCTCTTCGACCTCCTCCGCGAGCACCGCCCCAACGGCGAAGAACCCGATCGGCAGCAGCGAGATCACCACCCCGCGGGATACGTTGACGAGCACGTCGGGCGCCAGCGAGTCGGGGACGAGCAGCGCAGCCACCGCGGCGTAGAGCGGCGGGTTGCGGGTGAAGAACGCGACGACCCGGTCTCGAAGCCCCTCGCCGGCCCTGGTCCCGAAAGCGGCGCCGGTCCCGAAGCCGAGCAGCAGCAGCGAAGGCGCCGGGATCGCGATGTCGTAGACCACCGCCTCGCCGAGAGCGTGGAAGCCGAGCAGCGACGCGACCAGCGGATAGCCGAGGTAGCCCGAGTTGGGCACCAGCGTCCCCACGATCAGCGATCCGGTCGAGGGCCGGCTCAGCCGCAGGACCTTGGAACCGGCGAGCCAAGCCAGGGCGGCCGCGCAGAGGATCGCGACCCAACCGATCACCAGCCCGCCGCCGAGGTCGGCGTCGATGTGGACCCGCGCCAGGTTGAAGAAGACGACGAACGGGACAGCGTGTAGAGCGAGATCACCAGCAGGCGGCGGGCCCAGCCGACGGCGCTCGCCGGCCAGCGGCGCTCGGCGACGACTCCGGCCGAGCCGGAGATGGCGATCGCGGCGACGGTGAGGAGGACGCCCACGGGACGCCCATCCTCCCGCAGCGCTCAGGCGGGCTGCGGGACGGGCTCCGCTTCGGCGACCTCCTGGGTGTCGGCCGGCGAGTTCTGGTGTCGCGAGAGGGCGAGGAAGGGAATGGCGAAGGCGGCGATCCCGGCCGAGAACACGTACGAGGTCGCGTACCCATAGGCATCCGCGGCCTTGCCGAGCACCGGCTGCGCCCAGACCCCGCCGGTGGAGGACATCATCGAGTCGAAGGAGAGGATGGTCGCCCGTTGCCGTGACGGGATCATCCCGTTGATGTAGGTCTGCCTGATCGGCATCGTCGCCGCGAACAGAAGTCCCCAGATCGTGGTGAATCCGATCACGGCCCAGAAGCTCTGGACGGCTCCGATCATGACCAGGGTGACGACACTCGCCGCCGCCATCACGATCAGCGCGGATGTCCGCCGCTCGAAGACCCCCCGGATTCGCGGCGCCGCGATCCCACCGAGGATCTGGGCGCCGGCGACGATGGCGGCTGCCAGGCCGGCGACCTGGTAGGCGTGCGGGTCGCCGTAGAGCTCGAGCAGGTAGGGCTGAAGCGCATAGAAGGCGTAGATCCCCACGCCACCCGTGAAGAGGGCCTCGACCATCAGCCACTTGACCGCCGGAACCCGCCAGCCGTAGTCGATCGAGTTGGAGAGGATCTTCCTCATCTCGGCGAGCGGCCGTCCGCCCTTCTCCGGGGTGAAGCCGACGTCGTGCATCAGCCTGAAGGCGGCCACGAACATGACGAGCAGGATCACGCCGCGGAGCACGAAGGGGAAGCCCAGGCTGACCTGCTGGGCCAGGAAGCCTCCCGCAATGGAGCCCGTGAGCATGCCCACGCCCGTGAGGATCTGACCGCGACCGAAGACGGTCTCGAGATCGCCGGTGTAGCCCGTCGCCGTCAGGGCATCGACCAGCCAGGCCTCGACCGCGCCCGAGAAGAACGTGAAGCCGAGGCCGAGCAACAGAGAGACGCCCAGCCCACTCCCAGAACGGCGCCCCGATCTGCCAGAGCATGACGTAGAGGAGGCTCGCCCCCGACAGGGTCAGCGTCCCAAGCAGATAGGACATCCGGCGGCCGATCGTGTCCGCGACTATCCCCGTGGGCACCTCGAAGATCACCATGCCGCCGGTGAAGAAGGCGTTCGCGGCGAACGCCTCCAGGTTCGATAATCCGGCGTCGAGCAGGAAGATGGTGTTGATCCCCCAGATCAGCGATGCCGCCAGCGTGTTCCCCAGCATGAGCATGAGGTAGGTGCGCTGGATGGAGCGCGGCGTCGGCATATCCACCGAAAGTAGTGACCCGAGCCGGCGGCCGATTTCATCGGCCGGTCAACGCGCTCGACGGCTTAGATCGTGGTCGCCAGCGACGAGGCCGCGTGCGAGGCCCAGTCGATCAGCGGCGACGGGGCGATCCCGAACGCAACCGTTGCGGCGGCGCAGAGCAGGGCCGAGCCGAAGATGAGCGCGCAACGGCCCGTGCCCTTCGTCGCCGCATCGGCCTCCGGCGAGCCGCCGGCGATCGCGGGCATCGCCTGGGCGGGGGCTGCGGTTGGCTCGGGCCTCATCCAGACCGCGGCCACCACCCGCAGGTAGTAGGCGAGGGAGACCATCGAGCCGATCACGATGATCACTCCGAGCCAGGTGTAGTCGCCGTCGACCGTCGCTTCGATCAGGAAGAGCTTGCCCATGAAACCCGAGGTCCCGGGGAGGCCCGCCAGCGCGAGCATCCCGATCGTCAGGGGCCAGGCCAGCAGCGGGCGGGAGCGGCCGAGGCCCGCGACGGACTCGATGTCATCGCCATGATCGGTCTCCCGCTCCCGTGCCACGATCACCGCGAACACCGCCAGGTTCATCAGCGTGTAGGCGGCCAGGTAGAAGACCAGCGCCTCGAGGCCCTTCTCTGTGGCCACCACCACCCCGGCCAGCATGTAGCCGGCCTGGGCGACGCCCGAGTAGCCCATCAGGCGCTTCAGCGAGTCCTGGCCGAGCGCGCCGATGTTGCCGATCGCGATCGAGGCGACGGCGATCGCGGCCAGGGCGGGCTTCCAGTCGTGGGCGATCGGCCCGAGCGCGACCTCGAAGAGGCGGGCCAGCGCGATGAAGGCGGCGGCCTTGGTGGCGACGGCCATGAAGGCGGTGACCGGGGTGGGGGCGCCCTGGTAGACGTCCGGGGTCCACTGGTGGAAGGGCGCAAGGGAGGTCTTGAAGGCGAGCCCGGTCGCCACCATCGCCGTGCCGATCAGCACCAGGGTGTCGTTGCCGTGGCCGCCCGGCCCTACGGCGTGTGCAATCCCAGAGAAGTCCGTCGATCCCGAGGCGCCATAGAGCAGCGCAAAGCCGTAGAGGACGGTGGCGGAGCCGATCGAGCCGATGATCAGGTACTTGAGGCCCGACTCGAGCGAGCGCTCCTCGCGGCGAGCCGAGGCGCTCAGCACGTACAGCGGGATCGAGAGCAGCTCGAGCGCGACGAAGAAGGCGACCAGGTTCTGGGCCTGTGCGATCAGGGTCATGCCCAGGACCGAGCCGAGCAGCAGCGAGTAGAAGGCACCGTGGTTCGCCTCCTCCGCGGCGGGCTCCCGGATCGCCAGCAGGACAACGATTGCGGCGGCCGTGCAGGCGATCAGCGAGCCGGCGAGCCCAAAGGCGTCGAGCCGCAGCGCGCCGGCTACCAGATCCGTGTTCGAGCCCCACTGCCAGATCGAGAGCCCGGCCGTGGTCGCCAGTACGGCAATCGTCAGACCCGCCGTCGTGAAGCGGCCGATCCGCGGGATGAGGCCGACCATCAGGACGACGACGAGCCCGGCTGTCAGCGCGATCACGGGCGAGAGACCCGCGTAGTCGATGTGTGGGGCGTTGAAGTTCACTTTCCAACGCTTCCGTAGCTGGTGGTCGAGGCCCCGCTGTAGACCTGCCGAAGGGTCTCGTCTGCGACGGCTTCGCCGAAGAGTTGACGCCTTGTGCAGGCCACAACTCCATTGAAGTCGGCTTCGCTCGGGACGTTCGACTGAGCGTTGGACGGCTGGACTAGGCCAGAGTTCCGGGCACAGCTGCGGAGAGCAACCAGGCCAGTCGTTCCAGCCGCATCGAGGTCCGCTCGGTGGAGGATCAGGCCGGGATAGAGCGCGAGCGCGACGATGCACGCGACCAGGGCGGCGATCACTCCTCCATCGAGCAAGCCGACCTCGCGCGACTCGATCCCGTCGGGCTTGCGGTTGTGCATCGCGTGCTGGTAAAGCCGCAGCGCGTAGTAGGCGGACAGCGCGATGCCGATTGCGGCGACGAACGCGTAGACGATCTTCGCCTGGAAGATCCCGTTGAGGATGTAGAACTCGCCCATGAAGTTGGAGGAGCCGGGGATGGCGAGCAGGGCCATCGTCGCGATCAGGAACAGCGCGGCCAGGACAGGCGCCCGCATGGCCAGGCCGCCCATCTTGGTGATGTCGTCGCTCCCGGCCTGCGCGACCAGCAGCACGGCGATCAGCATCAGGGGCGCGACCACGAGGCCGTGGTTGACCATCTGGAGCACCGCGCCGTCCGCGCCGTCGGGTCGCAGGCTGAAGATGCCGAGGGTGATGAAGCCGAGCTGCGCGACCGAGGAGTAACCAAGGATCAGCCTCGCGCTCGTCTGGGTGAACGCCATCACCGAGCCATAGAGGATCGAGGCGACGGCGATCACCAGGATCACTTCCTGGAAGTGATTGGTCGCATCCGGGAACACCGGCAGGACGATCCGCAGGAATCCGTAGGCGCCGACCTTCGAGAGGACCCCCGAGAACAGCGCCAGCGCCGGCAATGGCGCGACGCGATAGGCGTCGGCCATCCAGGCATGGAGCGGGAAGGCCGGCATCTTCACCAGGAAGGCGGCGGCGAAGAACCAGAAGATCCAGTACTGGCTGCCGGTGCCGAGCGGATTGGCGGCCAGGTGCTGGATGTTGAAGTCGATCGGGCCGCCGTTCGCCGTCAGGATCCCGGTGGCGATCGCGCCGGCCAGCATCAGCAGGGACCCCACCAGCGTGTAGACGATCATCTTGATCACAGCCGGCTGCGGGCGGATCGGGCCCTCGTCCTCCTCGGGCCGTCCCGGATGCTCGGTCCCCCAGGCCCCGAACAGGAAGTAGAACGGGATCAGCATCAGGTCGAAGAAGAGGACGAAGAGGATCAGGTCCTGGGCGAGGAAGGCGCCGAGGGTCGCGGTCTCCGCGAGACCCAGCATCAGGAACCAGGTCCGGGGGCGCTCCGGCCTGTTGACCGTGGACCAGATGGTCGAGGCGAGCCAGAGCACCGAGGTGAGGACCACGAGGAAGATGCTGATCCCGTCGACCCCGAGCTGGTAGCGGACGCCGAGGGCAGGGATCCAGCTCTCGTCGACCGTGTGCTGGAGGCCCAGCGACGGGTTGAAGTTGGCGACCACGTAGATCACCAGCCCGAGGCGGGTGATCGCGGTGAGCAGGGGCGGCAGAGGGACCAGCCGCTGCGGCATCGCGCAGGCGACGAGGCCGGCAGCGAGGGGCGCCCAGAGCAGGATCTGAATCACGAGCCGGTCCTCATGAGCTCTGCAGGAGGAAGTAGAGGCCGAGGCCGGCGAAGCCGGTGACCAGGAGCAGGGCGTAGGAGCGCAGGTAGCCGGACTGGGCGCCGCGCACCCCGGCGCCGACCCCGCGCACCACGTCGGTCACGCCCACCACGATCCCCTGGACGACGTAGCGCTCGAAGGTGGAGTTGGCCCAGCGCCCGACGGCGAGGGCGGGCCGGACGACGAGGATGTCGATGGCCTCGTCGAAGTACCACTTCTTCTCGAGGAAGTCGTGCAGCCACGGGAAGCGCTTGGTGAGCGCCGCGGTCGTGCCGGGTCTGCGCAGATAGGCGTAGTAGGCGATCGCGATCCCCAGCACCGAGATCAGGCCGCCGATCACCAGGCCGTGGTAGGCGGCCGTGGTGGACGGGCCCTGCTCGTAGAGGCTCGAGTCGAGGAACGAGCCGTGCAGGAAGCGGTGGACGACGTCGTCGACGCCCGGAATCTGGATGAAGCCGGCGAACAGCGCCCCGAACCCGAGGATGGTCATCGCGATCTTCATCGGCCAGGCGTCCTCCGCGACGGTGTGCTTCTCGCCCGGGAAGCCGACGTCGGTGTCCTCGGGCTCGCCTGTCGCCGGGTTCTGGGGCTCCAGGTGATGGTGGACGCCCTGCTCGAGATCCCGCGCCACCTCGCAGGGCGGCCCGAACGCGACCCTGAAGCCGATCCGGAAGGCGTAGAAGGCGGTCAGCAGAGCGCCGATGTAGCCGCCGATCGTGAAGATCACGTAGAAGCCGCCCCGGTAGGCGGCGAAGTCGAGGATCTCGTCCTTCGAGAACCAGCCCGAGGTGAGCGGGAAGGCCGCCAGTGCCAGGGCCCCGATGATCAGCATCGCCGAGGTGAACGGCAGCGACTTGCGGAAGCCGCCCATCAGGTCGATGTTCTGGCGGTTCGCCATCGCCCCGATCACCGAGCCGGCCGCCATGAAGAGGAGGGCCTTGAAGAAGGCGTGGGTCATCAGGTGGAAGAGGCCCTCCGAGTACGCCCCGATCCCGACCCCCATGATCATGTAGCCGATCTGGCTCATGGTCGAGTAGGCGATGATCCGCTTCAGGTCCGTGACGACCAGGGCGATCGTCGCCGCGATCAGCAGCGTCGCCAGGCCGACGAAGGCGGCGATGTCGGCGGCCGTCAGGCCGATCTCGAAGAGCGGGTGGAAGCGGGCGATCAGGTAGACGCCGGCGGTCACCATGGTCGCCGCGTGGATCAGGGCCGAGACGGGGGTCGGGCCCTCCATCGCGTCCGGGAGCCAGGTGTGGAACGGGATCTGAGCCGACTTGGCGAAGGCGCCGACCAGCAGCAGGCAGCAGATCGCGACCACGACGCCCTGGTTGGTGTGGAACGTCTCGGGCGCCTTGCTGAAGATCGAGAGCAGATCGAAGGTGCCCGAGGTCCCGGAAGATGAACAGCGCCGCCAGCACCATCCCGATGTCGCCGATCACGTTGATGACGAAGGCCTTCATGCCGGCCGTGGTGGCGGTGCCGCGCCGGTACCAGAAGCTGATCAGCGCGTAGGAGGCGAAGCCGACGAAGGCCCAGCCGACGATCAGCAGGATCAGGTTGCCCGCCAGGACCAGCAGCAGCATCGAGAAGACGAAGAAGTTGAGGTAGGCGAAGAAGCGGTTGAAGCCGCGGTCCGAGGTCAGGTAGCTGATCGAGTAGAGGTGGATCAGCATCGAGACCCCGCTGACGATCAGGCACATGTAGACCGACAGCGGGTCGACCAGGACGTTGAGCTGGATGTTGAGCCCGGCGGCGCTGGCGTAGTCGTAGAGCGACGAGGTGTGCTGGCGAGCGTCCACGGGGTCGCCGAGAAGCTGGACCAGCGCGCCGATCGACGCCGCGAAGGCGAGGCCGATCATCGCGGTCGCGATCCAGCCCGCGCTCCGGCCCGGGAGCCTCTTCCAGGCGAGGCTGATGATCAGCGTCCCCGCGAGCGGGAAGGCGAGCACCAGCCAGCCGTACGCGGTCGCGCTCACCAGGTCAGCCCCGCAGACTGCGCAGGTCGTCGACGTTGAGGGGGATCCGGCGCCGGTAGGCGGCGACGATGATCCCGAGCCCCACCACCACCTCGCAGGCCGCGATCACCATCACGATCAGGGCGAAGACCTGCCCGTCCTGGTTGCCCAGCGAGCGCGAGAAGGCGAGCAGCGCCAGGTTGCCGGCGTTCAGCATCAGCTCGAGGCAGAGCAGGATCACCAGCGGGCTGCGGCGCAGCAGCACGCCCGAGACGCCGACGGCGAAGAGCAGCGCCGAGAGGACCAGGTACCAGGTGATGTCCATCAGGCGGGCTCCTCCACGCCGGTGGCGGCCCGCCAGGACGACAGCGCCCACGGCCGCGACCAGCAGCAGCAGCGATGCCGCCTCGAACGCGATCAGGAAGCGCTCCAGGAGCAGCTTGCCGATCGCCGAGGGGGAGCCGAAGCCGAGTTCGACCGTTGGGCCGCTGCGTGTCGATCGCCTGCAGGCCCGAGCCGGTGATCGCGATCGCCAGCTCGACGAACAGCGCGATGCCCGAGCACCGGCGCGATGAAGCGCTGGCCGGGGATCGGCTCCCAGAGCGGCTCGTCCACGTTGCCGACGTACGCGGCGACGAAGACGTAGAGGACCATCACGGCCCCGGCGTAGACGACGATCTGCGCGGCTGCCAGGAACTCGCCCTGCAGCAGCAGAAAGAGCCCGGCGAGCGAGATCAGGTGGACGATCAGGGCGAGGACGCTGTAGAAGGGATTGCGGAGGGCGATCACCGCGATCGCGCCGCCCGAGGGTGCCGATCGCGCCGAGGAAGAAGCAGACCTGGATCACCGGGAAGTCCTCCCGGCTAGGGACCGCCCTCGATCGCGACGACCGCCTCATCGCGCGAGCCGAACTGGCGAGCGCGCTTGGGCACTTCGCCGTTGAACTCCCACACCTCAAAGACCTCGACCTTGACGGGAACGCCAGCCCCGCGGCTGGTCCCCGTGATGACGTGGTGGACGAGAACCGCGGACGCCCCGAGCTGGTCGTACTCCTGCGGCTCCGACTGCCACTCGTCGAATACCTCCCGGTACCTCCGGAAGTAGTCCTTGATCGCCGCCGGGCCTCGGATGAGGCTCTCGTCGGGGTCGACGTCAAGTGGATGCCACTCGAAGTCGTCCGGCAATCCGTCCAGGGCTTGGTCGAGATCGCCTGAGTTGAAGGCCTCCGTTCCGGCCTGATGCACGGGACGAAACCTGGCGGCGAGGTCCTCGGCCACGCGCTCAAGCTACTCGCCCTCGCTCCGCAGCGGGGTTCGGTCGATCGGCTCCGCGAGCAGCATCTCCTTCGTGAAGATCAGATCCGAGCGGTTGTAGTCGGACATCTCGTAGTCGTGGCCCATCGTGATCGCGTCGAAGGGGCAGGCGACCTCGCAGTAGCCGCAGAAGATGCAGCGGGAGAGGTTGATCTCGTAGACCTCGGCGTAGCGCTCGCCGGCGGAGATGCGGTGGTCCGGGTCGTTCTCGTGGGCGACCACGCGAATGCAGTCGGCCGGGCAGGCGGCGGCGCAGAGCGAGCAGCCGACGCACTTCTCCAGGCCGGTGTCCTCGAAGCGATGCAGCTTGTGGCGCCCGCGGAAGCGCTGGTAGACGGGAGTCTTCTCCTCCGGGTACTGGATCGTCACCGGCCCCTCGAGGACGCGGCCGAAGGTGGTGCGCAGCCCGCGGAGCGTCTCGCCGAAGGCGCGGTAGGCGCCCCCGACGCCGCCGGGCTTGGGTCCACGCTGGACCGAGATCACGTCGCTCTCGCCCTCCAGGTAGGGGAACTCCGACCAGTCCGTCTTGTCGGTGTTGAGCTTCGCCTCCATCAGGACACCGTCACGATCACGGCGGTGGCGAGGACGTTGAGGGTGGCGAGCGGCAGCATCACCTTCCAGCCCAGCGACATGAGCTGGTCGTAGCGGAGGCGCGGCAGGGTGGCGCGGATCCAGATGAAGAAGCAGACCAGGGTGAGCGTCTTGGCCACCATCCAGACGGGATCGAGCCAGCCGGGGCCCGGTCCCATCCAGCCGCCGAGGAAGAAGGTGACCGCGATGCCCGAGACGACGAACATCTCCAGGTACTCGGCGAGCAGGTAGGAGCCGAAGCGCATCCCGCCGTACTCGGTCATATAGCCCTGGACCAGCTCCGCGTCCGCCTCCGGCAGGTCGAACGGCGCCCGGTTGGTCTCGGCGAAGCCGGCGAGCATGAAGATCAGGAAGCCGACGATCTGGGGGACGATGTTCCAGATCTCGCCCTGGCCGTCGACGACGTGGGTGAGGGAGAGCGAGCCGGTCATCATCACGACGCCGAGCAGCGCCAGGCCCATCGAGACCTCGTAGGAGATCAGCTGGGCGGCCGAGCGCATCGCGCCGAGGAAGCTGTACTTCGAGCCCGACGACCAGCCGGCGAGCAGCAGGCCGTAGAACGAGAGCGAGCCGAAGGCGAAGAAGTAGAGGATGCCGATCGAGACGTCGATCCCGTAGAGCCCGATCCCGTCCTGGACGTTGCCGAACGGGAGGATCGCCAGCGTGACGATGCCGGAGAAGATCACGATCGCCGGAGCGATTGCGAACAGGAGCGGGACCGCAGCGTTCGGCCGGAACATCTCCTTGCCGGCGAGCTTGACGATGTCCGCCAGAGGCTGGACCAGGCCCACCGGCCCGACCCGGTTGGGGCCGTAGCGATTCTGGAAGCGGCCGATCAGCTTGCGCTCGGCGACCGTCAGGATCGGCACGATCGCGAACACGCCGATGAAGATGATCAGCGACTTGACGACCATCACCCAGGTCGCCTCGACGTAGTCGACCTCGGCGAGCGGAGCAGGCTCATCGCTTGGTCACCTGGATTCGCTGGGGGACGCCGTTGGTGAGCACGTTGGCGTTGGCCTCGTCGGTGCCCTCGATCAGGAATGCCGCGCCCTGCTTCATCCGCTCGCGGATCGCGACGGTGGCCTCGACGCTGTGGCCGTTGACAGCAACGGTGACCTCGTCGCCGTTTGCCAACTCGAGGGATCCCGCATCCTTTGCTGCCATTTCGAGCCTCTGCTTAGGCATCAAGAAGCGGAGGGCCGGATTGCGCTTGGTGACGTCAGCAGCCCACAGGTCCCGATAGGTCCCGAGCACGAGACCCGACGTGTCGTCGGCGGGGGCGGCCGCGGGAACTCCGACTGAGCCGCGGGACGAATCTCGGACGGCCTCACCGTCGATCGGCGACAGGTCGCCCGCGGACGCCCCCGCCGGCGGCGCGTCGGGCGTCCAGGATGTACCGGGATCCCTGTCGCCCCAGCGCAGGCCCGTGCCTCCGATTTCCTCGTAGGTCAGCGTGTCGTAGAAGGGGACCTCGGCTGACAGCGCGTCGAAGATCTCGGCGGGGGACTCCGCGCTGACCCCGGCGCCGAGCTCCGTTGCGACGGCGTCGAGGAAGCGCCAGCCGGGGATCATGCCCTCCGGGAGCGGGACGTTGCGGCGCACGCGCTGCAGGCGGCCGTCTGGATGCGTGACCGTTCCCTCCTTCTCGGCCCAGTTCTCGGCGGGGATTACAAGGTTGGCCAGCCTGGTCGAGTCGTCCTCGTGGGAGGCGATCGCGACTACGAATGACCCAGACAGCGCTTTGCGCCAGCCCTCTGTGTCCGGGTGAGTGCGCACTGGGTCGGCGTTGACCAGCAGCATTGCGCCGAGCTCGTGGTTCGCCAGCCCGTCCTTGATCGCGGCGCTGCCACTGCCGGCGGGGATGGACTCCAGGCCGGGCTTTGCTCCGGGCAGGCAGCCGATCTCGCGCAGGCCGCGGCCGTTTGACTCCTCCGGGACCTCGAGCAGGCCCGGGCCGATCCGCTGGTGCATCTCCAGGGCCCGGGCGCAGGCGTGGAGCGCCTCGACGGCTCCCGGGTTGCGCCAGAGTCGCTCGCCCCAGATGATCGTCTGGTCCGGAGCGTCGCTCAGGGCCTCCGCGATCGCCGTGGCCTCCTGCTTGAACGGGCCGTCGGTGTCGAAGCCCTCAGCACCGAGCGCGCCTGCCAGGGCGCGGACGAAGGAGGCAGCATCGCCTGGCGCGTAGCGGACGGTCTCGGTGGCGCCTCCGTCGAGGGCCGTCGGGCGCTCCGAGGCGACCATCAGCTTGGCGCGGGCGCGGCGGACCGCCTTGCGGATCCGGAGGTCGAGGATCGGCATCTCGTGCAGCGGGTCGACGCCGATGACCAGGATCGCGTCGGCGTGGTCGAGGTCCGCGATCCGCGAGCCGAGCTCGGGCCGAGACAGCGCGCCGAGCAGCGAGGCGTTGACCGGGCTCGATGAGCAGTCGACATTCGACGAGCCGCCCCGGCGGAGGATCCGCTGGACCAGCCAGCCCTCCTCGTTGGAGGTGCCACCGCCGACCAGAGCTGCCGCGTTCTCTCCCGCATCCCGCAGAGCACCGGCGACCTTGGTGACCGCCTCCTCCCAGCTGATCGGGCTGAGGCTGCCGTCCCCCGCGCGAACCATCGGGCGGGTGATCCGGTCCTCCGAATTGAACATCTGGAAGCCGAAGCGGCCCTTGTCGCAGAGCCAGCCGTCGTCGACCTCGACGTTGTCGCGGGCCAGGACCCGCAGCACCCGCTCGTCGCGGACCGTGAACTTGACGTTGCACTGGCTCGGGCAGAGGGTGCAGACCGACCCCGCGTCCTCGATGTCCCAGGGCCGCGCGCGGAAGCGGTAGGTGTAGGAGGTCAGCGCACCGACGGGGCAGAGCTCGGTGATGTTGCCGTGGAACGGCGCGATGTAGGGCCGCTCGTCGAAGGTGCCCACGAAGCTCTTGTCGCCGCGCTCCAGCAGCTGCAGCTGCTCGTCCTCGGCGACCTCCTGGCTGAAGCGCACGCAGCGGTAGCAGAGGATGCAGCGCTCGCGGTCGATCGCGACGAGCGGCGAGAGCTCGAGCGGCTTCTGGAAGTGGCGCTTCGGATCGGTGAACCGGCTCTTGCCCGGGCCCCAGCCCATCGCGATGTCCTGCAGCGGGCACTCCCCGCCCTTGTCGCAGACCGGGCAGTCGAGCGGGTGGTTGACGAGCAGGAACTCGACGACGGCGTTCTGCGCCTCCTTCACCCGGTCGGTCTGCGTGTAGACGACCATCCCGTCGCGGACCGGAGTGGAGCAGGAGGTCTGCAGCTTGGGCATCCCCTCGATCTCGACCAGGCACATCCGGCAGGCGCCGACCGGTTCGCCGAGCTTGGGCTCGTAACAGAAGACCGGGATCTCGACGTCGCCCATCTTGGCCGCGTCGTGGAGCATCGTCCCCTCGGGCGCCGTCACCTCGCGGCCGTCGACCACCAGCGAGACGTGGTTGCGGATCTGCCGGGTCACGCCACCGCTCCCGCTCTGGCCGGCATCGGCTCCGAGCGCGCGCCCGGCGGCGAGATCGCGTGTCCGCCGCTGGCGGGCCCGAGCGAGCCTCCGGGGACGCCGTGCTGGATCGCCTCGAGGAACTCGTCGCGGTACTTCTTCACCATCGCGCCGATCGGCATCGCCATCGAGTCGCCGAGCACGCAGAGGCAGTTGCCGATGATGTTGTCCTGAACCGACGAAACGGTCTCGAGGTCGATCGGCGTCGCCTGACCGCTGATCATCCGCTCGAGCATCTTCACGGTCCAGTTGGTGCCCTCGCGACAGGGCGTGCACTTGCCGCAGGACTCGTGGTGGTAGAAGCGCGCGGTCCGCAGCGCCAGCTCGACGACGCTGGTGGTGTCGTCGAAGACGATGATCGAGCCTGAGCCGAGCATCGACCCGGCCTGCTGCATCGCCTCGAAGCTGTAGGGGAGGTCGAGGCCCTCGTCGGGTAGCAGCACCGGCGACGAGGACCCGCCGGGGAAGAAGCCCTTGATCTTGCGCCCCTCGAGAGGGCCTCCGGCGAGGTCGTTGATCAGGGCCTTGGTTGGGATTCCGAGCTCGATCTCGTAGTTGCCCGGCCTCTTCACGTCGCCCGAGACGGAAGTGACCTTGGTCCCCGGCGACTGCTCGGTGCCGAAGCTCTTGAACCAGTCGGCGCCCGAGGCGACGATGTGCGGCGCGTTGGAGAGGGTCTCGACGTTGTTGATCAGCGTCGGCCCGTCGTAGAGGCCCTGGACGGCGGGGAAGGGGGGCTTGAGCCGCGGGTTGCCGCGCTTGCCCTCGAGCGAGTCGAGCAGGGCGGTCTCCTCGCCGCAGATGTAGGCGCCCGCCCCGCGATGGACCACCAGCTCGACCTGCTCGCCGGTGCCGACCACGTTCTCGCCGAGGAAGCCGGCCTCGTATGCCTCCTCGACCGCGCGGTCGAGGATGTCGGCCTGCAGGTCGTACTCGCCGCGGATGTAGATGAAGCAGCGGTTGGCGCCGGCGGCCCGTGCGGCGATGATGATCCCCTCGATCAACTGGTGGGGGTTCTTCTGAAGCAGCTCGCGGTCCTTGAACGCGCCCGGCTCGGACTCGTCCGCGTTGCAGCAGAGGTACTTGTCCATGTCGCCCCGGGGAAGGAACGAGGCCTTCTTGCCCATCGAGAAGCCGGCGCCGCCTCGGCCGCGCAGGCCCGAGTCCTCGAGCTCCTTCAGCACCTCCTCGGGCGTCATCTCCTTGTAGGCCTTGCGGATCGACTGGTACCCGCCGAGTTTGCGATACGTCTTGATCGAGGCCAGATTCGGCTCGTCGATGTTGCGGAAGAGCAGGCGCGTCTCCTGGGAGGCCATCAGCTCTTCCCCTTCTTGGGCTTCGGCTTGGGGCGCGTGCCCTTGTTGACCGGGTGGCGCGCGATTCGCTTGTCGCCGCCTCCGCGCGGGCCACCCGCGGCGCCGCGGTCCTCGAGCCGCTTCTCGGGCAGAACGTCCTTGCTGTTCCTCCGCAGCTGCTCGACGGCCGTCTCAGCGTCCTCCTCGGTGAGCGGCCCGTAGTAGCGCTCGTCGATCGAGGCCATCGGAGCGAGGTCGCACGCGCCGAGGCACTCGAACCCCCTGAGGGAGACCTTGCCGTCTTCGGAGGACCCTTGCCCGTCCACGCCGGCCGCCTCGCCGAACGCCTCGAGCAGCCGATCCGCTCCTCGCAGCCAGCAGCTGATGTTGGTGCAGACCATCACCTGGTGCTCGCCCTCGGGCTCCAGGCGGAAGAGGTCGTAGAAGCTCGCCACGGACTGCAGGTAGCCCGGGGTGACGCCCATCACCGCCGCGGCCTGGGTGATGCCCTCCGGGGTGCACCAGCCATACCGCCGCTGGACCGCCCAGAGCGCGGGAATCGCGGCCGAGCGCTTCTGCGGGTAGCGCTTCATCGCCCGCCGGATCTCCTGGGCCAGGGCGCGCGGCACGTCCACCTCCGAGGGGTCGGGGACCGGGGCGGGCTCGCCGTGCGGCTCGCGCCACTCCTCGGCCGCCTGCCGCGCCTCGATCTCCTCGGGAGGAATCTCGACGCCGACCCGCTCCTGCTCGTCGGGCATCGGCGTTGGCTTCGGAGCGTCGTGGATGTGGCCGGGATCGGCGGTCCAGGGCCGGTCGCCCTTCGGAATCAGCGGGCTCATCTGTCCACGCCTCCGATGATCGGGTCGAGCATCGCCAGGTTCTGAATAAGGTCCGCGATCAGCCCGCCGACGGACATGTCGCGGAACGCCTGCAGGTTGACGAAGGACGGGTCGCGGAAATGGACGCGGGCGGGCTTCGACGACCCGTCGGCGAGCACGAAGCAGCCGAGCTCGCCCCGCGGCGACTCGATCGAGTAGTAGAGCTCGCCCGGCGGCACCCGGTAACCCTCGGTGACCAGCTTGAAGTGGTGGATCAGCGCCTCCATCGAGGTGGGCAGCTCCTCCCGCGGAGGGAGCACGTACTTGCGGTCGTCCGAGATGAATGGGCCCTCGGGCATGCCGTCCAGCGCCTGCTCGACGATCCTCACGGACTCCCGCATCTCCTGGAGGCGGACGCGATAGCGGTCGTAGCCGTCGCCGACCGTCCCCACCGGGATCTTGAAGTCGAAGTCGCCGTAGCAGAGGTACCCGGGGCTCTTGCGGAGGTCCCAGGGCTCGCCGGCGGCCCGCAGCAGCGGCCCGGTGACACCCAGCTCCAGCAGCCGCTCGCGCGAGACGATCCCGACGTCGCGGGTGCGGTGCAGGAAGATCTCGTTGCGGTCGAGCAGCGCCTCGTACTGATCGATGCGCCCCGGCATCAGGTCGCAGAACTCCCGGACCTTCTGCTCGAATCCGACGGGGATGTCCTCGAAGACCCCGCCGACCTGGAAGTAGCGGGTGTGCATCCGCTGGCCCGATGACATCTCGAACAGATCGAGGATCGTGTCGCGCTCGCGGAAGCAGTACCAGAACATCGAGATCGCGCCGAGATCCAGGGCCGAGGTGCCGAGCCAGACCAGGTGTGAGTGGATCCGGTTGAGCTCCATGTGGAGCACTCGCAGGTACTTCGCTCGGTCCGGGATCTCCAGCTCGATCAGGCGCTCGACGCAGCCGCAGAACGCCTCCATCTGGAAGAAGTAGGAGAGGTAATCCATCCGCTCGACGAACGGGATGACCTTCCAATAGCTCTTGTCCTCGCAGGACTTCTCGATCCCGGTGTGGAGGTAGCCCATGATCGGCTTGACCTCGAGGACCCGCTCGCCCTGCAGGGTCACGATCAGGCGAAGCACGCCGTGGGTCGCCGGATGGTGCGGCCCCATGTTGATCGTCAGGATTTCCTGCTCCGGCTCGAGACCGGGCCCCCCGAGGTCCTGATGCGCGATCTCGGCGGCGTCCACCATCGCCGAGGACGGGTCCTCCGCCTCACGCGAGTACCCGCGCTCGGTGACGTCCGCCTCGTCTCTGAGCAGCTCGTCGGCCATCACTCGAACCAGCGCGGGGTTTCGATCTCGTTGTGCGTGAACAGCACCGGCTCGCCGCCGATCGGGAAGTCGCGGCGCTGCGGCCAGCCGACGTAGTCCTCGGGCATCAGGATCCGCCGCAGGTCTGGGTGACCGCGGAAGAGGATCCCGAAGAAGTCGTAGGCCTCCCGCTCCTGGAAATCAGCTGTCGGGAAGAGATCGACGCAGGAGTCCAACTCGGGAAGCTTCTCGACGACGACGGCGCCGTTCGACTCGTCGCCGGCGGCCGGATCCGCCAGCAGCGCCTTCAGGTGGATCCGCTCCATCCGCTCCCGGCAGAGCAGCTCGTAGTGGACCGCGAACCGTGGCGTCGCGGGGAGATAGTCGGCGGCGTGCAGGCTGGAGAGGAAGCGGTAGCCCTGACCCTCGGTGTCGCGGAGCCAGCCCAGCGCGTGCAGAACGCCCTCGGGATTGACGATCAGCGTCGCGACGTCGTGCTCCATGGACGTCTCGATCACCGTTCCCTGCCGCCCCTTCTCGATCCCCTGTGCGATCAGCTCCAGCCCGGGGGCGTCAGGCATCCGTCGGCTCCTCGACTGCCTTGGCCGCCCGTTCGAGCGCCTCCGCCGTCGGCTGGCCACTCTCGAAGCGCGCCCACTCCTCGGTCCCCACGGCGTTGTAGCGCTCGCGCCAGCCGAGATCGGGGTCGCCTCGGACCAGTCGCTGCAGCTTGTTGAAGCCATGCAGCAGCGCCTCGGGCCGTGGTGGGCAGCCGGGGACGTGGATGTCCACCGGCATGAACTTGTCGGCGCCCTGGACGACGGCGTAGTTGGCGAACATCCCGCCCGACGAGGAGCAGGCGCCCATCGCGATCACCCACTTGGGCTCGAGCATCTGGTCGTAGACGCGCCGGACGACCGGCGCCATCTTCACGGAGACCCGGCCCGAGAGGATCAGCATGTCGGCCTGTCGCGGGGAGGCGCGGAAGGCCTCGGCACCGAAACGCGCGATGTCGTACCGCGAGGTGACCATCGACATCATCTCGATCGCGCAGCAGGCCAGGCCGAAGGTCATCGGGAAGAGGGCGTTGGAGCGTCCCCAATTCAGGACGTCCTCGAGGGTGGTGGTGAGCAGGCGCTCCTCGACGTACTCCTCGAGGTCTTTTCCCTCCAGGTCCCCGCGCAACAGTTCGCGGGCGCGCAGCTGGCGGGCTCGGAGGCTCTCGCTCTCTACTTCCAATCGAGCGCTCCTCGACGCCAGACGAAGACCAGGGCGACGAGCAACAGCACGACGAAGACGAGGATCTCGACCAGGACGAAGACGCTCTTGGTCGCGTGCACGAGGACTCCGACCGGATACAGGAAGACGACCTCGATGTCGAACAGGATGAAGAGCATCGCGATCATGTAGAAGCTGACCCCGAAGCGGAACGTGCGGGTGATGTGGGAAGGGAGCCCGCACTCATACGGCTGGCCCTTGATCGGGTTCGGGCGCTTCGGCCCGATCACCGAGTTCAACAGTGCGAAGGCGCCTCCCACGATGATCCCGAGGCCTGCGAACACGAGAACTGGGAGGTAGCTCTGAAGCACGGTCCGCTGGGCGTTATACCACCGCGTCGGCGACTTTGTAGCAAGGTGTTACATAGTGCTTTTCCGCATCAGCAAGCCGAATCCCGACCCTTTCTGGCGGCTTTGCCGTCCCCGACCACCTAAGCTCCCGCGGCCGTGGCGGAAGTCCATCTCGTAGTCGGGGTCTGCTTGATCGCCGCCAATCTGGTGGCGGGGGTCTGGGGAGGAATCGCCTGGCTCCAGAATCGCCCCACCGTTGGGTTCTGGTACGCGCTCCGGATCGCGCAGGTGACTGTCGCGCTGCAGGCCCTGCTCGGCCTTGCGCTCGCCTTCAGCGGGCATCACGCCGACGAGCTGCACTACCTCTATGGGGGGCTGCCGCTGGTGATCTCGCTGCTGGCGGAGATGATCCGAGCGGGTTCGGCCGCTCAGGAGCTCGGGGACCTCGAGTTCCGGTCGCTCTCGGAGGAGCGACAGACGCAGATCGCCTCCGCGATCGTCCGGCGGGAGACCGGGATCATGGCGACGGCCTGTCTGGTGATCTTCCTGCTCGCGCTGCGGGCGGCCGGGACGAGCTCGGCCTTCTAGTAGCCGGGCGGCTGGGTCAGCGAGAAGGTCGCGCCCTGCGGGTCCATGAAGACCCCCTGGCGGAGGCCGGTGCCGGGAATGTCATAGGGAGGAGTGAGGATCCGGCCCCCCAGCTCCTCGACCTTGGCCGCAGCGTCATCGACGTCAGCGACCCAGAAGTCAACGTTCCAATGTGGGGGTGGCGCGTCGCCGTTGGCGCTGGGCGGCAGCATCGCGGCGACGACGTCGCGCCGGACGGGCTGCTGTGGCTCTCCGCCGACATAGCCCGGCACGAGCCACATCACCATCTCGCCGTCGCCCATGTCGAACGTATCGATGCTCCAGCCGAAGACGTCGGTGTAAAAGCGCTTCGACCGCTCGGTGTCGTTGGTCATCAGGGCACTCATCGCATATGCACTCGGCTCATTGACGAGCTGAGCCCCCTTGTGCGTGCCCGGTGACCAGATCCCGAGCGCGGCGCCCGCCGGGTCGGCGATGACCGCGATCCGCCCACCGTCGAGGCTGTCGAACGGGTCTTTGAGGACGCTGCCGCCGGCCGCGAGCGCCTTGGCGACGGTCCCGTCGACGTCATCCACCCAGACGTAGGTCGTCCAGGCCGTGACTGGATGCGCGCCCTCCGGACGAGATGCGATCGCGGCGACGTCGCGGCCGCGCAGCCGGCACATGTAGTGCGTGCCCTCGACGCCGTCGGGCATCGTGTCCTCGGCCTCCCAGCCGAAGAGCTGCGTGTAGAAGCTCATCGCGGCGTTCGCATCGGGCTGCCAGGTGTCGACCCAGCACGGGACGCCGGGCGCAAATCCGTCTCGCTCACTCATCGTCCGTCCTCTCTCTCACTTGCTCGCTCACCGGTCCTATACATCGGTCGCACCGTACCATAAAGTCCTAAAAGACAACTAGATCGTTGTATTTCAGGATCACCCTTCGGTAAACTCCCGGTATGGCGCGCACCCGGGGAAAACGCGACGGTTGCGGGATCGCCCACGCCTCCGACCTCCTCGGGCAGCGCTGGGCATTGCTCGTTGTCCGGGAGCTGCTGCTCGGCCCGAAGCGCTTCACGGACCTCCGCACCGGCATTCCCGACATCAGCCCCAACGTCCTGGGCCAGCGGCTCCGCGAGCTGGAGGAGACGGGCATCGTGGCGCGCCGCAGGCTCGCCCCGCCGGCGGCGGCGCAGGTCTATGAGTTGACCGAGTGGGGCCGCGAGCTCGAGCCGGCCGTGCTCGCGCTCGGTCGCTGGGCCAGCGGCTCGCCATCCTTCCCGCGCGACGCCGAGATGGGGCCGGACTCGCTCGTGCTGGCGTTGAAGTCGACCTTCAATCCGGCGAAGGCGGCTGGGCTCGAGGCGACCTACGAGCTGCGGCTCGGGGACATCCCGTTCCGCGTCGCGGTCCGCGATGGCGACCTCGAGGCCGAGCATGGCGATGCCGAGGATGCTGTCGCGACCATCAACGCCGCCCCGAACACGATCGCAGGGATCGTCTTCGGCGGAAACCGGCTGGGGAAGGCGGTGGAGGCCGGAGACGTCCGGATCGACGGGAGCCGCCGCGCCGTAAACGCGCTGTTCCGCACCTTGGCCTAGGGATTGGCGGGTTCCAGGCTAAGACTCCGCCAGGAGATCCCGGTACGCGCCGCGGTGGAAGATCAGCGGCATCCCGTCGCGCGATTCGACGGAGAGCACGTTGCCGGTCAGGATCAGATGGTCGCCGCCGTCGATCAGGTCCCGCAGTTCGCACGCCACCCACATCAGCGCGCCCTCCAGTCGCGGCAGCTCCTCGCTTTCCGACCACTGGACGGCCTCCCACTTCTCCGCCTCGGCGTTCTTGCCGGCGAACCGGCGCGCCAGCTCCTCCTGGCCCGCGGCCAGAGCGTTGACGCCGAAGCGGCCCTGGGCGCGGACCGAGGTGAGCGTCCGCGAGCCGCGGTCGAGGCAGGCCAGCATCATCGGCGGGTCGAGCGACAGCGAGGTGACGGCGTTCGCGGTCGCCCCCGAGGGACCGTTGGGGCCGATGGCCGTCACCACGGTCACGCCCGTGGCGTGGGCGCCGAGCGCGGCACGGAATTCATCGGAGGTTACGCCGCCCGCGGCCATGCCTGAACGCTACGCGACCTCTCGTACCTCTCGCATATGATCCCGCCGCGTGCGAGGGGCATTCCTACTGATCGCAGTCGCCGTGGTCGCGACCGCCGCCGGTTGCGGGACCCAGGGCGTCCAGGTTCCGGACAACGATCCGAACCACGAGGGCGCCCAGATCTTCTCCGAGCGCTGCTCGGGCTGTCACACGCTGACCCCCGCGGGCACCGAGGGGACCGCCAACCGCTCGGAGCGTGTGCAGGGCCCCAACCTCGATCAGCGGAACGAGACGATGGCCGACGTGATCTACGCGATCCGCAACGGCGGCTTCTCGGGGGCGATCATGCCCCAGAACATCGTCGTCGGCGCCGACACCCAAAAGGTCGCGGCCTTCGTTGCGAAATACGCGGGACAGGACGTCGTCAACCCGCCGGCGCCGCAGGCGACGACGACGACGACCGCGGCCCCCTGACAAGCCGGGGGAGCCGAGCCACGCTCGACCTCAAGCAGATCCGCAGCGACCCCGAGCCCGCGCGCAAGGCGCTGGCCAGGCGGGGCGCGGCCGAGCAGCTCGACGAGCTCCTCGGCCTGGACGAGCGGCGGCGTGAGCTGAACACCCGGACCGACGCGATCCGCGCGGAGCAGAACAAGCTCTCGGGCGAGATCGAGGAGGCGGCCCGCGCCGGAAGCGCCGACGACCCGACGGTCAAGCAGGCCCGCGAGTCATCCAGCGCGCTGAAGTCCGAGCTCAAGGAGCTCGAGCCGCAGCTCGCCGAGCTGGGCGATCAGCGCGACGAGCTGATGCTCTCGCTGCCGAACCTCCCCGATCCGGATGCCCCCGACGGGGCGACGGAGGAGGACAACGTCACTCTGCGCGAGGTGGGGGACCGCCCGGAGTTCGACTTCGAGCCCCAGGACCACCTGGACCTCGGCCAGCGCCATGGCTGGATCGAGATTGAGGCGGCGGCGAGCGCCTCGGGCTCGCGGTTCGCCTACCTGCTCGGCGACCTGGTGATGGTGGAGCTCGCCCTGGTCCGGTTCGCGATGGAGCTGGTCCGAGCCGAGGGCTTCGAGCCCACGGTTCCGCCGGTGCTGGTTCGGGAGCAGGCGCTCTACGGCACGGGCTATTTCCCGGGGGAGCGGGAGATGATCTACGAGATCCCCCGCGACGAGCTCTTCCTGGTGGGGACCTCGGAGGTCTCCCTCGCCTCGCTGCAGGCCGACCAGATCATGGAGGCGTCGGACCTGCCGAAGCGCTACGCGGGCCTGTCCACCTGCTTTCGCCGCGAAGCGGGCGCGGCGGGACGGGACACGCGCGGGATCTTCCGCGTCCATCAGTTCGACAAGGTCGAGATGTTCAGCTTCGTCGAGCCCGGGTCATCCCGCGAGGAGCACGAGCGGATCCTGGCGATTCAGGAGCGCATCCTCGCAGCGCTCGAGATCCCGTACCGCGTGGTCGACGTGGCCGTCGGCGATCTGGGCGCCCCGGCCGCTCGCAAGTTCGATTGCGAGGCGTGGATTCCCAGTCAGGGGCGCTACCGGGAACTGACAAGCTGCTCGAACACCACCGACTTTCAGGCAAGACGCCTGTCGAGCCGGTACCGTCCCGCACCAGAAGAATCCCCCGAACCCGTACACACGCTGAACGGAACTGCGGTGGCTGTGGGTCGAACGTTGATCGCGCTGCTGGAGAACGGACAGACGGAGAACGGGACAGTGGAAGTTCCGGTCGCTTTGCAGGAATTTGGCGTTCCAGAGAGGATTCCCACATAAAGTTCCAGAGAGGATTCCCACATAAATGAGCGCGTCGTCTCCCAAGCGAGTTGTCCTCTGCGATGACCACGAGATCGTCCGCGAGGCCATCAAGGCCCGGATGGCCGCGGTCGAGGGCGTCGAGATCGTCGGTGAGGCGGAGACCGGCGAGGAGGTCGTCGACAGGGTCAAGGAGCTCGAGCCCGACGTCTGCATCGTCGACGTCGAGCTGCCCGGCAAGGACGGCATCGACGCCACCAAGGACATCCTCAAGGCCCGGCCCGAGACCAGGGTCATCATCTTCACCGCCCACGCTCAGCCCGACCTGCTGACGCTGGCGCTGCGCGCCGGTGCCTCCGGCTACGTGCTCAAGTCCGCGCCCAGCGAGGACATCGCCCGGGCGATCGAGGTCGTCGCGGGTGGAGGCACCTTCGTCGGCACCGAGCTCGGCCAGGGCGCGGGCGAGGTGGAGAAGCTGCTCGAGCTGACCCCCCGCGAGCGTGAGATCCTGGAGCTGCTCGCGGAGGGCCTGCGCGTCAAGCAGATCGCCGACCGGCTCTCGCTCAGCCCCGCCACGGTCCACACCCACGTCCGGAACGCAATCGCCCGGATGGAGGTCGACACGCGGACCGAGGCGGTGGCGCTCGCCGTGCGCTTCAGCTACCTGGGCGCCGGCGGCAAGGTCTGAATTACGACTCTTCCGGCTTGAACTCCAGGGCGCAGCCGTTGATGCAGTAGCGCTGGCCCGTGGTGTCCTGTGGGCCGTCGTCGAAGACATGCCCCAGGTGCGCGTCGCAGCGTGAGCAGAGGACCTCGGTCCGCCGCATCAGCAGGCTGTTGTCCGCCTCCGTCTCGACGTTCTCGTCGTCCATGGGCCGGTCGAAGCTCGGCCAGCCGGTGCCGGAGTCGAACTTGTTCTCCGAGTCGAACAGCGGCTGTCCGCAGGCCACGCAGACGAACTTGCCTGGGTCCTTGACGTCGTTGAGCTCGCTCGTGAACGGAGCCTCCGTGCCCTTCTCGCGCACGACCTCGTACTGCTCGGGCGTCAGCTCCTGGCGCCACTCCTGCTCGCTCTTCTTGACCTTCTCCAAGTGTCGTACCTCTCTTCGGTGGGGTGTGACCAGGTTAACCCGGTCGAATATCAGTCTCTTGAGCGCGCATCTCGTTACTAGGATGCCCGCCCGTGCCCGACTCCTTCTACGAGCCCGATGGCGACGCCTACGTCGCGACGGAGGCGACTCGCGGGCCCTGGGACCCGGATGCACAGCACGCCGGGCCACCCTCGGCTCTGATCGCCCGTGAGATCGAGCGGCTCGGCGGCGGCAGGATCGCCGAGGGGGAGGGTGCCCCGGCACAGGTCGGCCGGATCACCTATGAGATAGTGCGCTCAGTCCCGATCGGCCGGCTCCATGTCCAGGCCGAGGTGGTGCGCCCGGGTCGCCGGGTGGAGATGGTGCAGGCGACCCTCACCGACGACGCTGGCGAGTTGCTGGTCCGCGCGCAGGGCTGGCGCCTGCGTACCGAGTCCGTCGGGTTTGAGAGACCTGGTGGGTTTCCGGAGCCGCCGCCGGGTCCAGACAGGGCTGAGCCGGGCCAATTCTTCGATACCGGATACGACGTCGGCTACCACACCGCGATGGAGTATCGATTCACGAAAGGAGCGTTCATCGAGCAGGGCCCCGCGACCGTCTGGATGCGAATGGGGCTGCCGCTGATCCCGGGCGAGCAGCCGACCCCGCTGCAGCGGGTGCTGGCGGCCGCCGACTCCGGAAACGGGGTGAGCGCCGCGCTTGACTGGTCCAAGTACCTGTTCATCAACGTGGACCTGAGCGTGCACCTGCATCGGATGCCGGAGGGTGAGTGGATCTGCCTGGACGCGGTGACCCTGCCGGAGCCGAACGGCGTCGGAATGGCCGATTCCCGCCTGTTCGACGAGCGCGGCGCGGTTGGCCGGGCGGTTCAGACGCTGCTGATCGCCGAGCGTTCCTGAACGGCCGTCCACCCTTTACCAATCCCTAACTCGTGGCTAACCGGTACCTGACCGGCGCCGTCGATAGTGGCCACGTCAAGTCAAACGGCGGCCGGCGCACACCATCTTCAGAGGACGGCCGCCACCAAAGGAGGAACCAAATGAGAGGAAAGCTGAGGACCTTCTCGGTGGCCGCCGCCGGAGCGCTCGCGCTCACGGTTGTCGCGTTCGGCGGCACTGCGGCTGCCAAGGACAGGAACCACGATCACATCTCGGACAAGTGGGAGAAGAAGTTCCATCTCGCGCTCAAGGTCGACCAGTCCAACAAGGATCAGGACAAGGACCGCGTCGACAACCTGAACGAGTTCCAGGAGGGGACCAACCCTCGCGTCAAGGACACCAATCACAACGGTCGTCCCGACGGCAAGGAGGACTCGGATCACGACGGGCTCAACAACATGGGTGAGGACCAGTCCGCAAACCTCCCGGATGACCAGGACACCGACAACGACGGTGTAGAGGACGGCGAGGAGAACGCGGGCATGATCGCCAGCTTCGACGGCACCACCCTGACGATCAATCTCGCCGGTGGCGGACAGGTCTCCGGCATGGTGGATTCGACCACCATGATCAAGTGCGAGACCGAGGACGAGCACGAGGGCGATGACAACTCCGGCCCCGGTGACAACTCCGGCCCCGGCAATGCGTCCTCATCGAGCGATGGCGGCAGCGATCAGTCCGGCGAGCCCGAGCCGGGCGATGACAACGGCGGCGCCAACGAAGGCCCCGATGACAACTCGGGTCCCGGCGAAGGTGGCAGCGTCTGCACCACCGCCGATCTGACCCCGGGCACCGCAGTCCACGAGGCGGAGCTCCAGGGCACCACGTTCGAGAAGGTCGAGCTGGTCAAGTAGTCCTGCTGCGGATCTCGAATCTCCCCGAGGTAAGCCGGGCGCCCACGTGGGCGCCCGGTTCCTTTTCCAACACTAATCGGGTTGCGCTTTCGCGCACCCTCTTATCAGGCGACCGGCAACGGCACGGGCAGGCTGTCGGCCGGCGACGACCGAACGACCTCGTCGAGAACCTGGACCACCTGGGGATCGAACTGGGTGCCCGCACACGCGCGGAGCTCGGCGAGGGCGGCCTCGGGGTCGCGTGCGGGCGAATACGAGCGGTCCGCGGTGATCGCGTCGTAGGCGTCGCAGGCGAAGATGATGCGAGCCGCGAGCGGGATTTCCTCGCCCGCGAGGCCATCCGGATATCCCCGGCCGTCCCAGCGCTCGTGCGAGGAGCGGATCAGTCTGCCGACGGTGGCGAGCGATGGGGCGGCGGCGACGATGCGCTCGCCAAGTGTCGTGTGCTGGCGCATGAACTCCCACTCGCCCTCGTCGAGCGGGCCCGGCTTGGTCAGGATCGCATCGGGTATCGCGATCTTGCCGATGTCGTGGAGCTCCGAGGCGCGTCCAAGCGTCGCGAGCTCGCCGGGCGGCAGCTTGAGCTTCTCGCCGACCGCAACGGCCAGGCTCTTGACGGCGTCGGAATGCTCACTCAGCTCTGGAGCGCGCTGGTTGAGGATCCTGAGCAGCACCGCCTCGACCTCGCCTCCCACGGACGGACGGCGAGAGTCCTTGTCGGCGTACATCCGCTGGTCCGCGAGCTGAAGCGCGGTGTCGCGCTTGGCCGCATCGGCCGGCAGCTCGGCCGAGCCGCATGAGCAGGTGACCATGAAGCCCTCCCCGCGCTCGCTGAGGGCCGCGGCCCCCGCGGCGAGGGCGTCTCCCGCGGTTGCGGCATCCCCGGTGAGCAGCATCGCGAACTCGTCGCCGCCCATGCGATAGGCCCGGCCTCGGCCGCGGACCGCCTCGGCGAGCTGTTGCCCGAGCCGCACGAGCAGCGCGTCCCCAGCGGGGTGTCCAAAGGCATCGTTGTAGGACTTGAAGCCGTCCAGGTCGAGGATCGCCAGGACGTGCGGTGGCGGCTGGTCGGAGCTGAGCAGGCGATCGAGGTCGTAGACGAGCTTGCCTCGGTTGAAGAGTCCGGTCAGGGAGTCGGTCTCCAGCTCGACGACGAGACGATGGTTCTGGGCGAAGGTGAGGGCGAGCCTGACGACCACGGCCACCAGCGTCGCCACGGTCAGGGCCGCGACGGCGGGCTCGTTCATGTCCTGGCGCTCGAGCATCAGCAGGGCGAGAACGGCCAGGGCGAAGATCGTGGGGGAGGCGAACGCGCGCCAGCCCTCGGCGGGCTCGGTCTCGCGATGCCGGGGTGATGGCTGCAGCGCGCCCGCGGCGACCAGGACCGTCGCGAGCGGCCAGAGGAAGTTGTTCCAGCTTGCGGCGGTGTAGGTGCCGGCGAGCGACTGGTAGGTGTAGCCGGCGTCTCCGGCCGCGGCGCAGGCGACCCCGGCCGCGATCAGTGCCAGGCCCCGGCCCGGGCGCCAGCCGGTCAACGCAACCCCGCCGGCGGCGACCGCCAGGATGACGAGGTCGAGCGCCGGATAGGAGACCGCGACGGCAATCTCGATCGGCGTGCCGCTGGTGTTGGCGAGGACGAAGTCCATCAACAGGCTGGCGCCGATCGCCGCGACGCAGAGCGCTCCTATCGTCACGTCCGTCCAGACCACCGCGGTCATGCGGCCGACTCGCGCGCGGACGTAGGCGACCATCCCCGCGAGGATCAGGGCGTACCCCGCGAGATAGAGGACATCGTCGATCGACGGGAAGGGTGGAGTCGAGACGTCCCGGAGCACCACGGTCCAGTAGAGGTCCCCGACCGCCCAGCTCAGCAGGCCGAAGCCGAGGAGCGCCCAGGGCAGCCGCTCCTCTTTACGCGCGGCCGCCCGCCCGAGGGTCACCAGCGCAGCCATCATCGTGATGAAGTCGTAGACCCACTCCTCGATGAAGTAGCTGTAGCGGGGTGAGCCGAAGTGAACCGTGACGTGGGCGAGCACCACCAGGAGGGCGATGACGACGATCGCAGCGAGGGCCCCTCTCGAGACCCGGATGATTGAGCGAGGCTGTCGCGAAGCTACAGGCACGGATTTGGACCTTTGCAGGCCCCCCTGTACGTATTCATCTATTCATCGTCCACGGGGGAAATTCCTGGAGGGTTTTATTGGGTAGGCGGGAACCGGCGCATTCTTTGCAAGCTCGTGGAACACTGAGCGGCGTACCGGCGGGAACCGATCCGCACGACTCGATGCCGAGCCTCAGGGACAAGCAGACGAGCGCGGGCCTGCGCGGCCTGACCGCCGCCGTGCTCGCGACGCTTGCCCTGGTCGCGATCGCCGGCTCCGCGATGGCGGGCCAGGATCAGCTCAAGGGCGGATCCGTCCTGCTCCAGTTGCAGGGCTCGCGCTCCCTCAAGCTGAAGCCGAGCACCCTCAACCTGGCGATCACCGGCGGGGCTGTCGATCCCATCGACGGCTCCGGAACGGTGCAGGTCTCGGGCGGCTTCAAGGCCAAGCGCGGCAAGCGCAAGGCCAAGGTCACGATCACGAGCTTCACCTTCGGCGCCAACGGCGGGCCGGGCAATATCGCGGCCAAGGTAGGCAAGAGGAAGGTCGGTTCGTTCGGCACCCTGGCCGGCGGCTCGGTGACCCGGGACGGCTGGGGCGCGAAGATCGAGAACGTCAGCGCCTCGCTCGCGGGTAAGGGTGCCAAGGCGCTGAACCGCGCCTTTTCGAGGCGCAAGCACAAGGGCGCCAAGAAATCCGGGGGCGGCAAGGTGAAGGGCGGTCGCCCGCTCGGGACGATCGTCTCTGCGACCACTGTCCCGCTGGCGGTCGAGGTCGTACCCGGCACCGGGACGATGACCCTCCACACCGACCCTATGGGCAAGTTCGTCTCCAAGCTGCCCAAGCACTGCATCGATCCGCTTCCAATAACCGGATCGCCGGCGGGCGTCTCGCCGGTCGCGCCGGCCACGGCGAACCTCCTGGGAACGACGTACACGTTCCCGGTTACCGGCGGATCCGCTGCGCCTGACTTCAGTGCCGGCGAGGTGATCACCGGCGGCGGCCAGACGATCACCAAGAACCACAGCAGCAATCCGCTCAATCCGGACGCTTGCGATTCCGCCGATCCTCCCGTCGGCACCAAGCTGGTCAGCACGGACATCGGTGTCAACTTCGCTCAGAACAGCCTCAATTCCACCGCCGCCCTGCCGACCGGGGCGAGCCTCCGGGCCCCGCTCGGCAACATCGACTTCTCGACGGGCACTCGCTCGATCGATCCGAACACCAAGAAGCTCACCGTCAGCGGGGCGTCGGTGACCCTCAGCTTCCCGGCTGCCCTGTCGCTCAATCAGTTCTTCCCCACCGAGTCGGGCGACGCCAGCGACGACTTCGTCGCCGGCGACGCGATCGGCACGATCGACCTCACCGGCGTGAAGCTTCGCTAGACAGCGGAGGGGGAGGGATTCGAACCCCCGGACCGGGAAACCCGGTCAACAGCTTTCAAGGCTGCCGCAATCAACCAGACTCTGCCACCCCTCCGGGTGGGACCAAGGCTAAGAGCCCGGCGGCTAGTCGTCCTGCGGGATGCAGAGGACCACTGGGATCCGCCGGTCTCCCGCCCGCTCCTGGTACTTGGCGAAGCCGGGGTAGAAGCGGGTGGCCAGGTCCCAGAGCCGCTGGCGAAGCTCGCCCTGGGCCTCCCTCGCCCGGTAGCGGCCGCCGCCGCCCTTGGTCCAGAGCTCGACCTCCGGGTTCGCGACGACGTTGTGGTACCAGGCCGGGTTGTCGCGGTGGCCGCCGCGGGAGGCGATCAGGATCACGTTGTCCCCGTCCGTGAAATAGGCGAGCGGGGTGGATCGCTTCTTGCCGCTCTTCGCGCCCGTGTGCGTCAGCAGGACCGTCGGAGCGTTGAGGGTGGTCCTCACCCGGCCGCCGGTGGCCCTCATCAGGTAGGGGTCGACCTTGTTCCCGATGTTGACCAGGAACCAGGTGACCGGGCGCTGCCGCGCCGACCAGGAGAGCGCGCTCATCCACGGGCCCTTGGGCTCCATCGGGTCGTATGAGGGAACCTTTCCGATGGCGGCATCGTGGCAGAGGGTCCCCGGCTTCGCCATCAGGACGCGGCCACACGCGGCTATGAGATGAGCTCGCCATGGCGGGCGGAGGTGAGCAGCTCGCCCAGCGCGGCGGGCGGCTGCGGGCGCGCGAAGTAGTAGCCCTGGCCACGGTCGCAGTGGAGAGCCTGCAGCTCGCGGAGCTGCTCCTCGCGCTCGAGCCCCTCCGCCGTCGCGGTCAGGCCCAGGCCGTGGGCCAGGCCGATGATCGCGGCGACGCCCGCCGAGTCCTCCCGCGAGCGCCCGAGCCCGGCGATGAACGAGGCGTCGATCTTGATCGCGTTCAGCCTCGGCAGGCGCTTCAGGCTTCCGAACGAGGAGATCGCGATGCCGAAGTCGTCGATCAGCAGCCGGATTCCGAGCTGTTCGAGGTCGGGGATGGCGATGAGCGCGGCCGCCCGGCGATCCATCACCGCCCGCTCGGCGATCTCCAGGCAGATCGACGAGGCGGGGACCCGAGCATCGGCGATCGCCTGGGCGATCTTGCCGCTCAGCCCGGGGTCCGCCAGCCGGCGCTCGCTGATGTTGACCGAGACCGTGAACCGCTCCCCGTCGGGCAGCTCCTCCCGCCAGCGAGCCGCCTGGAAGCAGGCCTCGCGCATGACGAGGTCGTCGAGCTCCGAGATCAGGTCGCTCGACTCCGCGATGAAGAGGAACTGAGCGGGCTCGAGCAGGCCGCGGACCGGGTGCTGCCAGCGAACGAGCGCCTCGGCGCCGGTGATCTCGCCGCTCTTCAGGTCCACCTCGGGCTGGTAGTGAACCGTGATCTCGTCACCCGCGATCCCCGCCCGCAGCTCGCGCTCCAGCTCGGTCTGGTCCGTGTCGCCGGTGCGCATCCAGGATTCGAAGAGGGCGTACCGGGACTTTCCGGCGGCCTTGGCCCGGTACATCGCCAGGTCGGCGTCGCCGAGCATCTGGTCGGGCTCGGTGGGGGTTCCATCCGCCGAGTACAGGGCGATGCCGATGCTGGCCGCCTGCATGATCGCCCTGCCCTGAACCTCGATTGGCTCGTCCAGCTCGTCGATCACCCGGTCGGCGATCGTCCTGACCTCCTCGTCCCCCACCTCCTCGCAGAGGAGCGCGAACTCGTCGCCGCTGAGGCGGGCGAGGGTGTCGCCCGCCCGGAGCAGGCGCTCGAGGCGGCGGGCAACCTCGATCAGCACCTGGTCGCCCGCGGCATGACCGAGGGTGTCGTTGACGAGCTTGAAGCCGTCGAGGTCGAGGTAGATGATCGCGTAGCCGCGAGCCGTCCGCCGGTTCGAGGCCATCCGCACCCGGTCCGAGAACAGGGCCCGGTTCGGCAGGCCGGTGAGGGAATCGTGGAGGGCCTGCCGGGTGAGCCGCTCCTCGGACTCCTTGCGGTCGGAGATGTCCTCGACCTGCGCGATCAGGTAGCTCAGACCGCCGTCGGGCTCGTATACGGGAGACACGTTGAGCGAGATCCAGACCGAGTGACCCGCCGCGTGGATGTAGCGCTTCTCTTTCCGGTAGCCGTAGCGCTCGCCCTCGACCAGCTCGCGCAGCGCATCCAGGTCGGCGTCCACGTCGTCGGGATGAGTGATCTCGCCGAAGGTCTTTCCGAGAAGCTCGTCCTCTCCGTAGCCCGTGATCTCGCAAAGGGCCCGGTTGACGCGCTGGAAGCGGCCCCCGGTCGAGACGAGCGCCATCCCGACCTGGCTGTCGTCGAACGCCCTGCGAAAGCGCTCCTTGGCCTCGCTGAGGTCGTTGCTCGTCCGCCGCAGGGCCAGGACGAGGGCGTGGACCGCCGGGCCGACGGTCGAGGCGAGTCCGACCGCGACGATCGCGCGCTGCAGCTGCTCGTCGTGCGCGGACAGTCCCGAGTGAATGTCCGGGAGCAGAAGCGTCAGCCCCATCGCGACGATCGACGCGGCCAGCTCCCTGCCCGTCCCGTAGATCGCAAACCAGGTCACGGGGATGGAGAGGAGCGGGTCGAAGACGCTCGGCGTGGTGCCGCCGGCCTCGCGGAGCAGGGCGAGGATGACGAAGTACGAGAGCGGGAGGATCGCCTGCGGCCAGGCCGGAAGGCGCTGCCACGGCACCAGCAGGGCCGACGCGACGACGATCGGCACCATCGCGGCCGCGATCGCCACGCGCGGGTCGGCGAACGAGAGCCCAGCGACCGGCACGAGCGCGAAGGGCAGGACTCCGCGCTAAGACGAACGGGGCAATGCGCCAGGCGACGTCGGCACCCTCGAAGAAACGGCCTGGCTCGACGTCGAGGCCAATAGCCCGCGACCAGCCTCGGTCGCCCTCACGACCGGACGCGGCGGCGGAACGGTGGCTCACTCTCGACTGTCCTCTCTCGAAGTCCCCCTTCGAGTCCTCTCGGAAGTGCCTTCCCGGTGGGAACCGATCGACGTTAGATCGGCTCCGAACGCCCGGAAAGGCCTCTATTCGGTACCTGGGCGGAGTGGACGTTTGTTCTAGCGGCGACCAGGCCGCTGTACTTCGGAGCGGCGGCTGCGCCGCCGCGACTTATGCGGGGCGGCCGCTTGTCGCCGCGGCCTGATGGCGAAGCCGTCTCACAGGAACGCCTTGCCCTCGCCACGGTAGGTGGCGACCTCGTCCCGGATCGTCGTCCCGGTGACGAGGAAGAGGCGGTCGAAGCGCTCGCACAGCTCCCCGGCCTCGAGGTCACGGAAGTAGACGTGGTCTCCGATCTCGAGCCGGCCCGCGCGGGCGCCGGGCAGCGTCCGCTGCGCTCCCGCGATCTCGATCGAGTGGACCTCGGACGCCCGGGTTACCGGCAGGGCGAACATGGCGGCCGGGCGGGGCCGGAAGGCGCGGTAGTGATCGAAGCGGACCGGCGCGTAGAAGCCCGACCCCGCGGCGACCTCGGTGACTGCCCATTCGGAGGCGGTGAGCTCGATCGATCCGGTGCCGCCGCCGTTCACGAACTCGAGCTGCGCGATCTCCGAGAGCGCGGTGACGATCTCGGCCCGCCGCTCGGCGACGTCCTTCGCCGACGCCGACTGCATCGCCCGCACCAGCAGGTTGTTGATCGCCTTGCGCGGCACGTTGTCGCCGACCCCGGCGATCTGGCCCTCGTACGCCATCACCCCGACGAGCTTGGTGCGCTCGCGGCGATCGATCTCCTGGGCGAGGGAGACGGCAGCGTCCGCCGTCCTGATCGGCGATCGCTTCGGGCCGATCTTGACCAGGCCGCCCAGCGGCCACCAGGAGAGGTCGATGTCGATCGCGATCGCGGATCGGCGCCACGAAGGAGCTCGCCGCCTCCTCGATCAGGTCCAGGTGCTCGGGGCAGTCGACCATCACGACGGGAGCCCCTTCGGGGTCCTCCGAGGTGATTCGGGCGAGCCGCGTGAGGGCCGCGCGGTCCGCCGTCGGGTACGCGACCACGAGATCGCGCAGGCCGCGCTCCCAGAGCCAGATCGTCTCGGGGAGAGTGAAGGTGAGGGCGCCCTGGAATCCCGGATCGAGGTCCAGCAGGCGCTCGAGCATCGGGCGCGAGCGAATCGACTTGCTGGCGATCCGGATCGGCTTGCCGCGCGAGCGGCGGAGCATGTCGGCGGCGTTCGCCCAGACGGCGTCCAGGTCGACGAAGGCGAATGGCGCCTGCATGCCGCCGAAGACCGACTCGAAGCGCTCGTAGGCCTCCACCGGCGTCGGCAACGGCAGCGGCGTCGGGGTGTCGATCGCGGAGACGGGGCGCGTCTCCTCGTCGACCGGAGGCGCAGGTGTCGGCTTCTCTTCCGTTGTCGGCATCCCGATCCAGCCTACAATCGAGCCGCGTGGTCGCCGCCGGCGACCGCCGCCCCGGAGAGGTGGCCGAGCGGCTGAAGGCACTCGCCTGCTAAGCGAGTAGGGGGCTAATAGCTCTCTCGAGGGTTCGAATCCCTCCCTCTCCGCTGATGAGGTCTCTTGCTTGGATCGCAGCGGGCGCGGTTGTCATTGCCCTGATCGGGTTCCTGATCATCGACAGCTCCAAGGACGAGGCTGCGCCCGCGGCCTCGGCCTCTCCCGTCCAGCCGCCGGCCTCGACCGCGCCCACCGTCACCGCCCCCCCTTCCACCGGGAACTCCGCGGTCGACGCGCTGCGAGCCAGCGTCCCGGTGCCCGACGTACACGTCAATCCCCCGGCGTCCGCCCACAGGGGCGCGCGCTTCGCGCTGGCCACCGTCAGGGCGGGTCAGCGGGTCGCGCTGCATGCATCGCCCGGCGGGAGGGTGCTGGGGCAGGTCGGTCACCGCACTGAGTTCGGCTCGGCCAGTGTCTTCTGGATCGAGCAGGTCAGGGGAGCGTGGTTCGGCGTGCCGACGCCCGACCTGCCGAATGGGGCGCTCGCTTGGATCCGGGACGACCGCCTCGTCCCTCGACGTCTCACAGACTCGCTTCTGGATCACGGCGGACATCTCGCACCGCCAGCTCGAGCTCCACTACGCGAACCGGATCCTGCAGCGAATGCGGGTGACCGTCGGTTCGAACACTTCGCCGACCCCGCTCGGCAACTACTCGGTGACGGATGGGCTCGTCGGTCGCGGGGTGGGCCCCTGGTACGGGTGCTGCGTCCTTGCCCTCTCCGGCCATCAGTCCCACCTGCCGTCGGGATGGATCGGTGGCAACCGCATCGCCATCCACGGGACGCCGGGCAGCGTCGGCGGCGCCGACTCGCACGGCTGCCTGCGCGCCTCCGACCCCGACATGATCTCCCTGTTCGCGCGCGTCCCGCTCGGCACGCCCGTCTTCATCCGCGCCTAGGGCGCCGAATCCGCCGCCGCTTTGACGGAGCCTTCCTGGCCAGCCCTGGCTTTCGGGCTTTGCGCTTGGTTTCCTTCGGCTTCGCCCGCGGCACCGGCTGCTCGCGGAGCGACTCCCTGAGCGCCGACGCGAGGTCGTCCAGGTCGGGGACCACGTCGCGGTCGCCGGCCAGGCCGAAGTAGATGCGGCCGTCGTAGCTGATCATCCCGATCGAGAGGGCGTGGTTCTGCGGGGAGAGCGGGACGAACGGATAGATCTCCTTGATCTGCCGCCCGAGCAGATAGAGGGGCTGCTGAGGGCCGGGGACGTTTGAGACGACGAGGTTGAAGATCAGCGGCCGGGCCATTCCGCGGGAGAGCAGCCGGTTGATCGTGGGGGGCGCCCATCCGGTCGCCTCGATCAGCAGGGAGGCGGCGCGCGCGTTGTCGGACTCCTTCAGCCGCCGGGTCTCGTCGCGGAGCTGCTCCAGGCGCTTGCGCGGGTCCGGCTCGGAGAGCGGCAGCCGGACCATGATCGTCGAGATCCTGTTGCCGAGCTCACCCTTCTCGTTGGGGCGCCGGATGCTGACCGGAACCAGCGCCACCAGGTAGGCGGGGACCTTGTCGCCGCGGCGCTCGAGATAGCGGCGCAACGCTCCCGCGGCGACCGACAGGACGACGTCGTTCACGGTGGACCCCTCGCAAATGCCGCGCGCCCGCTTCAGGCGGTCGAGGTCGGTGCGCGCCCAGGCGATTCGCCGGTCCCGGCCGATCCTGACGTTGAGCGGGCTCCTCGGCACCTTCGGGCCGCCGGAGGCGAGGCCGGTGAACGCCTCGGCGGTTCGCAGCACCCGGGCGGCCGTCTGGGCGGGCGTGGTGACCGCCGTGCGCGCCGCCCGGCCCGCCGCCCTCAGCGGCTTCCGCACCCGCTCGGAGGCGGCCTGGGTGAGGAGCATCGTCGGGCTGGGCTCGTCGGGGTCCCAGGGCTTCTCCGGCACCTTGATCCGGGTCCCGCGCTTGCTCGTGTCGAGCAGGATCGTGCCGACGTCGACCGCGGCCACACCGTCGACCAGGGCGTGATGGGTCTTGGAGATGAAGGCGTGTCGCCCGCTCATGCCCTCGACCAGGTAGAGCTGCCAGAGGGGGCGCTCCATGTCGAGCGGCTCGGACATCACGCGGCCGACGATGTCGCGGAGCTGGTCGAGGCGGCCCGGTCGCGGCACCGAGACATGGCGCACGTGTCGGCGCACGTCGAACTGCGGATCGTCCCCCCAGACCGGGTTCTCGATGCCGAGCGGGATCTTCACGATCCGCTGGCGGAAGCGCGGGACGAGCAGCAGCCGCTTCTCGACGTGCGCGACCAGCTCGTCGTAGCCCGGCGCCGCACCCTCGACGATGATCGTCGCGCCGACGTGCACGTGGATCGGCCCGCGCTCCGCGTGCAGGTTCGACATGTCCGATCCGGAGAGGCGCTGTGGTGCCTTGGTCGCCAAGCGGGGCAGGCTAGCGAGCGCCGCCGGATCCCCGGACTGGGTTTTGCGCTAAGTCCGTGCCACGGATGCTGGTTTCTTGCCGCCGGCCAGGGCCAGCGGGATCGCGACGACGACCGACCCGATCGCGATCACCCTGAGGATCTGCTCGATCGCGCTGCCCTCCCCGGTGCCTCCGCCCGCGATGATCTCGATCAGCGAGGCGACGACCGCGACCGCCAGCCCGGCCATCCCGATCACTATCGAGAGGGAGATGCCCGAGGCCTCGCCGGCCTGGTCCTGCGGGACCACCGTTTGGGTGCCGACGCTGAGCATCGCCCAGCAGAGGCCGTAGCCGAGGCCGAAGACCGTGAGGGCCGCGGCGATGATCCCGATCCCGAGCCCGGCGGCGATCACGAGCAGTCCGATCGCACCGACCACGATCCCGACCAGCATCGTCCTCGGGATGTTGAAGCGCTCGGCCAGCCTGCCCGACAGCGGACCCGCGATCGCCTGCATCGCCGAGGCCGCCAGGAAGATGAATCCGCCCTCGAGCGGCGAGTAGCCCCGCACGTCCTGCAGGTACAGCGTCGCCGCGAAGGTCGTCACGACGAACGCGACGTTCGCCGTCATCCCGAGCAGCGTCACCGCGACGAAGCGGCGGTTGCGGAACATCTTCAGATCGACGAGGGGATAGGCCGTCCTCCGCTCGATCGCGACGAAGCCGGCCAGCAGCGCCACCCCCGCGGCGAACAGGCCGATCGTCCTCGCCGCTCCCCAGCCCCAGGCGTCTCCTCGGTCAACCGCGAAGGTGATCGCCGCGATGCCGATGGCCACCGCCGCGAGTCCCGAGAAGTCGATCTGGCGCGGCACGGTCTCGTCGCGCGACTCGGGGACGCTCCGGATCATCAGCGCTATCGCGATCGCCGCGGTGGGCACGTTGATCAGGAGGACCCAGCGCCAGCTCAGGGCCTCGGTCAGCCCGCCGCCGACGAACGGCCCGACCGCGGTCGCCGCCGCCGCCAGGCCGTAGAGGTTCCCGATCGCGCGCTTGCGGCGCTCCTCGGGGAAGGTGTTGGTGACCACCGCGATCGAGAGCGGGAAGAGGATGGCCGCGCCGATTCCCTGCAGGACCCGCGCCCCGATCAGGAAGCCCGCCGAGGGGGCGAGGCCGCCGGCGAGGGAGGTGAGCCCGAAGATCGCTGTCCCCGCGATCAGCATGCGGCGTCGCCCGAGGATGTCGCCGAGCCGCCCGCCGGGGATCAGGAACGAGCCCAGGGCGAGCATGAAGCCGCTGATCGCCCATTGCATGTTCGTGGTCGAGGTATGGAGCTCGCGCGCCATTCCCGGGATGGAGAGGTTGAGCGCGAAGAAGTCCAGGTTGGTGGCGAACATGGCCATCGAGCACGCGGCGAGCACCATGCCGAGGCGCACCTCGCCCTGCGGCTTCTCCGCGGTGCCGCTGCTGCACCGGCTAGCCCCTTCGCTGCACGTGGTCGGGCGTTAGATCGGCTGGGCTCGGGGCCCCGAGCAGCGCCAGCGCGAGCCGCAGCTCGTCCGCCAGCATCTCCAGCGCGCGGCGCGCCCCGGCCTCGCCGTCCACCGCCAGGCCCCAGAGCGCCGGCCGCCCGACCAGCACCGCCTCGGCGCCAAGCGCGAGCGCAACCGCGACGTCGGTTCCCCGCCGGATGCCGCCGTCGAGCAGCACCGGGATCCTCCCCGCGACGGCCTCGGTGACCTCCGGGAGCGCATCGATCGTGGCGGGGGCGTTATCGAGCTGGCGGCCGCCGTGGTTGGAGACCACGACTCCGGCGGCGCCGTGCTCCACCGCGAGGGCGGCGTCCTCCCCGGTGATCAGGCCCTTGACCAGGATCGGCAGCTGGAACTCGCCGCAGAGCTGCTCGAGGTCGCTCCAGGTGATCGAGGGATCGACCAGGTCGAAGACCTCGGCCGTGGTCAGGCTCCTGTGGCCGACGGCCGCCTCGATCGCCGGCGCCCGGATCTCGGCCGGTACCTGAAAGCCGGTGCGGAGGTCGCGTTCCCGCCGCCCGGCGTAGGGCGCGTCCACTGTGAGGAGGAGCGCCTCGTACCCGGCCTCGGCCGCCTCCTCCACCATCGCCCGGGTGACCCCGCGGTCGCGGAAGCAGTAGACCTGCATCCAGTGCTTCCCCTCCGGCGCCGCCATGGCGACCTCGGCGGCCCGCGTGCTGGTCAGGCTCGAGAGGCACATCACCGTGCCCGCGTCGGCGGCGGCGCGCGCCATGCCCTCCTCGCCGTCCGGGTGCGCGAGCAGCTGGAAGGCGACGGGCCCGACCAGGATCGGCATCTCCAGCTCCGTGCCCAGCACGGTCGTCCTGGTGGAGACGTCCGAGACGTCTACCAGGACCCGGGGCCGCAGCTCCCAGCCCTTGTACGCCTCGGCGTTCCGCCGCAGGGTGCGCTCATCGCCGGCGCCGCCCGCGAAGTAGCCGTGCGCCCCCGGCTCGAGCGACTCTGCCGCCAGCCGCTCGAGATCCGCGATGTTGACCGGGTCAGTGACGCGACAAGGCTATTCAGGGACCGCCCGGCGGGATAGGGTCGTCCTGCAGGGGGAGATAGGGGAGAACAGGAGAGAGAGCATGAAATTGCCACGGTTCGCGCCGTTGACAGGGATCGCATTCGTGGTGCTTCTGGTCATCGGCTTCGGTCCAGTCGGTGGCGAGACACCCGGCAGCGATGACTCCGCATCGAAGATCTCGGCCTTCTACCACGACCATCAGACCAAGGAGGTCGTTGCAGCCGTGATCGTGGCCCTCGCTGTGATCTTCCTGGCGATGTTCGTCGTTGCACTCAGGGACTACCTGAGGGGAGCCGGTGGAGAGGGTGACTTCTGGCCGACGGTCGCGCTCGTGGGAGGAGTTGTCTCGGTCGCTGGGTTCTGCCTGGCGATCACCGTCCACGCGGCGCTGGTCGACGGCGGCCACAACAAGCTCCCTGGGGACGCGATGATCGCCTTGAACGCTGTGGACAACTGGGATTTCTTCGCGTTCGCCTTCCCGCTCACGATCATGTTGTTCGGTGTGGCCGGCTCCATCCTGAAGGCAGGGGCGGAGCTGCCGAAGTGGCTCGGCTGGGTGGCGCTCGTCATCGGCATCCTGTTCTTCGCGGGTCCGGTCGGGTTCTTCGCGTTCCTCCTCACCGGCATCTGGATCATCGTCGCCAGCGTGATGATGTACCGGCGCAGCACGGCCGCGCCGGCCGCGGCCGCATAGTCATGGCTCAGCCCGGCGCCTCGCCCGAGGCGCCGGGCTGAGATCCTTTCCGCTCGATGGCGCGCAGACGACGCGAGAGAGAGCCGGTCGAGACGGTGGACTACACGGATCCCGAGGGCAACGTGCTCACCCTCCGCCAGTCCCTGAGCGCGAGGACCATCAAGAAGATCGGCGAGCCGTCGAAGCGCGACGCGGCCTCCGCCGAGGACGTCTGGGCCCGCCGGCAGGAGATGCTCTTCGAGCGGCTGGTGGTCGGCTGGGAGATCGCCGGGCTGCCGCTCGACGACCAGAAGATGCTGATCGGCCGCTACCGGATGGCCGACTCGGACACGAAGCGCTGGGTCCGCGAGACGATCAGCACCCATGTCGAGCGCCACATTCCCGAGCTGGCCTGACCGCGCTCCGCTCGGGGACCCGTCGCTACGCTAGTGCCCGCACGCGCCCGTAGCTCAGTTGGATAGAGCGTCGGTCTACGAAACCGAAGGTCACAGGTTCGAATCCTGTCGGGCGCGCTCTGGAATTCGCCCAGGCGTTCAGCCTGGAACGACTTGTCAGCGGGGCGTCAGTTGTTTGCCGCGATGGCCCATGTTAGGGCTGCGGCGAACGCGACCCAAAGCGCATAGGGCACGAGCGCCCAAGTCGCCTGGCGTGACACCGGACGCATGAGGACGATGAGAGCAATGATCGTGGCGAGGAGCAACAGGATCTCGATGCCCGCGATCACCGGGCTGTGCGCGCGGAAGAAGAGGATCGTCCAGGCGAGATTGAGCGCGCCGTTGAGCGCGTACAGGCCCAGAACGGGCGCGCGCCGCGAGCCCGACAGGTCCCGCCACGCCAGGTACGCCGAGCGGGCCAACAGGGCATAGAGCACCGTCCAGACGGGTCCGAAAGCTGCGCCCGGCGGCTGCCACGAGGGACGCTCCAGGTCGCGGTACCACGCTGAGTCGGTGTCAGTGGCGAGGCCGCCGAATCCGGCGATTCCCACGACCGCGAACGTGATGACGAGTGCAGCGCGCCGGTGATGGGGGCGCAGATCAGTGTTCGTCAGGGCGTGTGCCGGCATCGCGTGAGCGTAACCGAGCCCTGCGTTTCACGGTGCGCATACGCCAGGGCGCGTCGCGCCGTCTATGACAAGCGCATCAGGGGGCAACCGTTGCTGCCGCTCGGGCGCATCTGAAGTCGATTCCGTCGAGGAGGACAGCGCCTGTGCTGGCGTTCTCACTGCCGGCTGTGTATGTGACGTCGCCGGTACTCAGGACCGCGATGTCCGCGACAAAGCCGGCGCCGACTCCTTCGGGGGTCGCGATGTAGACCGTCGCTGACGGCCGGTAGCACTTCGTCGTGTTGGTCAGCTCCGATAAGGCTGGGTCACGTCTCTAAGTGGGAACGGAGTGGTAACCGAAGCCACAGGACCCCACCGGGCACGATCGCGGCCGTTATGTCGGGAATCGCCTCTTAGCGGCCGAAAGTCCGACTCCACCGGACTCCACCCGAAAGCGGGGCGCGTCTACGAAACCGAAGGTCACAGGTTCGAATCCTGTCGGGCGCGCTAGGGCAAACTGCGTCTTCGCAGGGATGTTTCGAGCAACTGATCCACGTTGTGGATCCTCTTGTACTGGTCGCGGATGAGCTTTCCGCCTACGACGGAGGAGCACTCCGTTGTTGATGGACTAGTTGCGCTTGGCGTACTCGCCGAACTCGCCGAAGTCCAACATCACGCAGGCTTCGTCGCCGACGATTTCCGCGTCGTGACCAGGAGGAATGGCTACCACGTCGCCAGGTCCGATCTCACTCTCGCTGCCATCGTCCATAAAGACCCTCATACGTCCCGACATGACGTAGCCGAGGTGAGAGACCTGACAGGAATCGGTCTTAGCGATGGGCTTCACGTTTTCCGACCACTTCCAGCCCGGCTCAAAGGTGGCGTGGCCAACGGTGTGGCCCGCGACTTCGACGACCTCCGCCTGTCCCTTTCCCTCGAATGGTCGCGTCTCATCAGGGGAATCGAAGTTCTTGATCTCTAGTCCAGCCATCAGCGCATCCTTTCGTTGGTTAGCTGTGGTGGCCAAAGGGGCGATAGGCATCGACGCCGTCGTCGGCATGGGCACTCTACGCCTGTCCCGTGGCTAGTGATCGGAACGCTACTGCGAGAGATGAATCCGGCCCTGGGCCCGAGTCATCGGACAATGGTGGGAACGGAGTGGTAACCGAAGCCACAGGGCTCCACTGGACTTGATCGCGGCCGTTATGTCTGAAAACGGCTCCTAGCGGCCGAAAGTCCGACTCCACCGGACTCCACCCGAAAGCGGGGCGCGTCTACGAAACCGAAGGTCACAGGTTCGAATCCTGTCGGGCGCGCTGGCGGCACTCCTGCTTTCGCGCAAAGCGGGAGTGAGACGTTGTGCTTGTCCGCTCCTGCTGGTCGTCCAAAGCAGGTCTTCTCGGCCGATCTCTGAGAGGCCGCACTACGCCTGCTCTCACGCGGGATGAGGGCGCAAATAGACAACGAGCCGAGTGCTTCCGCGTATTGAAAGCCAAACTCTCGGTCGGTCTTCGGAGGCGCGTTAGCTGGCGGGTGGCGCTGGCGTTAGGCCGTGCCGGCGCATGACCTCCGCGATCTTGGCTAGGTCCGGCGGGCCCCCGGGATTCGACGCCAGCACTTTGTGAATCTCACGGAAGTAGTCCGGACTCATCACGCCGGGGCTGGATATCGCAAGGAACTTGGCGTCCTCGGTCCCGTGGTTGTCGAAGCCGTGGACCGCGCCGCGAGGTATGCAGACGGCCTCGCCAGGGCGGATGTCGAGGGTCCGACCGTCAACGATCCAAGTCGTGACGCCTCCAAGCCCGTAGATCGTCTCCTCGAAGGCGTCGTGGCTGTGCGGCGCCGGCATCTTGCTGTCGGCCGGAACGAAGCACTCGAAAACGCTCGCGCTTCCGTTCGAGTCGCCGGCCTCGACCAGGAAGCGCACGCTGAGGGCACCCACCTGAATCATTTCGGTCGATGCTGAAGTCATCCTGTCTCCAGTCCAATCGTTTCGAGGGCCTCGCCTTCCGTCGCAAAGTTACGCCACCAGATGCACCTTCCGTCGCGCCACCTAATCGACTGCCACCACGTCTCGACGACAGGCGTGCCGCTGGCGGCGCCATGTCCCCGACCCCCGATCTGTCCGAGCGTCATGTCCCCGAGGTCATGCAGTTCCTCAACCTCAGCGGTGTAATCAGGGAGGAAATCGAGGAGGTTGCTCCACCACCGGCGCACCCCCTCGTGGCCGCGGTAGTCGCCCTCCATGGCGCCGAGGCGGGGCTCGATCTCGACCTCATCGTGCATAAGCTCGAGCACCCCATCGAGGTCGCGGCGGTTGAAGACCTCATACAGAAGCAAGGCCAGATCCAGGTTCTCACGCGACATCCTCCCGCCCAGTATCGCCCGAACCTGCTGTCACCGCTTCCCATGCGGAGGGATAGCACGAGGAACACGTCGGTTTGGCCGCCCCATCGCGCGAAAAGCGGGAGCGCCTCGCCAAGCCGCTCCTTTCCATGCGTAGCGCTACTGCTTCTCGTCCAAAGCGGTAGTTCTGGACTACTCCCGCAGCCCGGCGGCTTCGAGGGCCTCCTTGGGATCGAGGTAGACCCGAACGTGGGTTGCCTTGCCGTTCCTGAATTGGATGAGGAAGGCCCACGGCGACTCGATCTCGGCACCACTTTCCGTGCCACGCCCACGCATCTCGCCCACGGCAAGGATTCGATCGCCGAGATCCCGAATCTCCGAAAACTCGAAGCGGAAGTCAGCGAAGGCCTCGAAAATGTCCTGCAGCAGCGCGCGGACCTCCTCCCTGCCCCGATAGACCGTCGCCTCCCCTTCGAGCAGTGTCACCAGCGCGGGATGCCACTCCACCTCCGGATCGAGCATCTCGAGGAACGACTCGATGTCTCGCCTATTAAGGACGTCAGTCGCTCGCTTGAACTCCTCCACGTTCTCCTGCGACATCGCCCACGCAGTATCTCGTGCCGGAGTACTGCTTTCCATGCAAAGCGTCGCTTCTCGTCCAAAGCGGCTGTTTCGGTAGGTCGCCGTGCTGTCGACTCAACTTCCGCTTTCACGCGAAAGGAGCAGCGCGCGGCGGGCCGGTCGGCTTCCAGATCCCTTCGCCGGGTAGCGGGTGCGCGAAGACCGGCTTGATTCGCGGAGGCCACGCGGCCGCCTGTGTAGGTGCCCCTGCGGCCTGCCCGGTCTGCGGCAGGCTCTTCAGCTGCGGCCCGCCCTTCGTCGGCGCGTTCCAGCTGTAGTAGATGTGCTCGATCTCATCGACCAGCTGGTTGCCGAAAGGCAGATCGGCTCTCACCCACTCGACGCTGCGCGCGAAGAAGGGCATGCTCGAAGGCCGCAGCATCCAGGTCGCATACGAATAGATCGCCGGCGACAGCAGCACGAGGACGACGGCGACCAAGAAGATTCTCCGGCGTCGCCGCCTGCGTCTGGCTTCAGCCTCGCGCCTTCGCTCTCGGTGGGCCGCAACCAGGGCGTGCACCCCCGAGCCGGGCGGTGAGTCAGTCGCATTTGGCGGACCACTCACTGCAGGACCGGCGCCAGACCGCCGCAGACCGTCCATCCGGGACAACCTAGGCTCGGTCGACCAAAGGAATGCTAAGTGTGACGGTCGGGCTCTTAGCCTCCGTGCGTGAGGGTGTCAGCCGCTCTAATGTTTCGCGTGATCTTCTCGCGTCAATAACGACGCGGCGTGCTTGACGGCCCTAGTGCAGGCCGGGACGAGTAGATGCTCTTACCGGAGCGGCCTGGTGCTCCTGAGCCAGTGGGTAAGCACGTTGGTCCAGATGGCACCGAGGAGGAGGGCGCCGATGAGAACGACCGGCAGCACGGTGATCTCGAGAGATTCCATCGTGTGGCCCAGTATGGAGGGAGGTTCTAAGGGGGAGATCAAGGAGGGACCTTGCACACTTTCCATGCGGGGGAGCACCCAGCCGCGTGTCGGCAGTTAGTGCCCTCCCGCGTGAAAGCGGAAGCGAGGACCCGCTCCCTTTTCCCCGGTTGCTGGTGGGAACGGAGTGGTAACCGAAGCCACAGGGCTCCACTGGACTCGATCGCGGATGTTATGTCTGAAAACGGCTCTTAGCGGCCGAAAGTCCGACTCCACGACACGCCACTCGAAAGCCGCCCGCGTCTACGAAACCGAAGGTCACAGGTTCGAATCCTGTCGGGCGCGCTTTGATGGCGGAGGCTTCCGGTTATCGCGCAAGGGAGCCGTCAGCCGCTGGGTTTCGGGGGCTCCTTGGATGGGGAAGGCCGCGGGACCTGTTGCACGCGGGCCCTGAGAGCGGCGACTGTGCTGACGGAGAGATTGGCGAGGGCCATTGCTCGAGCGATGGCCTCGACGGCGGCAAGCTCTCGGGGGGTCAGCTGGCTCGCCGCGCCGGCGGCCACTTCGATGGAAACGGGACCGCGAAAGCCTGACTCGGCCAGGTCAGTGGCAAACAGGACCGCAGCGCGACTGCGAGCGTCGAGGGTCGCCAGATCGTCGAGGCCGATCGCCGCCAGCTCATCGGCGCTGACGCCGGACCGGAGCGCCCAGCGCTCGTGTACGAAGGTACAGCCACGGCAGGCATTGACCCGGCTGACGGCCACCATCACGCGCTCCCGCAGCTCGGGGGCGAGGCGCCCGCGCATGTAGACGGCCGCAAGCGGCCCGACGCGGCCCAGAACCCCAACGATGTCGCTCAGCGCTTCGCCCGGGGAGGCAAACGTGCGGGGATGCGGAGAAGGGGTGGTGGTGGGCACGGGCGCTCGCCTGTCACGTCGACGAAGGGCTGACCTCAGTGACCGGTAGCCCCGCTTCGGCTCTCAATCGCTCCGCAAGGGCTCCCGCGGGCTCCCATCTCGTCTCTCGCCCGGGCATGATCACGACCTCGTTCGGCGGGAACTCCCGCAGGCCGTCGAGCACCGAGTCGATTGGCTCCGAGATGTCCGCTCGGCCTCGTCCCTCCACACCCGCATCGCTCAGCGTCTGGAGGGCAGCGTCCACCCGGTGCCTGGCGAGATCGAGCTCTCGGTCGACGTCATCGGTGAGGTCGCGCAACCGCGACGAGGCGACCACTGGGGCGAGGATCATCACCTCGGTGGGAATGCGCTCTTCGCGACGGCAGATCTCGCGACAGAGCGCTGGGTCCTCGAGTCCCTGGTTGGCGACCACCAGCACCCGGTGCCGAGGTCCCTGGCCCTGGCTCTTGAACTCCAGGGGCGAGGGCGGTTCCCCAACCTCCCGAATCGCGAAGAGGACCATCGGAATCCACAGGGCCACTGCGATCACGATGCCCGCTACAGGTCCGCCGAAGCGAAAGACGGCCAGGCTGACCGCGAGTACCCCAAACGTGTAGAGGGTGGCCGGAACCCCGACCAGATCCGAGTGCAGCCACCCATCCACCCGCCTTCTCCAAGGCGTCGTCCTCGATCCGTCTGTGCCGCCGTCGGTGGGCGTAGAAACCTCCGTATTGGATCTGCTGTTTGCAGGATCATGATCCTAGCCCGCGCTTCGCTGGCGTAGCGAGGATCCGATCCCCCTGGGTTGCTGGTGGGAACGGAGTGGTAACCGAAGCCACAGGACGCCGCCGGAATCGATCGAGGCCACTATGTCTGAAATCGGCTCTTGGCGGCCGAAGTCCGACTCCACTGGACTCCAACGGAAAGCGGCTCGCGTCTACGAAACCGAAGGTCACAGGTTCGAATCCTGTCGGGCGCGCTCGTCTCGTCCCCTTGTCCGTGTTCAGGCCGACTGCGTCGCGATGGCGGGAGCGCATGAGGCCAGCTCGCCACCGGTCGGCATGTCGCGGCGCAGGCTCGTCGAACGAGACGCCTCCGACGAGCAGCGGGAGCCAGAAGAGGATGATGCGATAGGCGAGCACCGCCGCCGCCGTGCCGGCCGCGGGAGCTCCGTAGACGATCAGGGTCCCGATCAGGCCGAGGTCGATGCCGCCGATCCCGCCGGGGATCGGCAGCAGGCCCCCGAGCTGTCCGATCAGGTAGCCCATCAGGATCACGGTGATCGGCGGGGAGAGGCCGAAGGCGTGGAAGGTCGCCCAGAGCACGGCGTTGTCGAAGGCCCAGTACCCGAGCGAGCCCGCAATCACGTTCAGATTCCCCGAGCGCAGGATCTGGAGGGCCTCCGCGGTGCCGTCGATCAGGGCGGTTCGGGCGTGGCCGGCGCCGCGGCGGAATCGCGAGGCGTCCGGGCCGGGATCGGGGCCCGGGCCGAGGCGGGGGAGCAGCGCCACCCCGCAGATCACCAGGGTCGAGAGCGCGGCGGGCAGGGCGGTCAGCCAGAGCGAGAGGTCGGGCCCCAGGAGGCCGATCGCCAGCGCCGCCCCGATCACCGCGACGGCGACGAAGTTGGCCCCGCTCTTGATCAGGAAGAAGGCGACCGAGCGGCGGGCGATGCGCCGGCCGTCCATGCCCCCGCGGTGGAGGATCCAGGCCCCGAGGGCGAGGCCGCCGGCGCCGCTCGCGGGCACGAGCGAGCCCATCGCCAGCTCCGCCCCGCCGATCTGCCAGCTTCGCCGCCGGCTGAGGCCGGTGCAGAAGATCGGCCCGAACATGAGGACGTAGGAGGCGTAGGAGAGGCCCTCCAGCGCCGTCGCCAGCAGGAGCCAGCCCGGCTTCGCCTCGGTCAGCAGGTCTCGTACCTGTCCGAGGCCCGGTGCGAGCAGCACGACGGCGGCCAGGATCGCGAGGGCGGCAATCGCCTGCAGGGTGCGCCGCCGCAGCATGCGCGGCTGAAACTCCTTGGGGATCTCGGCCTCAGGGGTGAGCGAGACGCCGGCGTGGCAGGGTGGCCATACCCACCAAACCTACGCACCCGGGACAATCGGGTCTCCATATGGCACTCCAGGTCGGCCAAGCGCTGCGCGAGGCGCGCACCGAGCGCGGGATCGAGCTCAGCGAGATCGAGCGGGCGACGAAGATCCGCGTCAAGTTCCTGCGAGCGATGGAGGAGGATCGCTGGGAGGAATTGCCGGCGCCTGCCTACGCCCGGAGCTTCCTCGCGACCTACGCCGAATACCTCGACCTCGATGCACCGGCGCTCGTCGATGAGCTGAAGAGCAGCTACGGGGAGGGGGACCGCCGGGAGCCGATCCCGTACGGGGTGGTTCGTCCAGGCCAGCTCACACGAGGCAGCCACGGCCGGCCCTGGAAGCCCCTGGCCATCTTGGTTGCGGGCCTCGTCGCGGTGGTCCTGCTGGGCGTCGTGATCGTCGGGGCGATCGGAGGATCCGGCAACGGGGGCGGCAACGAGCGTCATGCCAAGAAGGCGGGGACCGGCACCGGGACGACTGCGGCAACGACGTCCACCTCGCCGAGCGGACTGCCGTCCGACGTATCGGTCGAGCTTCGTCCGACGGCGGACGTCTGGGTGTGCCTGGTGGACGACCGCGGCCGGGCCGCGGTGAACGGCGAGACCCTCACGCCCGGCCAGGATGTCGGCCCGTTCACCGGGGCGGCGTTCGACGTCACCTTCGGCAACGGCTCAGTCGAGATGACGGTCGACGGCCAGCCGGCCAAGGTCCCGCAACGTCGCCGAGCCGCTCGGCTACCGGATCACGCCGAGCGGGGTGCACAGGCTCGACCCCGCCTCCCAGCCGACCTGCCAGTGATCCTGGCATCGCCGCGCCGTGGTCCGGGCCGCCCTGATGTCTACACTCGGGCACCGGACTCGAGGTGGGGCGAGTTCAGCAAGTGGAAAGCAAGTCAGTCGAAGAGAAGGAACGCGTAGTCATCCGCTTCGCGGGTGACTCCGGCGACGGCATTCAGCTCTCGGGCAACCTGTTCGCAGCCGAGACCGCGCTGATCGGCAACGACCTGGTGACGCTGCCGGACTTCCCGGCCGAGATCCGCGCCCCGGCCGGCACTCTCGCGGGGGTCTCCGCCTTCCAGATCCACTTCGCCTCACGCGAGATCCTGACCCCGGGCGGCCGCCCGAACGTGCTGGTGGCGATGAACCCGGCGGCGCTGAAGGCCAACCTCGAGGAGCTCGAGCCGGGCGGCATCGTGATCGCCAACGAGGATGGCTTCAGCAAGGGCAACCTCGGAAAGGCCCACTACGACGAGAATCCGCTCGAGGACGGCTCCCTGGACAGCTATCAGCTCTTCCGGGTGCCGATGACCTCGATGACGGTGCGGGCGACGGAGGGCATCGACGAGATCAGCTCCCGAGATGCCGCTCGCTCCAAGAACTTCTTCGCACTCGGCCTCGTCTCCTGGATGTACAGCCGGCCGACCGACTCGACCATCACCTGGATCGAGAAGAAGTTCGACGATAAGCCGCCGATCAGGGACGCCAACCTCGCCGCCTTCCGGGCCGGGTTCAACTTCGGCGAGACGGCCGAGTTGCTCCAGGTCAGCTACTCGGTGAAGGCGGCGCCGGCGGAGCCCGGCACCTACCGGGCCGTCAACGGCACGACCGCGGCGGCCCTCGGGCTGATCGCCGCCAGCGTCCGCAGCGGCCTGCCGCTCTTCCTCGCCAGCTACCCGATCACGCCGGCCTCCGAGCTCCTCCATGAGCTCTCACGCCAGCGCCGCTTCGGGGTGCGGACCGTGCAGGCGGAGGACGAGATCGCCGCCGCCAACATGGCGCTGGGCGCCGCCTTCGGCGGCCATCTCGGCGTCACCGCCACCAGCGGCCCCGGGATGGACCTGAAGGCGGAGACGATCGGGCTCGCCGTCGCGCTGGAGCTGCCCATGCTGGTGATCGACGTCCAGAGGGCGGGGCCCTCGACCGGGATGCCGACCAAGACCGAGGCCGCCGACCTGCTCAACGCGATCTACGGACGCCACGGCGAATCGCCACTGCCCGTGGTCGCCGCCTCGACCCCGGCGGACTGCTTCGAGTGCGCGCTCGAGGCCGCCCGGATCGCGGTCGCCTACCGGACTCCGGTGATCCTGCTCTCCGACACCTTCCTGGCGAACTCGTCCGAGCCCTGGCGCCTGCCGGAGGTCGCCGAGCTGCCGGAGATCGATCCGGCCTTCGCAACCGATGCCGGCGCCGGCGACTTCCAGCCCTACGCCCGCGACGAACGCGGCGCCCGCCCCTGGGCCGTTCCCGGAACGCCCGGCCTCGCCCACGTGATCGGCGGTCTCGAGAAGGAGGACGTCACCGGGCAGATCAGCTACGAGCCCGAGAACCATGCCCGCATGACCGAGCTGCGCGCCGCCAAGGTCGCGGGCATCGCCGACGAGATCGGCGACCTGGTTCCCGACGATCCCGACGGCGCCGACCTGCTGGTGCTGGGCTGGGGCTCGAGCTACGGGGCGATCACCGGCGCCGCCAGGCGGATTCGCCGCCGCGGCGAGAAGGTCGCCTGCGCCCATCTGCGCCACCTCAACCCACTGCCGCCCAACACGGGCGAGCTGCTTCGGCTCCTACGAGAAGGTCCTGGTCCCCGAGACCAACAGCGGCCAGCTCTGGAGGATCATCCGCGCCGAGTTCCTGATCGACGCCCTTCGCTTCAGCAAGGTCGAGGGCCTGCCGATCTTCGCCGAGGAGCTCGACGAGGTGATCAGCGCCCACCTATGAGCGAGACGAACGGACATCCGACGAACGGTGGCACCGTCACCCTGACGAAGAAGGACTTCGCCTCCGATGCGGAGACGCGCTGGTGCCCCGGCTGCGGCGACTACGCGATCCTCGCCACGGTCCAGCAGTTCCTGCCCGAGATGGGGATTCCGCCCGAGAAGATCGTCTTCGTCGCCGGCATCGGCTGCTCCGGCCGGTTCGCCTACTACATGAGCACCTACGGGGTCCACGGGATCCACGGCCGCGCCCCGGCGCTCGCGACCGGCCTCGCCCTGGCCCGGCCCGATCTCTCCGTCTGGGTCGTGACCGGGGACGGCGACTCGCTCTCGATCGGCGGCAACCATCTGATCCACGCCCTGCGCCGCAACGTCCCCATCAACATCCTGCTCTTCAACAACCAGATCTACGGACTCACCAAGGGCCAGTACTCGCCGACGAGCGAGGAGGGCAAGGTGACGAAGTCGACCCCCTTCGGCTCCCAGGATCACCCCTTCAACCCGGTCGCGCTCTCGCTCGGTGCGGACGCGAGCTTCGTCGCCCGCACCGTCGACACCGACCGCGACCACGAGATGGAGGTCCTGCGGGCGGCCGCCCAGCACCGCGGCTCCTCGTTCGTCGAGATCTACCAGAACTGCAACGTCTTCAACGACGGTGCCTTCGACGCCGTCCGCGCCAAGGGCAAGGAGGCGAACCAGATCCGGTTGGTCGACGGAGACCCGATCCGCTTCGGAGCCGAGGGAGAACGGGGAGTGGTCCGCGGCGCGAACGGCCGGCTCGAGCTGGCCGACGTCGCCGAGGTGGGCGAGGACGCGCTGGTGGTCCACGACGCCGACGATCCGACCCTCGCTTACGCGCTGGCGCGCCTCGCCGACCGTCCGACGGGCCCAACTCCACTCGGAGTGATCCGCGCGAGCGATCGGCCCACCTACGCCGAGGGCGTGGGTGAGGAGCTGGCAGCCGCCCGGGAGGGCCTCGGCGACGACGACATCGCCTCGCTGCTCCGCTCGGGCGACACCTGGACCATCGACTGAGCCCGCTGGAGGCGCTTTCCCGACACCGTCGAAGCAGTCGGTGATGCCTTCCCGCGTCTACGTGATCGAGCTCGGTCGCGAAGCAGGCCGCCGCCGGGATCCCCGCATCCCGTGGGTCTACGTCGGCTCGAGCGCACGCGACCCCGAGACCCGCTTCGAGCAGCACCTCAGCGGCTACCGCTCGGCGCGGCTCGTCAAGCGGTTCGCTCTTCGGCTGCGCCCCGACCTCTATGAGGATCTGGGAGCGTTCGGCGGCTCGCGCCTCGCGCGGGAGGCGGAGCTTCGCCGGGCGCGCGAGCTCGCCGACTGCGGATTCGTCGCCCACTGCGACGGCACCTCCTACGGCCGAGACGTCGCGGATTGGAGCGAATGGGACGCGGCGCGGCTGGAACCCGTGATCTCCCACCTCGACGCCGCGGCGCGCGACCTCGCCGACTCGGCCTTCAAACCGCTCACCGCGGAGCGGGCCGCCCGCCTCCTGCACGGCGAGTACGGCTTCTGGGTCCGCGACTACATCGATCAGGATGACCCGCCGCCGGGCTACGGGCTCTTCCCGCACGTCCGCATCGACGTGCTTGCTCAGCGGGCTGAGTTCGCTCGGCTCAGGTCGCGAACCACTCCCCGTCGAGGCTCGTGAGCAGGGAGGAGTCGGTCGCGAGCAGTGCGCGCACATCGATCTCACGCGAGTGAATCAGCGGACATCGCGCTATCCCCAGAACCGCGGAGCGGCGGCTAAGGGGCGTCCGCAGATGCGGCTCGAAGCGCCCGGTGAGAACAGCGCTGCCGCGCCGCCGGGCGTCGTTGACCAGCTCGCCGACTACTGCCTCCATTTCCGCCTCCCGCCCGCAAACGTGGAGCACCCGGCTGGCACCGCCGCGACGGCAGAGGTAGGCGTACCAGCCGATCGCAACGTCTCCGCGGCGAACGAGGCGGCGCACCAGAGGTCCGGCGGTGGCCTCGATCTGCGCGAATAGCCGATCGAGGTACATCTGGTCGTAGTCGACATGCAGGCGGAGGTCGCGTGTCAGGTCGTCGAGGTTCTCCGCGATCGCGCGGGCCGCCACATCCTCCCCGCGAACCCCGGCGGGGAGGTCCGGGAACGCGCGAGGCGCGAGTCTTGGACCGCTCGCATGAAAGGGAAAGGCTCGCGCCGGCGCCAGCTCGCGAAGGGGCGGCCGCCGTCGCATTCGCGTCGTCAGCACCTCACGGGCCCAGCGAACGGGTCGGAGGACGAGCATCCAGTCGAGCGATCGTGCCGAGTCGACTTGGCCGCCGAAGGCCCGCCACATGTGCGCAACCCCGTCCGTGGCGGTGTCGGTCCAGGTGAGATCCTGCTCGCCGGCGAGCAATCGCCGGAGCAGGAGAGCGCCTGCGGGTCCGGCTCGGAGATCGTCCACCACGACGAGATGCGAGCAGCACACCCCTTGGAGCACCCGGTCCTCGAACCGCACTCGCCGCACCTGGGCGCCGATGAAGCCGACGATCGCGCCGTCGTCGTCCACGGAGACCAGCGACGGAAGCTCTGCGGTCGCCCAGCGTTGGTCGATTAGTGTCTCGGCAAGGAACGATTCATCCTGGGTCCAGCCGGGCAGGCGCCTGGCCATCAGGCTCGCCACAGCGGGCAGGTCGGACCGCCCGAGTGGCCGAATCTTCGTCATCCGGGACCAAGCTACACAGCCATGGACCGGAGCAGCTCGATGTCGCCGCCTGTCTCGAGAGCGTTTCCGCGGCAACGGCCGAGGCCGTCAGGCGCCTGGGCCGTGGCGGCGCGGTGGTCGCCGTTTCGGGCGGAGTCGACTCTGGCGTGGTTGCCGGAATCTGCGTTCGGGCGCTCGGCCCAGAGCGCGTCCTCTGCTTGCGGCTTCCCGAGCGTGACGCTGCGAGCGAGTCGGCGGGCATCGGCAAGGAGCTCGCCACCGCGCTCGGGGCACGCACGGAGGAGGAGCCGATCACCGGCGCCCTCGAGGCGCTTGGCTGTTACAGGCAGCGCGACGAAGCGATCCGGAAGGTGTTCCCCGACTACGAGCCGACCTGGCGCCACAAGCTCGTTCGCTCGCGGCCGACAGGGGGGATCATCGTCTTCTCTCTGGTCGTCGAGCGGCCCGACGGGACCGAGGAGCAACGGCGCATGCCGCCCGATGCCTACCGCGAGCTGCTGGCCGCAAGCAACATGAAGCAGCGGGCTCGAAAGCTGCTCGAGTACACCTGGGCCGATCGCCTGGGATACGCGGTCGCCGGGACCCCGAACCTGCTCGAGTACGACCAGGGATTCTTCGTCAAGGGCGGGGACGGGCTCGCCGATCTGAAGCCGATTGCGCATCTCTACAAGGGCCAGGTGTACGCGCTGGCGCGCGAGCTGGGCCTTCCCGAGGCGGTCTCGAGCCGCTACCCGACGACCGACACCTTCAGCCTGCCGCAGACCCAGGAGGAGTTCTACTTCGGCCACCCGTACGACCGGATGGACCTGCTGCTGTGGGGCCATGGGCATCGGGTCGAGCCGCGCGAGCTCTCTCCCCGCGTGGGCCTGGCGCCCGAGGAGGTCGAGGCCGCGTACCGGGAGATCGAGCGCCGGCGGGTTGCGACCGAGTACCTGCACGCCCCCGCCATCCTGATGGAGCAGACGAGCTGAGCGCGCCGTGTGCGGCATCGCGGGCATAGCTCGGCCGGAGGACGGACCACCAGTCCCGGAGATCTCGCTGCGCAGGATGGCGCGGGCGATTCGTCATCGGGGCCCCGACGGCTTCGGGCTCGCGATTGAGCCCGGTGCCGGATTCGTGTCCACCAGGCTGGCCATCTTCGACATCCCCGGCGGCTGGCAGCCGTTCGAGGCACCGGCCAACGGTGGCCTGCTCGTCTACAACGGCGAGGTCTACAACCACCCCGAGCTGCGGAGGGAGCTGCAGGCGCGCGGCGAGGCCTTCTCGACCACCTGCGACACGGAGGTGGTCCTGCGGCTGCTCGAGCGCGACGGCCTCGACGCGCTCGAGCGGCTCAACGGACAGTTCGCGTTCGCCTGGTGGCAGCCGGGTGAGCGTCGGTTGACGCTGGTTCGCGACCGGTTCGGCGTGCGGCCGCTTCAATACGCGCTATTGCCGGACGGCACTCTCGTCTTCGGCTCCGAGGCTAAGGCGGTCTTCGCCTCAGGGGAGGTGACCCCAAGGCCCGACTTCGCCGGCATCGACGATTTGTTCACGCTCTGGGGGGCGCGGCCGCCGCGAACCGCCTTCGCCGGCGTATCCCAGCTTGCCCCCGGAGGCCTGCTCGTCTGGGAACGAGGCCGTATCGTCGAGCAGCGGGCATGGTGGAGCCCCACCCACGGCGAAACCCCTCCGGGAGATGGGGATCTTTCCGAGGTGTTGCGCGAGAGCGTCGGCCTTCGGCTCCGCGCGGATGTGCCGGTCGGCGCCTACCTCTCCGGCGGGCTGGATTCGAGCTTGATCAGCGCTCTCGCCAAACGCGAGGTGGGCAGCAACCTACGAACCTTCTCCATCGCCTTCAGCGACCCCCGGTATGACGAGCGCGCCCAGCAGGAATCGGTGGCGCGAATGCTCGGCACGAGCCACCACGTCGTAGAGGCTGGGCCTGCGGAGATCGCGGAGTCATTCCCGGCCGTCATCTGGCACGCGGAGACGCCCCTGGTGCGCACGGCGCCCGTACCGCTCTTCCTGCTTGCCCGCGACGTCCATGACCACGGGATGAAGGTGGTGATCACCGGGGAGGGGGCGGATGAGCTGTTCTGGGGGTACGACCTGTTCAAGGAGGTGTCGCTGCGCGAGCTCCACCGGACCGACCCGGAGCGGGCCCAGCGGCTGATCGAGGGCCTCTATCCGCACCTAGGGCCGGCAGGCGCTCGTCGCGGGCCGGCCTGGCAGCGCTTTCTCCTCGAAACGGGGTCGTCCGACGATCCACTGTCTTCCCACCTCACGCGCGCCGCGGCGACGGCGACGGTGCGGGCCCTGTACCGCCCCGAGCTCATCGCGGACGCCGGAGGCTCCCTCGAACGCCTGCGAGCAGAGCTGCCGGCCGGGTTCGATCACTGGAGCAGTCTCGAGCGCGCCGAGTGGCTCGAGATAAAGACCCTGCTCGAGCCCTATCTGCTCGCCGCCCAGGGCGATCGAATGGCGATGGCCCACGCGGTTGAGGGACGGTTTCCCTTCCTCGACCATCGCGTATTCGCGCACGCTGCGGGACTACCGGTCGAGCGCAAGCTCCGCGGCCTCGACGACAAGGTCGCGCTCCGTGAGCTCGCCGCCGATCTGCTGCCGGCGGAGATCGCGGCCCGTCCAAAGCAGCCCTACAGAGCGCCGGAGGTGGACCCCTTCTTCGCTGCGGGCGCCCCCGAGTGGGTCGAGGAGAGCCTCTCGGCGGCCGCGCTGGCCGAGACGGGGATCTGGGACCCGAACCGCGTTGCGGGCCTGTTGCGGCGCTGCCGAGCCGGCCGGGCGCGCGGCGTCCGGGAGGGGATGGCGCTGGTCGGCGTTCTCTCCACGCAGCTCTGGCACCGCGCCTTCTGTGGAGCCGGCGGCAAGAGCTATCCGGCCGAGACGGCCGAGCCCCGCGTGAGAGTTGACCGCTCCAGTTCGCGTTTGTTTGAGGGGATACCGGCGTGATTGGCGCAAACGGCGACATTCGCAAGGACATGAGGGCCTATATCGAGGAGAACTTCCTCTACATGGAGCCCGAGGTCGAGCTCGAGGACGCGGACGATTTCCTGGCGCTGGGAATCGTCGACTCCCTCGGCTTCGTCGAGCTTGTCGAAGAGGTCCAGTCCCGGTTTGGGATGGTGGTCGAGGACGTTGAGATCACCGAGGAGAACTTCGGATCGATCGACGCGATCGCCGGGTTCGTCGAGAGAAAGCGCACGTCGGCGTGAGCAATCGCACCATCGCCGAGGATCTGAGCTTCACGGCGACGCGCGATCCTGGCCGGGCGGCGGTGATCTCTGGCGATCGCGTGCTCAGCTACGGGGAACTAGACCGGCTGTCCGCCGGGTTCGCGAACGGGCTCCGCGAGATGGGCGTTCGGCGCGGCGACCGGGTCGTCATCCTTCTCCCCAATTGCATGGAGGCTGCGATCGCCTTCCAGGGCACGCTGCGCGCGGGCGCCGCTCTGACCCCCTTGAGCCCGACGATCAAGCGAGATCGTCTCCGCTACGTGCTCGACGACGTCGATCCCGCCGTGCTCGTCTGCGACCCGGATAGGGCTGAGATGGCAGAGGCTGCGGAGACCCTGGCAGCTCCCTCGGTGCCGGTGGTGACCGAGGTCGACGAGCTGGCGGCCGTGGTTGGCTCGACGCCCCCGCTCCCGCTGGAGACCGATCTCGCCGCGGTCATGTACACGTCCGGCTCCACTGGCCAGCCGAAGGGGGTCATGCTCACGCACCGCAACCTGTCATTCGTGACGGGGTCGATAGCCGAGTACCTCGAGATGGGCCCCGCGGACAGGGTGCTCTGTGTGCTGCAGCTCTCCTTCGGCTACGGTCTCTGCCAGCTGCTTACCTGTGTGCGAGTCGGTGCCTCGCTCGTACTCGAGGAGGGCTTCTCGTTCCCCGGCCGGATCGTGCAGCTGCTCGAGGATCATCGGATTACCGGGTTGCCGGCGGTGCCCACGATCTTCCAGGTGTTGGTCTCCCTGCGCGGACTCACGGATCGCGAGCTGCCCGACCTGCGGTTTCTGACCAACGCCGGCGCCTCATTGCCTGAGGCGACCGTCGCCGCAGTTCGCCGGACATTTCCGGACGCCCAGCTCTACCTCATGTATGGGCTCACCGAGTGCATTCGCGTCTCCTATCTCCCGTCGGACCGGCTGGACGCTCCGACCTCGTCCGGGATCCCGATCCCCGGCACCGATGCCTGGGTCGCCGGGATCGGCGGGCAAGAGGCCGAGGTCGGCGAAGTCGGTGAGCTGATGGTCCGGGGACCGCACGTGATGCATGGGTACTGGCGGGATCCCGAGAGGACCGCGGACCGCCTGCATCGCGGGCGGTGGCCCTGGGAGCCGACGCTCGCCACCGGTGACCTCTTCTTTCGCGACGAAGATGGGCTCCTGCATTGGGTGGGTCGAACCGACGACCTGATCAAGTGCCGCGGCGAGAAGGTGTACCCGCGCGAGGTCGAGGAGGTGCTGCACGCCGTCGAGGGAGTCCGGGAGGCTGCAGTGGTCGGTGTGCCCGACCGCCTTCTGGGCCAGGCGGTGCACGCCCACGTCGCCCCCGAGCACGGTGTGGAGCTCGATCCAGCGGCGCTGCGACGGGAGTGCGCGGAGCGCCTCGAGGCTCACAAGGTGCCTGGGAGAATCTCGATTCACGACGACCTGCCGCGAACCGCCCGAGGAAAGGTGGATCGGCGGACTTTGGTCGCCACCGCGGAAGAAGTATCTCCAGTGGAGCGTCAGCCGCCGAGGTCGCCGAGGGCGAAGTCCAGGTCGTGGCCGAACTCGCGGCGTACCCTCCGTCGAATCAAGGCATAGCGCCGCATCGCCTCGCTGTGCCGCCCACGCTCGATGCAGATCTCGAGAAACTCGCGCTGGACGTCCATGTCGAAAGGCTCCATCTCGGCGAGGCGACGAGCGTGCTGGGCCGCCGCGTCGAGGTCGCCGGCAGTCCGCGTCTGGGAGAGAATGGCACGGAGCTCTCGCCCGGCGAGCTCCCGCAGGCGGTCGCGCTCTTCCAGCGCCCATTCCGCATATGGATCGTCCCTCAAGAAGTCTCCCAGGTAGAGGCTGAGCGCCTGCTCCAATGGCGCCATCGCAGCATCCCCCTCGCCGTTGACGAACAGGGTGAGTCCCGTACGGACCTTGTCCTCGAACTCGTCTGCGTCTATCCACACACGCTTGGGATCCAGCGTGTAGCCACCATGCTGCGTGACGATGAACCGCGACGGCGTGTCGCTGTCCCGGTCCGGCTCCAACCTCTCCCGAAGCGCGTGCACCTGGTGCCGGACACTGGTGGTGCTCCATGGTTGCGCCCTTCCCGGCCAAAGTGCCTCGGAGATCTGTTCGCTTGTGGCGATCCGGTGGCGCGCGCAAACGAGGTACTCGAGCAGCTGACCGGGACGCTGGTGCAGCCAGTCGCCTCCGAGGTCCATCCCGGCTACCTCGACCCGGGTCCGCCCGAAGGTGTGGATGCGAAGTTGAGGGGGAGATGAGATCTCCGTCTCGACACGCCGGGGCGTCCGCGTGGGCGGGTCACCGTAGCTCGGATTCTCCAGGCGCAGATACACAACAGCACCCGCCCCTCCGCATTCGATCGGTGAGGCGGTGACCCAGACCGACGTTGGAACGCCTTCCATTTCGACCTCGAGGCGAGCCTCAGGAATTGCCCCGCCTGTGGCCCGGGCGCGTTGCGTCAGACAGACGGCCTCATGGGCGCCGCCGTGTTGCCGGCTGAGCGGCTCGCAGATCGAGGCGCAGCATCTGGAGCCCAGCACGTCTGACCGATCCCGCGGGAAGAGAATCTCAGTGGCCCGCCGGTTGGCGTTCAGGATCTGGCCCTGGCGATCCGTGACCACCAGCCCGAAGGGCGAGTCCTCAAAAAGAATCGGCAACCAGCCCGTTGTCTCCGCGGGCCTCTCAATTCTGGCATCCACCGGTTCCCTCCGGCTCCGCGTCGACAACAAGTTCCCTCTCTATTGATTATCCCCAATACAAACGGTCCTCAATCATCAATTTGTCTGCTTCGAGACGATTGTCTAAAGCCGGCGTCACTGGGACTCCAATGTGGAAGGTGGTCACCCGGATCGTGCTGTCCGTGCTGCCGACTTCGGAGATGCCGAGCGACCCTCCATGCGGTTGGCGGGACGCGCAGCCTCCCGTTCGCCCGGATGCGGAGCATCAAGTGGGACGTCTTGACCCGGAACCTGAGCCGATCGTCCGCTCGATAGACGCCGATCCGCGGCCAGCGCAGGGGCGATGACGGATGAAGGCTGTCGGGAAGCGTTCCGGCGGCCGAGTACCCGGCCTCAGCGGCGGCCATCACAACCCGGTGGTCCTCATCTCCGTAGGGGTACGCCAACGACCTGCAGGGCAGGCCGAGCCGCGACTCGCACTCACGACGGGACTCCACCAACTCATCGGCAAGGTCGCTGTCGTCCAGATCGACCAGCCGCGGATGTGTGCGAGTGTGGGAGCCGATCTCCCATCCAGCGGCCGCCAGGGTGGCGAGCTCCGACCAGGACATCCCCACCAGCTCCGCCTCGTGCCGGCTGCCGAGCCAACCGTCGATGCCCGGCCAGGACATGGGCGCGGCGCTCCCGGCGAACCCGGTGGGCACGAAGACGGTCCCCGGTAGTTCCAAACGATTGAGCACCGGGAGCCCGAGCTCGAGCACCGACCGGTAGGCGTCGTCGAAGGTGACAGCCATGACCTTGGGGGCGGGCGGGGCGTGGACCGCCTGATGGAAGGTGGCCCCGCGGTAGCCGTGCTCGAGAAGCAGCTTGAGCTGGTTCTCGAGCTGTGCCGGCCTGACCGCAAGGTCGGCGGGCCAGGATTCGCTGACGGCGTGGTAGCAGAGCACCAGCACGTCGGACATGACTGTCCAACGTGATTCGAGAGGCTGAACTGACACGCGGGTTCCGTTGGATCTCACACGCTCCTAACGAGAATCCGCAACGACGGCAAACCCCACTCGAAACATTCCCCAAACTGGGGAAGCCTAGGGTCGCGTCTGCCACATGGAATCGATGTGCCTCACCCCATCACAGGCAGGCAACCCAGAGCCCGGCTCGTTTGCGCTGGATAACGAATCAGACCGCGACCGGCGCCTGGTCGATCGCGCGGTAGCGCGGGCGAAGGCAGGAGACAGGGAGGGGATCCGGTTCCTGTACGTCCGCTACTCGACCGACGTGTACCGCTTCGTCCGGAGCATCGTCGGAGACGAGCACGACGCCGAGGACGTGACACAAACGGTGTTCCTGAAGCTGATGTCCGTGATCGGCAGGTACAGGCGTGAGGCGGTCCCGTTTGCCGCCTGGCTGATGCGGGTCGCCAGGAACGCCGCCATCGACCACCTGCGGGAGAGGCGGCCGGTCCCGTGCGAAGAGATCCGGACAAGCACCCCGGATCCGTTCGAGGGCAATGAACAGCGTCTCTCCGACCTGAAGGAGGCGATGGCCGGCGTCCAGAAGAAGCAGCGAGAGGTGGTTCTGCTGCGCCAGGTCTGCGGGCTCGCGCCCGGTGAGATCGCCGCCAGGCTGGGGAAGTCTGAGGGCGCCATTCACGGTCTGCATCACCGTGGCCGCCGAGCCGTGCAGGCCGGCCTCAGTGAGCGGGGCGCGGTCCCGGTCACCCGGTAGCTCCGCCGGGCCGCTCCACTGCAAGAAGGATGCGGCCGCGCCCGTTGATCTGTCGATGGACGCCAGGGCCAGGAGCGACATGCTCGGCCCGTCCCACCGACTTGACATTGGGAGTCTTCATGTACGCGTTGGCGGCTTTTCGAGCTGCGCGCGAGGTCCCCTTCGTGGATCTCCGCCGGCAACACGCAGCGATCGCCGAAGAGCTTCGAATGGCGTTCGACGATGTGCTCGCCGAGGGCAGATTCATCCTGGGCCGCGAGGTCGAGCGGCTCGAGACCGAGTTCGCCGAATTGTGCGGCGTGCGCCATTGCATCGGCGTGGCGTCCGGGACGGCCGCGCTGACGCTCGCGCTGATCGCGGCCGGAGTGGAGGAGGGCGACCAGGTCATCGTCCCGGCCCACACCTACATCGCGACTGCCCTCTCCGTGCTCCATGCCGGCGCGGTTCCGCGGTTCTGCGACGTGGACGATGGGACCGGGCTGATTGACGTTCGATCCGCCGGCGAGGCTATCTCGGACCGCACCGTCGCCGTGGTCCCCGTCCACCTGTACGGGCAGGTCTGCGACATGGACGCGATCCGGCGGTTCGCTCGGCGCCGAGGCCTGCTCGTCGTCGAGGACGCCGCCCAGGCGCACGGTGCCCGCTGGAAGGGTGCCCGCGCCGGATCGTTTGGAGATGCCGCGGCCTTCAGCTTCTATCCAAGCAAGAACCTGGGAGGGCTTGGAGACGGCGGTGCGATCTGCACGGACGACGATGGGATCGCTGAGCGCTGCCGTCGCCTGCGCAATCAAGGACAGAGGGGCAAAGGTGAGCACATCGAGGCTGGGTTCAACGAGCGACTGGACGAGCTGCAGGCCGCGATGCTCCGCGTCAAGCTGCCGAGGCTCGATGCGGCGAACGGCGCGCGAAGGGCATGGGCCGCGCTCTATCGCGAGGTGCTGCCGGACGCCAGCCGTCCGGTCCTGGAGGACCGCCGAGGTGAGTGCGTCTACCACCTCTTCCCGGTTCGGGTCGCCGGGCGCGACACCGTCAAGGCTCGCCTACACAGTCTCGGCATCCAGACGGGCATCCACTATTGGCCCGCTGCACACCGCCAGCAGCCGTTCGCGACCGGGCGCTTTCGTCAACGCAGCGATTACACGGCCGGCACCGACCTGACCGCGGCGGTGCGGTGGAGCCAGGAGGAGCTCTCTTTGCCGATGTTTCCCGAGCTGACCCGCGCCGAGGTCTTGGCCGTCGCGGAGGCGCTCTCCGGTGCGGTTGGGAGGGCGCGCGGATGATCCCTCCGGAGCCCGACCCCGAGGCGCTGAACGTCGGCGTCGTCGGCCTCGGATACTGGGGCCCGAACCTCCTGCGAGCGCTCGCCGAGATGCCGAACGCGCGCCTCCGCTGGATATGCGACCTCGATGAGCAGTTGCTCGAGGCGTTCGGTAGACGCTATCCGGGGCCCGCACAGACGATGGATGTCGAGGTTCTGTTCGACGACCCCGAGCTCGATGCGATCGTGCTCGCGACCCCCGTCTTCACCCATTTTGACCTCGCTTCGAGGTCTCTCGACGCAGGCAAGCACACCTTCGTGGAGAAGCCGCTGGCCCCATCGTCGGAGCTGGCGAGCGAGTTGCTCGCCCGTGCTCAGGCCCAGGAACTGGTGCTGATGTGCGGCCATACGTTCCTCTACAGCCCGCCAGTGCGGGCTGTCAAGGACCTGCTGCGCCGCGACGAGCTCGGAGAGGTCTTCTTCGTCTCATCGAGCCGGGTCAACCTCGGCCTCCATCAACCCGACGTGAGCGTGATCTGGGATCTGGGCCCGCACGATTTCTCGATCCTGCTCTACTGGCTCGAGGAGATGCCGAGCACCGTGCGGGCGATCGGGCGTGACTCGATCGTCTCGGGAATTCCCGATGTCGCGTTCGTCACCCTCACCTACGAGTCGGGCATCGTCGCCAATGTCGAGCTGAGCTGGCTCGCGCCGAGCAAGCTGCGGCGCACCCTGATCGTGGGAAGCCGCAAGATGGTCGTCTACGACGACGGATCGCCCGAGCCGGTCAGGGTCTTCGATCACGGCGTGGTCTACAAGGACCCGGAGACGTTCGGCGAGTACAAGCTCTCCTACCGGACCGGCGACATCCTCTCTCCGAAAATCGATGCGTACGAGCCGATCGTGGAGGAGCTCGGCGACTTCCTCGGCGCGATCCGCAACGGCGGCGAATCCGTCGCCAACGCGAGCCTGGCCAAGGAGGTCGTGCAGCTGGCCGAGGCAGCCGATGACTCGATGCGCCTCGGTGGGGCAGAGGTCGCGCTGGGGTCAGCGCGGCGCTTCTTCCCGCGCGAGACCCGGGAGCGCCTGGCGAATCCGCCGGCGTCCGCGTGATGAGCGAGCCGCTTCCCATCGAGCAGAACCAGCTGGTGGCGGGCCGCTCGGCCCTCGAGCTGCCATCAGGTGAGGCCGCGGCGCGAACGTGGCAGCGGGTGGTCGCGCGACGTCACGGCGCCCGTGACTCGGCGGTGCGCCGGCTTCTCGCTCTAGCCGACGTGCTGGGCGTGACCGTCGCGATGGCAATCTCGCTGCTCGTGATCTCGGATCACGCGCATGAATTCGTATGGGGCCTGGCGGTACTGCCCCTGTGGGTCGTCGTCTTCAAGGCGTATGGGCTCTATGACCGCGACCTGAAGCGAATCAGCCATCAGACCGTGGACGACCTCCCCTGGATCTTCCACGCGGTGCTCGTCGGCTGTCTGCTGCTGCTCGCCTGTTACCGGTTCCTTCCCGTGGAGGGCGTCTGGCTCGGCCCCCTGGCGGTCTTCGCCCTGCTCACAATCGTCTTGATCACGGCCTTCCGAGCGTCCGCCCGGAGGTTAGCGGTATCGATTCTCGGTCCTGAGCCGGTGGTGCTGCTCGGCGATGGAAGGGGGATCTCCACCCTGGCGAGCAAGCTGGAGGCCAATGGCCGGCAGGGCGCCAGGTCGGTGGGCTTGATTCCCCTGTCCGCGTCGGGCCCCGACCTGGGGGCGGTGGTGGCGGAGCACCGGCCGGAACGGGTCGTGGTGGCGCGTGAGGACTTCGATGGAGGCGCCCTCTTCGACCTGCTCAATCGCGCCCGGGAGCTCGGCGTCAAGGTGAGCGTGCTGCCGCATCTGGTGGACGCGCTCGGCCCCTCCGTCGAGATCGATGACTTCGAGGGAATCACCGTGCTCGGCATCAACCCGCCCGTCCTTCCACGCTCCTCGCGGATCCTCAAACGGGGCATGGACATCATCGGCGCCGCCATCCTGCTCCTCCTCACGGCACCCCTCTTCGCGGTGATCGCGGTTGCCATCAAGCTCGACTCGCGCGGACCGGTCTTCTTCCACCAGGAGCGAGTCGGTCTGTGGGGGAGGGGCTTCCGGCTGGTCAAGTTCCGCACGATGACCGTGGACGCCGAGCGGCTCCGGGGGAGCCTGCTCGCGCAGAGCAAGGACCCGGGCTGGCTTCACCTGGATGACGACCCGCGCGTGACGCGGGTCGGCCGAGTCCTGCGGCAATCGAGCCTCGACGAGCTGCCTCAGCTGTGGAACGTGCTCAAGGGACAGATGAGCCTGGTGGGGCCGCGGCCGATCATCGCCTCCGAGGACAGGCAGCTCGATGGCTGGCGCCGCTGCCGCATCGACCTCACCCCGGGGGTCACGGGCCTGTGGCAGGTGCTGGGGCGAACCAGCATCCCGTTCGACGAGATGATCAGGCTCGACTACGTCTACGTGACCAACTGGTCGCTGTGGACGGACATCCGCCTGATGCTGCGCACGCTGCCCGCGGTGTTGTCCCGGAAGGGGGTGAACTAGCCCGGATGAAGATCTGGATCGACCTCTCGAACTCGCCGCACCCGCTGCTCTTTGCTCCCGTTGCGAGGCGGTTCGAGGACCTCGGGCACGAGGTGCTGGTGACCGCGCGCGACAACGCCCAGACGGTCGAATTGGCCCGTGAGCGCTGGCACGACGTGACGGTGATCGGGGGGCCAAGCCCGGACGGGCGCGGATCCAAGGCGCGCCTCGTCGCAGACAGGGTCCGCAGGCTCGCCTCCTGGGCGCGGGGGCATCGCCCGGACGCCGCGCTCTCACACAACTCCTACGCCCAGATCGTCGCCGCCCGCGCCCTGGGAATCCGAACTGTTACGGCAATGGACTATGAGCACCAGCCGGCGAACCACATCGCCTTTCGCCTCGCGGGCAGTGTGCTGCTGCCGACCGTGCTCGCCCGCACGAACGTAGACCGGATGGGCGCGACGCGCCGAAAGACGCGCTTCTACGACGGGCTCAAGGAGGAGCTCTACCTCGGTGATTTCAGCCCCGATCCAGGCGCCCTCGCGGCCGCCGGCGTCGGGCGGGGAGACCGGACCGCGCTCATCGTCGCCCGAACGCCCCCGTCGGGGGCCCTCTACCACCGGGCCGATAACCCCCTCTTCGCCGAGGTCCTCCGGGTCGTCTGCAGGGAGCGCGAGGCGCGATGCGTGGTGCTCACCCGCCGTCCGGAGCAGCGCCGGGAGTTGATCGACCTGGGGCTGCCGAATGTCGTATTCCCCGAGGGCGCTGTGGACGCGCGGTCCCTGATGTACGCCAGCGATCTCGTGATCGGCGCCGGTGGCACGATGACGCGCGAGGGGGCGCTCATCGGGGTGCCCACCCTCAGCCTCTTCTCAGGCCGGACCCCGGAGGTCGACTGCTGGCTCGAGGAGCGCGGGAACCTGCGGCGCATCCAGAGCGTGCGCGACCTGCCGACCGTCCGCCGGCGCGAGGCCGAGCCCCGCAGGCCGGAGGAGCTGCGCGTACGGAGCGAGCGGTTGATCGGACAGTTCGTGGCGGCGGTCGTGGAACCCCAAGCCGCCGCGGGGCCGGCCCCTGCTTGGGCGGGCGCTCGTGGGTGACGAGGGCACCACCGAGACCTCGGAGGCAGCCGGGGAGGCTCGCGCGCTTGCTTGCCGGCTGAGTCGGTGGGCTGCTCAACATGAATGGCGCGGCACGGACCCCTACGAGGGGCTCAGCGCCTCGCGCCGCTTCGTCGCACCGCTGAAGTGGACGCCCCTTGGTCGTCGCCTTCTGATCCAGGCCGTAAAGCATTCGATCCTCGATCTCCGTCCGATCCTGGGTATCCAGCCGGAGCCGAATGCCGCATCGGTGGCCTGGGTTGTGTCGGCGATCGCCCGCAACCGCTTCCTCTTCAAGGGCGAAGCGCGAGCGTTGCTGATCGACGCCCTCCGATGCCTCGATGGCCTCCGGCTGGCGGATCGTGCGGAGCCGTGCTGGGGGTACCCCTTCGACGTGCAGTCGCGGGTCTTCTTCTACTCCCGCCGGCAGCCGAACACGATCGCGACCGCCTTCGCGGGCCACGCCATGTTGGATGCCCACGCCGCCCTGGGCGATGCCCAGCTGCTGGAGCAGGCGCGCGAGGCCGGACGGTTCTTCCTCCGCCGCGTGCCGCAGACGGACGCCGGGGACGGCGCGTACTTCGGCTATCTGCCGGACGACCGCTCTCCGATCCACAACTCCAATCTGCTCGCGGCGGGGCTGCTCGCGCGGCTGTCCGCGTTGGGACCCGATCGCGATGGATTCGGCTCGGCGGCCGAGGCAGCCGTGAGGTACTCGACGGCTCGCCAGCGCGCGGACGGCTGGTGGCCCTATGGGGAAATGCCGAACCTTGGCTGGGTCGACAACTTCCATACGGGCTATGTGCTCGACGCGCTTCGCGTCTGCGCCGATGCCGGGGTCGCCGCGGCAGAGACGGAGGACGCCTGGAGCCGAGGCCTCGCGTACTACCGTCGCACCTTCTTTCTTGCCGACGGGACGCCGCGGTATTACCCGGACCGGCTCTTTCCCATTGACGCCCAATCGGTCGCGCAGGGAATCCAGACACTCTCGATCGCTGCGCGGCACGATCCGTCGTGCGCTCGTCAGGCGTGGGAGGTCTTTGCGTTCGCGCAGCGACGCATGCTCTCCGACGACGGCCTGCCCATCTTTCAGCGCCGCCGCCACTGGTCGAATCGCGCGCCCCACTTCCGCTGGGTGGTCGCCCCGATGCTGATGGCGCTGGCGCATCTGCTTGCGATCGAGCGGGCTGAGCCGGCCGTCCGTCCTGAGCGGCGGGTGGGGGTGGCCGCCTGAGATGACGGAAACGCTCGCCCAGGAGCCCGCCGGGCTCGCCGGCGATGCCCGCTCCCGGGCAAGCGGGCGCCGGCGGGTCGCGTTCGTCACCGACATCCCCACGCCGTACATGCTCGAGGTCCTGGATGCCCTAGCGGAGATCGTCGACCTGACCGTGCTGTTCTGCTCGCACACCGGTAGCCGGGCCATGCCCTGGTCCCGGAGCGAGCGCCGCCGCTTCCGCCACCGGGTGATTGACGGGCTCACGATCAGGAGCGGCGCGCCGGACGGCGCCGACTACTACCTGAGCCCGCGGATCATCACTGCACTGGCGAGGACCCGCGCGGACGCCGTGATCAGTGCCGGGTACTCGATCCCGACCGCGTACGCGGCTGTCTTCGGCCGGCTCCGCGGCGTGCCGCTGATCATCTACAGCGACGGCACCAGCCATTACGAGAGGAAACTCGGCCGCCATCAGCTGCTCGCGCGCGCGGTCCTTCTCCGGGCCGCCTCGGCCTGCGTGGCCAAGAGCCGGCCCGCGGCTGAGCGATTCCTGGAGCTGGGAGTGGCACCGGACCGTGTCTTCCTGGCGCCGCACTCCTCCACGATGGACCGCCTGTGGAAAATCGCGCGCGAACGCGACTACGAACGCCGCGAAAGGTTCACGGTTCTAACCGCCGGTCGTCTCGTCCCCCACAAGGGCGTGGACAGGCTGCTGCACGCGGCCTCCCGCGTGGAAGGGCGACATCCTCGGATCCGGCTGATCGTTGCTGGATCGGGGCCGGAGTCTGAGCGGCTTCGGCGGCTGGCCGCGGAGCTCCGCCTGGAGGACGTGCAGTTCCGCGGCTTTGTCGATCACCGAGACATGCCGCCGCTCTTTGCCGAGGCAGACGCCTTCGCCTTCCCGACCTTGGACGACCCGTTCGGCATCGTCCTGCTGGAGGCGGCAGCCGCCGGGCTGCCGCTGATCGCGTCACGACATGCTGGGGCGACCTGGGACCTGATCGGCGACGCGGAAACCAGCGTGATCGTCGATCCCGACGACGCGGCGGGCTTCGCCGCCGCCCTGGAGGGTCTCGCTCGCGACCCCGGACAGAGAAGGCGCCTCGGTCGGTCGGCGCATCTGGCCACCCTTCACCGGAGCCCTCGGGAATCGGCCCGCGGCTACGCCGACGCCATCGAGGCCGCGATCCGCGACCGGCGACGGGCCAAGACATGAGCGGTAACGGGGACTTTCCGCCGACGGAGGCCCGGCTCGCGTACCTGGCGACGCTCTATCCGGCCCTCTCTCATTCGTTCGTGCAGCGCGAGGTCGAGGCCCTGCGGGCGCGCGATCTGGAGATCCATACCTTTGCCCTGCACGCCACCGACCCCGCGCACGTGCTCACCGAGGCCGACCGCGAGGCGGAGAGCTCGACCTTCACGGTGCTGCCGCCGCGCCTCCGCGCCTTCGTAGGAGCTCACCTTCGGGCCCTGCTGACCGGCCCCGCCGCCTACCTCCGGACGCTGGCCTTCGCCCTCAGCCGTCCCCCGGGTGGATCCCACGGCCGCTTGTGGCAGTTCTTCTACTTCCTTGAGGCGGTGCCGATCTGGCGTGAGTGCGAGAAGCGCGGGCTGACCCACGTGCATGCACACTTCACCAACCCGTCGGGGGATGTCGCTCAGCTGGTGGCGCGGCTGGGCGTGGAGCGACGGGGCCCAGCGCGGTGGTCCTGGAGCTTCAGTGCCCACGGCACCGACATCTTCAATGACGGGCCCGCCAGCCTCGCCGCGAAGGTCGGTAGCGCCTCCCTGGTCATCTGCATCAGCGACTTCGGGCGCAGCCAGCTCATGCGAATGGCCCCGGAGGAGAACTGGGAGAAGGTCAGGGTCGCCCATTGCGGGCTCGGCGGCGAATGGTTCGAGAACGGCGCTGTCCCCAGAGGCGAAGGCGATCTGCGACTCCTTGCGGTCGGTCGCCTCGAGCGTGAGAAGGGCCAGTCGATCCTGCTGGAGGCCGTCTATCTGCTTCAGCAGCGCCGCGTACCGGTGCTCCTGGAGCTGGTGGGGGACGGCTCCAGGCTTGACCCGCTCCGGCGCCAGGCGAGCGCGCTGGGCATCTCGGACCGGGTCACCTTCACCGGGCCGGTGGGGCAGGACCGGATCAGGGACCACTATCGGGCAGCGGACGTCTTCTGCCTGCCGAGCCTCGGCGAGGGAATCCCGGTTGTCCTCATGGAGGCTCTGGCGAGCGGGCTTCCGGCCGTCGCCTCGAACACGATGGGAATCCCCGAGCTGATCGAGGACGGCGTCACCGGTCTGCTGGTTCCCCCGGGGCGGCCGGCCGACCTGGCTGAGGCGATCGAGCGGTTGGCCGGCGATCGCTCTCTCGGCCGGCGGCTCGGCAGCGCGGGGCAGCGCAAGGTGATCGAGGAATTCGACCTCGATCAGGGCGCTGAGAGCCTGCGCGCTGCGTTCCTCCAGGTGCTGTCCGGCCAGGCGGCGCGCTGACCGCGTATCCGCTCCGGCGACGGCTCGGTCACCTCGGCCGCGCCTCCGAGCACGATCCCCGCCCAGAGCCAGACGACCATGTTGGGAAAGACCTGGCCCAGAGGCGCAAAGTTGGCCGCGACGACCCAGTAGGCCGCGAGCGCGAGGAGCGCTGGGCGCCACGCCCTCAGCTCGGGTGGGCCGCGAGCCAGCAGGGCGCTGCCCACCACGGCCAGCAGGCTCGCCAACAGGAGGGTTGCGCCGATCAGTCCCTGTTCGACGGCAAACAGAAGGAACACGTTGTGGATCGCGATCTGCGTGGTGTCCACGGTCACGACCTGCGGCACGTCGCTTCAGTAGCGGGAAGAACTCGGCATTCCGCTGGTTGAAGGTTCCGATGCCGAACCCGACGCAGGGGACGGCTGGGAAACCATCTCGATCGCGGCCGCGTTGACGTTGCGCCTCTCCCACACGGTCAGCTGGTTGTGGGTGCGCTCGGTGACGCTCGTGTCGAACTTGGGCACGACTGCGAGCAACAGCAGGACAACCGACGCGCTGGCGACGACGGCCGGGAGCAGAAAGCGACGGAGGCGGGGTGTGAGCGCCAGCGTCAGCGCGGTGGCGACGACCGTGGCGATCCAGACCGAGCGCGTGAGCGTAAAGAGCAACCCGAGTGCGCAGAGGAAGAGGACGACCCCGGCCGCGATCCGCCTCCACCGGGTCGTCCAGGTCGCGATTGCGATCGCCGAGGCGACGGCGCAGGTGTACAGCGCGACCCCGTTGACCGTTGCCTCCAGGAACGGGCCCTGGGCACGCTCGCGCTGAAAGCCGGTGTCGCGGATGAAATGGGGGACGACGAGGGCCTTCGGCCCCAGCGTCTCGAAGACTGCGGTCATGCCGAGGTACCCGCCGAAGACCACGAGAGCGGCGAGGAAGCCGGCGCGGTGTCGAGGTGTGCGGAAGGCCAACGGCGCCAGCGCGAAGACGGCGAAGGGAACCGCCAGCCGGTCGAGCAGGAAGAAGAAGGTGTCCGGGCGGCTCAACGTCTGCGCCGCTATCGGCGGACCCGATCGCCCAGAACAAGCGTGGCCGCGAGAACTCGCATGGACGGCCTGCGGACGAAAGCGCGGCCGATCGGACGCCCCCGGGGAGCGGAGCACGAGCCCGAGAATCGCCGCGAGCAGAAGCGAGCCGATCGGGGGCGACGCCGCCAGGTACGCCGAACGTCTCCCCAATTGCTGTTGAAGGTCGAGCCGATGATCGCCGCGGTCATCAGCCACGCGGGCTCGGTGTGCCAGGCCAGATAGGCGAGGGCGACGATCACCGCCAGCACCAGGCCCAGGCCGGCAAGGTACACGGCGGCTAGGTGCGCGCTCGGCGGGACGGTCGCCGCCGGACGTCCGCCCGCTCGGTGCGGCTCGAGCGCGACCCGGCTGCCGGCCTCGCGCCGGCGCGCGCTCCCTTGGGGGCGAGCGGCCGCGCAGCGAGCCGATGGCCGCGAGCGTCTTCTCATAGACGGGGCTGTCACGGAAGAGCGGCGAGGGCCATCCCGAGGACGAGCCCGACGACGATGGCTACGAAGACGCGAAGCTGAAGCACGCTGGAGCGGTCGCTGCTCGCCCGGTCCGCCTTCTGGATGATCTCCAGCGGGACGGCCCCGCTCGTCCTCGCTGGCCTCGTAGGCGTTCCGCAGGGATGTGGCGCGTGCCTCCGCCGCCAGGAGCTCGGACTCGAGCCGCCGCCAGGCCCGCGCCACCGCGTTGCGGTCAGAGCGTCCACCCGGTTGCTGACCTGCTGGCGCTCGAGCTCGGCCGTGCGGTACTCATCGAGCAGGCGCGTCGGGTCCGCTTGGCTCGCGCGGTCGACCTCGGTCACGAGCGCCTGGCTCGCCAGGGTCGAGAGCCGGATGGCGCCTTCCGACGAGTCGGAGGTCGCCGTGAGCGAGAAGACCGGCGTCTCGGGGATGGGCGCTGCCGAGAGGTGGGACCGCACCTGCCCGGGACTCGTGTCCATCTTGCTGCGCCACGTCCCCCACCACCCCGTCGCCCTGGACCGAGCGGCTGTAGGTCTGGGCGAGCTGCTGGGCTGCGTCGGCGAATCCGGTCAACGAGGCGGGGTTGGTGGCGTTCAGTCCGCCGACCGCGAGGCGAGTGCTCGCGGTGTAGGTGGGCGTTCGCACAAGCCCGGCAACCGAGCGCCAAGACCAGCAGACCGAGGACCGGAGCGAGGACGAACGAGGGATGGCGGCGCATCGCTGCGCCGAACGACGCGTGCGAGCCCCTGGCGCGGCCGGAATCGGGCGCGCGTCCATCAGAGGACGGTCCGAGATCGAACAACCTCTGCTCACGCTCATCCTGTCTCGTCTGCCTGCACGCCCATGGCGCTCCCACCTCGACTGCGAACCGCGGCTATTCGACTAACGGCCGTGGCCGACACCCCTTCCACCTCCGCAGTCGCCGGTGACGATCGGGTTCGGCGGTCGGCTTCCAGCACGGGCTCCGGCTCGCCGGTCTCGAGGGACCGCGCCGCCGCGAGCGTGACCAGGGTCGTCAGCCAGAAGCCATCCGTCACCGGAGCCTCCGACTCTCCGCGCATGAGCTTCGCGAGATAGTCGAACTGGGCCGCAAAGCCCTTGTCCTGCCGCCCGCCCCCGAGCCGCTCCTTCCGGCGCCCGCGCCAGACCCGCCCGCGACGGTAGTCGTCGATCTCGGCATAGATGCCCGGAGCGCTCATCTCGAAGCGCTCCTTGCCGGGACCGAGCGGCGCGTCCGCCGCGTAGTGAAGCGTTCCAACGCTTCCGTCCTCGAACGCGATCTCGACGCTGAAGTTGTCGGTGGCCGCGAGGGGAAGGCCGGAGCGAGAGCTGAAGCCGCGGGCGGTCACCCTGACCGGATCGCCTCCGGCCTGGTCGCAGAGGAAGTCGATGAAGTGACATCCCTCGCCCTTCAGGCGGCCGCCCCCGCGTGCGAGATCGTTCATCCAGTGGCCTCTCGGCAGCCTGCCTGCGTTGACGCGGTAGGCCATCAGCCTCGGTCCGGGCAGGCGGCGCACCGCCACGGCCAGCGGCGCGAAGCGGCGGTTGAAACCGACGATCAGCGGAGCCCCCGAGCGGCGCTGCGCTGCTCTCACGAGTGAGAGACCCTCCCAGTCCAGGCTGAGTGGCTTCTCGACGTAGACCGCCTTGCCGGCCTCGAGGGCGAGGGCGGCAAGCTCGGCGTGAGAGTCGTGGCGGGTGGCGATCGCGACCAGGTCGACGTCGTCGCGGCCGATGATGTCGCCGGGGTCGGCGTGGGACGAGGCGAATCCGAACCGGCGCCGGGCGCTCTCGGCCGAAAGTCCCGAGGCGGAGGCAACGGCGAGCGGCTCGAATCCTGCCCGGAGCAACCCCGGGATCAGGGTCCCGGTCGCAAACGACCCCGCTCCGATCAGGCCCAGGCGGGGCCGCGCATCGCGCGCTCGCCCTCACCCTGCGCGGCGCTCGGCTTCTCGGCGGCTGTCCGCTCGCCGCCCCCGTTCTCGTTGCCGCCCTCCCCGTATCGAAGCACGATTCCGACGACGGGCTGGTCGGACTGCAGCAGCTCGAAGGCCCGCTCGGCCTTCGCGAACGGGAAGCGGTGGGTGACGAGCTCGGACGGCTTCAGCTTGCGCTCGGCCACCAGGCCCAGGAACGCCTCCATGTTGCGCTGCTCGGTCCAGCGAACCTGCCCGATCGGGTAGTCGAGCCCGTGGAGCTCGTAGTCCGGGTCGTAACGGCCGGGCCCGTAGGAGCGCGAGAGCCGCAGGTCCAGCTCCTTCTCGTAGAACGGCGCGCGCGGCAGCTCCATGCGGACGTCCCCGACGATCACCACGCGGCCCCGGTCTCGCGCCAGGGATGCGGCCGAGCAGCGCAGGATCGTTCGATTCCGGTGGCGGCGCAGACGAGCACCGCGTCGGCGGAGTCCTCCCAGCGCGAGCCCGGCTCGAGATCGGAGCGGACCGCTGGCGTCGGCGCCCGCCGAGCGTGCGAGCTCGACGAGCTCGGAGCTCAGGTCCACTCCCAGGACCCGGCAGCCCGCCGCGCTGGCGATTCGGACCGCAAGCTGGCCGATGAGCCCGAGCCCGATCACGGCGACCGTCGACCCGACCTGGACCTCCGCCCGCCGCCAGCCGTTCAGTGCGATCGCGCCGAGGGTGGCGAAGGCGGCGTCCTCCGAGGGAGACGCCGTCCGGCACCTTCGCGCAGAGCAGGGAGGGCACGACGTCGAGCTCGGCATGGCTCGCGAAGCCGCCCGCCGGCGATCGCGACCCGGTCACCCGGCGAGAGCCCCCGCGCCTCCTCGCCCGCCTCGACGACGACGCCGGCGGCGCTGTACCCGAGCGGCCCGAGCTCCTCGAGCCTCTGGCGAACCAGGTTGAGCGTGGAACGAACACCCTCCTGGCGCATCCGCTCGACGACCTGCCGTGCCTGGTCCGGCCGCTGTGCGGGCCTTTGCGATCAGGCTCTTGCGGGCGAGGTCGAGCGTGGCGCGCTCGGTCCCGGCGCTCAGAACCGACGCCTCCACTCTGACCGCGGCCGCCCCCGGACCCGGACCGGGTCGGGAACCTCGATCAGGTCGAGGCTCCCGTCCTTGAGGCGGCGCGCGATCTGACGCATCAGACGCTTCCCTCGACGGACCGCGCAACTGCGGGACAAGCTCTGGAGGCTGCGGCGCGTTGTTCTAAGTGATGGCACGCTGATCGTAACCCCCCGCCAACGTGAGCAGCACCAACCCGAGACTCACGGCTCACGGCCCGCCTGGCGGGGAGGCGTAGCCCGTGTGCGGGATCTGCGGCTTCGTCGGCCGCGCGGACCGGGCCCTGATCGAATCGATGACGGCGTCCCTGGCCCATCGAGGCCCCGACGGCGAGGGGATCGAGCTCTTCCCGGCCGGCGACGGCTCGGTGCCCGCGGCGCTCGGACACCGGCGGCTCAGCATCCTGGACACGAGCCCGAGAGGCGCCCAGCCGATGGTCCATGCGGACCGGTACTGGATCACCTACAACGGCGAGCTCTACAACTTCCGCGAGCTTCGCTCCGAGCTGCGCGCCGACGGCTTCCGCTTCCGCTCGGATTGCGACACGGAGGTGCTGCTGGCGATGTACGCCCGCTACGGCGAGGGCATGCTGGACCGCCTCAACGGCATCTTCGCCTTCGCGATCTGGGACACCGAGCGGGACGAGCTCTTCCTGGCCCGCGATCGGCTCGGCGTGAAGCCGCTCTACCACGCGCAGCAGGACGGCGTTCTCTACTTCGCGCTCGGAGCTGAAGGCGCTGCTCCCGGCCCTTCGCCCGCCCTCGCTGCGGCATACGGCGATCGCCGACTACCTGACCTTCCTCTGGGTTCCCGATCCGGGAACCCTGTTCGAGGGTATCCACCAGCTTCCGGCGGGGCACTGCGCGCGGTACGCGAACGGCGAGCTGGCGGTGAGGCAGTACTGGGACGCAAGCTTCGCGCGTCGAGGCCGGCGTCTCGGAGACGGCCTGGGCCGAGCAGGTACGCGAGACGACGCAAGCCGCCGTTCGCCGGCAGATGGTCTCCGACGTTCCGCTCGGCAGCTTCCTCAGCGGAGGCCTGGATTCGGGCGCCGTGGTGGCCACGATGAGGGGCGCCTCACCGAGCGTCACCGCCTATACCGTCGGGTTCAGCGAGGAGGACCTCGCGCACGAGATCGTTCCCGACGATCTCCGCTACGCGCGGCAGCCTCGGCCGGGAGCTGGGACTCGACCATCGCGAGCGCGTGCTCTCGCCGGAGATCGTCGACCTTCTGCCCAAGCTCGTCTGGCACATGGACGAGCCGATCGCCGATCCCGCCGCGATCACGACCTATCTGATCTGCGCCGCCGCCCGCGAGAGGCTCACCGTGATCCTCAGCGGGATGGGCGCCGACGAGATCTTCGCCGGCTACCCGCGTCACCTGGCGGCCCAGCTGACCCGGCCGGCCGACCGCCTCCCTCGAGCCATCCGCAGCGCCGATCCGCACGTCGCTCGACGGCCGGCTGACGATGGGGAGGCCGGGGCGGCTGGCGCGGTCCTCGCAGGAACGCTGATGAAGCTCCTCCGCGGCATCGACCAGCCGTTCATGGACCGCTACCTCACCTACTGCTCCTACTACCGCTCCGAGGAGCTGTTCGGCCTGCTCAGCAGCGAGCTCCGCGCCGAGGTCCGGTCGCACGATCCGCTTCATAGGCACCGCGAGTACATCTCGCACGGAGGGGATGAGGACTGGCTCAACCAGCTCCTCTACGTCGACATGAAGACGTTCCTTCCCTGCCTCAACCTCGCCTACACCGACAGGATGAGCATGGCGGCTTCGACGGAGGTCAGGGTCCCGCTGCTCGACGACGAGGTGGTCGAGCTCGCGGGCCGCATTCCCCCGCGCCTCAAGCTGAGGCGCATGACCCGCAAGTACGTCCTCAAGCGGGCCATGCAGGGAGTGCTGCCCGAGGAGGTCATCTGGCGACCCAAGGCCGGCTTCGGCGCTCCGCTGAGGGCCTGGATGGGCGGCGAGCTTCGGCCGCTGATCGATGACTGCCTGTCCCCGGCGACCGTTCGCGACCGCGGCCTGTTCGACCCGTCGGCGGTCCGCAGCCTGGTTCGCGACAACGAGGCGGGCACCGCCGACAACGCGCTGCGGATCTGGGCGCTTGTCGTGCTCGAGCTATGGCAGCGGACATTCCTCGACCAGGTTGCGGGCTGCCCGGAAGCCCGGCGCCTCACAGTTCGTTTCCTAGGAGGAGATGACGCCGACCTCGGCAGATGCGCAAGCCGGCGAGCCCGCCGTCCAGACGGGTCGCACGCGTCCGTCGAACCGAGCGCCCCACCGGTTGATCAGCGACGTGACGTTCGGGCGAGGACGTGATCGTGCACGCGTTCACCAACCTGTACGGCTGCTCCATCGGTTCCCGAACGAAGATCGGGACCTTCGTCGAGATCCAGCGCGGCGCCGCGATTGGATCCGACTGCAAGATCCAGGGCCACACCTTCATCTGCGATGGCGTGACCATCCGCGACCGCGTCTTCGTCGGCCACGGCGTCATCTTCATCAACGACAGACAGCCCTCGCGCGACTCGGGAGGACGGCTGCCTGCAGGCGGAGGACGACTGGGAGATGGAGAGGACGACCGTCGAGTCGGGACGCCTCGCTCGGCTCGGGGGCGGTGATCCTCGGCGGCGTGCGAATCGGCGAGGGGGCGGCGGTCGGGGCCGGCGCCGTGGTCACCAGGGACGTTCCAAGCAGGCGAGACGGTCGCAGGCAACCCGGCCCGGGCGATTGCGGCAAAGACGCTGCGGCATTAGAGCAACCCGGTGGAAGGCCGCCAGGCGGCGGGCCGTTGGATAGGCGATGCACCAGCGGTCCGGTCAGCAAGCGACCGTCGTTCCTCAGTGCCTTCGGGTTCGGCGGCCTCAGCTTTGCCGTCAGCGGGATCCTGGCGCTGGGCTCGAGCATCCTCACCGCTCGGATCTACGGGATCGACGTCATCGGGGAGTTCGCGCTTGCCTACGCTCCAACCGGGGCCGTCTGGTTCCTGTCGAGCGTGCGCGAGCAGCCCGCGCTGATCCGCTTGCTGCGCCCCGTTGCCGCCCCGAAGCCCCCGGGTGACGGGCCTGTTCCTCCCGGTGTTCGTCTTCTCGGTCGCCCTCACCCTCGTCTCGTCGTTGATCGCGGCGGTGGCCACGTATCTCCTCTTTCACGGCCCGATCGGGCACCCCGATCTGTTCGCGCCCGGCGATGGTCAGCCTGGGCGGGTATCTGTTGTTCACGAACCCGGCCTGGAACATCGACGGCGTCCTCTCCGCATTTCGCGCCGGGCACGACCTGTTCTGGATCCGGTCTCACCAGATGGCCGCCTACCTGGCATTCGCTGTGGCGGCCAGCTTCTTCATGCCGACGGTGTGGGGCCTGATTCTCTCCACTGTCGCCTCGTGGGTGACTTCGCTGGCGCATCGTCTCTACGTGTCACCGAAGTGGATGCGCTGGTCGGTACCGCTCTGCGGAGATCCGCGAGGGATTCCGGGAGCTGCCCGGCATCCTGCGGTTCGGGTTGAAGGTCACGCCGGGCTCCCTCGCCACCGGAGTGAGCGATCAGCTCGGGACCTGGATCCTCGGTGCCTATGGCTCGCTCGGTGCCGTGGGGGCCTGGAACCGGGCTTGGTCCTTGAGTCAGCGTTTCGTCGAGCTCAACTACCGGATCACCGAGATGGTGTTCCCCACCTTGGTCGAGCGACACGTGGGGGAGGACCAGTCCGGCTTCGATCGCGCTCTCGTCGACTCGCAGAGGTATGTCGCCGGGGGAATGTTCCTGCCGGCCGCCGTCGGCGGGGGGGCGGCTGCGGGTGTGATGGCGCTTTTCGGGCCGGGATTCTCGAGCGCATCGACGGCACTCGCGCTCGTCCTCCTCGTGCCGGCGATCTCGACGATGACGAACATCCAGTCGGACGCCCTGCTTGCGGTCGGGAGGCCCGTGGCGACGACCGCGCTCGCGGGGGCTCGGATGGCGGTCACGATTCCGCTGACCATCGTCTTGACGATTTCAATGGGCGTGACCGGCGCTGCTCTGGGCGTCACGCTCGGAGCCTGCGTACAGCTCGGCGTACAGCTCGTCGTGTTGCGGGCCCACCTCTCGCAGCCGATCCTCCAGCTCTGGCCGGTTCGTCAGCTGGCAGGCCTCGTCGCCGCCTACGCCGGCGGTTTCGCAGTTGCACGCGTTTTTGACTCAGTCTTGCCCGGGTTGCTCGGTCTGCTCGCCGCACTCACCGTCGGCGCCCTCGCCTACGCAGCCGTCCTCCTGGTCGTCGGTGGGACGCTTCCACGCGATCGTGCTCGCGCCGAGGCGGTCGTCAGCGCCGTCGCACCGGGCTCGAAGTGGGCGGCTCGAAACATCCCGCGACCACAACCGTCGATGTGAGGTGGGGGGCGGACGTGCACTCGCAGAGGACCCTTCCCGTATCGGTTGTGATCTCGGTCTTCAACCGCCCTGAACTCCTGCGCCGGGCATTGCGGAGCGTCGCTTCGCAGCAGCCGAGGCAACCGGCCGAGGTGATCGTCGTCGACGACGGTTCAACTGACAGTACTCCCGAGGTCGCCGAGGCGAGCGGCGCTCGAGTGATACGGCATGAGCGCAACCTGGGAACTGCTGCCGCGAAGGAAACGGGCATGAGGGCGGCTCGTTACGACTGGGTGGCTCTACTCGACTCTGATGACGAGTGGCTTCCGCATCACCTCGGGATACTCTGGTCCCTGATCCCCGGGAACGTGCTGGTCGCCGCTTCCTGCATCGAGTGCAAGCCGGACTCGAGTGAGCTCGGCTTCCATGGGACGCTTGCCGAGGAGATCACGACCCTGACTTCACCGGCGCGTCTCCTCCACCCGGAGAACCCGATTCCGGACAGCGCCGCGATGATCCATCGGGAGACCGCATTGGCGGCGGGTGGATTTCGGGATGGCCTCTGCGAGGACCTCGACATCTGGTGTCGCGTACTGACTCGTGGGCAGGCAGCGCTGTCCCCGAGGGTGGGGGTGCGATATCACGCCCACGCCGGACAGCTGTCGTCGGACTGGGAGGGAATGCACGCTGCCCACCTCGCCATTGCTCGTTCCTTCTCCGGAGAGAAGTGGTGGTCCGCACGACTGGTCGAGCGTCGCGCGGGCGTTAGCGCGTGGGATCGCTTCCGCGCCGGCCAGCGAGACGGCACACCTGGCGCCCTTCGCCGGTTCCTCCGCGAGCTTCTGGCAAATCCACAGCGGATAGTCGGCGTGCTGGATGTCTGTCGTCAGCGCGTCGGGATGCGTCGCAGGGCCAGCCGGCTGGCCCTGAGCGGGGCGCCCTCTGTCGCGGTCCTGGTGGGTGGCGATCCGGCCACGATTCCGGTGGAAGATCGCTACGAGGTAGACCTGAGCACCGCCCGCCCAGTCGAGGCGTTCTTCCGCCTCCTGCGAAGGCCCAGCGGACTGGCGGTCGTGAGCTCGAGCCCGCAGGCTGTATTGGCCCGCCTCGCCGGAATCCGGCCGGTGCGTTCTTCGGACCCAGGCCGCGGGTCCACCGCCGAAGCCGGGCGCGCCTAGCTCTCCGGACAAGGGCCCGATGAGCAGAGCCTCATTCGCACCACCTCGAGGCTGTCCCACGGGAACCCGGCTAGTAACCGCGTCGGGGATTGGCCGCCAAAGAGGCCATTCGGCCCGCCATAGGGGTCTCTCTTGGCGTGTACCGGGTCCTGCCCATAGAAGCCGATCGCTACGCCGGTCTGGTCCCGGACGATCATGCCGTACCGCTGCGCCGCCCTGGCCATCATCAATGTCATCCGCGGGAGGTGCAGATTCTCCAGATTCAGATCCGGATCGATTCGAAGACGGGCGCCCTCCGGGATCGCGTCAGGAGGGCCCGTGCCGTCGGTCCTCTGCGCGGGCCAACTGAACATATGGGCTCGCGGAGCCGGCAGGCTGAGAGCCAGTGCATGCTTGATCTCTCCCGCGCGCAGCTCTCTGACGAGCATGGTTCCCGCCACGACGGGCAGGCTGGTGGCGGTTGCCCCCCAGTAGCTCTTCGAGAGGCGCGGCCAGGACCTGGCATCGAAATAGCCGGGACTTTGCGAAACGTGCTTCATCGCCCCACCCCAGCTCGCATGCCAGCCGTCACGCTCCTTGCGGGCCTGCCAGAACTCCCAGAGTCGGTCACGCGAGGGTTGCCACACGGTCATATGCGCGTCACTACCTGCGGCCGGCCGCGCACGACTCGGGATCGGGACCTTCCGGAACGCACGTTGCAGGCCCCTTCGCCAGGGTGCGTGCGGGTCTTCAAGCGCCACCCGGACCGCTCGCTGCTTCGCGCGGACGACGTAGAGCGGCGTGCTGTAGCTGTCCGTCTGGATGTAGGGCCCCGTCCCCGCTGATGCCTCCCCGTTCACTTCCTGAACAAGCGCTTCGACCATCTCCCGCGATCCCGAATCGATGGGGGCGTCCGCGGGGAGGCAGGCGTTCCAGACGCTGTCGGCCGCAAACAGGCGCGAGGAGTTGCACGGCTCGCCCACCGCCCGGGACGCGGAGGAATCGGGATCGACGGAGAAGGCGCAGCACGCGGACGCGAACAGGGCCAGACACACTCCCAGCAGGGCGATGAACGCGTAGCCCGCGGGTTGGACGCCCTCCTGCATCGAGGGGGCCATGCTCGGCAGGCTACGGCATGCCCGGGTCAGTGCTGCTCTGCGCCGAGCGCACGCCGCATCGAGCGCCGAGCGCGCGCGAAGACCTCCGGGTCGCGGGTGAGCTGGAACCCGTAGCTGGCCGCCGCCGCCAGGGCGTTGAGCTCGAAGGCGAGGTCGGCCGGCTCAGTATCGGCGGGTAGCTCGCCGGAGTCGACGGCGAGGGCGACCTCTCGCTCGAGCGTCCGCAACCAGCGATCCATGGTCCCGGCGACGGCGTCGCGGAGTGAGCCGGGCCGGGCGTCGAACTCGACGGTGGCCGTGGTGAGGAAGCATCCGCCCGGCAGGGTCTCGCGCTCGTGGTACGAGAGCCAGCTGTCACAGAGGGCCAGGAGGCGCGCCTTCCCGGGCGGCCGATCCGCCACCGGTCCCCAGACCTCGTGACGGAAGTGATCGACCGCGGCCCCCAGCGTCGCCAGCTGCAGCTCCTCCTTGCTGCCGAAGAGGCTGAAGACACTGCTCTTCCGCATCGACACCTCGTCGGCGAGGGAGCCGATGGTGAGGCCGTCGAGGCCCTCGACGGAGGCGCGATCGACGGCCGCCTCGGTGACGGAGGCCCGGGTCTCGGCGACGGCTGCTGCGCTCCGGCGGGGCATGCGGTCGCATGATACCGTACGACCGTCCGAAATATACTTGAGGAAGCGAGGAGCAGATGAAGGTCCGTTGGCTGGGTTGGGCGGGGGTCGAGATCGAGGAGGACGGAGCCACGGTGGTGATCGATCCGCTTGCCGACCCCGGCGCGACCTTCGCGGCGCTGGGGGACGAGGCCGCCCGCACCCAGCTGCCCACAGTGGTCGAACCCCTCGCCCGGGGCACCGCGGTCGCGGGGCTGGTCAGCCACCTGCATCGGGACCACACCGACGCCGGCGCCCTCGCCGCCTCCCTGTCGCCTGACGCCGCCGTCCACGAGCCCGCCTGGCCCGGCGGCTCCGACTTCGAGAACCTGGCACTGGCGCAGGCGAACGCGGAGCTCGAAGCGGCCGGCGTACGACGAAGGGCGGTCGAGGTCTGGGAGAGCTTCGAGGTCGGCCCGTTCGTGCTGACGGCGCTGCCAGCCGTCGACGGTCTCGGCGACCCCCAGGTCTCGTGGGTGGTGGAGGCCGGCGGCCAGCGGCTCCTCCATCTGGGTGACACGATCTTCCACGGCTACTGGTGGCGAATGGCTCAGCGCCACGGGCCCTTCGATGTCGTGCTCACGCCGATCAACGGGGCGGTCGTCAACTTCCCACACCTCCAGCCACCGAGCCCGCTGGCGGCGGCCCTGGAGCCGGAGCAGGCGGCCCTCGCCGGTGAACTCCTCGGCGCGGAGACCGTGGTGCCGATCCATTACGACGGCTTCGAGATCGACCCCTGGTACCTGCCGGTCTCCGGGCCGGCGAAGCGCTTCGAGGCGGCCACCAGTGACCGCGCCTACGAGGCTCGCCTGCTCGAGCCCGGCGAGAGCTTCGAGCCGGCCGCGGTTCCGTCGGGTTAGGGCGCGACCAGATCGAGAGCGACCGCGTAGGCGACCCGCGAGCCGAAGCCCACGGCGTTGGCCACCGAGCGCGAGTGATCGGTTGCGGCGTCGCCGGCCGCGTAGACGCCGTCAACGCCAGTGCGGCCGTCGACATCGGTCTCGATGGTGCCGCCCGAGCCGAGGCGGCACCCGAGGGCCTCGGCCAAGCCATTCGGCTGCTCGCGGTTGGTGCGCACGAAGAGCGCCTCGCGCGCTTCGGCGGGGCCGGACGCAAACTCGATCCGGTCCAGTTGTCCCCGATGTCCGACCAGCTCGCGGATCGGCTCCTCGCGCACCCGCACGCCGGCCTGAGCCAGCGCCGGGCTCTCGCCGTTCAGATCCGCCGGCCCGTCTGTGCAGAGCACCACGTCGTTGCTCCAACCGGAGAGAACCATCGCCGAGCGGGCCGCGGCCGGGCCATTGCCGTGAATCGCCAGTGGGCGGTCGCGGACCTCCCAGCCGTCGCAGAATGGGCAGTGAAAGACGGAGCGGCCCCAGAGCGTCTTGACTCCCGGCAGCGGAGGGGGGTCGTAGCGGAGGCCGTGGGCGAGGACCAGCGAGCGGGTTCGGATCCACGATCTGCCGTCGAGCTCGACGGCGAGGCCCTGGGTCAGCGGGTCCGCGTCGAGCACCTCTCCGTCGCGGATTTCGACGGTCGGGAGCTCGCTGAGCTGCTCGCGGCCGCTGCGGCGCAGCTCGGCCGGTGAGACGCCGCCCTGGGAGAGCAGCCCGCCGATTGCGTGGCTCGAGGCCGCGTTCGCCGGGCGTCCGGCATCGAGCACCAGGACGCGCTTGCGCGCCCGGCCGAGCACCAGGGCTGCGCTCAGGCCGGCCGGTCCCCCGCCCACGACCACGGCATCCAGCACCGCCTGCTTGCGCGGAGACCGCGGACAGGCGATGTCGCCTCGGTGCCGAGGGGACGCCGCCGGCCTCGCGATGGATGTCTCGTGCGCCTGATTCATGGTCTGAACACTCAGACCCCGGGGCACCCCAAGACTCATCGGCGCGCGACCGGACAATTCGAGCCGGGCCGCGCCTTGTCCCGTGCTCCCGTGTTCCCCAGAGGAGATGCCTGAACGAGTCCTACTGCTCGCCGTCGCGATTCTCGCGCTGGCCGCCACCCCGTGTGCGGCGGCCACGGCACATCCCGACATCGACTACGACATCGACTCGCGGCCTGCGCCCGCGCCCGCGTCACAGAACCAACTCGATATCTACACGCCCGACGGTGTTGGGTCCTCAGATCACCGCCCGGTTGTCGCCTACGTCCATGGGGGCTCGTGGGCGGTGGGCGACAAGGCGAACCAGATCCGGGACAAGGTCAACCTGTTCACGAGTGCCGGCTACGTGTTCGCCAGCATCAACTACAGGCTCTCGCCCGAGTCGGGGGACCCCGAGACGAACCCGAACCGGATCAAGTTCCCCGACCATCCCCATGACGTTGGCGAGGCGATTGGGTGGCTCAGCCGCCACGTCTCCGCCTACGGAGGCGACCCGGACCGGATCGCCCTGATCGGGCATTCGGCGGGAGCCCACCTCGTTTCGCTGGTCTCCACCGATCCAAGGTACGTCTCCGCCTACCGCGTCCATCCCTGGCAGCTGATCGGCACCGTCTCGCTCGACACGGACGCCTATGACATCCCGGCGCGCATCGCCTCCGGCGGTCCTTCGACGCGCACCACCTTCTACAACGCATTCGGCACCGCCGCAGAGAACGCAGCGACCAACGCCTGGGCGCTGGCGTCGCCGATCGCCTGGGTGGGCCCGCGGGACCCGGCCTTCCTGCTCGTCACGCAGGCGGCGAACGCGGCACGGGTGTCGGAGACCGAGCGGATGGCGGCTGCGCTCGCGACGGGCTCCGGAGCCTCCGTCTTCCGTGCGCCGTATGACCACAAGGGCATCAACGACGCGGTTGGCGCCCCGACGGACCCCGCGGGCGAGACGCCGGCGATCATGGACTTCCTCTCGCGCGCGGTGGCGGCCGCGAAGGACCCGAAAGCGAAATTGCGCAAGCACCCGCGGCGCATCCTCCGGGGCCGCCGGGCCCGGGTGCGCTTCACCTTCAAGGCGAACGTCCCGGGTGCGAGCTTCAAATGCCGCCTCGACAAGCGCAAGCTCAAGCCCTGTCGGGCACGCCGTAGCTTCGACGTCAGGGTTGGACAACACGCGCTTTCCTACCAGGCGGTCTCCTCGATGGGCCGGCCGGGCCCCGTTCGGCGGTTCGAGTTCCGGATCGAGAAGGCGTCTTAGGACGCCTTCTCCTGCAGCCGCTCCGCCAGCCGGTTCATGCCTCGCGCCCGGGCCGCCTTGGCGGCCCCGCGATAGTCGGTGCGCTTGTCGCGAGGGCGCCCGACCTTCTCTGTGCGCAGGGTGGCCATGTCCTTGAAGGCGAGCAGCTGGTCGCGGTCGCCGATCAGCGCGGTTCGCAGCGCCGGGCGAGTCTCTCGGATTGCCGCGTCGAGGACCTTCTCCAGCGAGCCGTGCTTGCGGAGCAGTTCGACCGCGGTCTTCTCCCCGACGCCCTTGGCGCCGGGGATCCCGTCGGAGGGATCGCCTCGCAGGGCGATCAGGTCGGGGACGAGCCTGGGCGGAATCCCGTAGCGCTCCTTGACCTCCGCCGGGCCCATCGGCTGGCCGCCCTGCTTGCCGGTGCTGACGTAGAGCACCCTGGTGGAGCCGCTGGCGCACTGGAACATGTCGCGGTCGCCGGTCATCAGCAGCGCCCGCCCGCCGGCCTTTCGCTCCTTCTCGGCGAAGGAATGCAGCAGGTCGTCGGCCTCGAGGGTCTCGGAAGCGGCGACTGTCCAGCCGAAGGAGCCGAAGAAGTCGGCCGAGTCCTCCCACTGGGGTCCCAGCTCGTCGGGGAACGCCGCCTCGCGATCGGCGTGATAGGCCGGGAAGAGCTCCACCCGGTAGGCCGCGGCATCCGGCCCGAAGCAGAGCACGACCGCCCGCGGCGCGTGCCGCTCGACCTCACGCAGGATCAGGTTCGCCGTTCCGAGAAGCGCGTTGACCGGCTTCCCGTCCGGCCCCTTGATCGACTTGGGAAGGGCGTAGAACGCCCGGAAGAGCATCGAGGGTGCATCGACGGCGAGCAGCGGACGTGGCACGCCCCGGACGCTACTAACGCCGGGCGGCCGGCCGGGTCAGCCGGCCTGCGTCTGGGCCTGGGCGGGCGGCTCGGCGGCGGCGGCGGCCGCCCGTCGCTGCCGCAGTCGCTCGGCGGCCCAGTCGACCGCGTATACGGTGGCGGCCGCGTAAGCCCAGCCCAGCAGGATGTCGATCAGGTAGTGCTCACCCAGGTACATCAGCGAGAGGGCCATCCCCAGCGGATAGGCGACCAGCAGGGGTCGCCAGCGCCGATTCAGCCTGGGCCAGAGGAACAGGCAGATCAGCATCGTGTAGCCGGCGTGCAGCGATGGGACCGCGGCCACGTCGTTGCCCCAGTCCGTGCCGCTCTGGAACAGAGCTCCGGCCTTCGGCACAGGCAGGTTGTTCACCACCGCGTGGGTGATCCGGTAGGTGTGCTGCAGGTAGCCGTGATCGCCGGCGAGCCACGGCGGGGCGGCAGGGAAGACGACGTAGGTGACCAGGCCCATGGCGGCGAGCACCACGATGCAGGCGGCGAAGCGGTGGAACCACCGGTAGGCGTACAGCCAGATCCCCACACCCACGAGCAGGGTGGCGAAGAAGTGCGAGAACCAGAATGAGAACGCCGCGTAGTCCCAGAAGTGCAGGTGGCCCGGGGTGTAGAGCGCGTCCTGGAGACGGATGGTCGGGACCTGACCGAGCCCGAGCACCTTGTCGGCGTGGACCGGCGACGCCCAGTGGATCGCGAAGAGGTTCCCGTCGGCAACTCCCCGGAGCAGGTCGTAGGCGAGGAGGGCGAGAATGATCGGGAGCCAGTCCTTGATCAGCCGCCGGACCGAGTGCTGCCCGTCCCCGATGGAGAAGGCCAGCATCAGCCCGACGATCCAGACGAAGATCCAGTCCTGGGAGTAGGGGAGCCCGACCCGATCGATGGCGACCGCCGTTCCCAGCAGGTAGATCGCGGGCAGGGCAAGGCGAGCGGCCCAGTGGGACCGCCATCCTCGGTCTGGCTTGCTCTCCCGTTCTGCGGGCCTGGGGGCGCTGGCCTCGGCCACCACGGTGCTGCTCATCCGGGCAGCCTAGGCGAAATCCTTCACTGCTTATTAACAACTCCCGGGCGCGCGAATCCAGAGTTGCGCCGGCTATGACGGGACGCCGAGCAGCGCCGCCTCGACCTCGCGGAGGCGATCGACGTCGCCCCGGATCCCGGCGACCGCGTCGTTGAAGAGGAACGCTTCGGCGAGCCGCACGATGGCGTAGCCGAGGGTGGAAGGCTCGACGGGCGGCTCGTAGGTGCCTGCCTCGGCCTCCTCTTCGATCAGGCCCGCGATCAGCTCCACCATCCGCGGCTGCACCAGCCCCGCGCCCGAGGCGATGATGCGCAGGGCGGCATCCCGCTCCTGCTCGACGAACGCGCGCAGAGCCGGGGCGTCAGCGAGTGCCCGGTTGAAGCGATCGAAGGTGTCCAGCAGGCCCGGGCCGCCCTTGCCGGCGAGGCCGGAGCGGGCCTCGACGAGGACGGGCTCGGTGGCGCGGATGATCACCTCGCCGATCAGCTTCTCCCGCGAGCCGAACCAGCGGTAGATCGTCGCCCGGCCGACGCCCAGCTCGGCGGCGATCGCCTGGACGTCGACGCGGCGGCCGCGCAGGTAGCGGTAGAGCCCCGCATCGAGGACGTCCTCCCGGCTCGCCGCCGCGGGACGGCCGCGGCTCTTGCGGGTTCTAATTTGAGACATACCTAAAACTATGTATAGTGCTCGCCGCGCTCATGGGAACCCGATTGTGGAGGAGAGGGTCCGCGGCTGCCGTTCTGGCGGTTGCAATCGCGCTGCTCGGCGGCTCGGCGGTCGCCAGCGCGTTCGACCCGGTGTACGAGGCCAAGGACTATTCGAAGACGCTCGAGCGGGCCAGGATCTACTCGACGCCCCAGTATCAGGCGAAGCTGCGCACGATCTCGGTGCAGAACCGGCTCAACGCGACGCTGGCTCAGGCTCGGGACCCGCAGCGGAACTTCATCGGCAACCTCTGTGCCACCGGGGAGGACGGCTGCGCCGGCGACGTCCGCCTCTACGACTGGGGCCCGAACGGCTACGGGATCGTCAAGCCGGTTCTGTTCACCGCCCGCAACGGCGCGACCATCTCCGGCCATGTCTGGGCCACCCGGTCAGGTCCCGCGCAGCGTCCGGGCATCGTCATCACCAACGGCTCGGTGCAGGCCGACGAGCAGATGTACTGGTACGCGGCGCAGGCGCTCGCCAAGGACGGCTACGTGGTGATGACCTTCGACCCGCAGGGCCAGGGACAGTCCGATGCTCTCGGCGAGTACCCGGACGCCCGAGAGGGGTTCCCGGCCCAGACCGACGGCCGCCCGTTCTTCGACGGCACGGAGGACGCCATCGACTTCTTCCTCTCCGACGCCGCCAATCCGTATGAACCCGTACCGAGCTGCCAGACGGGCACCAGCCATGCGGCCAAGCAGGACAAGCGGGTTGCCGCCGGCAGGGACACCGCGTATGACCCGCTCGCCGACATGATCGATTCCGGCCGGCTCGGCCTCGCCGGTCATTCCTATGGGGCCGCCGGCGTCTCCTACATCGGGCAGTGGGACCCGCGGGTGGACGCCGTGGTCGCCTGGGACAACCTGGGGGGCACGGACCCCAACGCCGCCTTTCACACCAGCGCGCACCTCGAGCAGCCCTGCGTCGATCCCTCCCAGCGGACGGTTGCGCCCATGACGAAGCCCGCGCTTGGGATCTCGGCCGACTACTTCCTGCCCCCGACGCCGAACACCTCTCAGCCCGACCCGGAGTCGAAGACCGCCCAATCGGTCCAGTACTCGGACGCCGGCGTCGACTCGGGGGAGATCGTGATCCGCGGCGGCAGCCACCTGGACTTCAGCTGGATCCCGAATCCCGCCTTTGGAGCGAGCCTCCGCGGCGCGGACGAGATCGACTGGTACACGACCGCCTGGTTCGACAAGTACGTCAAGGGCGACTCGAGCGCCGATCGGCGCCTGCTCAGCGACCGCTGGTTCGACGACGCTCAGGAGGCGGCCGTCGATCCCGACGGCGACGGCAACATGTTCTCCCGCTACTACCGCTCGCGGCTCGACATCGGGCTGTCGGGCGGTGGCCGCTTCGACTGCGAGGACATCAGGCCGGACGCGATGCGCCCGGACCCGCCCAGCACCTTCCCCGCCAGCACCTGCTCGGGCTGGGTTCCGGCGGCCGATGACGGCTGGCCGGGCAACTACGACTACGTCTCGATCAACACCACGCCGGACAGCGGCTAGCCGCCCACCCGCTCGCTGATCTCACGGCCCGTATTTCGTCAGCCCGGCGACCTCGAGGGCTTCCTGACGGTCCTGGTACTCGTGGACCGAGACGATCCTCCCGTCCCGAATCAGAAAAACGTTCCACTCGCGCATCTCCACCTCAACTCCGCTTCCCCTGCCCCGTCCTCTGTGAAGTAACCCCGCCACGACGCGATCGCCGCTGTCCAGGAACTCGAATGGCTCGGTACGGAAGTCCTCTAGAGACTCACGGACCTCCTGGATCAGTCTCCTCACGCCATCCACACCGTGGAAGACCTCGGCGCCCGGGTCCTCGGCGGCGCTGTGCCATTCAACAGTGGCTGAATAGATGGATGCGTCGGGCTCCCCCGTCTCGGCGAAGTGCTCGTAGGCCTTTCGAACCAGTTCGACGTTCTCCTGGGACACCAGGCCGATTATCAGCCCAACGCGAGATGTGTGTGGGACGGCAGCTACCAGCGAACGGGCAGCGACTTCAGCTGGTTGAGGAAGGCCGAGATCGCCGGGTCCGGCTTGCCGGCCAGCTGCATGTTCGGGAAGCGCCGCAGCGTCTCCTCGAAGAGGATCTTGAGCTCGAGCCGGGCCAGGGCGGCGCCGAGGCAGAAGTGGCGGCCGCCCGCGCCGAAGGCCTGGTGCTCGGGGTTGCGGTGGACGTCGAAGCGATCGGGGTCCTCGTAGACGTCCTCGTCGCGATTGGACGAGACGTACCACATGATCACCTTCTCGCCCTCCTTCACCGGGCAGCCCGCGACCTCGGTGTCGCGGGTCGCCGTGCGGCGGAAGTGGGCGAAGGCGGGGTACATGCGCAGGCACTCCTCGACGGCGGCCGGGATCAGCGACGGGTCGTCGGCCAGCATCTTCATCTGGTCGGGGTGCTCGAGCAGGGCGCGCATGCCGCTGGTGTAGGTCGCCTTGGTCGAGTCGTTGCCGGCGGCCATCAGCAGGAAGAAGCCCATCACGATCTCATGCTCCTCGAGCTTCTCGCCGTCGATCTCTGCGTGGACCAGCACGCTGGTCAGGTCGTCGGTGGGATTCTCGAGCCGGTCCGCGATCAGCAGGCGGCACCGCTCGAAGAGCTCGGGGATGTCCTTCTCGAGGATCTCGTCGAGACCGCCCGGGTTGAGATCGTCGTCTCCGAGCCCCAGCGCCGAGTTCATCAGCCTCGCCCAGATCAGGTCATCCTCGGGGCTGATCCCCATGAAGCTGCCGATCACCCGCGAGACCACCGGCTGCGCCACGTCGTTGACCAGGTCGCAGCCGCCGCGGTCGGCGACTTCATCGAGGACGCCCTCGGTGATCGCCCGAATCCGATCCTCGTGCTCGGCGATTCGCTTCGGCGTGAAGCCGCGCTGGAAGAGCATCTTCAGCCGGTCGTGCTTGGGCGGGTCCTGGGCGATGAACATCCCTCGCGCAAGCTCCAGGGGGATCGCGTGGGTGAGCCCGGTGACGCCGCCGCGCTCCGAGGAGTAGGTCTCCCAGTCCAGGCTGACCTCGCGGACGTCCTCGGCCTTGGTGACCGACCAGAAGCCCTCCTCGTCCGGGTACTCGTTGATCTCCGACCAGTGGACCGGGCAGCGGCCGCGGAGCTCCTTGAAGATCTCGTAGGGCGGGCCGTCCTCCCAGTGCTCGCGGTCGGTGACGTCGAGGGCGTCGAGGTCCGGGAACTTCTCGCTCGCCAGCTGGTCCTGGGGCGGCTTGTTCATCGCCTGGGACAATACTGGCTGGCCAGCCAGTATTCCCCCGGCGGCGCGATCGACATGCTCGGCTCAATAGGGTCCACGCGCATGAGCCCCGATCCCCGCATCCCGCCGCTCCCGCCGGAGGAGTGGGACGGCGACCTGAAGAGGGTGCTCGAGGCGGTGCCCCCCGGAATCGAGCGGCGTCTCGGGGACAACAACATCTTCCCGACCTTCGCGCGGAATCCCGAGCTCTTCCGGGTCTGGCTCCCCTTGGGCGGGTACCTGCTGGCGGCGGGCAAGCTCTCCGGCAGGGACCGTGAGCTGCTCATCCTGCGGACCGCCGTCAACTGCGAATCCTCCTATGAGTGGGGGCAGCACGTGCGCATCTCGCTGGACGGGGGTATCGAGCGAGAGGCGATCGACCGCGTGCTCGAGGGCCCCGAGGCCGATGGCTGGACGGCGCACGAGGCGGCGCTGCTGCGGGCCGCGGACGAGCTCCACGAGGGCTCGCGCGTCTCGGACGCAACCTGGAAGACGCTCGCCGAGACCTACGACGAGGCGCAGCTGATCGAGGCCACGATGGTCGTAGGCCACTACCACATGGTCGCCTTCGCCCTGAACAGCTTCGACGTGGAGCTCGACGAGGGCCTCGAGCCGCTGCCCTAGTCGCGGGCTCTAGGGTTCCGCCCGTGAAGCCGGTAACCGTCTCGATCGAGGTCCCGAACTCGACTCACCAGGTCTATGACTTCCTCGACGTGCTCGGGAACCACGAGGGGTTCATGGACCACTTCATGGTCGACTGGAAGCTCTCCGGCCCGCCGCGCGGCGTCGGCGCCAAGGCCAACGTCCGGGTGAAGGCGACCGCCGAGAAGGACTGGACCGATATCGAGATCGTCGAGGCCGACTCCGGCCGCCGGCTCGTAGAGGAGGCCACCGGAGGATCGCGCGGCAAGCGGCGCACGCGGGGCACCTACCACCTCGAGGCTCTGCCGGACGGCGGCACCAGGATCACCTTCGAGCTCGAGTTCCTCGAGATGCCCACCGGCGAGCGGCTGATGGGCCCGCTGAACAGGGCCTACGTCAAGCGCGTGAACCGCAGGGCGATCAAGCGCCTCGCTGACCAACTCTCCGCTCTGTAGAGCTACATTGCTGCCTCGATGCGGGTAGGGCGATCATTGATGGCACTCGGCGCGGCGGCGCTGCTCGTGCTGGCAGCCGGCTGCGGCTCGGACTCGAGCGGCGAGAGCACCACTGCCGCCTCGGTGTCGATCCCATCGCCGACCTCGCCGATCCCGACCACGACGGCGCCCAGCACGGCGGCCGGGGGAGGCAAGCAGAAGACCGCTCAGACGACGACCAGCGCGGGCGGCTCGGGGGCGTGCACCATCCCCGACGCCTACCAGGACTTCAAGTACACGGGCCTCGACTGCACCGCGGCCGTGGCGGTGGCGACCGCATGGGATCAGGACGGCAAGGACTGCAACACGGTCGACAACCCGAACGTCGACGAGGGCTACCACCGGACCTGTTCGGTCGACGGCTTCAGCTGCACCGCCAAGCGCGACATCCACTCTGACGGCCGCTTCGTCAGCTGCACCCAGGGCGGGCAGAGCATCCGCTTCACCTGGCTGCCGGCCTAGATCCGGCGGCGGGTCCCGCTGGTGGGCCCCTTCTCTCGCCCCGCCATCGGACGCGACACTACTCTGCGCGTTGGGTCAGGAGCAATGACGGCTTCCGAGCGCCCTCCATCCAATTCGGTGCAGCGAGCGGTCGCGCCCATCGCGCGGGCCGGGCTGCGCGGCGCGCAGGGGTTGGCGCGACGGCTGGGTCTCGACCGTGCGGTCGATCGGGGCGTCGATCGGGCGCTGGACAGTGAGACGGCTGCCAAGGCGACGGAGCATCTGCTGAAGACCGACACCGCGAACCGGGTCTGGGACAAGGTGCTCGAGAGCGACGAGGCCCAGAAGCTGGTCGAGCGGGTGGCGGAGGCGCCAGAAGTCCGGGCGGCGATCACGAGCCAGGGCGTGGGTCTGCTGGAGGACCTGCGCAGGGTCGTGCGCAGCGTGGTGCGCCGGCTCGACACCGGGATCGAACGAGTGGCGCGAGCCCTGATGCGAAGGCGACCCCGTGAGGGTCGGCCCATCTATGCGGGAGTGGCCAGCCGCCTCCTGGCCCTGGCGATCGACGCCGGGGTCGTCTACGGGACACTTCTCCTGATCTCGGCCGCGATCGCTTTCCTGGTCTCCATCTTCGAATCCGGGGACCAGGAGGCCGGCACCGTCGTGATCGCTCTCGGCGCAACCGTCTGGGCGCTGATCGCCGCGGCCTATCTCTTGATCCTCTGGTCGGGCGCCGGGCGAACCGTGGGTATGTCGTTCGTCGCCATCCGGATGCTGTCCGCGGACGGCAGCGAGGTCAGGCCGGGCCAGGCGTTCCGGAGGCTGATCTGGCTCGTCCTCGCGGCCCTGCCCCTCTTCCTTGGATACTGGGGCCTCCTCTTCGACCACGAGCGACGCGGCTGGCCCGATCGCAGGGCCAGGACCGTCGTTTGCTACGCCGACCCGGAGTTGGACCAGGGCCTGGTCTAGGACGCGGCAGCCCGATCGCGCGCGGAGGCAGCCGCGACCAGGCCCATCGCCAGTTGCACCGCCTCGTGCTCGTCGAGGCCCTGCTCATGGACGAGCGACTGCCAGGTCGAGAACGCCAGCGCGTGCCCGATCGCGGCCTGGGCCCGCTTGCGAGCGTGACCGCGCAGCCCCCGCCCGGCCATCAGGACGTCGCGGGCGGCGTCCATGTAGTCATGGAACCCCGCGAAGTGGCGTCTCACGTTCTCGTTCGTCGCCTCGTCCCGGATCAGGTTCTCCATCATCGGCTCGGTACGCTCGCCAGAACCCGTAGAGCTCCTCGAGTGCCCTGCGCAGACGCTCCTCCGGGTCGTCGATCGCCGCCCATGCCCCGATGTCGGGCGGAGGATTGGCCGCATTCCAGTCCGCGCTGCAGGCCTCGAACAACGAGGCCTCGTCCGGGAAGTGGCGGTAGAGGGTCGATCGGCGGACGCCGGCGCGCTCGGCCACCGCGCTCATCGAGGTGCGGGCAGGTCCCACGGTTCCATGCAGCGCGACGGCGCTCTCGGTGATCCGGCGGCGGGTCTCCGCCTCGAGTTCGGCTCGGCGCTTCTTGCGGTAGGGACGCTTTTGATCGGACATAGATGTCCTATGAATCTTGACAGATCGATCAGACCTGTGTATATATTCGCGCGACATTGCTGTCCGACTAAAGGAGAAGAAGACAATGGAGGCCACCAAGGCGAAGGTTGTTGGCCCGAGAGATGGAAAGGCCGGGTTCCTGGGGAGCATCGGCGTCCGATTCATGATCGACGGCGACGAGACCGACCGGGGCTTCTCGCTCGTCGAGCACCCGATGTCTCCGCGCGCCCTGGCCGCACCGCTGCACAGGCACAACCGAGAGGACGAGTACACCTACGTCCTCGAAGGGAAGGTCGGGGCGCTGCTTGGTGACGAGGTCCTCGTCGCTGAGCCCGGTGACCTGGTCTTCAAGCCTCGCGACGAGTGGCATACCTTCTGGAACGCCGGCGACACCCCCGCGAGGATTCTGGAGATCATCGCTCCGGCCGGCTTCGAGCGCTTCTTCGAGGAGCTCTCGGACATGGGGGGAGCCATGCAGGCCGACCCGCAGGCCTTGGGTGAGCTCTGCCAGCGCTACGAGCTCGAGATGGATCCCGACAGCATCCCGGGGCTGCTGGAGCGTTTCGACCTGGTGATCGGCGAGCCCCTCTAGGGCTCGTCGAGCGCTTCATTCGCCTCGGACCACTTGCCCGGCGGAACGCGCAGGGCGATGTCGCCCCGCCCGTACTCGTTCAGCGGGTGGTCCGAGGTGATCACCGCCTCGTGCCCGGCGTCAGTGAGCTGCTGGCGCCAGGCGCGGGCGGTCTCGAGGTCGCCGAAGTCACGCACCACGTCCCAGTCGTCGTAGCTCGCGTCGCCGACCCTGAGCTCGGCGACGCCGTCGGGATGGAGCGGATCAGTGCCGACGCCGAGGAGCTCGCGGAACTTGTCGCCGATGCCCATGCAACGCAGGCTACGCGGTGGCCTGGATACCGGTGAGCTCGGCGGAGAGCTCGCGCAGCCGCCGCCGCGCCTCGGGATCCTCGGCCTGCGGGTGCGGTGCGGACTCGCTGGTGCCGTTGAAGTAATGGCCGTTGACGCCATCCAGCTCGGGTGAGGCGATCAGCCGCATCGTCGCCTTGACGCCGTCCTCGAGCGGAGTCACGGGCTCGACGCCGGCTCTGCGGACCATGTTGGTCGGCATGAAGGTGCCGGGATGCAGGCAGTTGGCTGTGACGCCGCTGCTTTCGAGCTCCTCTGCGAGATCGAAGGTGAGCATGACGAGCGCGACCTTGCTCTGGCCGTAGGCCTGGATGCCGTTGTAGCGTCGCTCCAGCATCACGTCGTCGAAGTCGATCGGCGCCTGGCCGGCCGAGGTCACGTTGACGATCCGCGCCGGGGCGGAGCGCTCGATCAGCGGCAGCAGCATCCGCGTCAGCAGGAACGGTGCGAGGTAGTTGACCGCGAAGCGCAGCTCGTAGCCGTCGCCACTCTCCTCGCGATCCCCGTCGCCTCGCTCGGCGGCCCCCTCGGCCGTGGTCCCGATCCCCGCGTTGTTGACGAGCACGTCGATGCGGTCCTCGTCGAGCAGTGAGTCGGCCAGATCGCGCACCTCGTCGAGCGAGGAGAGATCCGCCCGGCGCCACTCGAGCTCGCCGGTTGAGCGCGGGCGCAGCTCCTCGAGCAGCGCCCGCCCCTTCTGCTCATCCCGCCCGTGCAGGATGAGCCGGCCGGCGCCGGGCGCCAGCTCCGAGGCGAGGGCCTTCCCGAGGCCGTCCGTCGCCCCGGTGATCACGATCGTGCGCTCTTCAGCCACGGTCCCTGCCTTCCCCCGGCGCCACCCGGCTAATCGCTCAGTTCGACCTTCTCGATCACCTGCGGCTGGCTCGGCTGGTCGCCGGGACCGGTCTCGGTCCCCTCGATCGCGTCGACCGCATCCATGCCGTCGGTGACCTCCCCGAACACGGTGTGCTTGCCGTCGAGCCAGGGCGCGGCGTCGGTGGTGACGATGAAGAACTGGGAGCCGTTGGTGTTCGGCCCGGCGTTGGCCATCGCCAGGGCGCCACGGACGATCTTGTGCTGATTGAACTCGTCCTCGAACGTGTAGCCCGGGCCGCCGGTCCCGGTTCCCTCCGGGCAGCCGCCTTGGATCATGAAGTCCTTGATCACGCGGTGAAAGGTCAACCCGTCGTAGAAGCCGTCTCCCGCCAGCTTGCGGAAGTTCTCGACGGTCTTGGGTGCGTCCTCGTCGAAGAACTGAACGGTGATCGGGCCCGCGTTGGTCTGGAGGGTGGCCTGCGACATCCGCTCAGACCCTAGCTAAACGTGACCCTCAGCCTGCGCCGACGGCCTCGAGAGGAGCCTCCGGCAGCCACGGACGGCGCCATCCGCCGTAGCCGTGCATGAGGTTCGACGCACCTTCCGGCCCCCAGCTCCCCTTGCGGTAGGGCTCCAGTGCACAGGGGTCGTCGATCAGGGGCTGCACGATCCGCCAGGTCTCCAGCACGCTGTCCTCGCGGGCGAAGCTCTGCTGATCTCCGGCCAGCGCGTCGCCGAGCAGCCGCTCGTAGGGTCCCGGCTGTCCTCCGAACTGCTGCTGGAAGAGCAGGTCGAGGTGGACCCGACGCAGGGATTCCTCGCCCGGTGACTTGGCCTCGAGCAGGACGCTGGCGCCGGGGTCGGGGTCGATGCGCACGACGAACTCGTCGGTCGCCGGTGAGGGTCCCCCGCCGATCCCGATCGGCGGGGGGTTCTGGAGGATCACGCGGACCTCGGTGACCTTCTCGGCGAGCTCCTTGCCGGCCCGGATGAAGAAGGGCACGCCGGACCAGCGCCAGTTCTCGATGTCGAGCCGCAGGCCGACGAAGGTCTCTGTACTGGACTTGGGGTCGACCCCGTCGATCTCGCGGTAGCCCTCGTACTGCCCGCGCACGTAGCGGTTCGGGTTGATGGCCGGGATCGCCTTGAAGAGGTCGAGCTTCGCATCGCGGATCGGGTCGGGGTCGGCGCCGGCGGAGGGCGGCTCCATCCCCACCAGAGCCAGCACCTGGAGCAGGTGGTTCTGGACCACGTCGCGGAGGCATCCCACGGCGTCATAGAAGCTGCCGCGATCATCGACGCCGAAGTCCTCGGCCATCGTGATCTGCACGGACTCGACGTAGCGGCGGTTCCAGATCGGCTCGAACATCGAGTTGGCGAAGCGCAGGTAGGTGATGTCCATCACCGGCTCCTTGCCGAGGAAATGGTCGATCCGGTAGATCTGGGTCTCCTCGAGGATCTGGTGGATCTGGTCGTTGAGCTCGATGGCCGACTGAAGGTCGTGCCCGAAGGGCTTCTCGATCACGACCCGGGCCCCGTCCGTCAGTCCTGCGCTCCCCAGCTGCTGGATGACCGGGGCGAACAGCGAGGGCGGGATCTCGAGGTAGAAGACCGGATGCTTGGCGAAGGAGAGCTTCTTCTTGAGCCGCTCGTAGGTGTCCTTCTCGCCGTAGTCGCCCGGGACGTAGGAGAGCTTCTCCTTGAACTTCTTGAAGACGTCCTCGTCGATCTCCGGGGCACCCTCCTCGGACGCCGACTCGATGGCCTCGCGCGCGTGGTCGTGGCATTGATCGTCGGTCCAGTCGTTTCGGGCGACGCCGATCACGGGCACGTCGAGCGTCCCGTTCTTGAAGAGGCTGTACAGCGCCTTGAAGGTCATCTTCTTCGCCAGGTCGCCCGTGATCCCGAAGATCACCAGCGCATCGGCGGGCGGGCCGGTCTTCCTGCCGTCTGATGCCTGCGCCACGTTCGGGAACCTACTGGACGCGCGTAGGATGCTCGCGATATCCGAGGGTGCTCCGCAAGGAGCAACCCGATTAATGGAGGAGAGGACGGATGGCACAGCTCGGAATGGTGGGTCTCGGCAGGATGGGAGCGAACCTGGTCCGGCGCCTGATGCGCGACGGCCACGACTGCGTCGTCTACGACGTCAACCCCGATCCGATCAAGGAGCTGGCAGGCGAGGGGGCGACCGGCGCGTCCTCGCTGAAGGAGCTGGCCGAGAAGCTCGACGCGCCCCGCGCCGTCTGGGTGATGGTCCCCGCCGGCGAGATCACCGAGAGCACCGTCAAGGAGGTCGCCGAGGTGCTCGACAAGGGCGACGCGATCATCGACGGCGGCAACTCCTACTACCGCGACGACATCCGCCGCGCGGAGATGGTCGGCGAGCAGGGCATCGACTACATCGACTGCGGCACCAGCGGGGGCGTCTTCGGCCTCGATCGCGGCTTCTGCCTCATGATCGGAGGCCCGGACGCCGCGGTGGAGCGGCTCGATCCGATCTTCAAGACCATCGCCCCCGGGGTCGAGTCAGCCGAGCGGACGCCGGGGCGCACCGGGGACCCAGACACCGCCGAGAACGGCTACCTCCACTGCGGCCCGAATGGCGCCGGCCACTTCGTGAAGATGGTCCACAACGGGATCGAGTACGGCGTGATGGCGGCCTACGCCGAGGGACTGAACATCCTGAAGAACGCCAACGCCGGCAAGGTGAAGCGGGAGATGGACGCGGAGACCGCCCCGCTGGAGAACCCCGAGTACTACCAGTACGACCTGGACATCCCCGAGGTCGCCGAGGTCTGGCGCCGGGGGAGCGTGATCGGCTCCTGGCTGCTCGACCTGACGGCCGCCTCGCTGCAGCAGTCCGGCGACCTCTCGGACTTCGAGGGCCGCGTCTCCGACTCCGGCGAGGGCCGCTGGACCTCGATCGCCGCGATCGAGGAGGGGGTGCCGGCGGGCGTCCTCACCACCGCGCTCTACGAGCGCTTCGCTTCGCGGGACCTCGACGACTTCGCCGACCGCGTCCTGTCGGCGATGCGCTACCAGTTCGGCGGGCACAAGGAGAAGCCGAAGTGAGCAGCCCTCACCGGATCGAGGTACTCGACGACGCCGACGCCGTCCACAAGCGGGGCGCGGAGCTGATCGCCGAGGCCGCCAGGGCCGCCGTCTCGGAGCGGGACCACTTCGGGTTGGCGGTCAGCGGCGGCCGCGACCCGTGGCCGATGTTCTCCCAGCTCGAGGACCTCGAGATGGATTGGACGAAGACCGAGATCTTCCAGGTGGACGAACGAGTCGCCCCGGCCGGCGACGACGAGCGCAACCTCACCCACCTGGTCGAGAGCCTCTCGATCGGCGCCCAGGGCAGCATTCGGCCGATGCCGGTGACCGACGACGACCTTGAGGCCGCCGCCGATCGCTACGCCGAGTCCCTGCCGGAAGCGCTCGACCTGGCGCACCTCGGCATCGGCCCCGACGGGCACACGGCGTCGCTCGTCCCGGGCGATCCCGTCCTCGAGGTCACCGACAAGCGCGTCGCGGTGACGAGCGGCGAGTACCAGGGCGTGCGCCGCATGACCCTGACCTACCCGGAGCTCCATCGTGTCAGGAGCCTGCTCTGGATCATCACCGGCGAGGAGAAGGTTGACGCGCTGCAGAAGCTGCTCGCCCGCGATCCGTCGGTCCCGGCCGGCAGGGTCGACCCGGGCGGGGACTCGCTGATCCTGGCGGACCGCGCCGCCGCGCCCGGCGCCTAAGCGCGGCGCCTCAGCTCGCCAGCTTCGCGGTGACGTTCATCGTGTTGACACCCGCGAGGGCTCGCGAGACCGCGCAGCCTGACTTGGCCGCCTCGGCCTGCTCCTGAAAGGTTGTCTCGTCGATGCCCGGCACGTCGCCCTCGGTCTCGAGATCGATGTTGTCGATGGTGGGCAGGCCGTCGACGTTGCGGATCTGCACCTTTGCGGTGGTCTTGATCGAGTTCGGGGCATGTCCGGCCTCCGAGAGCTGGGCGCTGAGCGCCATCGAGAAACAGGCGGAGTGGGCGGCCGCGATCACCTCCTCGGGGTTGGTGCCCTCACCCTCCTCGAACCGTGATGCGAACGAGTAGTCGCCGCTCCAGACGCCGTCGCCGACCGTGAGCCGTCCCGACCCCTCCTTCAGGTCGCCCTTCCACTCCGCGCTGCCGTTGCGAGTCGCCATCATCGCCTCCTTGTCGTCAATCGTCAGCCTGAATCCAAGGTACCGAGGCGGCCTCGCCGGCCTAGGGTTGCGCGTACTCGTCGTGCCGGCGCCACCAGGTCTCCGGCCGCCGTCGTTTCGGCCCGCAGGAGCCCGGTCGAGGAACTCAAAGGTGCCCATCAGCCTCTCGACTCCACGGTCGTAGGTGGAGTAGGTGTGATGGACCACGCCGTCCTCGAGGGCGAACGCGCTCATCCCCTCGCGCTGCGGCGCGGGGTGATCGACGTGCCGGAAGTTGAACTCGGCCCCGTTCCTCTGCTGCTCCTCGGTGAACGCGGCCCCGAAGTCGTACTTGAAGTCGCTGCCCAGCGATGAGACCCAGGGGAACCCCCAGCCCATCCGCTCCCTGTACGCCTGCAGCTTTTCGAGCCGCGCGATCGACTCGCTGACCAGCGTCACGTCATGGCCGTTCAGGTGCGGGATCACGCCGTCGAAGTGATCGGCGGCGAAGGAACAACCCGTGCAGCCGGGGTTCTGCTCGTCCACCCGCAATCCGAAGCCCAACATGAAGTGGTAGACGAGCAGCTGCGAGCGCCCGTCGAACAGCTCGGCGAGGGACCTCTCACCCTCATCGGTGTCGAACACGTACTCCTTCTCGACCGGCACCCAGGGCAGCTTGCGGCGCCGGCGAGCGATCTCATCGCTCTGCCGGCTGTGCTCCTTCTCGCGCCTCGAGGAGATCCCGCCGAGCGGCCAGCCACTCGTCGCGTGTTCCGACCGTGTGATCGGCCATTGGGCCTCTCCTAGTACTCGTCGTGGCGCCGCAGCCAGAGCGGCTCGTCGGGTGGCTCGTTCCGCCCGGCCGGGGTTCGGTCGAGCAGGCCGTAGTAGGCCATCGAGATCTCGAGGCCACGTGCCGTCGACACGTAGGTCCGATAGACCGCCCCGTCGGAGAGGGTGTAGACGCTGAGGCCCGGTCCCTCGGCGACGTATCCGGCCTCGTCGGTCCCGCACATCTCCGCGTTCTGCGTCACGGTCAGCGGGATCTCGCCACTCTCGAGAAACGGCTTCAGCTCCTCCTTTGTGTAGAGGAAGCCGATATCCCGGTGGAAGTCGGTCTCAGCCGAGACCCAGTCGATCTCCCAGCCCATCCGGTCCCTGAAGGGGAGGAGCTTCTCGAGTGGCGCGCGGGAGGAGAGCAGCATGGTCGTGTCCCTGGCGTTCAGGTGGGGCACCTGAGGGGCGAACGTGTCCGCGATCGAGGAGCAGACCGGGCAGCCCGCGGTCCATTCCGGCCCGAACATGAAGTGGTAGATCATCAGCTGCGAGCGGCCATCGAAGAGGTCCGCAAGGGACCTGGTGCCGTCGGCGGTCTCGAAGGTGTAGTCCTTCTCGACCGGCACCCAGGGGAGGTTCTGCCGTTTCTTCGTGAGCTCGTCACCGCGCCGGGTGAGCTCCTTCTCCTCCGCCAGCAGCTTGTCTCGCTCCGCTTGCCACTCCTCCTGGGTTCCAACTGTGTGCTCCGGCATCGCGTCCCTCCTGTGTTCGGGTCAACGTCCTCGGAGAATATATAGTTAGCACAATGGCTAACGATCCTTTCAAGGCTCTCGCGCATCCAATTCGCCGCGACATCGTCGAGCGGCTCAGCGGCGGCGCCTCGACCGTCGGCGAGGCTACCCGCGACCTCGGGGTCTCCAAGCCCACCATCTCCCGCCACCTGAAGATGCTCGAGGAAGCCGGCGTCGTGACCCGCGTGATCGACGGGCGCACTCACCGCCTCGCCCTGCGCCCCGAGACGCTTGCCGACGCCTCGGATTGGATAGAAAGTCAGCGAGAGCGCTGGGAGCGGCTCTTCGACGTCGTCGGCGAGTACCTCGACGAGCGAAAGGAGCGAGGGTGACTGAGGACTCGGCACAGGTGGTGCGGATCGAGCGGACCTTCGACGCTCCGGCCGAGGACGTCTTCGACGCATGGACCAGCCCGGAGGTCATCGAGCGCTGGTTCCGTCCCGGCACCGACTGGAGGACGCCGAGCGCGGAGGTGGACCTGCGCGTCGGCGGGACGGTCCGCGTCGTGATGCGAGATCCCGACGGCAGCGAGGTCGGCGCGGGCGGCGAATACACCCTGATCGAAAGGCCCAACAAGCTGGCGTTCACCTGGACGTTCGATGACGCTCCATCCAACCAGCAGATGATCGAGCTGGAATTCACCGAGCAGGACGGCGCCACCACCGTGCTGTTCGTCAACAGCAACATCTCCAACGAGGAGCGGCGCGATTCGCAGTACGACGGCTGGTCGGCCTGCCTCGACAACATGGAGCGAGCGCTGGCGGCATGAGCGCCGCCTTCCCCGGAGAGTCCGATGAGTACCGCGCGGCGCGCGACCGCCTGCTCGAGCAGGAGATCGAGCTGCGCCGCCAGACGGAGGCCGTGGCCGAGGCTCGGAGGGGGCTGCCGCCTGGCGGGGAGGTCCCGGAGGACTACGTCTTCCAGGGCGAGGGGCCAGAGGGCAAGGCGATGGACGTGCGGCTCTCGGAGCTGTTCGCGCCGGGACATGACTCTCTGGCGATCTACAGCTTCATGTTCCCGCGCGACCCCGAGGATGACCGGCCGGGCCCCGTGCGCGAGAGGGAGACCGCGAAGCTCCCGCTTGCCGAGGGCCCCTGTCCATCGTGCGTGAGCCTGCTCGATCAGCTCGACGGAGTCGTCGAGCACGCCAGCCAGAAGGTCAACTTCGTCGTCGTCGCGAAGTCTCCGCCCGACCGCCTCGAGACCTGGAAGCGCGAGCGCGGCTGGCGCCGGCTGCGGCTGCTCTCCTCGGAGGGCAACACCTACAACCCGGACTACCTCGCAGAGACGCCGGAGGGTGCGCAGCGACCGATGCTGAACGTCTTCCACCGAGACGGCGACACGATCCGTCACTTCTGGGGCTCCGAGCTCTTCTACGGGCCCTGGGAACCGGGCCAGGACCCACGACACGTCGGGACGCTGGAGCCGCTCTGGAACCTGTTCGATCTAACTCCGGAAGGGAGGCCCAATTGGGACGAGCAACTGAACTACGAGTGACCGCCCTGTTCCTGCTGGGGGCGGCGGCCCTCGCCTGGGTGGTGACCGCGGACCGGATGCAGGGAATGGACGCTGGACCGGGGACCGACCTCGGGACCTTCGGCTGGTTCGCCGGGGTCTGGGCGGTGATGATGGCGGCGATGATGCTGCCGTCGCTGGTTCCGATGGCCGGGACATACGCCGCCAAGGCACGTAGCGGCTCGGCGGACGTGACGCCTCAGTCCCTGCTCCTCACGACCTTCTTCACCGCCGGCTATCTCCTCGCGTGGGTGCTCGTCGGCCTCGTGGCCTGGGTTGCATTCGAGGGTGTCCGCTCGCTTGACCTCTCCTTCCTCAGCTGGGACGGCGGCGGGCGCTACGTCGCCGGGGGCGTGATCGCAGGCGCCGCGCTCTATGAGTTCACGCCGCTGAAGAAGACCTGCCTGCGCCACTGCCGCGATCGCGAGCTGCTGGCGGCCGACTGGCGCGAGGGCGTGGCCGGGGCGCTCCGCATGGGCCTCGACCAGGGCGCCTACTGCGTCGGCTCCTCCTGGGCGCTGATGGCCGCGCTCTTCGCGCTCGGCGTGATGAGCATCACCTGGATGGTGGTGATCGCCGCGCTGATCGTGATCGAGAAGGTGCTGCCCTGGCGCGAGACAGCCGAGGGTGTCACGGTCGTGGTGCTGCTGGCCCTGGCGATCGGGGTCGCTTTCTTCCCCGATCAGGTGCCGGGGCTGACGGTTCCGGATTCGACGTCGGCGATGGACGCGATGGACTCGATGTCGATGCACTGACGCCGATCCGGCAGGTCCGCAGGTATGCGGAGCTGCTGAACGGGGAAGACGACATCCACCTCTACCGCGAAAGGCTTGGCAAGAAATGAAGAAGCGCAATCTGGGTGACCTGGAAGTCTCAGAGCTGGGTCTCGGCTGCATGGGCATGTCCGCCTTCTACGGCGAGACGGACGAGGCCGAATCGATCGCGACCATCCAGCGCGCCCTCGAGCTCGGCATCGACTTCCTCGACACCGCGCAGATCTACGGCCCGCTGACCAACGAGGAGCTGGTCGGCAAGGCGATCAAGGGCAAGCGGGATCAGTACGTGATCGCGAGCAAGTTCCAGCGCAATCTGGACAACGCCGTCCCGGGCGACATGTCGACGCTCGGCGGGCCCGACAGCTCCCCCGAGAACGTCAGGAAGACGATCGATGGCACGCTCGAGCGCCTCGGGATCGATCAGATCGACCTGTACTACCAGCATCGTGTGGACCCGAACGTCGAGATCGAGGAGACCGTCGGAGCGATGGCCGAGCTCGTCGAGGCCGGAAAGGTCCGTCACCTCGGCCTCAGCGAGGCCGCGCCGGAGACGATCCGCCGCGCCCACGCCGTCCACCCGATCACCGCGCTGCAGACGGAGTACTCGGTCTTCGCGCGCGAGCCGGAGGCCGAGATCCTGCCGACCTGCCGGGAGCTCGGGATCGGCTTCGTCGCCTACTCGCCGCTCGGGCGCGGCTTCCTCTCGGGGCGCTTTGCCTCCCCGGACGAGCTCGCCGAGGATGACTTCAGGCGGACCCAGCCGCGGTTCCAGGGCGAGAACCTGGAGGCGAACATGAGGATCGTCGCGAAGCTCCGTGAGATCGCCGAGGAGAAGGACATCACTCCGGCGCAGCTGGCGCTCGCCTGGGTCCTGGCCCAGGGCGAGGACATCGTCCCCATCCCCGGCACCAAGCGCCGCAAGTACCTGGAGGAGAACGCGGCCGCCGCGGACATCGAGCTGACCGACGAGCGACCTGTCGCGGATCGAGGAGGAGCTGCCCGAGGTCTCAGGCGACCGCTACGAGGAGGTCGGCATGGCGGCGGTCAACCTCTAGCGTCAGGCGTTTTCAGCGACGGCATCGCCGAACCAGCGCTTCATGCGTTCCGGGCTCATCACCTCGGACGGCTCCACCAGGCGGCTGAACGAGTCACGGAGGTCCTGACCAGCGTCCGAATCGCTCGCCCACCCCTTCCAAAGCTTTTCCGCGGCCTCCCGGTGAGGGAAGCGCCCCCACGCGAAGGACCAGTCGTAGTGCTCGGCGGCTCTGGCATCGCGCCAGGCTTCGTACTCCGCCAGGCTGGGTGTCGAGCCGGAGAGCGCCTCTGCGACGTAGATGGCCTGCTCGACGGCGTCGGCGATCCCTTGGGCCGTCCCCGGATGCTTGAAGTGGGAGGCATCGCCGACCAGCGCCCAGCCGGGCCCGGTCGGCTTGCGGAAGAACCCGCGCATCAGCGATTCCGGCGCCACGCTGACCTCGGTGGCGAGCTCGGCTCCCTCGAGCACGTCGGGCTCGATCATCTCCGGGAAGCGCCGCAGAAGCTCGACGTACCTCTGGCGGCGCTCGGATTGGGTCCCTCGAGTGAAGTCCGAATCGCCCATCGCGATCAACAGGTGGAGCCCGTCCTCCACCGCCGAGCGGCTGGCGAACTCATGCTCGTGGATCTCGATCGTGCCGTAGCCGTTGTCGGGAATGCCGCTCCAGTAGCCGAACAGGAAGGCGACTTCTCCCTTGGCGGTGCGCTCCTTCTCGATCCCCAGGCGCCCGGCCACCGTGGATCCGCGCCCGTCCGCGCCGAAGACCCACTTCGCCCGGATCTCGTCGCCGTTGTCGAGCACCACTCCGGCGACCGGGTCCTCATCGGTGCCCGAGCCGATCAGCTCGACGACCCGCTGGCCAAAGCGGCCCTCGGCTCCAGCCGCCAGCGCCGTGTCGACGATGGCCTTGTCGAGCGCGGATCGGCGGGTGACGGCCATGCGGTCGTATCCGTCGATCGGCGTGTACAGGCCCGCGACCTCGTTTCCGAGTCCCACGAGCCGGCTCCCCAGGAGCGGGATGTCGTGAGAGGCGCGCAGCGTGTCCATCACCCCTAGCTGCTCGAATCTGGCGAGGGTGTTCGGATAGAGGCCGTGGGTCGAGATCGTCTCGCTGGGGAAGGTGTCGCGGTCGATAACCAGCACGTCCCAGCCGCGCTCCGCCAGGGCGATCGCGAGCGTCGAGCCCGCACACCTCGCCCCGACGATGACCGCGTCCTTCTCCTCCATTCTCGAACGAGATTACTGCGCCACCGCGGACCCGCTTGGGGCGCCGAACCAGCGGGCGAGGCGCTCCTCGCTCATCACCTTGGACGGTGAGACCAGGCGGCTGTAGGTGTCGCGCAGGTCCTGGCCGGCGTCCGGCTCGCTCGCCCAGCCTCGGAAGAGCTTCTCGGTGATGTCGGGACGGGGAAAGCGCCCCCAGGAGAACGACCAGTCGTAGTGATCGTTGGCGCGATCGTCGTGCCAGGCCTCGTATCCCTCGAGACCGGGATCGGAGCCCGACAGTTGCTCGGCGACGTAGAGGGCTTGCTCGACCGCGTCGCCGATTCCCTGCGCAGTGCCCGGATGCTTGAAGTGGCTGGCGTCGCCCAGCAGCGCCCATCCCGGCCCAGTCGGCTTGCGGAAGTACCCGCGCATCAGCGACTCGGGCGCGACGACAAGATCGGAGACCATCTCACCGGCCTCGAGATGCTCGGGCCGCAGCGAGTCAGGGAACCGATGGAGCACCTCGAGGTAGTTGCGACGCCGCTCATCCTTCGAGCCATGGGTGAACTCATCGGGCCCGGTCGACACCAGCAGCGTGAGCCCGTCCTCCACTGCCCAGCGAACGAGGATCGCGTCATCCTGGATGTCGGTCGTGCCGAAGCCGTCGTCTGGGATGCCGCTCCAGTAGGCCCACATGAAGGCGATCTCACCTCGCTGTGGGCGCTCCTTCTCGATGCCCAGCTTCCCGGCGACGGTGGAGCCGCGCCCGTCCGCACCGAAGACCCACTTCGCCCGGATCTCGTCGCCGTTGTCGAGGACGACGCCGGCGACCGGGTCCTCCTCCGACCCGGATCCGATCAGGTCGACGACCCGCTCGCCGAAGCGCCCCTCCGCTCCCGCCGCGATGGCCGTGTCGACGATTGCCTTGTCGAGAGCGATGCGGCGGACCGACGTGCCCCGGTCGAAACCTTCGATCGGGGTGAACGTCCCGCTGGTCTCGTGACCCAGGCCGACGACCCGCCAGCCGAGCGAGGGGAGCCGGTGATTCGCGCGCAGCCTGTCGAGCACGCCGAGCTGCTCGAAGCGAGCCAGCGTGTTCGGGAACATCATGTGGGTGGAGATCGTGTCGCTCGGGAAGGTGTCCCGGTCGATCAGCGCCACGTCCCAGCCGCGCTCCGCCAGGGCGATCGCGAGCGTCGAGCCCGCGCACCTGGCGCCGACGATGATCGCGTCCTTCTCCTCCATGGCGCGAGCGTACTGCGGCTCAGCGTGCCCCGGGTGTGAGTAGCGTCACCCGGCCTTGAATGCCGCGCGGGCCTCGTCGCGGTCGCGGTAGACGTCGAAGCGAACGACGAGCCCATCGCGAAATGTCCAGATGTGGGCGCCCCTCGCCTCCATCTCAACCCCGCTGCCCTTCCCGCGGCCACTCCAGTGGACCAGCGCAAGGATCCGGTCTCCCGACTGGATCAATTCTTCCGCGTCGACCCTGAGCGGACGCTCCCAGGTGCTGAGCCAGTCGCGCATCACGGCCGCGACCTCTTCGAGGTTTCCCCCCTCGATCCACTCTCCCATGCCGAAGCTCTTGGTCTGCATCCCGGGGTCGTAAAAGTCGGCACCGGAGAAGTCCCCTTGCTCCCATCTTCGGTAGAGGGCCTGAAGATTCTCGAGGTCGGTTGCGCCGCCACCGGCCATTACGCACGCTCGACGGAGTCGCCGCGTCCGATCAGGACGGCGCCGACCATCCCCGACGGGAAGAGGCCGTGATCCACGACGCCCGGCATGATCGAAAGCCGCGCGGCGAGCTCGCCGGGCTCGTGGACCTTGCCGGTGAAGTCCGCGATCACGCCGTCGTCGGGGCTCTGCGGGGTGTCGGGACGGATGGTGACTTCGCCGAGCTCGCTTGCGATCCGCGCCAGGGTCGAGGCGAGGCCGAATCTCGAGAGCTCGAGCGGGATCGGAGCCGAAATTCGATCGACGGTCTTGGAGGAGTCCGCGATCACGATGAAGCTCTCGGCCGAGGCCGCGACGATCTTCTCCCGCGTGTGGGCGCCGCCGCCGCCCTTGACCAGCCACCGGTCTGGAGCGACCTGATCGGCGCCGTCGATCGCGATGTCAAGCCGATCGAGCTGTTCGAACGGCTCGACGGGGATTCCGAGCTCCGACGCATGTTTCTCGGTCGCGACCGAGGTGGCGACGCACCGGAGGCCGCTCAGTCCTCGGGCCGCGAGCGCCGGCAGCAGGTGGGCGACGGTCGATCCCGTTCCCAGCCCCACCTTCATCCCGTCGGAGACCAGCTCCGCGGCGGCCTCGGCAGCCAGCTTCTTCTCAGCGTCGAGGTTTGGCTCGCTCACCGCGGGGACACTAGTCGTAGGATCGTGGCGATGGCGGCGACCGCCGAGAAGCAGACGAACATCGACGAGCTCTGCATCAACACGATCCGGACGCTCTCGATGGACGCCATTCAGAAGGCGAACTCCGGGCACCCGGGCACTCCGATGGCACTCGCTCCGCTTGCGTACGTGCTCTGGCAGCGCTACCTCCGCTTCGACCCCGCGGACCCGATCTGGCCCAACCGCGACCGCTTCGTGCTCTCGGCGGGACACGCCTCGATGCTGCTCTACTCGCTCCTCTTCCTGACCGGGGTGAAGGCCGTGGATCCGGATTACGAGGTGGAGGGCACCCCGGCGGTTGGTCTCGACGACATCAAGAGCTTCCGGCAGCTCGACTCCAAGTGCCCGGGCCATCCCGAGTACCGATGGACGTCCGGGGTGGAGACCACCACCGGCCCGCTCGGCCAGGGGGTCGCTACCAGCGTCGGCATGGCCGTAGCCTCGGTCTGGCAGGCGGCCTATTTCAACCGACCCGGGGCAGAGCTGTTCGACTTCGACGTCTACGCCATCGCCGGCGACGGCTGCCTGATGGAGGGGGTCTCGAGCGAGGCCGCCTCGTTCGCCGGCCACCAGAAGCTCTCCAACCTCTGCTGGGTCTACGACAACAACCACATCACGATCGACGGCCACACCTCGATCACCTACGAGGACGACGTCCAGGCCCGCTTCGAGGGCTACCAGTGGAACGTCACCCGGGTCGAGGACGCCAACGACCTGGAGATGATCGCCCGGGGCTTCGACAACTTCCGCGCGGAGGGGAACCGCCCGACCCTGATCATCGTCGATTCGCACATCGGCTACGGCGCCCCGAACAAGCAGGACACCGCCGAGGCGCACGGCGAGCCGCTGGGCGACGAGGAGGTCAAGGAGACGAAGCGCTTCTACGGCTGGCCCGAGGACGCGGAGTTCCTGGTCCCCGACGGCGTGCAGGAGCACTTCGCCGAGGTGATGGGCAAGCGCGGCGCCGAGCTGAGCGGCCAGTGGAAGGAGCTCTTCGAGAGCTACGGCTCCGACGAGCCCGAGCTGGCCGCGCACTGGGAGGCGATGCAGCGCCGCGAGCTCCCCGAGGGCTGGGACGCGGACATCCCGAGCTTCGATCCTGACGAGAAGGGCCTCGCGACCCGGAAGGCCTCCAACAAGGTCGAGAACGCCGTCGCCGCCCGGGTGCCGTGGCTGCTCGCCGGCGCGGCCGACCTGACCGGCTCGAACTCCGTCGAGCTGGAGGACAGCAAGCCGTTCGAGCCGGAATCGCGGGACGGCCGCCAGTTCCACTACGGCATCCGGGAGCACGAGTCGGCGGCGATCTCGAACGGCCTGTCCCTTTCGAAGCAACGGCCGCTGTGGTCGACCTACCTGACCTTCTCCGACTACGCCCGCCCGGCGATCCGCCTGTCCTCGCTGATGGAGCTTCCCGTCATCCACCTCTTCACCCACGACTCGATCGGTCTCGGCGAGGACGGTCCGACCCACCAGCCGGTCGAGCAGCTCGCCTCGCTGCGGGCGATTCCCGGGCTGGACGTGATCCGCCCGGCGGATGCGAACGAGGTCGCCGAGGCCTGGCGCGCGGCGATGGATCGCCATCATCAGCCGGTGGCGCTGGTCCTCACCCGCCAGGACGTCCCGATACTTGACCGCACGAAGTACGCCTCGGCCGACGGGCTGCGGCGCGGCGGCTATGTGCTCGCCGACAGCGAGGGGGAGCCTGAGGTGATCCTGATTGCCACGGGCAGCGAGGTCGCGCTGGCGGTCGAGGCCCACGAGCAGCTCCTCTCCGACGGAATCGCGTCGCGGGTTGTCAGCCTGCCCTGCTGGGAGCTCTTCGAGCGCCAGGAGGAGGCATACCGCGACGAGGTCCTGCCGCCTGCAGATCACGGCTCGGGTTTCCGTCGAGGAGGCGTCTACCCTCGGATGGGACCGATTCGTCGGCCCAGACGGGGCCAGGATCGGAATGCACACCTTCGGCTCCTCCGCGCCGCTGAAGGACGTGCAGACCAAGTTTGGCTTTACCCCAGACAAAGTGGCTGAGACAGCCAAGGAGGTACTCGGACGATGAAGCCCACGCAGCAGCTCCACGATCTGGGCCAGAGCCTGTGGCTCGACAACATCACCCGCACGATGCTCGACGACGGGACGGAGCAGCGCTACATCGATGAGCTCTCGGTCACCGGCCAGACCTCCAACCCGACGATCTTCGACAAGGCGATCAGTCGAGCGGCGACGCCTACGACGAGCAGATCGCCGAGCTGCGCGAGAAGGGCATGGAGCCCGAGGAGATCTTCTTCGAGCTGGCGCTGGCGGACGTCACGCGCGCGGCGAAGATGTTCGAGCCGATCCACAGGGAGACCGACCGGATGGACGGCTGGGTCTCTCTCGAGGTCTCGCCGAAGCTCGCCTACGACACCGAGGCCACCATCCAGCAGGCGGCCGACCTCCACGGCCGCGCGGAGGAGAACAACTTCATCAAGATCCCGGGCACGCCCGAGTGCCTGCCCGCGATCGAGGAGTCGATCTTCGCCGGCGTGCCGATCAACGTCACGCTGCTGATGTCGAGCGACCAGACCATCGCGGCCGCCGACGCTTACATGAAGGGAATCGAGCGGCGGATCGAGGCGGACCTCGACCCCGACGTGCCCTCGGTCCTCTCTCTGTTCATCAGCCGCTGGGACGTCGCCGTGCACGACGACGTGCCCGACGAGATCAAGAACACCCTTGGAATCGCGGTCGGCAAGCAGACCTACGCCGCTTGGCGCGACATGCTCGAGTCCGATCGCTGGAAGGGCCTCGCGGAGAAGGGCGCCCGTCTGCAGCGGCTGCTCTTCGCAAGCACCGGCACCAAGGACCCGGGGGCGCCCGAGACCCTGTACATCGAAGCCTTCGCGGCCCCGGACACGATCAACACGATGCCCGACAAGACTCTCCTCGCGTTCGCCGAGAGCGGGAAGGTCAGGGACCCGCTGCCGGCCGACGGAGGCGACTACGAGCAGGAATTCGAGGCCCATCGAGAGGCGGGCATCGACGTCGACGGCCTCGGTCTCCAGCTGCAGAAGGAGGGCGCGGAGAAGTTCGTGAAGTCCTGGATGGACCTGCTCGACACGATCAAGTCGGAATCGGAGCGCCTGGCCGCCTAGCGTCGCCTGGTTGTCCAGCCTGATGAGCGTTTGATGAGCGGTCCGGCGTAGCTTCGTCGCGCCATGACGCAATCTCGACGTCGTCTGCTCCTAGTGGTCGCCGCGGCGGCGGCGCTCCTGCTGATCGCCCCGGCCAGCGCCAGCGCGCTCTGTAATGGCCTGACGGCCACGATCTCGGGCACCTCGTCGGGCGAAACCATCCCGGGGACGGCTGGCGACGACGTGATCGAGGCGGGCGGCGGCGACGACACGGTCAATGGCGGGGGCGGCAACGACACGATCTGCGGCGATGACGGCAACGACACGATCAACGGTGAAGGCGGGAACGATCACCTGGAGGGCGGGGCCAACACCGCGACGGGCGACACGGTGACCTTCCTGGGCAGCAACGGGATCACCGCGAGCCTCTTGACGGGCGTGGCGACCGTGTTCTCGCCGGCCGAGAGCAACACCATGACCGGCTTCGAGAACCTCAACGGGAGCAACACCTTCGACACCCTCACCGGCGACAACGGACCGAACACCATCGACGGGCTCGATGCTCCGGACAACCTCCAAGGCCTCGGCGGCGACGACGTGCTGACCGATCCCCAGGGGGGCACCAACCATCAGGACGAGCTGCATTACGAGAACTCGCCGGGCCCGGGTGGGGTCGTCGCCAACCTCGGAACGGGAACGGTCGATGGAACGGCGGCAGGGGCGGGCACCGACACGGTGTCCGGAGTGACGGGAATCGAGGGGACGAGCTTCGCCGACACGTTGATCGGGGACGCGAATGCCAACCAGTTCGTTGGCGATGGGGGCGACGATCTGATCCAGCCGCTCGCGGGGGCAGATTTCGTCAATGGCCTCTTCGGGACGGACACCGTCAGCTACGCGACCGAGACGGGCCCAATCGTGACCGCCGACTTGAGCAGCGGGACCACCGGCAACGTCACCGCTCCGGGCGGGAACGACACCGTCTTCAACGTGGAGAACCTGATCGGTTCGCCCCAGGGCGACTCGGTGACCGGCGCCACCGAGAACAACGTCTTCGACGGTCGTGGGGGCAATGACAACCTGACGGGAGGCGGGGGGAGCGACACCGCCAGCTTCGCGGGGCTTCCGCAGGCCGTGGTCGCCAACCTGGCCACTGGGACGGCCACCGGTCCCCAGGGGGCGGACACGTTGAGCGGCATTGACAACCTGACGGGATCGTCCGTTGCGGACACGCTGATCGGCGATGGCAACGACAACGTCCTGGACGGCGCCGGGGGCGTGGACACGGCGAGCTTCGGGGGCGTCGCGGCGGGTGTGGATGCGAGCCTCGCGAGCGGCAGCTCGACGGGGCAGGGAGCCGACACGCTCTCGAACATCGAGAACCTCACAGGCTCGACGGCCGGCGACACCCTCAGTGGCAACAGTGGCGACAACCTCCTGGACGGCAACGGAGGGAGCGGCGACACCGTGAGCTACGCAGCTCTCGCCGGCCCCCCCGGCGTCAATGTCAACCTCGCGCTGGGAACAGCCGTCGGACAGGGCTCGGACACCCTGACCAGCATCGACGACGTGACCGGCTCCCCGCAAAGCGACGTTCTGTCCGGCGACGGGAACGCGAATGTCCTCGATGGGCTGGCCGGCAGCGACAACGTCAGCGGCCAGGCCGGTCCGGACGACCTCCTGCTCGGGCCCGGCACCGACATCGTGGGTGCCGCGGACGGCGAAGTCGACTCGATCGACTGCACCGGCGGCGGACCTGACACCGGTCAGGTCGACGGGCCGGCCCCGGCCGAGACCTACACCGCTTGCGACAGCGACGGGGACTCTGTGGTCGATTTCCTCGACGCCTGCCCGGCCATCTCCGGCAGCGGGGCGGACGGCTGCGTTCCGCATCCGCCTCCGCCCCCGCCCTCACCTCCGGTGACCAGTCCGGCGCCGCCGGCCTCTTCGTCCTCGCCCGCAACGGCGCCGAAGAAGAAGTGCAAGAAGAAGAAGCACCGGGCCGCAACATCCAAGAAGTGCAAGAAGAAGAAGCGGAAGTAGCCCGGTCCCGTGTAGCCGCGGCGGTTAGGCTGCGCGCGTGGCGTCGGGACCGCAGCTGCGGCAGCGCAAGGCCTGGAAGGCCCTCTCCAAGCACCACGCCGAGATCGGCGAGCGCCACCTTCGCGAGCTGTTCGCCGAGGACCCGGACCGCGGGGAGCGGCTGGTCGCCGAGGGCGCCGGGCTCTTCCTCGACTACTCGAAGAACCGGATCACCGACGAGACCCTGAAGCTGCTCGCCGAGCTCGCGGACGAGTCGGGCGTCGCCGAGCGCCGCGACGCGATGTTCCGCGGCGAGCACATCAACGTCTCGGAGGACCGGGCCGTCCTCCACGTGGCGCTGCGGATGCCGAAGGACCGCTCGCTGATCGTCGATGGGGAGGACGTCGTCAAGCAGGTCCACGAGGTCCTCGACCGGATGTCGGCCTTCGCGGAGCGGGTCCGCTCCGGCGAGTGGAAGGGCCACACCGGCAAGCCGATCCGCAACGTGATCAACATCGGCATCGGCGGATCGGACCTCGGGCCGGTAATGGCCTACGAGGCGCTGCGCCACTACTCCCGCCGCGAGATGACCTTCCGCTTCGTCTCCAACGTCGACGGCACCGACTTCGCTGAGAAGACCAGGGACCTCGATCCCGAGGAGACGCTCTTCGTCGTCTCCTCGAAGACCTTCACCACGCTCGAGACGATGACCAACGCCAAGACCGCCCGAGACTGGGCGCTCGCCAAGCTCGGCTCGGAGGAGGCGATCGCGAAGCACTTCGTCGCCGTCTCAACCAATGCCGAGGGAGTCGCCGAGTTCGGCATCGACACCGACAACATGTTCGGCTTCTGGGACTGGGTCGGCGGCCGCTACTCGATGGACTCGGCGATCGGCCTCTCGACGATGCTGGCGATCGGGCCCGAGGCCTTTCACGAGATGCTGGCCGGCTTCCACGCCGTCGACGAGCACTTCAAGGAGAACCCGATCGGCCAGAGCCTGCCGTCGATCATGGGCCTGCTCGCCGTCTGGTACGGCGACTTCTTCGGGGCTCAGACCTCAGGGGTCTTCCCGTACGACCAGTACCTGCACCGCTTCCCCGCCTACCTGCAGCAGCTCACCATGGAGTCGAACGGCAAGCACGTCACGCTCGACGGAGCACGGGTGGACTACGACACCGGCGCGATCTACTGGGGCGAGCCCGGGACCAACGGCCAGCACTCCTTCTACCAGCTGATCCACCAGGGGACGAGGCTGATCCCGTGCGACTTCATCGGCTTCATGCACACGCTCAATCCGCTCGGCGACCACCACGACCTGCTGATGTCGAACGTCTTCGCGCAGCCGGAGGCGCTCGCCTTCGGCAAGACGCCGGAGCAGGTGAGGGAGGAGGGCACGCCGGAGGAGGTCGTCCCCCACCGGGTGATGGAGGGGAACCGGCCCTCCAACGTGATCCTGGCGGAGCGCCTCACGCCGCACACGCTCGGCTCTCTGGTCGCGCTGTACGAGCACAGCGTCTTCACGCAGGGCGCGATCTGGGGAATCGACTCCTTCGATCAGTGGGGTGTGGAGCTGGGCAAGGTGCTCGCCGTGAAGATCATTCCCCAGCTCCAGGCCGATGACGAGCCGAAGCTCGAGCACGACAGCTCCACCAATTCCCTGATCCGGCGCTACCGGGAGCACCGTGGCTGACACTCAGGCCGTGCTGTTCGACATCGACGGCACGCTGATCAGCACCGGCGGCGCCAGCGACCGGGCCTGGAAGCGAGCCTTCAAGGAGCTGCAGGACGTCGACGTCGATGTACCGGCGGTGACCGGCAAGGGCGTCCCGGATCCCGAGGTGGGCCGCGTGGCCTTCGAGAAGGCGGTCGACCGGGAGCCGACCCAGGAGGAGGCCGACGCGCTGATGCGACGGCGGCTCGATCACCTGCCGGAGGAAGTCGAGAACTCTCCGGGATTCAAGGTCCAGGAGGGGGTGGTGGAGCTGCTCGAGCGGCTGATCGACGACGGCATCCTCCTGGGACTGACCACCGGCAACGTGGAGGAGGCGGCGCACATCAAGCTCCAGCGCGCCAACCTCAATCGCTTTTTTTCCTTCGGCGGCTACGGCTCGGACTCGCCCGATCGCACCGAGCTCACCAAGAAGGCGCTCGAGCGGGCGGAGCTGGTCTCGGGCGACAGCCTCGAGCGTTCCCGCTGCTTCTCCTGCGGCGACACGCCGCGCGACGTCGAGGCGGGCCACGGCGCCGGCATCCGGGTGGTCGGAGTGGCGACCGGAGAGTTCACGGTCGAGCAGCTGAAGGAGGCCGGGGCCGACGCGGCGATCAGCTCGTTCCGTGAGGGCCTACCGCTGCTCTAGCTCGGTAGGTTTGCGAGACAGGGGGTCTGGATGACCCCATGAGCGACGACCTGACCCAAGCACTGAGCGAGCGCCTCGCGCAGGTGGCGGCGCCAGGTGCTGCCGCAGCGCTTGTGGCCGACGGCGAGCTGGTCTGGCATGGCTCGTCCGGGATCGCCCGCCCCACCAGCGAGCAACCCGTCGACGAGCGAACCGCCTTTCTCTGGTTCTCGATGACGAAGATCGCCACGGCGACGGCCGTGATGCAGCTGTCCGAATCGGGCGCGGTGGACCTGGATGCGCCCGCCAGGGAGCATCTGGTGGAGCTTGACTCGCTCGATCCCAGGATCACGGTCCGCCAGCTCCTCAATCACTCCTCGGGCATCCCGAATCCCCCGCCGCTGCGCTGGATCCACCCCGCGGCCGAGCCGGGTCCCGATCCGAGGGAGATGGTGTCGAGGCTGCTGGGCAGGTACGGAAAGCCGAAGTTCGAGCCAGGAGAACGTTCCGCGTACACCAACATCGGTTTCCTGGTGCTGGGGGAGCTGATCGCCGAGGTGTCGGGACAGCCCTACAAGGAATACGTCGTCGACCGTGTTCTGGCGCCGATCGGAGCGGTCTCGACCGGCTTCACCTCAGACCTCGCCGGTCCTGACCACCTGGCCGAGGGAACCCATCCCCGGCGAGATCCATTCCTGCCCCTGGCTCGGCTGCTGATCCCGAGCTGGGTGATCGGCCCGGTCGCTGGACGCTGGCGCACGTTCAATCCCTTCTATCTCGACGGCTCGGCTTACGGCGGGTTGGTGGGTCCGGTAAGGGATGCGGCCCTGCTCGCGGCCGCTCACCTCGGCGGCGGCGCGGTCAAGGGAGGCCGGATCCTCTCGCCCGAGAGCACGGCCGTGATGCAGCGGATCGCCGTGCGCGGCAAGAAGTTCGACCTCGGCCTCGGCTGGTTCCGGCGCCATCGAGACTCGGAGCACGGACTGACCCACGTCGAGCATCTGGGAGGCGGAGCGGGCTACGGCACCGTCATGCGCCTATACCCCGAGCAGGGGGCCGGGCTCGTGGCGATGACGAACGTCTCCTCGAACCGCTTCAAGCACGAAGCGTTGCTCGCGCCTCTGGCTACGCCTTGACGTACTGATGCAGCAGCTGGAGCTCCACGCGCTCCGAGGGGCTGGCGAGCAGGGGGGCGACCCTGTCGTTGAAGTCGGCGAACTGCGGGTCGCTGTTGACGGCGTCCGCGGCGTCGCGGTCGGAGAAGACGCCGATCCCGCGCACCACGCCGTCGGCCTCGTCCCCGACGACCAGCACGGTCTCGAGCGCCGGATGGTTGCTGAGGAAGTCCGCGGCGAACGCGGAGTAGATGTCCGCCACGTCCTGGAAGTGGCCGGGCTTGGCGTGCAGGGTGAACTCGGCGATGTGCATGTAGGTCCTTTCAGGTTTCAGTCGACCAGCCTGCGGCTGACCGCCCAGCGACTCAGTTCGTGACGATTGGAGAGCTGCAGCTTCCGCAGCACCGAGCTGACGTGCGCCTCGACGGTCTTCACCGAGATGTGGAGGCGGAGCGCGATCTCCTTGTAGAGGTAGCCGCGGGCGATCTGGCGGAGCACCTCCCGCTCGCGGGCGGTGAGCTGGTCAAGCTCGGGGTCGACCTCCTCGGCGGGCAGGTCGCCGGCGAAGGCGTCGAGCACGAAGCCGGCGAGCCGGGGCGAGAAGACGGCGTCGCCGTCGCGCACGCGCTTGACCGCGTCCGCGAGCTCGTCCCCCGTGATCGTCTTGGTGACGTAGCCGCGCGCCCCGGCGCGGACGATCGCGATCACGTCCTTGGGATCGTCCGATACCGAAAGGGCGAGGAAGCGCTGCTGAGGCCGCTGCTTTGAGACCTGTTCGATCACCTCGACCCCGCCCCCTCCGGGCATGTGAACGTCGAGCAGGACGACGTCGGGCTCGAGCTCGGCGATCGCCCGCACCGCCTCCTCGACCGACTCGGCCTCGCCCAGCACCTCGACCAGGTCGCCGAGCTCGGCCTTGACGCCGGTGCGGAAGATGCGGTGGTCGTCGACGATCACCACGGAGGGCGTGCTCATCGCCGTGCCCTCATGGTCAGCTCGACCTCCGTCCCGTCTCCCGGCTCACTGCGGATCTCGGCGGAACCGCCGTATCTCTCCATGCGCCCGATTATCGACTCGCGCACGCCGCGGCGGTCCTCGGGGATCGCCTCGGGATCGAACCCGGGCCCGCGATCGTCGATGAACACCCGGGCACTGCCGTCCTCGATCTCGGCGTAGAGCCGCACGGCGCCGCCCTTCGAGGCGAACTTGGCGGAGTTGGTGAGCGCCTCCCGGCTGGCCGCGACGAGCGCCTCGAGTCGCTCGTCGAGCTCGGCGTCCCCCACGACGACCGCCTCGATGGGAGCGCCGTGCGCATCCTCGATCTCAGCGGCGGTGGCGCGCAGCGCGTCGGCGAGGCGCTCGTCGGGCCTGCTCGGCTGCGTGTCCGCGAGCCACTCGCGGAGCTCACGCTCCTGACGGCGCGCCAGCCTCGCCACCTGGTCAGGCTCCTTGGAGCGCGTCTGGATCAGAGCGAGCGTCTGCAGGACCGAGTCGTGCAGGTGCGCCGCCACCTCCGCGCGCTCGTCGGAGCGGGCCCGGGCCACCCGCTCGGCCCCAAGCCGGCTGATCATCGCCCGCCAGAAGGGCGCCGAGATCAGGATCAGCGCAATGGAGACGACCAGAGCGGCGAGGGCGACCTTTCCCGCCAGCTCGATCACGCCGGTCAGCCAGAGGACGACCAGCGCGGCGCCGAGCAGCGCCCCGAGGGTGAGTCCCACCTTCGAGACCCGGCTGGTCTCCGGGCTCAGGGCGGGAGGGGGGACGCCTCCCTCCCCCACGGCATCTTCGACGGCGCGGGTGCTCCTGCCCAGCGATCTCGCGATCAGCACCATCAGCACGCAGCCGCCCAGCACCGCGAAAGACGGGCCGGGCTTGAGGTCGAGCGTTCCGTTCGCGTGCAGGAACAGGAACGCGCCGAGGGCCAGGACGGCGGTCCCGGCCCCCAGCGTGCTCAGGTCTGGTCTCCTCACCTACCGCATACCGTCCTTTGAGCCGCGGCCTCCTGCGTGTGGTGGTCGTAGTCGACGCCACGGTCGTTGATCTGGTCGGGGGACTGATCGGTGACGATCATCTGCCCCAGTTGGATGTCGGCGGAGAGATCCAGCCGTGGGGCCTGGGTCGTGGGCGTTCCCAGGTCGACGTCCGGATCGACTCCGTTGCTGACCTGGCCGGCTACGACGAGCTCGCCCGCCTTGCCGGTCGCATGGCCGACCACGCAGACCCTCGAGGGAACGGAGACGATCATCTGGCCGATGCCGAGGTGCGCCGAGGCGGCAATCGTCTGTCCCTTCGCCCAGGGCAGGTCCCTGAGATCGACGATGAGCTGGCCCGTGCCGAGCTTGTATCCGTCCGCGGGCACGTCGGCCACCGCCGCCGGCGTGTAGGTGCGCTGGCCGATCGAGCCGTCGATGTCGATGTCGCCGGCGGCGATCGCCCCGGCTGGGATGCCCAGCACGAGCGCGGTGGTGAGCAGCAGCGGCGTGGTGCGGCGGCGGACGTCGGGGGCAAAGGCGAATGCCACCACGGCGATGCCGAGCGCGATCACCACTCCGGCGACGATCGTGCCGTGCCCCGTCGCGGTCGTCCAGGCGCTGATTGCGGCCAGGAACGCAGCCACGGCCAGCCCGATCGCCACCAGGATGCACACGACGAACACCTTGCCCAGCCGCGCCCAGACGCTCTCGTCCACGGGCTGGCCGGTTCCATCATCCTCGGGCAGCGCCACCGCCAGGACCAGGTAGGCGAGCACCCCCGCGCCGCCGAACAGGCTGATGACGACGAACGCGATCCTGACCAACGTCGGGTTGAACCCGATGTGGTGTGCGAGGCCACCCGCGACCCCCCAGAGCATCCGATCGTCTCGCGAGCGGAGCAGGGGACGGCGCGGGCCGACCTCGGTTTCCTTCTCTTCGGTCTTCTTCTTGTTTGGATTCTTCGGTTGATTTGCCATGGCGATGACGATGACGCCGGATCGTCCCCGCGTCTATCGGGAATGGCCCCTATGAGGCCCCTAACTCTCCCCGGTAGCCTCGAAGCATGGGTTCGCGACGCATCGTTCCAAGCCATTTCCGGGCCGACGGCAAGCCCAAGACGGCGTATGAGAGCGAGTCCGTTGCGCGAGCCGAGGCGGAACGGCTTGGGATGACCTACTACCGATGTGACTTCTGCAACCGCTTTCACCTGGCGAGCAGGAGCTAGAACGTCTTCCGCTCGCAAGTTCACCCGGAACAGGTGATGTCGATTGCCGGTTGGGAGGACAAGATCCGCATCATCCCGTCGATGACGGATTGCTCAGACGGACGTGCCCACCGCCACCACACCAGCCGATGTATTCGTTGCCTTTGGGATCTCCGGCGATCTCGCCAAGGTGATGACCTTCCACTCGCTCTACCGGCTTGAGGCCCGGGGATTGCTCAAGTGCCCGGTCGTCGGCGTCGCCTTCGACGACTGGTCCGACGAGGACCTTCGCAAGCACGCGACAAAGGCGATCCGGGCGCTGGAGAAGAAGGTCGACAAGAAGGTCCTCGATCGCCTGACGAGACGGCTCTCCTACGTCCAGGGCGACTTCGCGGAGCCGGACACCTACGAGCGGCTCGCCAAGAAGATCAAGCGGGCGAAGAACCCTGTCTTCTACCTGGAGATCCCGCCGGCGCTGTTCGGGATGACGATCGGCGGGCTCTCCAAGGCTGGGCTGACGGAGAACGCGCGAGTGGTGGTGGAGAAGCCCTTCGGCCACGACCTCCACTCGGCGCGGGATCTCGCGGCCGAGATCCACCGCTACATCCGGGAGGACCAGCTCTACCGGATCGACCACTTCCTCGGATTGATGGGCCTGGCGGAGATCCTCTTCCTCCGTTTCGCGAACGCGATGTTCGAGCCCCTCTGGGACCGCAACAGCATCGAGTGCGTCCAGATCACGATGGCCGAGGACTTCGGGTGCGCGGATCGCGGGAGCTTCTACGACCCCGTCGGCGCGCTCCAGGACGTGGTCGTCAACCACCTCATGCAGGTGGTGGCCGCGACCGCGATGGAACAGCCGGCGAGCCGCGACCAGCGGAGCGTCAAGGACGCGATGTTCGCCGTCTTCTCGGCGATCCCCGCGGCCGACCCCGCCCAGTACGTTCGCGGGCAGTACGAGGGCTACAAGAAGGTCAAGGGGGTCGCCAGAGGCTCGAGCACCGAGACCTACGCCGCATTGCGCCTCGAGATCGACAACTGGCGCTGGACCGGCGTGCCCTTCTTCATCCGCACCGGCAAGCTTCTCTCGGTCACGCAGTGGGAGCTGCGGCTCATCTTCAAGGAGCCGCCTCGGCTTGGGTTCGCCTCGAGGAGCGCCTATAGGCCGAACCCGGACGAGCTCGTGATCAAGCTCTATCCGAGCACCGGCATCCGGCTGCTGGTCGATGCCCAACGCAGCGGCAATCCCAAGCCCGAGCAGATCAACCTCGACATGGAGTTCGCCAAAGAGGGCGGCGAGGGACCGACGCCCTATGAGGTCCTCCTGCACGCGGCGATGGTCGGAGACAGCACGCGCTTCACCCGCCAGGACAACATCGAGGAGACCTGGCGGATCATGGCGCCGCTGATCGACAAGCCACCGCGGGTCCACCCGTACAAGCCTGGCTCGTGGGGCCCGAAGGCGTCGGACAAGCTGGTCGCCGACTACGGCGGCTGGCACGGACCCTGGCTCCCGTCATGAGCGCAGCCAAGCCGAAGAGGCCGACCAAGGCGAAGAGCGCGCCCAAACCGGCACCGGGGCAGAGCGCCGCCGCGCCCTCGCCCTTCCCTCCGATCGCGGACTACGCCTTTCTGACGAACTGCCACACCGGCGCACTGGTCGCGCCGGATGGCGCGATCGATTGGCTCTGCGTCCCTCGCTTCGACTCTCCCAGCGTCTTCGGCACCCTGCTCGACCGGCAAGCGGGCTCATTCAGGTTCGGCCCATTCGGCATCAACGTGCCGACCACCAGGATCTACGAGCCGGGAACCAACATCCTCAATACCACCTGGCATACGCCCACGGGCTGGGCGATGGTGCGTGAAGCGCTCACGTTGGGCCCCACGACCCACGAGGACGAGATCACCCCGCACACCCGCGCCCCCGCCGACGAGGACGCCCACCACCAGCTGGTTCGGCTGGTGCTCTGTCTCGAGGGCTCCGTCGAGATGGAGATGCGCTGCGAGCCGGACTTCGACTACGGACGAGAGCCCGCGAGCTGGTCCCTGGGGGACGACCACCACACCACCGACGCCACATCCGGGGATGTGTCGCTCCGGCTGCGGAGCAGCATGCCCCTCGGCATCGAGGACGAGACCGTGCGGGCCCGCCACACGCTGCAGGCGGGGGAGCAGGCCTTCTGCAGCCTCTCCTGGGCCGAGGAGCTGGCATCGCCCGAGGACATGGATGAGGCCAATGCGCGCATGGGCGAGACGACGAGCTACTGGCGCGGCTGGCTCTCCGGGGCCCGGATGCCAGACCACCGCTTCCGCGAGGCGATCCAGCGTTCGGCACTCGCGATCAAGGGACTCACGTACATGCCCACCGGAGCCACGGTGGCCGCGCTGACGACCTCGCTTCCGGAGACCCCGGGCGGCGAGCGCAATTGGGACTACCGCTTCACCTGGATCCGCGACTCGACCTTCACCCTGCAGGCGCTCCACTTCCTCAACCTCGACTGGGAAGCCAACGAATTCATGCAGTTCATGGGCGACCTCGAGGCGAATGACGACGGGGGTCTGCAGATCATGTACGGGATCGACGGGCGCCGCGACCTGACCGAGTCCCTTCGGGAGGATCTCTCCGGCTATGCGGGCGCGCATCCGGTCAGGGTCGGAAACGGCGCCTTCGACCAGCGCCAGAACGACGTCTTCGGAGCGGCACTGGACTCGATCCTGCTGCACAGCCGCCGCAGCCAGCGGCTGCCGCGCCGGCTCTGGCCAGTCGTGCAGGCCCAGGCGGAGTGCGCCACGGCGGTCTGGAAGAAGCCGGATCAGGGCATCTGGGAGGCCCGCGGCAAGCCGCAGCAATACGTCTCCTCCAAGCTGATGTGTTGGGTCGCAATGGACCGCGCCTCGCAGCTGGCCGAGATAGCGGGCGACGCAGAGCTGCAAGCCAAGTGGCAGGCCGTCGCCGAGGAGGTCCGCGAGGACATCCTCGAGCACGGAGTCCGGGACGGCGTCCTGCGCCAGCACTACGAGACGGACGCGCTCGATGCCTCCACCCTGCTGGCGGCGATCTTCGGCTTCCTTCCCGGCGACGACGAGGTGTTGCGAAAGAGCGTGCTGGCGATCGCGGACGACCTGACCGAGAACGGCTTCGTGCTTCGTTACGTGACGGGGGAGACCGACGACGGGCTCTCGGGCAAGGAGGGCAGCTTCCTGATCTGCTCCTTCTGGCTGGTCTCGGCACTGGCGATCATCGGCGAGGCGCAGCGAGCGCGAGACCTGATGGACAAGCTGCTCAGTGTCGCCTCCCCGCTGGGGCTCTACGCCGAGGAGTACGACACCGACACCGGTCGCCACCTCGGAAACTTTCCGCAGGCCTTCTCCCACCTTGCCCTGATCGAGGCCGCCGCTCGGATCATCCTCGCGGAGCGCCTCAAGGAGTTCACGAATTGAGCGACTACGACGTGATCGTGATCGGCAGTGGCGCCGGCGGCGGGACCCTCGTCCATCAGCTGGCGCCCTCCGGAAAGAGGATCCTCCTGCTCGAGCGCGGCGATTGGCTCCCCCGGGAACCGCAGAACTGGCTCGCCCAGGATGTTTTCGCCGACGGGCGCTACAACTCGGAGGACACCTGGTACGACGAGAAGGACAATGCATTCGCGCCCCAGGTCCATTACTTCGTCGGCGGCGCCACCAAGTTGTACGGGGCCGCCCTCTACCGGCTGAGGGCCGAGGACTTCGGGGAGATCGAGCACGCCGACGGGATCTCCCCGGCCTGGCCCGTCTCCTACGACGAGATGGAGCCGTACTACACGAGGGCCGAGCAGCTCTACGAGGTGCGCGGCGCCCGTGGGGAGGATCCGACCGAGCCGCCGGCGAGCGCGCCGTATCCGCACCCCGCCGTCTCGCACGAGCCCCGCATCCAGCAGCTGGCCGACGATCTCGCGGCCGCCGGCTATCAGCCCTTCCATGCTCCCTGCGGTGTCCTGCTCGACGAGGACAACATGCCGTACAGCCGGTGCGTTCGCTGCCAGGACTGCGACGGGTTCCCCTGCCTGGTTCACGCCAAGTCCGACGCCGAGGTGATTGCCGTGCGGCCGGCGCTCGAGCACGACAACGTCACCCTGCTCACCAATGCCACGGCGCTGTCGCTGAAGACGAACGGCGAAGGCACCGCCGTGACCGAGGCCGTGGTGGAGCGGGACGGCGAAACCGAGACGCACAGCGCCGACATCGTCGTCACATCCTGCGGGGCAGCCAATTCGGCCAGGCTGCTGCTCGCCTCGGCGAACGACAAGCACCCGGACGGGCTCGCCAACTCCTCCGACCAGGTGGGCCGCAACTACATGTTCCACAACAGCCAGGCCGTGCTCGCGCTGTCGAAGGAACCCAACCCGACGGTCTTCCAGAAGACGCTCGGCCTCAACGACTTCTATTTCGCCGGTAAGGAGTTCGAGCACCCGCTCGGGAACATCCAGATGGTCGGCAAGTCGCAGGCCGCGATGTTCCGCGGGGAGAAGCCGGGAGAGACGAAGTTCGCCCCGGATTGGTCGCTCGAAAGAGTCGCCACCCATGCGGTGGATTTCTGGCTCTCGACCGAGGACCTGCCGAAGCCGGATAACCGGGTCACCCTGACGGATGACGAACGCGTGAAGCTGAGCTACACGTACTCGAACGAGGGACCCAAGGAGGAGCTGTACGAAAAGCTCAAATCCATGCTGGGAGAGATCGGCATGCACCCGGACCATCTCCTCCCGCACCACGCCTACCTCAAGAACGAGATCCCGGTCGCTGGAGTTGCCCACCAGGCCGGGACCTGCCGGTTCGGCGCCGACCCCGCCGACTCTGTGCTCGACACGAACTGCAAGGCGCACGAGCTCGACAACCTCTACGTGGTGGACACGAGCTTCTTCCCGAGCATCGGTGCCGTCAACCCGGCGCTGACGGCGATGGCGAACGCGATCCGGGTGGGCGACCACCTGCTGGAGCGCCTGGGCGCGTAGCCCCGGCGCTTCCGACGGGCACGCCATGAGCTCCGATCCCCATCGAGTCGTGATCGTGGGGGGAGGCTTCGGCGGCCTGTTCGCGGCTCGCGCTCTGCGCCGGGCGCCGGTTCAGATAACGCTGGTGGACCGCCTCAACCATCACCTCTTCCAGCCCCTGCTCTACCAGGTGGCGACCGGGATCCTCTCCGAGGGCGAGATCGCTCCGCCGTTGCGCGGGGTGCTTCATCGACACCAGAACGTCGAGGTCGAGCTCGCTGAGGTGACCAAGTTCGATCTCGATGAGCGGACCGTGACCGTGATGCGCCCCGATGGGATCTTCTTCGAGCGTCCCTACGACAGCCTGATCGTGGCAGCGGGTGCCGGCCAGTCCTACTTCGGTCATGACGAGTTCTCGCGCTGGGCGCCCGGGATGAAGACGATCAACGACGCGCTCGAGCTGAGGGGAAGGATCCTCGGGGCGTTCGAGATGGCCGAGCTTGAGCCGGACCCGGAAAGGCGGAAAGGCTGGCTCACCTTCGTCGTGGTCGGGGGCGGTCCGACCGGAGTCGAGATCGCCGGGCAGATCGCCGAGTTGTCGAGACGCGTGCTCAAGGACGACTTCCGTGAGATCGATTCGAGGTCGGCTCGGATCCTGCTCTTCGACGGGGGAAAGGAGGTGCTGGCGGGATTCGGGGACCATCTGTCGTCGAAGGGAGCGCAGGGCCTCGAGCATCTGGGAGTCGAGATCCACACGGAGAGCATCGTGACCTCGATCGATCGCACCGGCGTCGTCGTCAAGTCCGGCGATGCCGAGCGGCGCATCGAGGCGGGAACGAAGGTGTGGGCGGCCGGCGTCCAGGCGTCTCCGCTCGCGCGGATGCTGGCCGACGGGTCCGGCGCGGAATGCGATCGGGCCGGGCGAATCAAGGTGCTGCCCGACTGCACCGTCCCGGGTCATCCCGAGGTGTTCGCGATCGGCGACATGATGGCCATGGACGACCTGCCCGGGGTCGCGGAGGTGGCGATGCAGCAGGGCATCCACGCCTCCAGCACCATCAGGCGCCGGCTGAGCGGAAAGGAGCCGAAGCCCTTCCGCTACCGGGACCTCGGCAGCATGGCCACGATCTCCCGCTTCCGTGCGGTCGTCAGCTTCAAGGGAATCCGGCTCTCGGGGTTCCTGGGATGGCTGGTCTGGCTCTTCGTCCACCTCGCCTTCCTCACCGGCTTCAAGAACCGTCTCGCGACCCTGCCGAGATGGGCGATCACCTTCATCGGCAACAGCCGGCCGCAGCGGACGATCACCATGCAGCAGATCATCGGCCGGGTCGCCATCGACGAGGCCGGGGGCCGGCCCTTCCTTCTGTCGCTGTCAGGTGGGGAAGAGCCCAAGCGAGCGGAGGATGAAACGCCCGAATGATCGGCTCGCGCCGAATCGACGGGTTCGAGGCGCTGACCCTCTCATCGGAGGATGGCGAGATCGAGGCCGCGTTCGTCCCCGATGCGGGCATGGTCGGCTGCTCGGTGCGCCATCGCGGGGCTGAGCTGCTGGGCCAGAGGGACGGGCTCGCCCGCTACGTCGCAGACCGCTCGACCATGGGGATCCCGCTTCTCCATCCATGGGCGAACCGTCTCGCCGAGCGCCGCTTCGAGGTCGCGGGCATGGAGGTCGACCTCGACAAGGCGGCGCCGCCGCCGAGCGTCGACCCGCACGGCCTGCCGATCCACGGGCTGCTCGCGGCCGCCAAGGGGTGGCGGGTCGAGCGTCACGAATCCAGCGGGGACGGCGGCGTCCTCGCAGCCCGGTTCGACTTCGGCGCCCAGCCCGATCTGATTGCGGCCTTCCCGTTTCCTCACGAGCTGAGCATCGAGGCGACCCTGAAGGGAAGAACCGCGCTCACGATCGCGACCACCCTCGAGCCGTCGGGCGATGTCGAGGTGCCGATCTCCTTCGGCTACCACCCCTACTTTCACCTGCCCGACGTCGAGAGAGCGGCCTGGCGGATCGAGGTACCGGTCAGCAAGCGCCTCGTCCTCGATGCCGACGAGCTGCCGACCGGAAGGCGGGAGCCCGTCCGGGTCGAGGGCGGTCCCCTCGGCTCGCGCACCTTCGACGACGAGTTCGTCGCCCCCGACGACTCGGCCCCCCTCGTGCTGGCGGGTGGCGACCGGCGGATCGAGGTGGCCCTCCTCTCCGGGTACCCCTATACGCAGGTATACGCCCCGGCAGACGACGACGTGGTCGCCCTCGAGCCGATGACGGCGCCGACCGACGCGCTGCTCGTCGGAGGGTCGGAGCTTCCATTCGTCTCGCCCGGCGAGAGCTTCCGTGCCGAGTTCTCGATCACGGTGTCGGGCTGATGGCCGAGCGGCCAAAAGCGGAGATGTCGGCAGCGGAGTTCCGGGAGCTGTTCGAGAGCGTCTCCAACTGGGGACGCTGGGGCTCCGACGACGAGAGGGGGGCTCTCAACCTTCTGACCGCCGAGCGCGTTGCGGCCGCCGCCGCGCTGGTCAGTACCGGCGAGACCGTGACCATCAGTCGCCCGCTCAATACGGAACCTGAGCCGGACAACCCGTCACCTGCAGAGCACCGGATGACGATGCTGGACGACGTGGACATCGGCTCGGGGAGCCTGCGCTTCGCGAAGGACTACGTCGGCGTCGACTACCACAACGACTCCCACAGCCATATCGATGCGCTCTGCCACGTCGCCTGGCAGGGAGCTCTGTACAACGGCCGGCCCAGCAACTCGATCACCGCCGACGGCGCCAGTGCGGAAACCATCGAGGCTCTCAAGGACGGCCTCGTCGGCCGTGGGGTCCTGCTGGACATCCCCGGTGTCCGCGGTGTCGATTGGCTCGAGCCCGGCGAGCATGTTTTCCCCGACGACCTCCAGGCCGCCGAGCATGCCCAGGGCGTCGCGGTCGGGGAGGGCGACATTCTCCTCGTCAGAACGGGCCATTCCCGCCGGCTCGACGAACTCGACCCCTGGGACACGCCGAATGCGAAGGCCGGCCTGCACCCAAGCTGCGCGCGCTTTCTCGCCGACCGTGGCGTCGCCGCGCTGGGATCGGACGGCAACAGCGACACGGCGCCGAGTACGACCGAGGGAGTGGACTTCCCGATCCATGCGCTGGCGCTGAACGCGATGGGAATTCACCTGCTCGACTACCTCCACTTCGGGGAATTGATGCCGGCCTGCGAGCGATCCGGGCGCTGGGAATTCCTCTTCGTGGGGGCGCCCCTGCGCATCGCGGGCGGGACCGGATCGCCCCTCAACCCGATCGCGATCCTGTGACGACCCGTCACAGGAATAGGCTCTGGGGCGAGATCTGATGCCAAACTTGGTGCCCCTTCTCGCGGACTCCTCATCGAACCTGCTTGCGGCCCGCAACCAGATGGGCTTCACCCTCGGGTTCCACATCGTCCTGGCCTGTCTCGGCGTCGCCTTCCCGGCGATGATGCTGATTGCCGAGTATCTGGGCCACAGGCGGAACGACGAGGCCGCTCTTCGGCTCGCGCGGAACTGGTCAAAAGCGGTCGCCGTGCTGTTCGCGGTCGGGGCGGTCACGGGTACCGTGCTCTCCTTCGAATTCGGCCTGCTCTGGCCACGCTTCATGGATCGTTTCGGCGACGCATTCGGGATCGCCTTCGCGATCGAGGGCCTCTTCTTCTTCCTCGAGGCGATCTTCATCGCCATCTACATCTACGGGTGGAACCGCCTCTCGCCGCGCGCGCACATGCTCTCGGCGGTGCCGATCGTGATCTCCGGGGTGGGGGGCGCCTTCTCCGTGATCGCCGCCAACGCCTGGATGAACCAGCCGCAGGGCTTCACGCTCGACGCCAGCGGGCACGTCACCGACGTCAAGCCGTTCGAGGTCCTCTTCAACAACGCAACGGGCTACGAGTTCTTCCACATGTTCCTGGCGGCCTACATGGTCACCGGCTTCATCCTCGCTTCCATCTACGCCGTCGGCATGCTGCGCGGCCGCCGCGACCGGTACCACCGGCTCGGTCTGCTCGTGCCCTTGACGGTCGCCGCCATCGCGACGCCGATCCAGCTCTTCGTCGGCGATACGGCCGCTCGTGCGGTGGCGGACGATCAGCCCGCCAAGTTCGCCGGCATGGAGTGCATCTACAAGGGCGGGCCCGACCAGACCGAGTACCTGGGCGGTCGCTGCGTCGACGGACAGGTGAAGGGCGGGATCGGGATTCCCGGGCTCGACTCCTTCCTGGTCGGGTTCAGCAAGAACACCGACGTCACCGGCCTCAACCAGATCCCCCAGGACGAGCAGCCGCCGGCGCTGACGATGCTGCACCTCGCCTTCGACACGATGGTGGGCGTCGGGACCCTCCTCTTCCTACTCGCCATCTGGCTTGCGATCGCCTGGTGGCGAAAACGGGATCTCCCAAGCACGCCCTGGTTCCTACGCGCGGTCGCGATCTCGGGTATAGCGGCGGTCGTCGCCCTCGAGTCTGGCTGGATCGTCACTGAGGTCGGACGTCAGCCGTGGATCGTCCAGGGGTTCATGCGCACGTCGGAGGCAGTCACTCCGGCCAAGGGGATTTGGTGGGTGTTCGCCTTCACCATGCTGCTCTACATCGGCCTCTTTACAACCGCTGGCGTAATCCTTCGCTCGCTGTCCCGCCGCTGGCGTGAGGGTGGGGACGAGGGGGAGCTCCCCTACAGCCCGCCGCCTCCGGCACCTAGGACGGAGGCATCGGCATGAGCACCGCTGACGTCTGCGCAGCGATCCTCTGGGTCGGGGTCACGCTCTACGCGATCTTCGGCGGAGCCGACTTCGGTGCTGGGGTCTGGGACCTGCTCGCAGGCAGGGGCGAGAAGGCTGAGCGCGTGCGCGGGCAGATCGACCGCTCGATCGGCCCGGTCTGGGAGGCTAACCACGTCTGGTTGATCTTCGTCCTGGTCGTGCTCTGGACCGCCTTCCCGACGACCTTCTCGGCGATCATGACCACCGTCTACATCCCGCTGGCGCTCGCCGCGCTCGGGATCGTGCTGCGCGGATCGGGGTTCGCGTTCCGGCATGCCCTGCCGGGACCCGTGCAGAGGCCGGCCACCCGCGTGTTCGGGTTCGCCTCGCTGCTCACACCGTTCTTCATGGGCACCGTGGTCGGCGCGATCGCCTCCGGAGAGGTCCCAGCGGCGGGGGATGGCGATCCGACCGGGAGCTGGACGGGGTTCCTGCCGCTGGTCACCGGGGCGCTTTTCGTCGTCGTCTCCGCCTACACGGCAGCGATCTTCCTCGTCAGGGACTCCGGGGCGGCAGGCGATCAGGACGTCCGCGACTACTTCGCGCGGCGGGCCCTCGTAGCGGCCCTTGTGGCCGGCATAGCGGCCGTCGTCGGGGTCATCGCCCTCCGTCAGGACGCCCGATTCATCTACGACGGGCTCACCTCTTGGCCCGGCATCGCGCTCGTGGTGTTATCGGGGGTGTGCGGGCTTGCGGCGCTGGGCCTGCTGGTGACCGGACGTAGCCGTGGCTTGCGGGTGGCGGCCGTCGGGGCGGGCGTCACGATGATCTGGGGCTACTTCGCGGCAGCGTTCCCGTACATGCTCCCGACCTCCCTGAAGATCTCCGACGCGGCCGGAGCCTCCGCGACTCTGACCGAGGTGATCGTGGTCTTCGGGGTCGCGGCGGTCACCTGCGTCCCGGCGCTGATCCTGCTCTACGTTCTCTCCCAGCGCAGCGCGCTCGAGTAGCGCCTTCGGCTCAACTCTCCTTGACGACGGCGTAAACGATGCGCTCGGCGACGTCGATCACGACCTCGCTGATTCGGTCGCAGCGGCGGTAGAGCTCTCGGAGACCAATGCGCTCGCGCTTCACCTCAACCTCCAACAGCTTGGCGGTGTCCCGGTAGTAGACGTGCTCCAGCTCCCGCGCGGTCTTGATCGCCGAGTCGGCGGCCGCCGTGGCCCGGTCATCGTCCTTGCCGAGATGACCGATTGCGTCGTCGATCTGGTGGGTCGCCTCCACCATCAAGGTCACCATCCCGGCGATTCCGGCGTCGGGGGTGACGCTCATCGCCTCGGCCTCCTCGACCAGGTCGCGCGCATGGTCGAGGATCCAGTCGATACCCCGGGACAGGGTGAAGACGTCCTCCGGCTCGAGCTGCAGGATGAAGGCTTCGCGCACGGCGTTCAGCACCTCGCGCTTGGCAGTGTCGCCTCGGGGCTCCGCGTCGCGAACGACCCGGGCGGCCGCAGCATCTCCGCCGGCCCAGGCGGCCAGGGCGTCCAACGCCTCGAGAGTCACCGCCGTCTGCGCCCGAAGGAGCCCGATGACATCGGGCGTTTCCGGCAGGAACCAGCGCCGGTCTCGTCCAGCGCGGCTCATGTGAGCAGCCGCCAGATGCCGAGCACGATGGCGGCTAGCGCTGCCGTGGCCGGAAGGGTGATGAGCCAGGCGAGTCCGATGTGACCAACTATCTCCCAATTGACGTGGCGCAGGCGGCGGCGGCCGGCGCCGATGCCGACCACCGAGGACGCGACCACCTGGCTCGTCGAAACGGGGGCGCCAAGGAATGAGGCACCGAGAATGACGCTCGCCGACGAGGACTGGCTCGAGAGTCCCTCGAGGGGATGGATGCGGTAGATGCGTCGACCCACGGTGCGAATGATCCGCCAACCGCCCAGTGCCGTGCCGGCCGTCAGTGCGGCGGCGCATGCAACGATCACCCAGGTGGGGGCGGAGAGCGAGTCGATCCTCCCGTCGGCGAGCAACAGCGCGGCCACGACCCCCACCGACTTCTGCGCGTCGTTGGCACCGTGGCTGAAGGAGAGCGCCGCCGAGGTGACCCACTGCCCGCCCTGGACCTGGCCGCGCCAGCGCCGCGTCGCCCGCCTTGCCGCCCGGCGAAGGGCCCGAATCACGACCAGGGCAGCCAGCCCCCCAAGGACCGGTGAGACCGCGAGTGCGATCAGCGTCCCGAAGACACCGACCGGGTGGATGCCGTCCAGCCCACCCCAGTTGACGGCGTGCGTGCCTCCCTCGACCACGGCCGCCCCGACCAGCCCACCGACCAACGCGTGGCCAGAGCTTGACGGCAATCCCAGGCGCCAGGTGGTCAGGTTCCACGCGGTGGCGGCCGCCAGCCCCGAGCCGATGACCTCGACGGCGACCGAGGGCGACACGGTGACGATGCCGCCGATCGTGTCGGCGACCGCGGCACCGACCAGCAGCGGGCCCAACAGGTTGAAGACCGTGGCCAGGAGGATCGCCTGCAGCGGAGTCGCCGCGCGTGTGGCCACCAACGTCGCGATCGCATTCGAGGCATCGTGCAACCCGTTCGTGACCGCGAAGCCGAGGGCGAGGAGGACCGCGATCGCGAGTCCGGCATCCATGCGGCGACTCTATGCCGATGGCGTCGTCCATCGGCAGACACGCCAGGATTCGGGGAAGCTGGAGTCCTGCGACACGTTCTCTGGCGAGATCCAGCCATCAAGGAGCGGCGAACTCATGAGTGACCTATTCGACTTCTATCCATACGCGGAGCGCTTCGGAGTCAATCGCGCTCTTCCGGACGACGGGCGCTCCCGCGAGGAGATCCTCACCGAGCTCCGCACCATGGCGAGTGAGGAGGACAAGGCCTGGGAGGACGGCAAGTGCTCGGGGACGATGTACTGCGGCGACCGCGACCACTACGCCTTCCTGAAGGAGGCGTTCGGGCTGTTCGCGCACCAGAACGCGCTCCAGCGGGACATGTGCCCAAGCGCGACCCGTTTCGAAGGGGAGATCATCGCGATGGCACTCAGCCTGATGCATGCGGGGGGGCTCGACGGTGCCGAGCCCGCCGGCATGGTCACCTCGGGCGGCAGCGCCAGCATCGCCCAGGCCGTGCTCGCCTACCGCGAGCAGGGACGGGAGGCGCGCGGCATCGAGCGGCCGAACCTGGTCAAGCCGGAGACGGGCCATCCCGCCTTCGACAAGGCGTGCCACCTGTTCGGGGTCGAGATGCGCCGCGGGCCGGTCGATCCCGAGACCACCCTGGTCCGGCCGGAGACGGTCGGCGAGCTGATCGATGAGAGCACCGTCGCGATTGTGGGCTCGGCGGGGAACTACGGCTACGGCACGATCGACCCGATCGCCGCCCTGGGGGAGCTGGCCCTCGACCGCGGTGTCGGGCTGCACGTCGACGGATGCTTGGGTGGATACCTGCTGCCGTTCGGCGAGGAGCTCGGCCTGCCCATCCCGCCCTTCGACTTCCGGGTCCCAGGAGTGACGAGCATCTCCGCCGACACACACAAGTACGGCTACGGCCTGAAGGGCACCTCGACGCTGCTCTTCCGCGACAAGGGGCTGCGCAACCGCTGCTACTTCTTCATGCCGGACTGGAGCGGGGGAAAGTACTTCTCACCCGGGATGGACGGCTCGCGCTCAGATGGACTGCTTGCCGCGACCTGGGCCTCGATGGTCTCGATTGGTCGCGAGGGCTACCGCGAGTACGCCAAGCGGATCTTCGAGACCTCGGCCGCGATGCAGGACGCGGTCCGGTCGCATCCAGAGCTGAGGCTGCTGGGTGAGCCGACCTTCCTCTTCGCCTTCACCTCCAACGAGTTCGACATCTACCACGTCAACGACGAGATGAAGCGGCGGGGCTGGCGCTTCAACGGGCTCCAGTACCCGAACGCCCTGCACATGGCGGTGACTCGACCGCAGACGCAGCCGGGGGTGGTCGAGGCGTTCGCGGCGGATCTAGGCGCGGCCGTCGCCTACGCGCGCGAGCATGGCGACGAGCCGGCCGAGTCGAGCGCCGTCTACGGCGGCGTGCCCGGCGGCCTCAACGTCGAGGCGGAGGAGATGATCCGTGGCGTGATGACCCAGCTGATGGATTCACAGCAGGGCGTAATGCGAGGGTCCTCCGAGGCGTAAGCCGAGGAGGAACCCGTTTGATGGCGAAGCCGTCCCGCGATAACTACGCCCTGGCAGTCGATCTGGGCAGCGGCGCTCTCAAGGTCGGCGCCGTTTCGCTGGCGGGCGAGATCGCCGCCGTGGAGGAGCGGACGTACGAGACCAAGCGGCTTCCGGAAGGCGGCGCCATCCAGGACGCCTCGGGCTGGTGGGAGATGGTGCAGGAGCTCGCTCGCTCGGTCCTCGAGGGCATCCCCGCCGACGGGATCGTTGCCGTCTCCTGCACCGGTCAGTGGGCCAGCACCGTCCCGGTCGACGAGGCCGGCGAGCCGGTCGGGCCATGCGTGATGTGGCTCGACACGCGCGGCGCCCGCCATTCGCGAGAGGTCGTCGGCGGACCATTGCTCGGCTACTCCCCGTTGGCGCTGGCGAGCTGGATCCGCCACACCGGCGGGGTCCCGTCGCCATTCGGAGGGGACCCCGTCAGCCACATGCTCCACCTGGAGCGTGATGAGCCAGAGGTCGCAGCGGCAGCCCGCTGGTACCTGGAGCCGGTCGACTACCTGACCATGCGCTTCACGGGCCGGGCTGCGGCCACCCACGCCTCGATGAGCGGCGCCTGGCTGACCGACAATCGGCACCTCGACCGGCTCACCTACGACTCGGTCCTGGTTCGCAGGGCGGGCCTCGATCCCGGCAAGCTGCCGCCGCTGGTGGAGACCGGCTCGCTGGTGGGAACCGTTCGCCCGGAGGTGGCCTCGGAGCTGGGGATCAGCCCCGAGGCACAGGTCGTCACCGGTACCCCGGACCTGCACTCCGGGGCACTCGGCTGCGGCGCGATCGGCGAAGGGGAGCCACACATGACCATCAGCACCACCTCCTGGATCTCGCTGCCCTTCGACCGCAAGAAGACCGACGCGATGCGCTCGATCGCGACCGTCCCTGGACTGGACTCGCAGAGCTACCTGGTCGCCAACAACCACGAGGCGGCGGGGCTCTGCCTGCGCTGGCTGCGAGAGAGCTTCACCACCGGCGAGCCGGCCAGCTTCGAGCGGCTGGTCGATCTGGCCCAGAGCTCTCCTCCCGGCAGCGGCGGGATCCTGTTCACGCCCTGGATCGCGGGCGAACGCTCGCCGGTCGACGATCGCAACGCCCGCGGCGGCTGGCACAACCTCTCGGTGGAGACCGGCAACGCAGACCTGATCCGGTCGGTGCTCGAGGGCGTCGCCTACAACTCCCGCTGGCTGAACCAGGCGGTAGAGCGCTTCGCCGGGCGGCGCCTCGACCCCCTCCGCATCTTCGGAGGCGGCGCGATCCCCGACCTCTGGTGCCAGATCCACGCCGACGTCATGGATCGCACCATTGAGCGGGTAGCCGACCCGGTGCACGCCAACCTCCGCGGCGCCGCGCTGTTCGCCGGCCTGGCGCTGGGTTCGGTCTCACGCGAGGAGGTCCGCGAGCTGGTCCCGGTCGACCGCGTCTTCGAGCCGGATCCCGCCACCAGGCAGGCGTACGACCGCCTCTACGCGGAGTTCCCCGGCCTCTACAAGGCGCAGCGCAAGATGTTCGCCCGGCTCAACGGCCGGGCGAATGAAACCCCCGGCTAGGCCGGGACCCGCGCCGCCTCGGCATCACCCGTCACCGAGTAAATGGCCCACTCCCCGGGGACGCCCCGGAGCTCCTGCGCGCCCCGCTCGGCGAACTCGAGCCCCGAACCGACCACCAGGTCCCTGACCGTGCTCGTGACGAGCACCTCTCCCGGGCCGGCGGCGTCCATCACCCTGGAGGTGAGGTGCACGGCGATCCCGGCGACGTCGTCGGCCATCACCTCGCACTCGCCGGTGTGCACCCCGGCGCGGATCTCCAGGCCCATCTCGCGCGCCACGTCGCAGATCGCGCGGGCGCAGCGTACGGCTCGCGCGGGGCCATCGAAGGTCGCCAGCGCTCCGTCACCGGTCCAGTTCACGAGACGCCCGCGGAAGCGCCCGACCTCTCGCTCCACCCTCCGCTGATAGCGGTCGAGCAGCTCGCGCCAGCCCCGGTCGCCCAGCTCGGCGGCCCGGTCGGTGGAGCGGACGATGTCCATGAAGAGCACGGTGGCGAGCATCCGGTCGCGGACCGCTGCCGCCGGCTTGCCGGTGACGAACTCCTCGATCGGGTCCAGCATCGCGTCCATGTCGCCGGCCACCCAGAGGTGATCCGAGCCAGGCAGCTCGATCTCCGTGGCGCCGGGGATTCCCCGGGCGACCGCCCGAGACATGGCGGCGGGCACCAGCATGTCGCCGGCGCGGTAGAGCACCATCGTCGGCATCTTCACCGCCGGCAACAGCGGTCGCACGTCGAGGTCCTCGTACATCGCGGAGACCCGCCGTGCCGTGCCCGGGCTCGCGCCTGAGCGGAGCATCCGGCCCCACCACTCGCGTACCTCTGGGTCGTCCGCGACGCTCGGCGCCCAGACTTTGAGAGACGCGGGATCCCCCCAGTCCTCCACGATCCGGTCCCAGAAGGGCCGGAGGACGTCGAGCGGAATCCCCTCCTCGTAGTCGTCAGCCGCAGGGAGGCGGGCGAAGGTTCCGTACTGGACCATCGCGCTGATCCGGTCGGGATGCGCGGCGGCCAGCATGGTGGCGGCGGCGCCGCCCTCCGAGATGCCGAACAGCACCGCCCGCTCGACCTCGCAGGCGTCAAGGACCGCAAGCGCGTCGTCGACGATGTTCTCGAGCGTGTAGGCCCCCGCGTCCCGGTCGGACAGGCCCATGCCGCGCTTGTCGAAGGCGATCACGCGGGCGAACGACCCGAGCCTCTCCCAGAAGCGCTGCGCGAGCGGGGGCTCCCTGCCGATCTCGAGGTGACTGACGAAGCCGCCCATGAACAGGACGTCAACGGGCCCGTCTCCCACCGTCGCGCAGGCGATCGAGGCGTCGCCGTTCTGTGCGTAGCGGATCGGCGTCCAGCTCAGCATCGTTCCAGCGTACTGGCGGATTGGGGGCGGCTAGGGATCATTCCCGATAGTCCGCCGGTCGGTGGCTGGGATACTTGGTCGGGCCATGCGGTGTCCGTCCTGCGGCAATGAGAATCGTGAGGGCGCACGATTCTGCGACTCGTGCGGCAGCGACCTGACCGCCGAGCCGGCCGTCGTCGAGCCGCGGCCCGAGCCGCTGCCGGCGGACGTCCCGAGCGAGATCGCGGGTCGCTACCGCGTCCGGCGCTTCCTGGGGCAGGGTGTGCGTAAGCGCGTCTATCTCTCCGAGGACACGGCGACGGGCACCGAGGTCGCCGTGGCGCTGTACGACACGGCCGGCGTCGGCGCCGGCATCCAGGCCAGGGCGCGCCGCGAAGCCGATGCGATGCGAAAGCTCGGCGACCACCCGCAGGTCGTCACGGTCCTCGACACGGGTGAGGACGCCGGCAATCCCTTCATCGTCAGCCGCTACATGCCGGGTGGCGACGTCGCGGGCCTGCTCTCGGCGGCCGGCGGGAGCCTCGAGGTGACTCGGGCCGTCGAGATCGCCGCCGACGTCTCCCGCGCGCTCGAGCACGCACACGCCCGCGGCATCGTTCACCGCGACCTGAAGCCAGCAAACGTGTGGATCGACGACGACGGACATGCGCGCCTAGGCGACTTCGGCCTGGCCACGACCGAGGCTCGAGCCAGGGTCAGCGGCGGCACGCTGGTCGGCACGGTCGCGTACCTGCCGCCCGAGCAGGCGCTCGGCGAAGCCGCGGGCCCGAAGGCCGATCTCTACTCGCTCGGCGCTCTCCTCTACGAGATGCTCACCGGCCAGCCGCCGTTCCCTGGCGACGACGCGGTCTCGATCATCTCCCAGCACCTGCACGCGGACCCGGTCCCCCCGTCCCGCCACAACCAGAGCGTGCCGCAGGCGCTCGACCTTGTCGTTCTCGCGTTACTCGCCAAGCGCCCAGAGGATCGGCCCGCCAACGCCCGAGAGGCCCGGGAGCGGCTGCTCGGCGCGCTCGAGGAGAAGCCGGCCGATGCCGCGGAGGAGCGGAAATCCAATCCGCTCGAGAGCCTGGCCGGCGGGGTCTTCGTCGGGCGCGAGCGGGAGCTCGAGCGCCTGCGGGAAGCCGTGGACGCAGCGCTCGCCGGGCGTGGTTCCCTCCAGCTGCTGGTCGGGGAGCCCGGAATCGGCAAGACCCGCGGGGCCGAGGAGCTGGCCACCTACGCGAGGGTGAGTGGAGCGCGCGTCTACTGGGGCCGTTGCCGCGAGGACGAGGGCGCTCCCGCGTACTGGCCCTGGGTCCAGGCGATCCGCTCGTACGCGCGGGACGCCGACCCGGTCGCCCTCGCCTGGCAGCTCGGCGCGGGAGCGGCCGAGGTGGCCCAGCTGATCCCCGAGGTCGCCGAGAAGCTCGACATCGAGCCGGCGAAGGGCACCGATAGCGAGGAGGCCCGCTTCCGTCTCTTCGACTCGGTGACCAGCCTGTTGCTCGCGGCAGCCCGCGACCGGCCGATCGTGATCGTGCTCGACGACCTCCACTGGGCCGACGAGCCCTCGCTCCTGCTCCTCCTCTTCGCCGCGCGAGAGCTCGCCTCGAGCGGCCTCCTGATCCTCGGCACCTATCGCGACGTCGAGCTCGGCCGCCATCACCCGCTTGCGCGTGTCCTCGGCGAGATCTCCGGCATCGAGGGAAGCGAGCGCATCCCGCTCCGCGGGCTCTCGGTCGGCGCGGTAGAGCGCTACATCGAGATGACCTCGGGCGCCGCCGCCCCGCCCGGGCTCGCTCAGGCGGTGCAGGTGCAGACGGACGGCAACCCGTTCTTCGTCGGCGAGGTGGTCCGCCTGCTCGCCAGCGAGGGCAAGCTCACCCACGGCGGCAGCGTCGCCGACCTCCAGATCCCCCAGGGTGTGCGCGAGGTGGTCGGGCGCCGCCTCGACCGGCTCAGCGAGCGAACGAACGAGGCGCTCCGGGTGGCCGCTGTGATCGGCCGCGACTTCGAGGAGGAGCTGGTCTGGCGGGTCGCCGAGCTCCAGCCAGAGGAGCTGATGGCCGCTGCCCGGGAGGCCATCGCCGAGCGCCTGGTCACCGATCTCGGAGACCGCCACTACTCGTTCGCCCACGCCCTGGTGCGCGACACGCTCTACGAGGAGCTCAGCCCGCCAAAGCGCTCGGCGCTCCACGAGCGCGCCGGGCTGGCGATCGAGGCGATCTGCGGCGGCAACGTCGACGAGCGGCTCGGCGAGCTCGCGCACCACTTCCTCGAGGCTGCCCCCCGCGGGGATCTCAGCAAGGCGATCGACTACGCGCAGCGGGCCGGCGAGCAGGACATGGAGCAGCTCGCCTACGAGGATGCCGTCGAGGTGTACGCGAGCGCGCTCGAGGTGCTCGACTTGATGGAGCGGCCCGATGAGGCTCTCCGCTGCAGCCTGCTGCTCTCGCTGGGCGGCGCGGAGGCCAAGTCCGCCCGGGTCGCGGACGCGCGCGAGGCGTTCGAACGCGCCGCGGAGTCGGCGCGTCGCCTCGACGACGCCGACAGCCTGGTGGGAGCGGTGATCGGGATCGCGATGATGAGCGACGCGGGAAGGCTCGACGAGAAGCTTCTCGCCCTGATCGACGAGGCGCTGGACCGGATCGGGTCGGAGCGAACCGCCCGGCGCGCTGCCCTGCTCAGCGCCAAGTCGGCCGAGATGTACTGGGTCGACAACGACATTGCCGAGTCCACGCGGCTGGTCGACGAGGCGATCGAGATCGCCCGGGAGGTCGATGCCCCGGCGAGCCTGCTCCCTGCGCTCCAACGGAAGATCTTCATTCCCTCGGGACCGGGCGCGTCCCGGGAGAGGCTGCGGCTGGCGGACGAGATGCTCGAGCTCGGGAGGGCGACGGGCAACCGAGAGGCGGTCCTGCGAGCGCACGGCTACCGGCTCTGGCAGTTCCTCGAGCTCGCCGACATGGAGGCGGTCGATCGCGAGCTGGCCACCTACGCCCGGCTGGCCGAGGCGCTGCGCATGCCCGAGCACAGCTGGCTGACGATCGCGTTGCGCGGCATGCGGACCCTGCTCGACGGCGACATCGATGGGGCGGAGCGCCTGGCCACCGATGCGAGGCACGCGGGCCAGCGTGCTGAGCAGCCGGTCGCGGAGCAGTTCTACGGGATCCAGATGACACAGATCCGCAGCATGCAGGGCCGCGCCGGTGAGCTTCTCCCGGCTGTTCGGGACCTCGCGGAGCGATTCCCCGGGATCCCGGCCTGGCGCGGCGGCTTGATCACGCTCGCCGCACGCTCGGGCGACTTCGAACTGGCGCGCCGGGAGCTTGAGCGCTTCGCCGGCGACGATTTCTCGGCGATTCCCAGGGACGTCAACTGGGTGGCCGGGATGAGCCTGATCGGAGAGGCCATCGCCCTCGTCGGCGACGTCGACCGCGCCGAGCGCGCCTACGACGAGCTGCTCCCCTACGAGGGCCTCGTGATCGTCGTGGCCAGGGCGGTGGGTTGCAACGGCCCGGTCGACCGCGTCCTCGGGCTGCTCGCCCAGGTCCTGGGTCGCCTGGACGACGCGGAGCGGCACCTTGCGAACTCGGTCGAGGTCGCGACCGGGATGGACGACCGGCCCGGGATGGCGCTCTGCGGGCTGGCGCTCGCCGAGCTGCTGCTGGCCCGGGAGGGGGATGGCGATCGCGAGTTCGCGCTCAAGCTGCTCTCGGAGGTGCTGGGCACGGCGCGGGAGATGGGCGCCCGGTGGATCGTCGATCGAGCCCTCCGAGCCCGACTGGACGCACAGGGCTTGACCGGCGTCGACGTGACGACCTCGATCGATGACATGGTCTCGGCGCTGGAGGAGGAGCGTCCCGACATGCGCGCCCACGCCGCCCCCGACGGCACGGTCGCGATCCTGTTCAGCGACATCGAGGACTCGACCGTCCTGACCGAGAAGCTGGGCGACGAGCAGTGGCTGGGAGTCTTGCGCGAGCACAACGCGATCTTCCGGGAGCAGATCTCGCGCCACGAGGGCTACGAGGTGAAGAGCCAGGGCGACGGCTTCATGCTCGCCTTCCCGGATCCCTGCGAGGCGCTCACCTGCGCGATCGAGGTTCAGCGCGCCTTCGCGGAGCGCGAGCGGGATGGGAGTGGAGAGTCGCTCCGTGTCCGAATGGGCCTCCACACCGGCGAGGTGATCTCGGAGGAGGGCGACTACTTCGGCAAGAACGTGATCCTCGCGGCGCGGATCGCCGCCCAGGCGGTGGGGGGCGAGATCCTCGTCTCCGAGGAGCTGCGGGAGGCGGCATCGAGGGGAAACGGCAACGGCCTGCGCTTCGACGACGGCCGGGAGCTCGAGCTCAAGGGCCTCGCCGGCAGCCATCGCGTCTTCCGGGCCGAGTGGGCGGAGTCGGACGCGGCCTCCCCAGCCTCCGCTTCCTAGGGCCAGCCCATAGATTCGGTCGGTGCGAGACGAATACGTCAACCACGCGATCGAAATGCCGAGGGGCGAGCTTCGATTGCTCCAGCCGGCCGAGGCCGCCGAGATCCCCGATGACCACCAGGTCGAATGGGCGCCGCTCGCCCCCTACTGGTCGGTTCTCTGGCGCAGCGGAGTGGCCCTGGGACGCGAGCTCGAGGGCGAGGAGATGCGCGGCCTGCGTGTAGTCGAGCTCGGCTGTGGCCTCGCGGTTCCCAGCATTGCAGCGGCACGCGCCGGGGCGATCGCGCTGGCGACGGACGGAGACCCCGAGGCGCTCGAGCTGGTCGCCTGCAACGCGCGCGCCAACTACGTGTTCGTCGAGACCGCCCAGGTCAAGTGGGCGGATGCGGAAGAGCTCGTCGCCCGGGGGCCGTTCGACCTGGTGCTCGCCACCGACGTCCTCTACGAGCGGCCCAGCGCGACCCTGCTGTTGAACCTGCTGCCGCGCCTCGCCCCGGTGGCCTGGATCGCGGATCCCGGCCGGCCCGCGGCGGAGGCCTTCCTGGAGCAGGCCGAGCGCCGGTGGAAGGTGGAGCGACGAGAGCGCGGCGTGGTTAGCCTCTACCGGCTGGGGTTCGGTTGAGCATGCCTCGCAGGAAAACTCTCGTTGTGCTGGTGGCTGCGGCGATCGCGGTCGCGGCGGCGATCGTGGTCGCCGGCCCGAAGCTCGCCTCCGGCGGCTCGGATCCCGCTCCCAGCGAGCTCGCGGACGCGAAGCTGGCTCCGCCGCCCTGGGAGGGGAACCCCAGCTACGACCCGGGAGCGCCTCACCACGCCCCAGCCCGGAAGGAGAAGTCACCCGCCCAACCGGCGCCGGCCCCGGTCGACCCGGTGACGGGCTTGCCCGCCGCGTCCGCAGGCACCAATGGCTCCTACACCCCGCCGCCCCCCGGCGAGCGAAAGCGCGTCTACACGGCAACCCATCCGGTCGGGGGTGTCGACTCCGCGATCCTGCTCAACCGGACCGCGCTCGCCCCTCCATCCGCGCCCGACCCGATCCGGGCGATGATCAGCGCCGCCAACCTGATCGTCGGCCAGCCCTATCGGCTTGGCGGGGGCCACGGCTCATTTCAATCGAAGGGCTATGACTGCTCCGGCGCAGTCAGCTACGCGCTCGCGGGAGCTGGGCTGCTCCAGACCCCGTTGACATCCGGTCAGTTCATGGGATACGGGGCGCCGGGACGGGGGCAATGGCTGACCATCTACGCGAGCCCCAGCCACGTCTACGCGGTGATCGCGGGGCTGCGCTGGGACACCGTGGGCGACGCGAGAGGCTCGGGCCCGCGCTGGCATCCCTTCGACGCATATCCGAGCGGGTTCGCGGTGCGGCACGTCCCCGGCCTCTGATCGCAGGCGGCACTCTACGCTTCCGCGATGTTTTCGGCCTTATTGGCGGGCGCGCTGATCGTCGTCGCCTCGCTCCTGCTCGGCGCGGCGATCATGTCGATCGCCGGCCTGCCGCGGCATTCCGCCGCAGGCCCGGCCACCGGGATCTCGGCGCTGCTGGTGATCTGCGGGATCGCGATCAAGCTGCCTGGCCACGCCGTCACCGCCGCGGTGGCGGTGGGCGTGGCGCTGCTCGGCTGCATCGTGGTATTCGGGCGCACCCGGGCGCCGGCCGGCGCGGTGCGGATCGGCGCGATCGATCGCTGTCGTCGGGGCCGCCCTCGTGGTGGCGATCCCGTTCGCCGCCAGCGGCCGCGTCGGGATCCTGGGCCAGGGCCTCGTCAACGACGACATGGCCTCCCATCTGCTCTTCACCGAGTGGATCAGCTCGCATGCCGGACCGACCCCCGACCTGATCAAGGACGGTTACCCGCTCGGCCCACACGCGATCGTCGCGGCGACGACGAAGGTGAGCGGGGCCAGCCTGATCGAGGGATTCGCGGGACTGACCGGGGCCATCGCCGTGCTCCTGGCGCTGACCGCGTACGGGGTGCTGTCGGGCGTTCGAGGCTGGCTGCGCGTGCCCGCCGCAGTCCTCGCCGCCAGCCCGTATCTGGCGGCGGCCTATCTCGCCCAGGGCGCGTTCAAGGAGCCGCTGCTGGCCCTTGCGCTGCTCGGATTCGTTCTGGCGCTGCCGGCCCTGCGCGGCGTCTGGTCCGGCGCCGGGGGATCGGCCAAGGCTGCGATCCCGCTCGGGGTGATCGCCGCCGGCACGATCTACAACTACAGCTTCCCCGGCGTCGCCTGGCTGGTCGGCGCCGCCATCCTCTGGATGCTCGTCATCGCCCTTCGCGAGCGGGATGCAGCACGCGGCCTGATCGCCGGTCTTCGCCTGGGGGAGCGCCTCCGCGGTTCCAGATCGGCACTGGCGCTCGGCATCGGAATCCCGATCGTCGCCGCCCTGCCGGAGGTCTTCCGTCTGGCCAGCTTCTCGAGCTTCAAGGCGTTCAATCCGTCGGGCACGGGCCCGACGGTCGGGTTCGGCAACCTCCGCCAGCCGCTCAATCCGCTGGAGGCGTTCGGGGTCTGGCCATCGGGCGAGTTCCGGATCACTCCGGCGAACTCGACCACGCCCGAGATCGCCTTCTACCTGGGGGCGCTGCTCGCGCTCGCGGCTTTCGCATGGGGGTTGGGCCGGGCGCTGTCCCGCCGCGAGTCCGCGCTGCCCTCAGCCCTGCTGGCGGGGACGCTGCTCTACCTCGCCTCGCTGGCGCTCGGCACCCCGTACACACAGGCCAAGGCGCTGGCGATCGCCGCGCCCCTGGTCATGGTGGTCGCCCTGCGGGGCCTGCTCTCGGCCGACTCGCTACCGGGCGAGGAACAGGACGTTCCCGAGGAAGCCGGCTGGTGGCCGCCGCACCTGGTCCGCCCGGTAGCCGGCTGGGCGGTGCCGCTGCTGACGGTCGCGTTCGCCGCGGCGGCGGCCTTCTCGACGCTCCTGCCTCTGCGCCAGTCCGCCGTGGGGCCGGACTACCACCTCCAGGAAATGCTGCGGATGCGGCCGATCGTCGACGGGCAGAACGTGCTCTTCCTGGGCCGGGACAACTTCGTCTCCTGGGAGCTGATCGGCTCGGAGGTCTACGCACCGATCACGAACCACTACGACGTGGAGGAGGTCCACCCGCTCTATCGCGCCACGGACCTCAACGCGAAATTCGACTGGGACAACGTCCCGCCGTTCGTCATGAACCACTTCAACTGGGTGGTCACCACCAGCGCGGCGATGCAGAGCCAGGCCCCGCCGGGGTTCGTTCCGCGTCTGCGGACGGGCGACTTCATCCTCTGGCACCGGGACCACCCGATCGGGCAGCGGCGCACCCTCTACGAGCCGCTCAATCCCGGCGCTCCGCTCAATTGCGACGACCCGAAGCAGGCGCCGATCACCAGGGTCGACGGGACCGCGACCGTGTTCACCGTTCAGCCGGTGATCGGCAAGGTCTGGAACCCGAGCCCGGCGCTGACACAGACCAAGCCGGCCCACATGCGCCTCTACCTGACCCCCGGCCGATGGGACCTGTCGATCCAGTACGCCAGCACGCAGCCGCTCCACCTGACAGCGGCCGGGCCCGGGCTCGCCTCGCCCTTCGGTACCGACCTGCGGACCAATCTGCTCTTCCGCGGGCCATCGCCGTACTACCCCGTCGGCTCGCTGGACGTCAAGCGGGCGGGAACCGTGGTCGTGAACGTCGACGTCGGCGACCCGCCGCTGATCGGCCGGCTGCTCCGCACCGAGAGCAAGGCCTACCTGAGTGGCCTGGCCGCCACGCGCTCGGACCCCGCGCGCGAGACGATCCCGCTCCGTCAGGCCTGCGGGCGCTACGTCGATTGGTACGCAGTGGCGCCGGACACACCCGTGGGCGTCCTGCGTGGCGTGGTCGTGCCACAGCCCCAGCCCATCGAGCCTGACTAGGATCGCCCGGTGCCCCGCCTCTGGGCAATCTGCATCGTGATCATCGTGGTCTGCCTTCTGGCCTCGATGGTGATCGCCATCGTCAAGCTGACCTGAGCGGGGAATGCTGCGCCGGTCGGGCCGCGCCGGGTAGTATCGGCGCGCAGTTGATGACGTTAATCGCTGGCGAGGAGGGGTGATGTTCGACCGCATAGTGGTTGGAACCGATGGCTCGGAGACCGCCACCGAGGCGGTTCGGACGGCCGTCGAGCTGGCGAAGCTCTCGAAGGCGAAGCTCGAGATCGTCAGCGCCTACGAGCCCGTGCCGCAATCCCGCCTCAGGGAAGAGGGGGAGGGCATCGCGGGGGACGTCTCCCACACCGTCAATCCGCGTGAGGACGTGCAGATGGTCCTCGACCAGGCTGCCGCCGTGGCGAAGAAGGCGAAGGTCGACGTGGTGACGCACCCGCGCGAGGGCGAGCCCGCCGACGCGATCCTCGACGTTGCCGAGGAGAACGACGCCGATCTGGTCATGGTCGGCAACAAGGGCATGACCGGGGCGAGGCGCTTCCTGCTGGGCAGCGTGCCGAACAAGATCTCGCACCACGCGCCCTGCGACGTCTGGATCGTGAAGACCACATAGGCCGAGCCAGGACGGCTTCGCCATCAGATCGCAGCCACAGGCGGCCGCCCCACATAAGTCGCTAAGGGCTTCCCCCTTCGCTCCGAGGTGGAGCGGCCTGGTGGCCGCTAGCAGCCCGGCGCCTTGGCCCTGACCGCCGCCGCGGCGTCGATCAGGCCCGCGCCGAACAGGCGCGGGTCGTAGGGCTGGCCGAGCTGCGCTTCCGTGCGCCGGGCGCTGCCCTCGAGCTGGCATTCGACCGCCGTGGGCGAGCTGCCGACCACGCGGCTCGCGATCACCATCGCGGCGACCCCCGAGACGTGCGCGGCGGCCATCGAGGTGCCCTCGTACCCGCCCGGATAGCCGAAGTTGGTGAACCCCGGGCCCTCGAAGGTGAGCTGGAAGATCGGCACCCCGCGGGTGAAGAGAGAGTCGTCGGTGCCGCAGCTGCTGAGGAGCGGATAGCCGCCGCCCGGCGCCACCAGATCGAGCCCGGCACCCGTCCGCGAATCGCTCGCCAGGCAGGCGTCCTTGGTGGTCCGGCCCACGCCGATCACATGCGGTGAGCCCGCCGGATACGCGACGGGCTCGCCGTTCTCGTTTCCCGCCGCAGCGACGACCAGCGCACCCTTCTTGAACGCGTACTTGACCGCCGAGCAAATCCCCTTGATCTTCGCGCAGCTGTTGACCCCGAGCGAGAACTCGAAGCTCATGTTGATCACCTGCGCCTTGTGGTTGGCGGCGTAGCGGATTCCCCTGGCGATGTCGCGGGCGGTGCCGAAGCCCTCGGAGTCGAGCACTCGCACGGGGATGATCTTCGCCCTCGACGCCAGGCCGGTCAGCGCGACGTTGTTCCCCGTGCGCTCGCCGATCGTCCCCGCCACGTGGGTACCGTGCCCGTCCTCGTCGAGCGGCTCGCGATCCTTGTCGACGAAGTCGTAGCCGGGAAGGAACTGGCCGCGCGAGAAGTCGGGGCTCCTGCGAAATCGAGGCTTCTTGGTCATGTAGGCGACCCCCGTGTCGAGGACCGCCACCCGCGCGCCGCGGCCCCCGGCGGCGCCGTCCTGCTTGAGGATGTCCCACGCCTCGGGAGCGTTGAGGCCGCCCTTCGCCTGGTATTGGCTCGCCGTCTCTCCGCAGAGAGACCCGCAGGGCAGGAAGTTCCACTGCGTCCGCTGCCATCCGCCGGGGACGCCGGCCGGACCCGGATCGTTCGGGATCCCCGAGGCGTGCGCGACGTAGTTGGGCAGCGCGTAGTCGACGGCGGGGTTGGCGTCGAGGGCCTGCTCCGCGGTGGAGAGGTCGACGCCCTCAGGCAGCTTGACCAGGTGCTCGCCTCCTCCATCGAAGCGGACGAGGAGCTCCCTGGGGACGAAGCCGTTGTGGCGTGGCGCCTCGGCAGCACCGGCGCCCGCGGCCGAAACAAGGGCCGCGGTCAGGACGAGCGTGATTGTGGCGATCAGCTTTCGCATGTTCCCCAGTGCCCCTGCGTGAACACTCCCTGGCGCGAAAAGTTCCTGGTAGCGCGGGCCTGGCCCCGCCTCCATACTGCCGAAGCGATGGCCCCGCCGGAGTTCAGCGACGTCGACCAGCGACACATGCAAACCGCCCTGCAGCTAGCGAGCAAGGCGGCGACGCACGGGGACGTCCCGATCGGCGCCGTCGTGGCGCGCGGTGACGAGGTCCTCGGCGAGGCGGGCAACGAGCGCGAGCTGCGCGGAGACCCGACCGCCCACGCCGAGGTCCTCGCGTTGCGTGCCGCCTCGGAGCGGCTGGGTGGCTGGCGCCTGCTCGAGACCTCGATCTACGTCACTCTCGAGCCGTGCCCGATGTGCGCCGGAGCAATCACGCTGGCGCGGGTGCCGCGCCTGATCTACGGCGCCCCGGATCCAAAGGGCGGAGCCGTCGGCGGCGTGATCGACCTGTTCGCCGAGCCGGTCGTCAACCACCGGCCGTCGGTTGAGAGCGGCCTGCTGGCGGAGAAGTCCGCCGCTCTGCTGGAGGCGTTCTTCGCAGAGCGGCGCTAGGCCGTGAGCCAGGCCACGGCGTTGTCGACCATCATCGTCCGCTCCTGCTCCTCGGTCATGCCCGACTCGCGCAGCTCGGGCAGGACGCGCTCGGGCACGATCCGAATGGTCCAATCCTTGGCGGCGCCGGCGGCAATCAGCTGCTCGATTACGTTCACCGGGAACCAATCCGTCGTCGCGACGGAGTCGGCCGAGAGGAAGATGCGGTCGGCGTAGCCGCGCTCGAGCAGGGCCTTGGCGGTCGCCTGCCGCCGCTCATACGGGAGGAAGAGCTCGAGCCCGTAGCGGTCAAGGCCGATCCAGACGCCCTTCTCGATCAGGCCCTCGATGTAGTCGAGGTCGTCGGTGTCGCCGCAATGGGCCATCTGGACCTTGGAGAGGTCCACGCCCTCCTCCTCGAAGATCTCCACCTGGCGCGGGCCGGTGTTGCTGGCCGGCCGGGAGTGGGCCATGATCGGCGCCCCCGTCTTGACGCTCGCCCTGGCGGCCGCGCGGTGGATCTTCTCGATGTTCTCGTTCACGCCCGGCTCGTCGGCGGCGCACTTGATGAACGCGGCCTTGATGTCGGTCCCCTGGATTCCCTGCTCGATGTCGGAGATGAAGAACTCGGCGATCTGATCCGGATCGCGGTTCAGGAAGAACTGCGGCAGGTGGTCGTAGGTGTAGATCCCCGTACAGGGAACGATCTGAAGCCCGGTCTCCTCGGAGACGCGCCGCAGAAAGTTGACGTCGCGCCCCAGGAACATCGCGGTGGGCTCGCCGATCGTCTTGATGCCCAGCTCGACCGCGGCCTTCGCCTCGCGGACCGCGATGTCGAAGTCCTCGCCCGGCGCGACCGCATGCGGTGGTTCCTCCGTGGTCGCTCCGGCGCTCGGCCACTGGTTGTGGACGGCCTCGTCCTGATTGCGCAGGTGCTCGTGGATCAGCGTCGTGCCGAGCTCCTGCGCGTCGACCGTCCCGGTCACCGTCTCTACCTCCGCCATTGCGCGCTGAACCCTATGGGAGAGCCTGAGCCCTTGATCGCTCGGCAGAGGGGAATAGGATCGCGAACAGTTCGATCCATCGTCCAGATCGACTGCGTTGAGGAGAGGTAGAGAGACAGCCGGCGTCGGCATGCCGGCCGGCGACCAGCCGACCGGGAAACGAGAGCTGCTCGTCTCCAGGACCTGGCTGCAGATAGCGGCGCTGGTCATCCTGGTTGGCTTCTTCGTCCTGGTCCTGCTCGCGTATCGGACCTACAAGTCCGACCCGCCCATCCCCGATCGGGTGGTTGCCCCGGACGGCCGCGTGGTCTTCACCGGCGACGACATCAGCGCCGGGCAGAAGGTGTTCCTGCATCACGGGCTGATGGAGTACGGGTCGATCTTCGGCCATGGCGCGTACCTGGGGCCGGACTTCACCGACGACTACCTGCATCGCGCGTCCTCGATCGTGCGCGACGAGCTGGGCGGAACCGGCTCCGATTCCGCCCGCCAGGAGACGATCGACCAGTTCCAGACCAACCGCTACGACTCGGACACGCAAGACGCTGCCCTACTCGGCCCAGCAGGCGAGCGCCTTCGCCCAGCTGGAGCACCACTACTCGGACTTCCTGGACAGCGACACGACCAAGTACGGGCTCCGCCCGAACCCGGTCAACGGCCCGCAGGAGATCCATCAGCTGACCGCTTTCTTCGCATGGTCGGCCTGGGCCGCGTCGACCAGGCGTCCCGGCCACAACTACTCCTACACCAACAACTGGCCGCCGGAGGAGCAGGTCGGCAATGCGCCGAGCGCCAACGTCATCGTCTGGTCGGTGATCTCGCTGATCGCGCTGCTCGGCGGCATCGGGATCCTCTTTGCGGCCTTCGGGCGCTGGCGGCTGGGCTGGCAGGGCCGCGACCAGGCGACCCTCAGCTTCCGAGCGCCCGGCGACGTCGCGCTCACCCCCGGCCAGCGGGCGACCGCCTGGTTCTTCTTCGTGATGGCCGCGCTCTTCTTGCTCCAGACCCTGGTCGGGGGAATGTCCCAGCACTACCGCGCCGACCTCGGCGGCTTCTTCGGGATCGACGTCGCCAATGTGTTCCCGTACAACCTCGTCCGCACCTGGCACGTCCAGCTGGCGATCTTCTTCGTCTCCACCTCGTTCGTCGCGGCCGGGATCTTCCTCGCGCCGATGATCGCCGGTCGCGAGCCGAAGGGGCAGAGCAAGCTCGCCTTCTTCCTGCTCGGCGCGCTGGCCGTCGTCGTATTCGGCAGCCTGATCGGCGAGTTCGCCGACATCCACAATTGGTTCTCAGGCACGATCTTCGGCGACCAGGGCTTCGAGTACCTCGACCTCGGGCGGTTCTGGCAGGTCCTCCTGATCGTCGGCCTGATCGTCTGGATCGTGATCCTCTACCGCGGGCTGAAGGGCCGCCTGACCAAGGAGCGCGTCGGCAACATGCCGTGGCTCTTCTTCCTGGCCGCGCTCGCGATCCCGGCCTTCTACGCGGTCGGCCTGCTGGTCAACGCCGGCCAGAACTTCACGATCACCGACTACTGGCGCTTCTGGGTCGTCCACCTGTGGGTGGAGGACTTCCTCGAGCTCTTCACCACGACGATGGTCGCCTACATCTTCGTGCTGCTCGGGGTGGTGCGGGAGCGGGTTGCCCTGACGGTCGTCCTGCTGGACATCATCCTGTACTCGGTCGGCGGGGTTATCGGGACGATGCACCACCTGTACTTCTCCGGCGCGCCGGCGGAGAACATGGCGCTCGGCGCCTTCTTCTCGGCGCTCGAGGTGATGCCGCTGACCTTCCTCACCGTCGAGGCCTGGAGCTTCCTGCAGCTCGGGGCCCGCCAGGAGTCGAAGTCGGCGACCCCCTTCCCGCATCGCTGGGCCGTCATGTTCCTGGTGGCGGTCGGTTTCTGGAACTTCCTCGGCGCCGGCATCTTCGGCTTCCTGATCAACCTGCCGATCGTCTCCTACTACGAGATCGGCACGGCGCTCACCGCCAACCACGGGCACACGGCGATGATGGGCGTCTACGGGATGCTGGCTGTGGGACTGGCGATGTTCTGCCTGCGCTACCTGATCCCGGCCGACCGCTGGAAGGAGCGCGCGGCCAAGATGAGCTTCTGGGGGCTCAACATCGGGCTCGCGTGGATGGCGTTCGCGACGCTCTTCCCGCTCGGCATCCGCCAGATCTACGAGTCGGTCAACAACGGCTACTTCGAGGCCCGCTCGCTCGACTACCTCACTACAAACACAAACACGGTCATTGAGTGGTTGAGGCTGCCCGGCGACCTCTACTTCATCGTCGTCGGGGTCCTGCCGTTGCTCTACCTGACCTATCTCGGCGTCCGCTACACCGTCAAGCAAGAGGTGATCGAGGAGCCCGAGGAGATCCTGTTCACCGAGGTCACAGAGCCCAAGGAACCGGTGGGGGCGAGATGAGCGGCGTCGCGTCGAGAGCCTGCTGGCCGCCGGCTACGGCGCTCTTCCTCGCCGTGGTCGCCCTCGGCCTGGACTTGCTTGCGCGGCACTCGCACCGGCGCTCCGAGCTCTACCGCACCGCGGGCTTCACCTTCGACGGGCATCTGGATGCGTGGGAGTGCCCGGAGGGCGAGCGGCTCCACCGGATCGAGACCGACATGCAGCAGCGGCTGGCCCGCTACCGCGCTCGCGCGCACGTCTGCAACGCGTGCCCGCGGAAGGGCGACTGCACCGACTCGGACACCGGCCGCGAGCTGACGCGCGCGCTCGATCCGTGGCCACATTCCGAGGTCGGCCGCTTCCACCGCGGCATCGCCGTTGCGATCGTCTGTTTCGGGATCCTCATGATCGGAGCCGGCGCCGCGCTCAACCACGGCTCGGCCGACCTGGCCGTGCTCGGGGGCGCGCTGCTCTGCTCGACGCGGTCGCGATCCACCTCCTCGCCGACTTCCGCGCCACCCCGAGTGGTTTCCCGTGGGCGGAGGGCGAGCGAAGCGGCAATGCCCCCGTGCCGACGGCGCCGCCTAGCTGAACCGCCCACCGCTCGTGGCGGGCCAATCGACGGCGACCTGGTTTGGATCACCGGAGCGGAGAGGGTGGGATTCGAACCCACGAGGCGGTTTAACCCGCCCACTCGCTTTCCAAGCGAGCTCCTTAAGCCACTCGGACACCTCTCCGGGGTTGCCGAAGTCTAGAAGCCGACCAGGGGTCAATAAGATCGGCGCATGGCATGGAACGTCTACCTGGCGGGCGAGATCCACTCCGACTGGCGCGAGCGGATCGCCGAGGGAGCCCGGGAGACCGGTCTCGACGTCACCTTCAGCTCGCCCGTCACCGACCACGGCGCCTCCGACGACGTCGGCGTCGCGATCCTCGGCGACGAATCGGAGGGCTTCTGGAAAGACCACAAGGGAGCGGGCGTCAACGCGATCCGCACCCAGACCCTGATCCGGCAGGCCGACGTGGTCGTGGTCCGCTTCGGCGACAAGTACAAGCAGTGGAATGCGGCGTTCGATGCCGGCTTCGCGGCCGCGCTCGGCAAGCCGATCGTCACCCTGCACGACCCCGAGACCACGCACGCGCTGAAGGAGATCGACCGCGCCGCGATGGCGACGGCGGAGACGCCCGAGCAGGTCGTGGGTGTGCTGCGCTACGTGCTCGACGGCAAACTGCCCGTCGGCGAGTAGCGCGGCGGGATCCGCCATCTCTGCATTGACCCGGCCGAGGACGAACGGTTCGCTGCCGGGACTGGCGAGTGCCGGATCAGCGAACCAGATTCGCCCAGGGCGCGGGTAGCGATCTGAGGACTGGAGCCTTACGAGGCTGGGTCTCAGCGCCGCGTTTAGAAGACCCGCCGGAGCAGGTACAGCACGACCAGTACCAGGATGATGATGATGAGGATGGTGACGATGGACAAGGGGTTGCCCTCCCTTCCGATTTCCGTATCTGGCCCCCTTCGGAACTTCCTTGTTCGCTCCACCCGGCCTACCGCAAGACGTGATTTCCGAAACCCCCACCTGAGGACGAGCCTGGTTCGCAGACTGCTACACACCCTGCGCCGATAGCCTTTTCCGTGCCTCGGAGGGGTGCCGGAGTGGTTGAACGGGGCGGTCTCGAAAACCGTTAGGGGCCTTCGGGTCCCTCGTGGGTTCGAATCCCACCCCCTCCGCTGATCGCCCAGCGACGAGAATCCCGGACATGAGAGTCGCGGTCGTCGGACACGTCGAGTGGGTGGAGTTCGCACGCGGGGATCACGTCCCCGTCGCAGGCGAGATCGTTCACGCCTCGGACAGCTTCGAGGAGCCGGCCGGGGGAGGGGCTGTGGCGGCTGTGCAGCTCGCACGAATGGCGGGCGGCGCGACGTTGCTGACGGCCCTCGGTGACGACGAGCTCGCGGAGCGCTCGCGCCGGCGGCTCGGAGACCTCGGCGTCGAGGTCGAGGCCGCGAGCCGGAAGGGCCCCACGCGCCGTGCCTTCACCTTCCTCGATACGCACGGCGAGAGGACGATCACCACGATCGGTGAGCGCTTGGAGCCCCACGGGGACGACCCGCTCGACTGGAGCGCCCTCGGCGGCGCCGACGGGGTGTACGTGACGGCCGCCGACGACGCGGCGCTGCGAGCAGCACGGGCGGCGAGGGTGCTGGTGGCCTCACCGCGGGCCGGGAAGGTGCTGACGCAGGCCGGGATCGTGTTGGACGCCCTGGTCTACTCCGACGAGGACGAGCTGGAGTCCGCCTTTGCTCGGGAGCTGGAGCCGCGGCCCGCGCTGCTGGTGGCGACCCGCGGCTCCGAGGGCGGCCGCTACGAGACGCTCGAGGGCCGGAGGGGCACCTGGGCCGCGGCGCCGCTGCCGGGCCCGATCGCCGACAGCTATGGCTGCGGCGACTCCTTCGCGGCGGCTCTGACCTACGGGCTGGCCGCGGGTGAGGACGTGGAGTCGGCGCTGGGGCTCGCGGCCGAGGCCGGTGCATCCTGCCTGTCTCGGCGCGGCCCGTACGGCTGATCCTCCTCGGTGGCCGCGTCGAGCTCGGGCTCGGGATCCACCACGGTTTCGGCCTCCGGTTCCACCTCCGCCTCAGCCTCCGGCTCCTCGTCGGGGGCAGCGAGCGTTTCGTCATCTGCGGCGACTTCGGCCGCCTCGAATCCGGCCCTGTCCACGGCTCGATGGAAGCGCTCACCGAGGACTGCGCCGACGATCGCAAAGACCAGCGGGATGACGAGGGCCACCGCCAGAATCGCCCAGCCGCTCTGGCCCAGCGGACCTTCATCGATCGGATTGCTCGGCAGGGAAATGGACTTGGTGGGGTCTAGCTCTCCGCCCGCGATCCACGCCGTGATCGCGACTGCCAGAGCCATCAGCAGGCTGAGCAGCCAGATTCCGAGTCCCTGGCGCCAGCCGTCGAAACGGGCCATGCGGGCCGCCACGTAGCCACCGGTGAGATAGCTGAGGGCGAGGACGGCGACGGGAATCGCGCCGCCTGCGGTCATCATGTGGTCGACCAGGCTGGCGGCGTCGTCGCTGAAGCTGGTCACCCCGGCAGCGACCAGGCCGCCGAGCACCATCGCCGCCAGGGATGCGGCGAGGCCGATGGCGGCCAGCAAGCCGAAGAAGACGGCCTCCCACTGAATCTGCTTGCCGTACGCCAGACGTTCCCGGCGCAACTCGCGGCGTCGCAGCTCGATCATCGCCCGGCCTCGATGCCGGATCACGGGTCCTTCGAGCGTGGGATCGGTTCCCATGCCCCGAATCATTTGCGGATCAGGCGATTCTCAAACCCGCTACGTCAAGCTTCCGGTTTGGGGGGCGGGTATTGCGATCGCACGAACCGGTCCCACATGCGGTCCGTCATCGCGCGGCGCATGCCCATGACCACCCTGGCAGACGGCGTGACCTTGTAGCGGGTGCTGGGTTGCCGGGCCGTCAGTGCCTTCGAGATCTTTCCCGCGACGGCCTCGGGCCCGGCGCCGAGCCTCGCCATCGGGCCGGTGTACGCGTCCGCGGTCACTCGGCCGACGTCCGCGTTGAACTTGGCGTAGGGGCCGTGCTCGCTGACAGCGCCGATGCTGGCGCTCGCGGTCTCGCCGAACTCGGTGACGATCAGGCCCGGCTCGATGATCGACCACCTCGATCCCGAACCCTTGGACCTCGAAGCGAAGGGCATCGGAGAGGGCCTCGACGGCGTGCTTTGTGGCGTGGTAGACGCCGCCGCCCGGGAAGGTGAGCTTGCCGCCCATCGAGCTCAGGTTGACGATCCGTGCCCGAGCCGGCGCCGCGCATGCCCGGCAGCACGAGCTGGCACATCCGCATCAGGCCGAAGACGTTGGTCTCGAACTGCCTCCGCACGCTCTCCATCGGGATCGTCTCGATCGCTCCGCTCTGGCTGTAGCCGGCGTTGTTGATCAGGGCGCCGATCGGGCCGTCCTTCTCCGCCTCCTCCACGGCCTTCTCCATCGAGCGCTCGTCGGTGACGTCGAGCTCCTGGAGCTTGCAGCCCTTCTTGCCGAGCTCCTCGATCGCATCCAGTCGGCGCGCCGTGGCGTGCACGTTCCAGCCGTCGTCGGCGAGCCTCTCAGCCGTCGCTCTTCCGATTCCCGTCGAACAGCCCGTGATCAACACCGGCCGCGATTTGTCGATCCCCATTGACCTCTCCTCCGCTCATTAATCGGGTTGCGCCTTCGGCGCACCCTCTCATCGAAGCCTCTCATAGGCTCTTGACATGCGTGCGGTCACATTCCAGGCCCCAGGCGAGGTTCAGGTGGACGACGTCCCCGAGCCCGAGCTGCTCGCGTCCGACGACGCGATCGTCCGAGTCGAGGCGAGCGGCATCTGCGGCTCGGACCTCCACATCTACCACGGGCGCGTCCAGATCGAGCCCGGCTTCGTCATCGGTCATGAGTTCGTAGGCGAGGTGATCGCCGCGGGCGACGAGGTCACCCGCGTCGCGGTCGGCGACCGGGTGCTCGGCACCTACGGGACGGCGTGCGGGAAGTGCTTCTTCTGCCAGCGTGAGGAGTTCCACAAGTGCGATGAGGCGCGGGTCTATGGCCACGGCGCGACGCTCGGATCGCTGCAGGGTGCGCAGGCGGAGCAGGTGCTGGTCCCGCACGCGAACCTCACCCTGCGGAAGGTCCCGGAGGGCATCTCCGACGACGTCGCCCTCTTCGCGGGGGACGTGATGGGGACGGGGTTCCACGCGATCGACTCCCGCCCTCTCGCCGAGGGCGAGACCGCGGCGATTCTCGGGATGGGCCCGGTGGGACTGTGCGCGGTGCAGGCCGCCAAGGCTGCGGGCGCCTCCGAGGTGATCGCGATCGACACGGTGGAGGACCGTCTGAAGATGGCCGAGTCCTTCGGCGCGACGCCGGTGCACCTGACCGAGCAGGACCCGCGCGCCGAGGTCAAGAAGCTGACCGAGGGCCGCGGCGTGGAGCTCGCCGTCGAGGCCGTCGGCCACCCGGAGGCACTCGACCTGGCGCTGCGGCTGGCGCGCAAGGCCGGGACCGTCTCGGTCACGGGCGTCTACGCGGAACGCGTCGAGGTCCACATGGGCGTCCTCTGGATCAAGGCGCTGACCCTGACCAGCGGCCACGCCAACGTCATCAAGCACCTCGACCGGGTTCTCGAGCTGATCTCGGCGGGGAAGCTCGACCCTGCGCCACTGGTCACCCACCACATGAAGCTCGACGAGGCGCCCGACGCCTATCGCATCTACGACAACCGCGAGGCGCTGAAGATCGTCCTCACGCCTTGAATCAAACGGGTCGCGCTGACGCGCGCCCTCGCATCACAACATCTCGGGCGGAGCAGACCGGCCGGAAGGTCGTTGCCGAACTCCGGGACCAGCCGCATCGCCCACGCGGCCGCCGGGCGGCCCTCCCAGGCGGGACGCAGGTCCTGCACGGTGAGCAGCGCCCGCACGGACGTGGCGATCTGAAAGTCCGCGGCGTTCGGCGGCTCGCCGCCGATCACTCCCTTGGCGAGCAGCTCGTCGACGTGGTCGAGCACCTCAGGCACCTGAGAGATGGCGTTCTGGATCTCGGCGTCGCTGTCCACCTTGTTGGCCATGCGACGGGCGGTGGGCGCGTTGATCCAGGCGGCGAACCTGGGCAAGGGGACCCCGATCTCGCTGGCGATCATTACCCGTGTCTCCGGGCGGTGGACCGAGAGCCAGCGGACGATCCTCCGTGGCACGTCCTGAAGAACCTGATCTCCCCAGCGCTCGGCCTCCTCGACCTCGAGGCGCCGCTCGGGATCGGCGGGGAACAGCGGCGGCTCCGGATTGACCTCCTCGAGCGCACGCGAGATCGCCCGGGATTGCTGGAGCTTGCGGCCGTCGATCTTGATCGCGGGGACGGTCCCGCCGCTGAACCCGCGGGTCCGCAGCAGCGCCGGATGCAGGCCCGGAAGGAGCCAGACGGGCTTGTAGTCGAGTCCCTTCGACTCCAGCATCAGGCGCACGGAATGCGACGGGGGGCGATGGCAGCGTGCCGTACAACTTGATCCCCATGACCGAAGCCTATTGTGCGAGGCGTGAGCGAGAGCCTCAACGGCAAGCTGCTGATCGCCTCGCCCACCATGCAGGACTACTTCCACAGGACGGTGATCCTGATGGTCGAGCACTCCGACGAGGGTGCCTTCGGCCTGGTGCTCAACCGGCCATCGGAGACGACGGTCGGCGAGGCCTCGCCCGAGCTGGCGGACCTGATCGGCGAGGGTCACCTCCTCCACGTCGGCGGCCCCGTCCAGCCGAACGCGGTCACCGCGATCGGCGAGCATCACGACCCGGATGAGGCGACCAAGCTGATCGTCGGCACCGTGGGGATGGTGGACCTCGACGATCCGCCGGAGCTTTCGCGTCTCCGCGTCTTCGCGGGCTACGCGGGCTGGGGAGCGGGCCAGCTCGACGGCGAGCTCGAGCAGGAGGCCTGGATCGTCGCTGACGCCCACCCCGACGACCCCTTTGGCGACGCTGACCTCTGGGCCGACGTCCTGGCTCGCAAGGGAGGCGAGTACGCGCTGCTTGCGCGGATGCCGCCCGACCCCTCGGTCAACTAGATGCGAGGGCGCGCGACAGCGCGACCCGTTTAGTCCTGGGCCTCGTAGGCGAGCTGCACGTGCTGGCGGGCGACCGCGATGAAGGCCCGCTGTACCGGAGGTTCCCCGTCCCGGCCGCTGATCTCCGCGTCGACCAGTGGGATGAACTGAACGCCCTCGCGATTGAGCAGATCGGAGAGGCGGCTGTGGAAGCCCTCGGCCGGCAGGGTCACGTTGCCGACGATCGTGTACCGCTCGGTCTCGAGCACAACGCGCTCTCGCCTGATGTCGGCGCTCATGCGTCAGGTATCGGGCCGAACGGTTCTCACCTTGAGCACCGCGGGGTCGGATACGGTCTGGGAATGCAAAAGCTCGAAGGTTGTGACGACCGTGCGCTGGTCCTCGACGGCAACCAGCTCCAGGCGCTGCGCTGGGGAGGAGTCCAGAATCAGTTTCCGGTGAGCGAGCTCAGCCCGGGAAAGGTCGTCCGTGACGACAAAGGCAAGACGCTCGGCGTGTTCGGCAAGGCGGAGGAGCGTGTGCGGGTCGACTTCGACCGCCTCGCGCTGGCCATCTGGGTCCCTCTGGACCGCCAGGCCGAGGCGGAGTCCTTCGTCGCCGACGTCAACAAGACGATCCCGGCCTAGCGCCCCTCGTTCCAGCCGCGGAACGCGTCGAGGAGCTCCTCGCGCGCGGCCGGATCGATGTCGTCCTCGGTGAGCCGGCCGGTGCCCTCGATCACCAGCCGCATCTGCTCGACGTAGGCGGTGCAGTGATCGCATCCGCCGATGTGGGCGCGGAAGCGGCGCCGATCGGCGCGCGACAGGCTGCCGTCGAAGTAGGCGGTGACCAGCTCGACGAGCTCCTGGCAGGCCATCTCCCGGGTGAACAGGCTCATGCTCCGCCTCCCACGATGTCCGGATCGAGATACATCTCCAGCGTGGCCCGCACCTTCGAGCGTGCCCGATGGAGCAGGACCCGCTGGTTCCCGTCGGTGATCTCGAGGGCGTCGGTGACCTCCATCGGGGTCCACCCCTCGACGTCGCGCAGGCGGATCACCTCGCGCTGGGCCTCGGGCAGCTCGTCGATCGCCATCTTGATCACGCCGAGTGTCTCCCGCTCCAGGATCTTGTCCTCGGGCCACGCCCGCGGCGGCGCCGCCCAGGCCCCCGGGGTGGACGAGTCCGGGCCGAGGAAGCGGTCCGGGTCGACCGACGACTCGTCGCCCTCGCCCCCCTTCGCGGCGAGCGACGAGAACGGCACCATGCGACCGTCGCGCTCGCCCCTCGTCTTGGCCCGGTTGCTGAGGATCCGGAAGAGCCAGGTCTTCAGGCTGGAGCGACCCTCGAAGCGGTCGATCCCGTTGAGGACCGCGAGCCAGGTCTCCTGCACGACCTCCTCCGCCGAGGCCCGGTCTCGAACGTACATCTGCGCCACGCGGAGCATCGTCGCGCCGTATCTGTCGATCAGCTCGGCGAACGCCGACTCGTCGCCCTCCCGCAGACGCGCCACCAGGGCGGCGTCCGCGTCGGTGGTGGCCTTGCTCGCCTTGCCTCTAAGCCGGGGCATCCGTCCAGCATCTTGCCGGTTGAGGGGCCGCGGCATCGCGAGCGCGAGCGAAGTCATGGAGTTCAGTCATCGGAGGGCCTTCGCGGTTACAGCCGTCGCACGCACGCCGGGAGTCTTTCGCGTCTGGGCCTCTGGCTTGAATACACGGGCATGCCGCAACCGAGAAATTCCCGCAGGGGTTTCCTGGGCAAGGCGGGCGGCCTGGCGGCCGCCGCGACGCTTGGTCCCGCGGCCGTGGCGGAAGCCCTCGCGGAGGCTCAGAAGCACGGCAAGAAGCGCGGTCCTCACCCCAAGAACCCGGTGGAGGCGCTCAACCTGCTCGTCAAGGGAAATCGCCGCTACCAGAAGGGCAAGCTCCAGCTGCGGGACTACTCCCCGGTGGGTGAGGATCGCGCCCACGACCAGAAGCCGTTCGCGGCGATCATCACCTGCGCCGATTCGCGGGTCTCGCCCACGCTGATGTTCGACGTCGAGCGCGGCAACATCTTCGTCTCCAAGGTCGCCGGCAACAGCATCGACTCCGGCACGCTGGGAAGCACCGAGTACGCGGTCAAGGTCCTCGGCGTCAAGGTGGTCATGGTGCTCGGTCACAGCGACTGCGGCGCCGTCAAGGCCGCGATCGGCGTCGCGAACGGGACGTCGAGCTATCCACCCGACAAGTACGGGGCGATCGGCGACTTCGTCGACAAGATCGTGCCATCGGTGCAGGGGATTCCTCCGGCCGACCGCACGCTTCCCAACTGCGTTCACGCAAACGCTCGCGCCCAGGCGGCCGACATCGCGGGCCGGGGACCGATCGTCAAGCCGGCGATCGACGCTGGTCAGATCGCGGTGGTCCCCGCCGTCTACAACATCAAGAACGGCAAGGTCATCTTGATCTGAGCCTTAGGCCCGCTAGCGAAACACGCCTGTGTGCCCGAGCGAGTACCGACCGGGCTGGGGATAGACGCAGAGGCCGTGCGGGCCGCTACCGACCGGTATCCGGGCAAGCAGGTGCCCGTTCCGGGTGCTGATCGCATAGACCTCTCCGCCGTACCTGCCGGAGAGCCACAGAACCCGCCCGTCGGCGGACACCCCACCCATGTCCGGGCTGCCGCCGGGGATCCGCCAAGTGTGCACGACCTTCCGGGTGGCGAATGAGATCACCGAGACCTCGCCCGCGGTTCGGTCCGAGACATAGAGGTACTTGGAATCGCGGCTGACGTAGAGGCCGTGGGCGCCGGGCGCCGTTCGGACGAACCCGACCCTCCTCATCCTCTTCGCGTCGATCAGCCAGACGCCGCCCGAAGCCTGATCGGCCACGTAGAAGACGCTGCCGTCGGGCGAGAGCTTGACGTCCTGGGGCGAGGCACCCGGGCTGAGCGCCAGGCTCCCCACCACACGCTGGCGCGCGAGGTCGACCTTGATCACGGCCCCGCCGAACTCGCAGCTTGCGAGCAGATACCGGCCATCGGCCGAGAAGTCCATGTGGTTCACCCCGTCGCAGGGGACCGACAGCGTGTGGTCGCTGCGCATCGTCCGCGGATTGCGGAAGTCGAGCGTCTGCATCCGCTCCTCGACGACGATCGCGTAGCGCCCATTTGGTGTGAAGTAGAGGTTGTACGGATCCGTGACCGGGACCGGCCGTCCCGGCTTACCGGTCGCCGGATTGATCGGCGTCAGGGTGTTCCCCTCGTCATTGTTCACCCAGAGGGTCTTCAGGTCATAGGAGGGGACGACGTGCTGGGGGAGCGTTCCGGCCGGGAACTCATCGATCACCTTGTAGGTGTGCGGATTGATCACGCTCACCGTGTTGCTCTCGCTGTTCGGCACGTACACGCGGGAGGGGAACCGGCGGACGACCGGCGACAGCCGCCCGGGCCGATCCGCCGCGTAGACGTCATGCGGGTCGAGCAGCGGCGGGACCTTGAATCCGGCGGCCGCGCTGCCGGCCGTCGGTGAGGGCACGTCGCGGCCACCGCCCCCCGAGCCGCCGGTCGCGAAGAACCAGACCAGCAGCGCCGCGACCGACCCCAGCAGCGCCGCAAGGCGGACCAGGCCGCGTCGCCGGGCGCGGCTCATACGTCGCCCAGCACGGCTCATCGCAGCGAGGGTCCCCGCCCCCGATGAAGCGAATCTAAGAACGGGAGTAGAAAAGACTCATGTTGGACTTAGGAGCCGTTCACCTGGCCCGATCAAGGTCCAAGCTGGATGAGTTCCGAGCGCCGCCGAGGCTTGGTCCGGCTGGGCATTCTCCTGGGGTCCCTCGCGGCGCTGGCTGTGCTCGCCTTGAAGGTCACATCCGGGTCATCGGGCGATGGCGCCGGCCAGACCGGAACGTCCCGAGCGAACTCTGGGTCGTCCGCTCCCACAACGCTGCGAGCGACTCCGAGCGGCGCCCATCTCCCCGTCGCGCTCCACGGTGAGGCGGTTGCGGCGGCCACGGACGGCCTCCATGTGATCGGAGGAGAGGATCGCGGCGGCAGCTCGACCGACACCGTGTATCGCCTCGATCCCGCCACCGGGCGGACCGTGACCGACGGCTCGCTCACCCAGCCGCTCCACGACGCCGCCGCGGCCACGATCACCGACCAGATCCTGGTGTTCGGCGGGGGGAACACCTCGACCCTCGACCAGGTCCAGTCCCTGACGCCTGGCGGCACCGCGACGCCGGTCGGTCGCCTGCCCACTGCCCTCTCCGATCTCTCGGCCGTCCCGGTCGGGGGCGCGGCGTACGTGCTGGGCGGATACGACGGCCAGACGCCCTCGGGATCGGTCCTCCAGACCACGAGCGGGCGCGCCTTCACCAGGGTCGCCCGTCTGCCGACCCCGGTCCGGTACACGGCGGCGACGGCAGTGGACGACAAGATCTACGCGTTCGGAGGCGAGCTCGGGGACGGAAGCGACACCAGCGAGATTCAGGAATACGACATAGCCACCGAACGCAGCGTGGTCGCCGGGCATCTGCCCGATCCCGTCTCACACGCGTCGGCGGTGACTCTTGATGGCGCGATTTACCTGCTCGGCGGCCGTGTCAACGACCATGCGAGCGACCAGATCCTCCGCTTCGATCCCACACGCAACGTCGCGGTGCCGGCCGGCCAACTACCCCAGGCCGTCTTCGACGGAGCCGCTGCGACCTTCGGACGGCAGGCTTACCTGCTGGGGGGCTTGGGAAGCACCGATACCGCCCTGGACTCCGTGATCGCCCTGCGCTAGCCGTGGTCCAACGTCCGTTGAGGCGCAGGCGGGGCGTAACCCTGAGGTGCCGCCCGGCGCTGACCCATACGAAACGGGCAATCAGCACTCAACAGCTCATACGGGAACACCGAGGAGGTCGTGAAAGAGATGAAGAGGATCGGCAGCGTCTTGCTGTGTTGTATCGGCGTCGCCGCGATCGGGACTGGTGCGGCGCTGGCAGACAACGGCAACTCGACGCCCAACCCAAGGCAGGTGGCGGCCCAGCAGTGCACCGCCCAGCTTCACGCGATGGGCGCGAAGGCGTTCAAGGCCCTCTACGCCAAGCCCGCGATGCGGACGTGCCAGGGCAAGCAGGACAAGTCAGCGGGGAACGTGGTCGACAACGCGGCTCAGCAGTGCAAGGCCGAGCGGGTTGACCCGAACTTCGCTGCGAGCCACAACGGAATGACGTTCGACGATTTCTATGGGACCAACGTCAACCACCGCAACGCGTTCGGCAAGTGCGTGAGCGGCAAGGTTCAGGCGACTGAGGCTCAGCAGGAAGAGAACCTGCAGAACGCGGCACAGCAGTGCCGCGCGGAGCGCGCCGACGCGAGCTTTGCGGCGAGCCACGGCGGGAAGTCGTTCACCGACTTCTACGGCACGAACCACAACAAGAAGAACGCGTTCGGCAAGTGCGTCTCGCAGAAGGCGAAGGCTCAGGGGACAACCCCGCCGACGTCGTAACCCAGATTCGCAGGGGAATGCGCGCGAGGGCCGGCCTGGTGCCGGCCCTCCGCGTTTCTCCAACTACTCGTCGCGTGCCGCGGTGTAGCCGCCGTACGCGATTGCCGCCGCGGCCACCAGACTGAGGAAGATCCCCATCCCGCGGCTGGCGCCCTCGGGGAAGTCGAAGACGATCAGCCAGATCAGGAGAATCGTCGCCACCCCTCCGAGCAGGGCGGTCGCGCCGTTCATCGTCACCCCGGGGAGGCTTGGGCCGTGCCCCGCGGTCAGCGCGGTGGCGGTCGCCACCAGGGCGGTGATCAACATGTAGATGTCCGTGGACGACTGCCCCTCCCAGCCGCTGACGTCGCCGAACCAGGGCAGGAACAGGAAAACGAACAGCAGGAACCCGGCGCCACCGGCAATCATCTGCCTTTGGCCCATCCGGCTCGTATCCATCTCGCTCCCTCCGGTAGTGGTCGACCCATGCCGGTGCCCAAGAAGGCCGACAGCGGGTCAACGCGACCGTACTAGCCGACCGAGACGAGATCGATCACGAACACCAGCGTGGCGTTCGCGGGGATCGTCGGCGGCTGACCCTGAGCGCCGTAAGCCAGGTCGGGCGGGATGATCAACTCCCGCCGGCCACCAACCTTCATCCCGGCCACTCCCTGATCCCAGCCCGGGATGACCTGTCCGCCGCCGAGCTTGAACGAGAACGGCTGGCCATGGTCATACGAGGAGTCGAACTTGCTGCCGTTGTCATAGAGGACGCCGATGTACTGGACGCTGACCTGATCGCCTGACTTGGCCTCCGCGCCGTTTCCGGTCTTCAGGTCCTTGACGACGAGACGTGTGGGTGCCGATCCGCTCGGCAGCTCGACTGTGGGGCCGTTCGGCACCGTGATCGCGGCCTTGGAGCTCTCGTCACTCGAGCCGCCGCCGCGGCCGATCAGGATCACGGCGACCACGACGATGAGGATGCCGCCGGCCACCAGCAGTCCGATCACCCTGCGATCCATGGCGCGGGACGTACGGGGTAATCAGCCCGGCGCTGTGCCGTTCACGGCCATGAGACGGTCCAGCCGCTGGCCCAACTCCGAGCGGAGGGCGGCGTCCGAGCCGCTCAGGGCCTCGCCGGTTCGGCGGTCGACCAGGTTCTGGCTCTCGTTCGGATCCCGGACGAGGTCGTACATCTCGTACTCTGGAGACCTCTTGCCTGAGGGATCGAAGTAGAGGGCGAACTTGGCGTCCTCGGTCCGGACCGCGCGGATCCGGTTCGGCTGGCCCGAGACGTTCTGCAGAGCCGTCGCGGCCTGGTGATCGTCGTAGGTGAAGTGGATCTCGTCCTGGACCGACTCGCCGGGTGAGGAGTGCGCGGCGATCGGCCCGAGGTCGACGGCGGTGCGCCTCAGGCGCCCGCGTTCCGGCGCCGCCCGCGCGGCGAGGACGGGCGCCAGGTCGCGGCCCTTCGAACCCCCGTCGAGTCGAGTCCCCGCCACGCTGGCGACGGTGGGGAGGACATCGACCAGGGATGCCAGCGCGTCGGTCTGAACCGGCTTCGGGAACAGGACCGGGTTGGAAACGACGAGGGGGACGTGGATCGTCTCCTCGTAGGTGTTGAACGCCTTCTGGCGCAGGCCACCGTGGGAGAGGCCCATCTCGCCGTGGTCGGCGCAGCGGAAGATCAGCGTGCGCGAGCGAACGGAATCTGGATCCGAGGGATCACCGAGAGCTCCCATCACCCTGCCGATCTGCTCGTCGACGACGCGATGCAGGTGGGCATAGAAGTTGACGTACTCGAGCCTCTCCCGCTCGCTGCGCAGCGGTCCGAGATAGGCAGTCATCCCCATCTTCATCAGCTCGTGGACCGAGGGCTTGTCGCGGAGCGACTCACCAACGGTCGGCGGGAGTTGCACCCCGAGGTCCAGGTATCCGCTCTCCTTGTATCCACCGCGAGCGTGCTGCGCCGGGAACCCGAGAACGTCGTGCGGGTTGACGAGCGAGACGACGAGGCAAAAGGGCTCGGGCAGGTCCTGGCGCCCCAGCCAGCTCTCGACCTGCCGCGTGTAGACCTCATCCCAGCCGAGCTCGAGCGGGCCGGCGTTGCCTGCGCCGAAGTGCTCCGCCTTCGCGTTCTCGCCGGCATCGGGAGGCTCCCAGTCGGCGAAGCCGTACTCGTCACGGAGCCTGTCGGCATCCGATTCCGCCCAGCCCCCGATCATCGGCCCGCCGCTCGGGTGGGTCAGGTGCCACTTCCCCTTGTATGCGACCTCGTAGCCGCGGCCGCGCAGAAGGTGGGCGAGGCTCTGGGTGTCGGGGCGCAGCTCGGGCTCGCCGCCCGACTTCGGGCCCGCCTGCACCAGCCCGCGACCGAAGCCATGCAGGGCGCGCCTGCGCGGCGCCTTCGGCCCCCTCAGCATTCCCACCATCTCGCGGAGGACCGCCGGCGAGTTCGCGAGATCGGGGCGCAGGTCGGCCTGCGTGTGGGTGAGGGTGACGCCGTGCTGCGCCGGATAGCGGCCGGTCAGCAGCGTCGCGCGGCTGGGGGAGCACATCGACGTGTTGGTGAAGGCGCGGCGAAAGCTGAGGCCGGTCTCCTCGAGCGCGTGCTGGTTCGGTGTGAGGTCGCGCAGCCAGCCGGGCGAGTCGGGCCAGTGGCACGGATATCGCTGCTGGTCGGTGATCAGCAGCAGGATGTTCGGGGGCTTCGCGGCCGTGGCTATCCCTTGTGCGTCTTCCGGACGGGCGAGCTCACCGGGGCTTCGGCCCACCGACGCTGGCCCCGGCGGCCGCGTTCATCGCCGCCATCAAGGTCCCGCCCACGAGTTCGATCACCTGCTCGCGAGGGAGATCGTTCTCGATTGCGTTCTCGACCACGGTCTCCACGTACGCGAGGAAGCCGTCGAGCGCGATCCGGACGACGGGCGGTGGCTTGGACGTGCCGAGCTGGTTGAGTGAGATGTTGTCGATCACCCGCTCCCGGTAGACGGCGGCGATCTCCAGCAGCGCCGGATCGACCGTGCCCCGGCCCTGCCTGTAGAGCAGCCACGCGTCCGTTGGCTCGGCGGCGTGGTCCATCAAGCGGTTGAGGTTCGCCGCGAGCCGCTCGCCCAGGGGGACGTCCGGGTCGGTGACCCAGTCGCTCGAGAGCAGCTCCCCCGCGCGATGCACCGCGGCCTCGAGCAGCTCCTGGCGTCCGCCCGGGAAGTAGTGGTAGACGAGGTTGCGGGTGACCCCGGCCTGGTTGGCGACCTTCTCGAAGGCGAGGTTCTCGTAGCCCCTGCGGGCGGCGATCGTGAGCGCGGCGTCGATCAGCTGCTCGCGCCGCTCGGCGGGCGGCAGCCGTCGCGCTGCAGAGCTCACCTCCATGCCCGGACCTTACACGTTATTTACAGATTGCCCAAGTTGGGCGTATGTTGAATAAGCTGTCAACGCCCGCGAGCAGCGCGAGATGGGCGCGGTTGGGATCGAACCAACGACCTCTCCCGTGTGAGGGGAGCGCTCTCCCGCTGAGCTACGCGCCCGGGGCGGCGGATGATACGCGCGGCCCGTCTACTGGGAGGGCGGCGTCTCCGCCTTCATCGTCGGATCGCCCTCGACCTGGAGGTTGGGCAGGATCCGGTCGAGCCAGCGCGGCATGAACCAGTTGCGCTCGCCGATCAGCTCGAGCAGCCCCGGCATGATCAGCAGCACCACCAGAGCGTCGATAGCGACGGACACGGCCAAGCCGACGCCGAACTGCTTGACGATCGGGTTGCCGTTGATGACGAAGCTGAAGAAGACGGCGAACATGATCGTCGCGGCGGCCAGGATCGGCTTGCCGGCGTTGACCAGGCCGGCCCGGACCGACTCGGAGTTGTCGGCCCCGCCGCCGTGGCGCTCCTCGATCCGCGAGACGAGGAACACCTGGTAGTCCATCGAGAGTCCGAAGAGGATCGCGAACATCATCAGGGGCACGTAGCTCACCACCGGCATCTCGTGGTCCACCCCGAGCAGTGATAACGCGAAGCCCTTCTCGAATACGGCGGTCAGCACGCCGTAGGAGGCCGCCACCGCGAGCAGGTTGATCAGCGCCGAGACGAGCGGGATCGTCAGGGTGCGGAAGGCCATTGTCAGGAAGAGGATGCTGAGCAGGACCACGATCGCGATCACGAGCACCAGCTTGTCGCCGATCTTGATGGCGAGATCGATATAGGAGGCCGTGGTACCGCCGACGTACGCCTTCATCCCCTGCCCCTGCGTGGAATCCGGGATGGTGGTGTCGCGAAGGTGGTTGATCAGGTCCTGGGTCTTCCGGTCCGACGGTGAGGTCTTCGGGGTCGTGGAGAAGACGGCGGCGGTCCCGCTCTTGTCCGTCTGGGCAGGCGAAACCGATTGGACGTTGTTCTGCTTCGAGATTTGCTGCTCCAGATTGACCAGGCGCTGGTCGCCCGCGGGCGTCGAGGCGATCTGCAGCTCCTCGGAGACCTGCTGCTGCTGGGCCTGCAGCTGCGGGGTCGGGCCGCTGACCGACTCCTCCTGCTGGATCTGAGCCTGCTGCTGCTGCAGCTGTGAGACCTGCTGAGGATTGGAGGTGAGTGGCTTCCCATAGACGTCGACCGCGATCAGCAGCGGCCCGTTGGTGCCGACGCCGAATCCCTCGGTGATGGCGTCGTAGGCCTGCCGCTCTGTCGTGTCGGTCGGCAGCAGGCCATAGTCGGGGGCGCCCAGGTACAGGTCGAGCGCCGGTATCGCGATCCCGACCAGAACGGCGATCCCGGCCACGGACGAGATCAGCGGGTGATTCTTGATCGACTCGGACCACCCGTCCCAGCCCTTGCTTTGCCTCTTGGTGCCGTCTGGGAGCTTGCGCACGAGGGGGAGGGCCTGGATCCGCCTGCCGAGCAGGCCAAGGATCGCGGGGAGGAGGGTGATGGCGGCGACCACCGCGGTCGCGACCACGATCGCCGTCGTGTAGCCCAGCGACCGGACCAGCGGGATCCCGCTGAAGTAGAGGCAGAGCAGGGCGATGATCACCATCACCGCGGCGAAGATCACGGCCGAGCCCGAGCTCGAGATCGAGCGGGCGATCGAGTCGTTGGGTTCGGCTCCCTCATCCAGCAGGCGCAGGTGTCGGCTGATGATGAACAGCGAGTAGTCGGTCCCCACTGCCAGACCCAGCATCGTGGCCAGGGTCGGTGCGATCGACGGGACATCGAACAGGTGCCCGGCCAGGCCGACGACGGCGAGCCCGCTCGCAAGAGCGACGATCGCCGTGGTGACCGGAAGCGGCATCGCGACGAACAGGCGGAACGCGATCAGCATGATCACCAGGGCGGCGATCACCGCGATGATCTCGCTGGCGCGGGTGCTGGGGCTGGAGAGCTGCTGGCCGAGGTAGCCGCCCGCGGAAACGGCAATCCCAGTCCCGGCGGCGGGCTTCTTGGCCGCGTTCAGGACGCTGTTGGCCTGGTCGTCGGTGATGTCGCCGGACGAGGGCTTCAGCGCGGCCGACACGTAGGCGATCTTGCCGTCCTTGGTGATGTCGTTTGCCCCCTGCGGCGAGAGCGGGCTGAGCACCTGAGTCACGTACTTGTTCTTCGAGAGCGAGGCGACGACCGCGTTGACGGTCTGCGCGTTCTTGCCCTGAGCGAGGGAGGTGCTCGACTGGAGGACGATCGGGTTGCTGCCGTTTGCCTGCTGGGGCAGCTTCTGATCGAGCAGGTTGGTCGCGTCCTGGGAGCCGGTGCCCGGGAGGTCGACGTTGTCGCTCTCCGGCCGGCCCGCCGAGTTGGCGATCAGGACGAGGCCGACGGCGATCACGATCCAGGCGGCGATCACCCAGAGAGCTCTCCGCGCCGTGAAGCCCCCAAGCCTGTGCAGCAGCGCGCTCATGCGGGCGGCATCGTTGCATGCCGGCCGGTCGCGGTATATCGCGATTACTGAGAGGATCGGCCGATGCCGAGGCGCGCCGAGAACCCGCCGCTCGACCGGGACCTGCTTGCCGACGATCCAATTGAGCAGTTCGCGGTCTGGTTCCAACAAGCGGAGGCCGATGTCCCGCTGGAGCAGGCGATGACGCTGGCAACGGTCGACGAGGAGGGCTCGCCGGACGCGCGCATGGTCCTGCTCAAGGGCTTCGGCCCCGACGGCTTCCGCTTCTTCAGCAACTACGAGAGCGCCAAGGGCGTGGAGCTGGCGGCGAACCCCCGCGCGGCACTGGTGATCTACTGGCGCGAGCTCGACCGGCAGGTCCGGATCAGGGGGGCGGTGGAGCGCCTGGCCGCCGAGGACTCCGATGAGTACTTCGCGAGCCGCCCCCGCGACAGCCGGATCGCCGCGTCGATCTCACCTCAGAGCCGGCCGATCGAGCGCGATCGAGCTCGAGCGCCGCTACGAGGAGCTGCTCAGGAGCTCGGGGACGCCGATCCGCCCGGCCGGAGCAATGGGGCGGCTACCTGGTCCGGCCTGACGCGATCGAGTTCTGGCAGGGTCGCGAGAGCCGCATGCACGACCGCTTCCTCTACACCCGCGAGCAGGACGGTGGAGGATCGAGCGGCTAGCTCCCTAGGTCGGCGAGCCGGCTCTCCAGGAACCGCCGCTCGACCGGGTTCGTCGCCAGCTCGAGCGCCCGCCGGTAGGCGTCCGCCGCCTCGTCGCGCCGCTCCAGGCGCCTGAGCAGGTCGGCCCGCGCGGACCAGAACAGTGGTAGCCGTCGAGCGGCTCGGCCAGCGACGGGATCGTCGAGCACCTCGAGGCCGCGCTCCGGTCCCTCGGCCATCGCGACCGCAACCGCGCGGTTGAGCTCGATCACCGGCGAGGGCTGCGCCATCGCGAGCAGCCCGTAGAGCGACGCGATCCGCGGCCAGTCGGTCGTCGTCGGGGCTCGTCGGCGCGGGCGTGCTCGCCGGCGATCGCGGCCTGCAGCACGTAGGGACCCGGCGGGCCCGAGCCGGGCGGCGCGCTCCAGCACGCCGAGCCCGGTGTCGATCTCCCGGCGATCCCAGAGCGAGCGGTCCTGGTCCTCCAGCAGGACCAGCTCGCCGTCCGGGCCCGACCCGCGCCTCGCGGCGGGAGTCCTGGAGGAGCATCAGCGCCAGCAGCCCGAGCGCCTCGGACTCGTCCGGCATCAGCCGCGCCAGGGTCCCCGCCAGCCGGATCGCCTCGCCGCTGAGCTCGCGGCGGACCAGCGCCTCGTCCGAGGTCGCCGAGTAGCCCTCGTTGAAGATCAGATAGAGCGAGGTGAGCACCGAGTTGAGCCGGTCCGGCAGGTCGTGGTCCGCCGGCACCTCGTAGGGGATGTTCGCCGTCTTGATCTTGCGCTTGGCGCGCACCAGCCGCTGCGCCATCGTCGGCTCCGAGACGAGGAAGGCGCGGGCGATCTCCGGGGTCGCCAGGCCGCCGAGCGTGCGGAGCGTGAGCGCGACCCGCGCCTCCGGCGCCAGCGCCGGATGGCAGCAGGTGAAGATCAGTCGCAGGCGGTCGTCTGCAATCAATGGGGCTTCCTCGAGCTCGTCGTCCTCGGTGGCGGCGGGCGGCTCGAGCGCCTCCAGCTCCTGCTCGCTTCTCGGTGCCGCGGCGCTCGCGCCGGAGCCGGTCGATCGCCTTGTTGCGCGCCGTGGTCGTGATCCAGGCGCCCGGGTTGTCCGGGATGCCGCGCTCGGGCCAGACCTGCATGGCGACGACGAAGGCCTCCTGGACCGCGTCCTCGGCGAGGTCGAAGTCGCCGAGTACGCGGATCAGCGAGGCGATCGCCCGTCCCGACTCGTGGCGGAACAGGCGATCGACCAGCTCGGGCGTCGCTACGCAGTCGCTTCCTCGACCAGGTTGCCGGCCTCGTCGAAGACCATCACCGGCCGGATCTCGACCGAGCCGAACTGCGAGCCCGGGATCTTGGCCGCCCACTCGATCGCCTCGTCGAGGTCCTTGCAGTCGAGGACGTAGAAGCCGCCCGAGCTGCTCCTTGGTCTCCGCGAAGGGACCGTCGGTGACGTCCCGCTCGCCGTCGCGGACGCGGACGGTGGTCGCGGTCGCGGTGGGGTAGAGGCCCTCGCCGGCCACGAGGACGCCCTTCTCCTGCATCTCCTGGGTGACGGCGCCGTAGGCCTGGCGACATCGCCTGCTCTCCTCGGGAGTCGCGCTCTCGCGCTGGCTCTCGTCACCGTAGATCGTGAATGCGTACTTCATCCGATCTCCTTCGTCTGGGGCGGCGCGGTTCGCCGCTTCACCCTAACGACGAACCGCCGCCGGCTCAAATCGACAGCCGCGCCGCGGACGCGACATAGACTCGCCGGGCGAGTGGCCGAGGCCCAGGGCAAGACGGTCGTCTTCTTCCCGGAGGGGGCGTTCGGGCCGACCAACAATTGCGTCGGCATCGGGGAGGTCCTGAGGCGCGCCGGCCACCGGGTGATCTTCGTGATCGAGGAGTCGTTCGCCGGCACGCTGGAGGAGAAGGGGTTCGAGGAGCGCCTGATGCGTCTGGCGCCGCCGCCGGAGGTCGAGGAGGAGCCCGGGCAGTTCTGGAAGGACTTCATCCGCGAGACGGCCCCGGTCTTCCGGAAGTCGACCTTCGATCAGCTCGGCGAGTTCATGGCCCCGACCTGGGAGGCGCTGCTCGACGGGGCGCGCTACGTCGACGAGCGGCTCGTCGAGATCTTCGACGAGGTCCAGCCCGACGTGATCGTCGAGGACAACGTCTGCGCCTTCCCGGCGATCCCGGCCAGCGGCCGGCCCTGGGTGCGGATCGTCTCCTGCAACCCGCTCGAGCTCAAGGACCCTGAGCTGCCTCCGCCGTACACGGGGCTGCCGATCGACGACCGCTCCGCCTGGGACGACTACCGCGCCGAGTACCGGCGGGCCATCGACGAGATGCAGGCCGGCTTCAGCGAGTTCTGTACCGAGCGCGGCGCGCCGCCGCTCCCCGAGGGGGAGATGATCCACGACTCTGCCTGGCTCAACCTCTACCTCTATCCGAGCGAGGTCGACTATCCGCGCTCCCGGCCGCTGGGGCCGACGTGGCACAACCTCGAGTCGAGCGTCCGGACGACCGACGCCGAGTGGAAGCCGCCGCCGGAGCTCGCCGACGGCGAGGGGGCGCTGATCTACGTCAGCCTCGGCTCGCTCGGCTCCGGCGACGTCCCGCTGATGAAGAGCCTGGTCGAGGCGCTCGCGGACACGCCGCATCGGTACGTGGTCTCGAAGGGGCCGCAACACACCGAGTACGAGCTCGCCGACAACATGGTGGGCGAGGAGTTCCTGCCGCAGGTCTCGGTCCTGCCGCAGGTGGACCTGGTGATCACCCATGGCGGCAACAACACGACGACCGAGTCCCTGCACTTCGGCAAGCCGATGGTCCTGCTCCCGATCTTCTGGGACCAGCACGACAACGCGCAGCGAATCGACGAGACGGGGTTCGGGATCCGCCTGCCGACCTACTCGTTCGGGGACGGCGATCTGCCGGCCGCGATCGATCGGCTGCTCGCCGACCGCGACTCTACGGGCGCGTTGGCGGGCGTCTCGAAGCGGCTTCAGGCGAGTCCCGGGAACGAGCGCGCCGCCCGGCTCATCGAGCGGGTGGCGACGACGGCCGAGCCCGTCGTCAGCAGCTAGCATCAGCGACGGACCGTGCTAGGCGGGGAATTAGCGGTGCCCTGTAATCCGCAACCCGCTCAAGCGGAGCTGAATTCCCTAACGAGGGACCGGCCCTCGGGGCCGGGCCGCCGCGGGCGGCGTTGACGGCCAGGTCCTGCGCAGTGTCGGCCTGCGAACCAGGTCAGGTCCGGAAGGAAGCAGCCTTAAGCGGTCGCCGACATGTGATGCAGGCAAGCCTGGCCCGAGCCAATCGCAGCGGACACGCCCGGGAGCCTCGTCTCGAGGACGGGTGCACGGTCCATTTTCAAACCGCATGCCGGAGCGGTAGGTTGCAGGCCATGCGCGGACGACGACCCTTCGTTGTGCTCGTTTTCGCAGTGGCCTCGCCGTTGCTGCTGGCCGCGGTCGCGCACGCCGACAGGGCTCCCACGGCCAAGCAGCACCGCCAGATCGCCAAGGTGGCGGAGCTGCCTCCCAGATGCGCCGCGGTCCGGATCTCCACCGTCACGAAGAAGCCGAAGTGGGCTTCGGTCTCCTGGAAGCCGGGCGGCGCGAAGTGCAAGCCCTTTGCCGCGAACGGCGTCGAGGTGGTGAAGAAGACGAAGGGCCGCTGGCGCTTCATCACGGCCGGCAGCAGCTTCGACTGCGGGCCGCTCTACAAGCTGGTCCCGCTGGCGGTCGTCCAGGACCTCGGGATCAGCTGCATCTAGCCGCCGGGCAACCGCACGAGGCCGGCCCCGAAGCAGTCGATGTTCAGTAGTTCTCCGGACTGACTTCACTCAGAAGTGGGGTTGAACGCCTCGTCGGTCGACGTCGAGAATGCCGCGTCCACTTATCGAGGGAGGAACATTGAAGTTGCGACCGACGTTTCGTAGGGGACTTCTCGCTGGGCTTCTGGGCAGCGTGATGCTGGTGGCGGCGGTGCCGGCCGCGAACGCGGCCGATTTGTGGAATGAGTCGAGCCACGATTTCGGCAACCAGAACGTCGGCAGCGCGAGCGACGCCGCGCCACGTTTGCGCTCGTAGGCTATCGTGCAGTGCGGACAATGGTCCTCCCGTGTTTCGCTTTGCACAAGTCCGCCGAGCGGTGTCCACAGCTACGGCGCCATCACCGCGACCGGCCCCGGCTTCGCGATCGTCCCCGGCGACACCGACGTCTGTAACGCCCGAGGCGGAACGCTGGTCACGCCTCAGGTTCACGGGCAGCCAGGACGTCTGCACCCTCCAGATCACCTTCAAGCCGACCTCGTCCGGCGTCGTGACCGGCAGCCTCAGCACCACGACGAGCCCGGCCGGGACCCCCCTGACCGTCGCCCTCAAGGGAACCGGTATCGCCGACGGGGAAGGGTGGGGGTGCGGGCACCGGAACCGCTCCCGGACAGACGGGGAAGAAGAAGTGCAAGAAGAAGGGCAAGAAGAAGGGCACGAAGCGCTCGGCCTCCGCGGCCAAGAAAAGAAGTGCAAGAAGAAGAAGAAGTAGTAGTGCCGCGGCGCGGAGCCGGCCTCGCCGCGGTCGTCGTCACGGCCTTGACCGGCCTCTTCGGTTTGGCCGGCTCTGCCGCCGCCGCGACCCCGACCGTGACGATGTTCAACAGCGGCATACCCAACCCCGCGACCCTGCTCGGGATCACGGCGGGGCCCGACGGCAAGGTCTGGTTCGCTGACAACTTCAACAAGGCGCTCGGGGCCGTGACGGTCTCCTCGGGCTCCACCAATGAAATCGCCATTCCCGACTTCTCTGGCGCCCCACAGCATCCGGTAAGGGTGACGGGCGGCCCGAACGGAAGGCTCTACTTCTTCAGCGGCGTGGATGGCGTCGCCTGGAGCTTCGCCGGGGTGATGAACCCGGCCACCGGTGCTACAGGCACGACCTGGTACGGGGGCGGGAACATCGCGAACCCTCGTTACCCGGCAGTCGGGCCCGACGGGAATATCTGGGTCAGCGAGCCGCGCGACACGAGCCTCACGACGAGTGACGATAAGTTCGGGCTGATTCAGGCCAACGGCAACCCGGACGCCATGACTCCGACCGGGCCGTCGATCTTCGAGGTCACGCTCTCACTGGCGGGGGACAACCAGGAGCCGGAGTCGATCACGGCCGGACCAGGTGTCAGCGCGGGCACCCCAACCCCGATGCTGTGGGCGACCGAGTTCAACGCGGGCAAGATCGCTCGCATTCAGCCGATCTCGGTCGGCGGGGGCGGCCCCAATGGCACCGACGGCGGCCTGATCGACGAGTACATCCTTCCGACCGGCGGCGCCCAGCCCGAGGGGATCACCCCCGGCCCGGACGGGAACATCTGGTTCACTGAGTTCAACGCCGCTCAGGTCGGCAGGCTGGTTCCGCCGACCAGCGCCGCCCAGGGCAGCCAGCCCGTTGACATCGACGAATTCCCGCTCCCGGCCGGCAGCAACCCGGTCGGGATCGCCGCGGGCGCAGACGGGAACTTCTGGGTCGCGCTCTCCGGACCGGGCGCCAACGGCTCGGTGGTGCGCATGAACACTTCGGGGAACATCACCGGCACCTTCCTCACGCCCCAGTTCCAGTCGCCGTACATGATCACCCCCGCTGCCGATGGGAATCTCTGGTTCACCTCCTACAGCGGCGCCAGGGTCGGGAGGATCACGACCGCGCTCAATCCACCGGCGTTCCGCAACACCGCCCAGATCACCGTGCCGACGAGTGGGCAGAGCGGTCCCGCCAACACCTATCCCTCCAACGTCAACGTCTCGGGCCTGCAGGGAACCGTCGTCAAGGTCACCGTCCGGCTCACGGGGATCAGCCATACGTTCCCGGACGACCTCGACATCCTGCTCCAGGGGCCACAGGGACAGAACGTGATGCTGGCCTTCGACGTGGGCTCGCCCGCGGGCACCACGTCATACCCGGCGAACGGGATCACCCTCAACTTCGACCAGAACGCGGCTCGCACGCTGCCCGACAACGACCCGCTCGTCTCGGGCTTCTACAAGCCGACCAACAACCCTCCGAGCGAGAGCCAGACCGAACTGATCAGTCCCGCTCCGCCCTCGCCATACGGCACGTCCCTCAGCACATTCAACGGCACCAACCCGAACGGCACCTGGAAGCTGTTCGTGGTCGACGACGCCACCCTCGCTGCCAAGAACATCGAACATCGGCAAGATCTTCGGCGGCTGGGGGCTCAACATCGCCACCACCGGCCCCCCGCCGGCCGCCGCCTCCGCCAGGGACGGAAGCCAATCCAGCCCCGACCCGCGGCCGTGGCAGCAACAGCGACGCCTACCCAGAAGAAGTGCAAGAAGAAGAAGGGCAAGAAGGCGGCTGCCGCCAAGAAGAAGTGCAAGAAGAAGAAAGGGAAGTGACCAACATGCTCCGTCGCCTGACGCTCATCGCCGCGTTCGCCTTCGCGCGTCATCTTGCTCCCGGCGTCCGCTTCCGCGGACACCCGCAGCTTCATCAACACGGCGGACCTCGGTCCCTCGGGCCCCTCAGCGCTATCGGGCCCCGCAGACCCATACCCCTCGACCATCACGGTCTCGGGCGTTCCGGGAACGGTGACTAAGGCGACTGTGACCGTGATCGACCTCAGCTCCGGCAGCGGGGATGACATCGACATGGCGATGACCGGGCCGAACGGGAAGACGGTGATGCTGATGTCGGATGTCGTGCGGGGTGAACCCCAACACGCTGCTCGAACGAGGACTGGACCTTCGACGACGCCGCCCCGACCTTCCTCTCCGACAACGGTCCCTGCACTCACAATCAGACTGCCAGCTTCAAGCCCTCGAACCTCGGGGACCCCGGGCTCGATGATCTGAGCGCCCCGCCGCTCGGGGCGCCGAACGGGCCGGCGCCGCCCTACCTGAACGCGCTCTCCTTCCTGGCCGGTGGCTCCCCGAACGGCACCTGGAAGCTGTTCTTGATGGATGACAACGCCACCGGCTTTGTCGGATTCAGCACCTCGCGCCTGGGCGCTCACGCTGGACGTCAAGCCCCCGGTGACACCTCCGGCGACGCAGAGCAACCCGCCCGCGACCCCGGCCGCGACCCCGGTCCAGGTAACCCTCAAGAAGAAGTGCAAGAAGAAGAACAAGCAGGCGGCGGCCGCCAAGAAGTGCAAGAAGAAGAAGAAGAAGAAGTAGCGTCGCGCCTACTTAGCCGGCAGCGAGGCGGCGTAGTCGGCGCCGGCGTCGACCCACTCGGCCAGAGCCCGCGTCGTCGGCCGGTGCGCTCCGGCGACACGTAGGATCCAGTCCCTTCATCGGCCGGCCGGTGAAGTCGAACGGGCGAACGCCATCCTCGGCGAGCGCCTTCTCGCCCTCCTCGGCGCTCGAGGCGCACGATCAGCTCCTCGCCGCATCACCCCGCACCGCCATGTTGCCCGCGAGCATGAAGGCGATCCCGCCGAACATCTTGCGCTCGCTGACTTCGGAGCGAGCGGAGAGCACATCGCGGACGCGCTCTGCGAGTTCTTCGTCGTAGGCCACGGGCGTCAGCGTAGGCGACGGATAGACTCGATTCGTGGCCGAATCAGCCTCTCTCTACCGCCGCCACCGCCCGCAGAGCTTCGCGGAGGTGGTCGGGCAGGAGCACATCGTGCGCACCCTCTCCAACGCCGTCGAGAAGGGGCGCGTCCATCACGCCTACCTGTTCGTCGGCTCACGGGGGACCGGGAAGACCTCGATGGCGAAGATCCTGGCGCGCTCGCTCAACTGCGTGCATGGGCCGACGCTGACGCCATGCGGCGAGTGCGAGCCCTGCCGGACGATCGCGGCCGGCACCTCGCTGGACGTGATCGAGATGGACGCCGCCTCGAACCGCTCGGTGGACGACATCCGCGAGCTGCGGGAGCGGGTCGGCTTCGCCCCCGCCGCCGGCCGCTGGAAGGTCTACATCCTGGACGAGGCGCACATGCTCACCAAGGAGGCCTGGAACGCCTTCCTGAAGACGCTCGAGGAGCCGCCGCCCAACACCGTCTTCGTCCTGGCGACGACCGAGCCGCAGAAGGTGATGGCGACGATCGTCGACCGCTGCCAGCGCTTCGACTTCCAGCGCCCCTCGCTCGAGCAGATCGCCGAGGTCGTTCGACGGGTCGCGACGGCCGAGTCGATCGAGATCGAGGACGGCGCGGTCGCCCTGATCTCGCGCTCGGCCACCGGCAGCTTCCGCGACGCGCTCGGAACCCTGGACCAGCTGGTCGCGTTCGGCGGCGACTCGGTCACGACCGACGAGGTGGTCGAGGTGCTGGGCGCCGCCGATGCCGACCTGCTCTTCGACACCACGGACGCACTCGCCTCCGGCGACGCCCGCGCGGCGCTCGAAGCCGTGGAGCGCCTGTCTCGCTCGGGTCGCGACCCCGGCCAGTTCGCCAGCGACCTGATCGCCCACCTGCGCCAGCTGCTGGTCGCGCGGGCGACAGGCGAGGTCCCCGAGTCCTTCACCGTGACCGTCGCCCAGCCGGAGCGGCTCGCCGAGCAGGCGAAGGCGATCGACGACGCCAAGCTCGTCGGGGCGATCGACTCGCTCAGCGCGGCGGTCGCAGCAATGCGCGAGGGCGATGATCCGCGGCTGACTCTCGAGGTTGCGCTGTTGAAGGTGGCAACGCCCAGTCTCGACTCGTCGCGGGAGGCCCTCCTCCGCCGCATCGAGTCGCTTGAGTCTCGGTTGACGGCGGCGCGCCCGGGGCTGCGTCCTCAGCAGGCAGGGCCGGCGCTGAGGCCGACGCTCGGGCTCCGGACGCAGATCAGCCGGCCATCGAACGGCCGGAGCCTGCTGAGGCCGCACCCCCGGCCACGCCTTCGGTGGCCGATCCCCCAGAAGCCAGCGAGCCGGAGGCCGGTGTGGCCACCGCGACGGTCGAGATCGAGCGGGTCGTCGAGGCTTGGCCCGCGGTCGTCGATCACCTGCGGGATTCCGGATCCGCGATGCTCTCCACCCTGTTCGACGAGGCCAGGCCGCTTGGCATCGATGAGGAGCGGTCGATGCTCCGTATCGGCTTTCCCTCCTCGGCGAAGTTCAACAAGAAGAAGGCCGAGGCGCCCGCGAACGTCGAGCGGATGACCGAGGCGATCGGCGTCGTCGTCGGGCACGCCGATGCGGCCCGTCTACGAGCTGATCGAGGAGGAGAGCAGCCGGCGGCTCCGGAGGCATCCGCCGAGATGAGCGAGGAGGACATGATCGACCTGATCAAGGACAACTTCGACGCCACCGAGGTCGTCCCCGACGACGCGCGCGAAAGCGAGGCCGGCTGATGCCGCAGGGGCCCAACCTCAATCAGCTCATGAAGCAGGCTCAGCAGATGCAGGCCGAGATGGCGAAGGCGCAGGAGCAGCTCAAGAGCGAGATCGTCGAGGCGAGCGCCGGCGGGGGGATGGTCAAGGTGACCATGACCGGCGACATGCAGCTCCGTGAGATCAAGATCGATCCCGAGGCGATCGACCCGGAGGACGCCGAGCTGCTTCAGGACATGGTGACCGCGGCGGTCAACGAGGCGCTGCGATCTGCCCAGGAGCTCGCCGCGAGCCGGATGGGTGGCATTGCCGGGCTCGGCGGGGGCGGAGGCCTCCCCGGCCTGCCTGGGATGTAGGCGACGGCATCCGCGACTGTTGGGGCCCTACGCTTGTCGCCATGTACGCGGGACCGATCAGCCAGCTGATCGCCGAGCTGTCGAAGCTGCCGGGGATCGGGCAGCGCACGGCGCAGCGGCTCGCCTTCCACATCCTGCGAGCGGACGACGCCGACGCCCTCGGCCTCGCCGACGCGATCCGCGAGGTGAAGGAGAAGGTGGGGCTCTGCGAGGTCTGCTTCAACCTCGCCGAGGGACCCCGCTGCCGGATCTGCGAGGACACGCGCCGCGACCAGTCCCTGATCTGCGTGGTGGAGGAGCCCGCGGACGTGATCCCGATCGAGCGCACGGGCGAGTACCGAGGCGTCTACCACGTGCTCGGCGGGGCGCTCTCGCCGATCGACGGAATCGACCCGGAGGACCTGCGCATCGCCGAGCTGCTGGACCGGGTCAACGGCGAGGTCAAGGAGGTCGTGCTGGCGACCAACCCCACCACCACGGGCGAGGCGACCGCGCTCCACATCGCCGACGAGCTGCGCGACCGCACCACCGTGACCAGGCTCGCGAGCGGGCTGCCGGTCGGTGCGGACCTCGAGCACGCCGACGAGGTCACGCTCGGCAAGGCCCTGGCCGGCCGCCAGTCAGCCTAAGAAGCTAGAGACGGCGGGTCGGGTCGTCGTAGCCGCTGCGGGGCGGGTGCTCGTCACGGTCCTTCGGGCCGCCCTGCTGGACCAGCTCGTAGAGCAGCGAGAGCGCCAGGCCGGCGCCGCCGGCGATCATCAGGATCAGCCCGACGGTCTGGATGTTGATCACGTCGCTGTTGACGTTGATCGCATAGCGCAGGATCGCGCCGATCGCGATCAGGAAGATGGCCGTGGCGATGGTCACGCGCGGCAGCATAGCCGCGGGCCTGGGGGTCACCGACATCCGGCCAGTGCGCGCAATGCGGATTTCCGCACCCCGAGGGGCCGCACTACCCTCCCTACTATTGAGTAGGGGTCCGGCATGCCGATAGTCACAGGAGGTGCTGATGCGCCCAGCAGGCCTCATCCGAGCAGGCCCGATCGCGGTTCTCGCCGCGGTCGTCCTGATCCTGCTCGCAGGCCACTCCGACGCGGCCGCCTCCCCGGCGCGCGGGTTCTCCCTGCATCCGAATTGGTGGCAGACGCCGCCGACCGGAGCGACCGACGCCGAGCTGGTGCAGGAGATCCAGGCAGCCCACTCGATTGGGGCAGATGTCGTTCGCGTCCCGCTTCCCTGGAACCAGCTCGAGCCCTCAGAGGCGGGGCAATGGAACAGCACGCTCGCAGCACGAGTCGACGGAATCATGAACGGGCTGGCCGCGAATCAGATGAAGGCCGTGGTGATGGTGATCAACACGCCCTGCTGGGCCAGTGCCGATCCACAGATCTGCATCCCGTTCAACCCCGTGTATTCCCTCGCCTCGGCGGCCGATCCGGCGGACTTCGGCGGGGCGGTCGGCAGGATCGTCGACCGCTGGGGAGCCGCAATGGCCGCGGTCGAGATCTGGAACGAGCCAAACAACCCGGACTTCTTCCACGGGACGGCGGCTCAGTACGCGGCGATGGTCCGGGCGACGGCCACGGCGCTCGACAGCCGCAGCTGGAACGGTCAGCTCCTCGCGGGTGCACTCGGGATGAACGCCACCCCGAGCGGCATCGACTGGCTCAAGCAGCTCTACGCGGCCGGCATGACCGGCGAGGACGCGATCTCGATCCATCCGTATGACATCTACTACGACTCCGCCGGCGTCCACTTCGGCGATCCGCTTCGCCCGGGCTCGCTGTTCGCCCAGCACATCGACGGGGTGCGCGCCCTGATGCGAGCTCACGGCGATGCCTCGAAGGGGATCTGGCTGACGGAGTTCGGCGCCGCCGTGTGCCCCGCGACTCCAATCTGCGTCTCGGAGTCGGATCAGTCCAGGTGGCTGGTCGGCATGTTCGCGGCCGCCGAGCGCCGCCCCTTCGTCCGCGGGTCACTGGCCTACAGCCTGCGCGATCCGCAGGCCGGAGCGGCGGCGATGGACTACCACTTCGGGGTCCTGCGCAACGACTTCACCGAGCGCCCGTCCGCGGGAGCGCTGCGCAGCGCGTTCACCTCTCCGCCGGTGGCGACCAGCGCCGCGCCGCGGACGCTCAAGGTGAGCCGGGCGGGCGGCGGCGCGGTCACGGGCGTTCCCGGGGCGATCATCAGCTGCGGGTGGGTCTGCAGCGCCACCGTCGATGACGGGAGCGAGTTCACGCTGACCGAGACCCCGTCCGCCGGCTACCGGTTCGCGGGTTGGTCGTCGAACTGCCCACCCATCTCCGCCACGAGCTGTGGCGTGCGGATCAAGGGCAACATGAGCGTGACGGCGGCTTTCGCGTCGACCGCGCCGCCCTCTCCTTCTCCCTCGCCTCCGCCGACGGGCGCAACGGTGATCTCGCCGGCTCCGGCCCCGAGCACCACGGCACCCGCCAAGCACAAGAAGAAGAAGAAGAAGAGGAGGAAGAAGAAGCATCGCCACCGCCGTTGACGGGGCCCGGGGTCAGCTCCCCCTTGCGGTCTGGAACGCCGCGGTCGTCTCGCTGAGGCCGAACCGGTGGTGGAGGCGGCGCAGCGGCTTCGGCGCCCACCAGTTCCAGCGACCCAGCAGCTCCATCAGCGAGGGCACGAGCAGGGCCCTGATCAGGCTCGCGTCGAGCAGAACGGCCAGCGCGGTGCCGACGCCGTTCTCCTTGATGAAGACGATCTGCGATGTGGCGAAGGCGCCGATCGCGATCGCGAACAGCAGGGCGGCCGCGGTCACGATCCGGCCGGTCCGCTCGAGCCCGATCGCCACGCACTCGGAGTCACTGGCTCCGTTGTCCCGCGCCTCCTTGATGCGGGAGAGCAGGAAGACCCCGTAGTCGGTCGAGAGGCCGAAGACCACCGCGAACAACAGGATCGGCATGGTCTGCTCGAGTGCGCCCTGGCTCTTGTAGTCGAGCAGCCCCTCGAGTCTCCCGTCCTGGAAGATGAAGACGAGGATCCCGAAGACCGCGCTTAGATTGAGCGCGTTCATCAGCAGCTGCTTGACGGGAAGCACCACGGATCCCGTCATCAGGAAGAGCACGATCAGCGTGGCCACGATCACGATCGCCAGCGCGATCGGGGCGTGCGAGGCGAGGCTCGACTGGAGATCGACGAAATGCGCGGCTGCGCCACCGATGAGCACGGTCGACCCGTCGGGGTTGGGCAGCGCCCGGATGTCCTTGACCGCATTGCGGCTCTTGTCGGAGATGTAGCTCGAGTCCTGGAAGGCCTGGATCACCGCGTCGCCGCCCTTCAGCCGGACCGGCGGCTGCACCTCGGCGATGCCCTTCGCCTCGGCGAGCTGCCGTCCCACCGCGCTCAGGGATGACGGCGTTGCGTTCTCGACGAGGGCGAGCACTGGTGTGTCATGGAACGGCGGGAACTCGGCCCGCATGACGTTGTCTACCTGGCGGGCAGTCGCGCTCTCCGGCAGCACCTGGGCGTCGACGGAGGTGAACTTGAGCGAATAGAAGGGGATCCCGAGAACGAGCAGCAGGGCGGCGGTCGCGGTCGCGATCCCGATCGGGCGGCGCATGACGAAGCGCGAGAGCCGGTACCAGAAGCCCGACTCGGTGACGGTGGCATCCCGCTCCGCGCGCCGGTGTAGGAAGCTCGGCGAGAGTGCGTTCACGCGGTTGCCCAGCAGCGCCAGCACCGCGGGCAGCACGGTCAGCGCAATCAGGGAGGCGAGCAGCGCGACGAGCGCACCGCCAAGACCCATCGAATACAGGAAGCGCTGTGGGAAGACCATCAGCGAGGCGAGCGCCACGGCCACAGTGATCGAGGAGAAGAGAACCGTCCGTCCGGCCGTGTTCAACGTGCGTCTCATCGCCTCGGCGCCCGGGCCGGACTTGCCGATCTCCTCGCGGTAGCGCGAGACCACGAACAGGCTGTAGTCAATCGCCAGGCCGAGGCCGAGTCCTGTGGTCAGGTTGAGGGCGAAGATCGAGACCGAGACGAACTCGTTGGCGATCTGGAGGAGCAGGAAGGTGCCGACGATCGCCAGGCCGCCGATCAGCAGCGGCAGCAGGGCGGCCACGCCGCTGCGGAAGAAGAGCAGCGAGAGCAGGAAGAGGATTGGGAAGGCAAGCAGCTCGGCCATCCGCAGGTCCTTCTCGACCTGCTTGTTGACCTGCTCCTGGGCCAGGGCGATGCCGCCCACGCTGACGCCGGGCTGGCCGGCGAGGCTGTCCGCGATCCGCTTGGCGGCATCCTGCTGTTCCTTGTCGTCGGTGGGCTTCAGGCCGACAGCGAGGTAGGTCGTGTTCCCACCGTGCGAGACGAAGTCCGGGCTGTGTGTTTCCAGGTAGCTCGTCACCGAGGCGACATCCGTGTTGTGCTTGAGCTGCGCCTCGAGCTGCCCGATCCGGCGCTGCCCGGCCTGGCTGCTCGGCGAGACGTTCTGCACGAGGACGATCACCTCCGCCTGGCGGTAGCCGTCGTCCTCCAGGCGGTCGCTTGCCTTGACGCTCTCGGTCGCCGGATCGTCGGCGCCGTAGGGAGCGAGTTTGCTGGCTACGCCCCCGCCGATGGCGCCAGCGGCGACGAAGAAGACCGCGGCGAAGATCACGACGCGCCGGCCACGGCGCTGAGCGAGCGATGCGAGTCCGTTGAACATCTCTACCCCCTTACAGGTTCGTTGGCGGCGCGCTCGAACCACCGCGCCACCCATTCGTTCATCTCGATTCCGTACCGGAGGACGGCCATCGAGCCGGCGTCCGGTTTGTGCTCCGGTCCCTCAACTCGGCCCTTCGCCTCGAGCTCCCGCTCGATCGCACGCAGCTCCGCGGCGCTCGCCTTCGCCCGGGCGGCGCGCTCTCGGGCGATCTCGGGCGTCCGAGCCGGATCGATCGATCCCGCGAAGAACAGCTCCAGCAGCCCCTCGTCGCGCGTCTCGAAGACCTCCGGCGGCCGATCGATCCACTCGCGCGCCGCGCGCTTGCCGGCCGCGGTGAGCTTGTAGACCGTCCGCTGGCGCCTGCCCTGGGCCGAGTCGCTCCCGCTGATCAGCCCCTCCTTCTCGAGGCGCTTCAGCTCCGGGTAGATCTGGCCATAGCTCGCCGCCCAGAAGAAGCGGGCGGTGTTGTCGACCAGCTGCTTGATCTCATAGCCGGAGCGCGGACGCGCCGCCAGCATTCCCAAGATCACCTTTCCCGTGGCACTCAGTTCCATCTCACGACAGATATATCAATCCGATATATCCAGTGGGTGTGATGTGCCTCACACCGCTACTCGGCGGAACGGCCCTGCGGCTCCCACTTGAAGCTCTTCGTCGCGATCCTGATCGCGGCCAGGCCCCAGATCGCGAGCACGATGACGTCGCCGGCCGAGAGCCCGATGCCGGTCGGGTCCTGCGAGACGGTCGTCTGCAGCCCCGCGGCGAGGTGGTACAGAGGGAACACGCGGCCGATGTCCGCCATCCAGTTGGGAAGGGTGTCGATCTGGATGAAGATGCCCGAGACGAAGGAGAGCATGACGACGGTGAAGGCGCCGATCGGCTGGGCGCTGTCCTCGTTCTTGGCCAGCGCCGTCGCGGCGATGCCGAGCGCCGAGAGCGTCGCGGTGCCGAGGAAGAGGTAGATGACAAACCCCGGAATCGTCTGCGCGGGCAGATCGACGCCATAGGCCGCGATGCCGATCGTGATCATGATCGCTCCCACGGCGAAGGCGAAGGCGACGGAGCGCAGCACCTGAGCGCCGACGAAGGTCCAGGTCGGAACCGGCATCCCGCGCTGCCGCTTGAGCTGGCCGCGCTCGCGCTGACCGACGAGCGCCATCAGCGGGGTGCTGAAGCAGGAGAGCGCCAGGGCGTAGGCGATCAGGCCGGCTGTGAAGTAGGAGTGCACTCCGACCGTGTGCCCCTCCACCGTCGTCGTCTGCGGGCCGCCGCCGCTGGTGAAGAGCGAGTTGAAGAGGATCAGGAAGATGATCGGGAAGAGCGCGCCGAACAGCATCGCCCGCGGGGTGCGCAGGGTCACGGTGAGCGCGTAGCGCGTCTGGATCAGGACCAGCCCGACGTCGCTCACCGGCGCTCCTTCTCCTCAGCCCCGTCGCCGGTCACCTCGAGGAAGACGTCCTCGAGGCTGGGACGGCGAACCTCCAGGTCGGCGAGCTTGACGCCCGCGCCCTCGGCCCAATCGAGCAGCCCGTGGAGGTCGCGCTGAGGCTCGGTGGAGGCCAGCGTCGCCTCATTTCCCGTGATCTGGGGCGCGCGGCCGACGGCCGAGGCGATCTTATCGGGGGTGACTCCGTCCGTGAGCCGGAAGCGGATGATCGTCTCCTGCCCGAGCTGGTCGCCGAGGGTCGCCGGTGCGCCCTGGGCCACGATCCGCCCCTCGCGCAGGATCACCACCCGATCGGCGAGGTGCTGCGCCTCCTCCATGTAGTGCGTGGTGAGCACGATGGTCGTGCCGAGGTCCTTGAGTCCCTCGATCATGTTCCAGGCCTCCCGCCGAGCCGTCGGGTCGAAGCCAGTGGTGGGCTCATCGAGGAAGAGCAGCTCCGGATTGCCGATGATCCCGACCCCGACGTCAAGCCGTCTCTGCTGCCCGCCGGAGAGCGCGCCAACGCGGACCTCGTGGCGATCCTGGAGCCCGACCAGTCGCAGCGTCTCGTCGACCGGCCGCGGGTTGGGGAAGAAGCTCGCGTAGAGCTTCATCGTCTCGCCGACGGTCAGGAGCGGATTGAGCTCGCACTCCTGCAGGACCAAGCCGATGCGCGTCCGCCACGCCCGGGTGGGGGTGCCGGGATCGATGCCGAGCACCGAGACGTCGCCGGCGTTTCGCGGCCGGTATCCCTCGAGGATCTCGACGGTCGTCGTCTTGCCGGCGCCGTTCGGGCCGAGGAAGCCGAACACCTCGCCCTTGCCGACTTCGAAGTCGATCCCCCTGACCGCCTCGTTCTCGCCATAGGACTTGTGCAGACCGGATACGTGAATCGCTGCGTCCTGCGCCATCCAGGCAATCGATGTTATTGGGGAGCGCCTAACGCTCGCCTATGCTCGGGTGCTCGATGACCACCAAGCAAGCAGCAAGCGACATAGTGGTGATGAAGTTCGGCGGGACCTCGGTGTCGGGCACCGAGGAGCTGAAGCGAGCCGCCCGCCGGATCGTCGCCGCCCGCGAGCGGGGCCAGCGGGTGGTTGCGGTGCTCTCCGCGCGGGGCAAGACGACGGACCGCCTGCTCGAGGCGGCCCGGGAGATCTCCCCGCGGCCCGATCCCCGTGAGATGGACATGCTGCTCTCGATCGGCGAGCGCGAGTCATGCGCCCTCTGCGCGATGGCGATCAACGACCTCGGCCACCGCGCGATCTCGCTGACCGGCTCGCAGGCCGGCATCGTCACCGACTCCTCCCACACCAAGGCGCGGATCATCGACGTGCGGGCCGACCGCATTCAAAAGGCGATGGAGGAGGACTCGATCGTGCTGGTCGCCGGTTTTCAGGGCGTATCGACCGAGAGCCGCGACGTCACCACGCTGGGACGCGGCGGCTCCGACACGACGGCGGTGGCCCTCGCGGCCGCGCTGGGGGCCGAGGAATGCGAGATCTACACCGACGTCGCCGGCGTGTTCACCGCCGACCCCAGGATCGTCCCCGACGCGCGCAAGCTGACCATGGTCTCCTACGAGGAGATGCTGGAGATGGCCTCGTCCGGGGCGAGGGTCCTGCAGCTGCGCGCGGTCGAGTACGGCCGCAACCACGGAGTCCGGATCCACTGCCGTAGCTCGGCCGACGAGGGCACCGGTACCCTCGTCGTCTCGGAGCAGGAGACCATGGAGCAACCGTCCGTCACAGCCGTCACCCACTCGACCGACGAGGCTCGCGTCACGCTCACCGGCGTGCCGGACGAGCCCGGCGTGGCCGGCCGGATCTTCGGCGCGCTCGCCGACGCCAACATCAACGTCGACATGATCATCCAGAACGAGCCCGTCTCCCACGACGGTGGAGCCGACCTCTCCTTCACGGTCGAGGCCGAGGACCTCGAGGCCGCCGTCGAGGCGATCCGGGTCGAGGACTCCGAGATCGGCATCGAGACGGACGAGGCGATGGGGAAGGTCTCGATCATCGGAGCGGGAATGCGAAGCCATCCCGGCGTGGCCGCCAAGGTCTTCAGAGTGCTGGGCGAGGGCAAGATCAACATCGAGATGATCTCCACCTCGCCGATCAAGATCTCCTGCGTGATCCGGGCGGATCAGGTTCCCCAGGCTGTTGAGGCCCTGCACACCTCCTTCGAGCTTGGGACGGAGGCGGTCCGCAAGGAAGAGCCGACCGGCACCGAGCACCGCCCGACCGTCAGCGGCTGACGCTCATTCCAGCAAAAGTGGGGTTTCCCTGGCGCCGCCGCTTCCGATACGGTCACGCCGCGAGGGGGTAGCTGCGATCGACCGAGGAGGGCGTTCGATGAGGACAAGGCTGCTGATTGCGGGACCACTGGCCATGATCGCGTCCCTCTTCCTCGCCGCCAGCGCGATGGCGGGGGTTCGGCTGACGGTGACGACGACGGCCGACAACAGCGCGGGCCCCTCCAACGACGACGGGCAGTGCACCCTCCGCGAGGCGATCACCGCCTCCAATGCCGGGGATGGGCTGAACCACGACTGCCCGTCGTCCGGCACGCCCTCCGAGAACCAGATCGGCTTCGCCGCCGCGCTCGGCGCGCACCCGGTGATCAACCTCACCGCGTTCGGTGACCTTCAATTCGGCACCAACGACGTGACCGTCACCGGTCCCGCGACCGTGAACGGCTTCACGGGATTCCGTGTGATCACCAGCAACGGGATCAACCTCACCCTGAACTCGCTGACGATCAGCAACGGCAACGAGAACAACAACGCGAACAACCAGGGCCTGGGCGGCGGCATACGCCAGATCAACGGGCGGCTGTTCCTGAACGGCTCGACGGTATCGGGGAACACGACCACACGGGACATCGCCGGGAACCCCGACGTGGAGGGCGGTGGCATCTATTCCAGCGGACCGGTCACCCTCACCGATTCCGTCGTCACCAACAACCAGGCGATCGCTAACACGACCGGAGGCTCGACGGCCTCCGCTATAGCCCTCGGCGGCGGCGTCGAAGTGAGCGGTGACGACGTCACGATGGACAACAGCGTCGCTTCCGGCAACAAGGTGATCGCCTCCGGGAACGGCAGCGGGAATGTCGAGGCGGACGGCGCCGGTGTCCGGTCGGACGGCGAGATCAGCATCGAGCACAGCACGATCAGCGGCAACCTGGCCAGCGCCACGGCCACCGGATCCGGCCAGCCCGTGGTGCAGGGCGGCGGGCTGCTCTTTCACGGCACCCTCCCCATCGATATCGAGCTGAGCACGATCGTGAACAACCTGATGAAGGCCCCTACCAGCACGACTGCGGGTCTCCAGGTGGGTGGTGGGATCAACGACTCGTCCACCGACACCGCCGACTACGTCAGCGACACGATTGCCGGCAACGGCCTGGATGCCGCCTCTCAGACGACGGGCACCATCAGCGGCCTGAATTTCCTGTCTCACGGCGCAACCGAGAACTTCTCGAACGCGATCATCGCCAATCCCGTCGGATCCCCCGGTACGAACTGCTTCGGCGGGCCGTTCGCCGACAACAGCACGCCGAACGTCGAGTTCCCGGGCGACATGACAACGCCGTGCTTCGACGCCACGCACATGAACATCATGCACGCGGATCCGCAGCTCGGCGCCCTGGGCAACCACGGCGGGGGGACGCCGACGATGGTCCCGGCGACGACTAGCCCGGTGATCGACCAGGGCACGGCCAGCGACCAGAACGACCTCACCAAGGATCAGCGCGGCCTGACGCGCCCGGTCGCCTTCTCGAGCCTGATCAAGCCCTTCGACGGCAGCGACATCGGCGCGGTCGAGGTGCAGAAGGCCTGCGCGAGCCAAACGAAGCCCACCGACACGTGCCCCTCGGGCGGCGGACAGTCACCTCCGCCACCGGCGACACCGATGACGACGACGCCGACGCCGACGCCGACGACAAAGAAGAAGTGCAAGAAGAAGGGCAAGAAGGCGTCGGCGGCCAAGAAGAAGTGCAAGAAGAAGAAGCACAAGAAGTAGGCCCCGCCTGATCCGTACCCTTTGGGCATGAGCCCGAAGGGCGAATACCGGGTCGGGGTCGCCGGCGCCACAGGAGCGGTCGGCTCCACGATCCTCGACGTCCTGGCCGAGCGGAAGTTCCCCGCGGCCGAGGTGCGGCCGCTCGCATCGGCGCGCTCCGCCGGGTCGAAGGTCCCGTTCGCGGGCGGGGAGCTCGAGGTCCGGGAGCTGACCGACGAGTCGATCCAGGGACTCGACCTGATCCTCTCCTCCGCCGGTGGCAAGGTGAGCTCGGAGTGGGCGCCCAGGTGGATCGCGGCCGGGGCGGTGGTCGTGGACAACACCAGCTACTGGCGGATGTATGACGACGTCCCGCTCGTCGTGGCCGGCGTCAACGACGATGCGGTCGCCGGTCACAACGGGCTGGTCGCCAACCCCAACTGCACGACCATGCAGCTGATGGTGGCGCTCAAGCCGATCCTCGATGCAGCCGGCATCGAGCGGCTGATCGTCTCCACCTACCAGTCCGTCTCCGGCACCGGAAGAAACGCAATCACGGAGTTGCGTGAGCAGTCCAAGGCGGTGCTTGACGGGAACAAGGTCGAGCCCAGCGTCTATCCGCACCAGGTCGCGTTCAACGTTCTGCCCCAGGTGGAGAACTTCAAGGACGGCGACGACTACACGACCGAGGAGCGCAAGGTGATGGCCGAGACGCGCAAGATCCTCGGGCTCTCCGAGGCGGTCGGCATCTCGGCGACCTGCGCCCGCGTTCCCGTCGTCACCGGCCATTCGGAGTCGGTCAACGTGCAGACGGAGAAGGACCTGGCGCCTGAGGACTGCCGCGAGCTGCTCTCGAATGCTCCCGGCCTGATCGTCCTGGACGACCCGGGCGCCGGGATCTACCCGCTGCCCATCGCGGCTGCGGGCCGCGACGAGGTGCTGGTCGGCCGGATTCGCCGGGATCCCTCGCACCAGCGCTGCCTCAACCTCTGGGTCGTTGGCGACAACCTGCGCAAGGGCGCCGCCACCAACACGGTGCAGATCGCGGAGCTGTTGCACCAGCGGGATCTGGTCCGCGTGCCGGCCGGCGCCTCGCGGAGCTAGGCAGGCTTCACAGGGAAGTGGCGCACGGCTCGCGCCGGCGGGTTATATTCGGCCGGCTTGAGGGGTACGCCGAGAAATTCCGGCGCCGGGGGGCGCCGTGTGGGTGAGCGTGGTCAGGCAGTGATCCTGGCGGTCGCCGTGCTGCTCGCGATTTCGCTCGCAACGGCGGCCTTCGTCATCGCCCAGACCATCAACGGCAGCCCCGGCTACCAGGTGCTCAACGGGACCGCGGGGAACGACCTGATCCATGCCCGGGACGACGGGCCGGACACGATCGACTGCCGAGGCGGCAAGGACACGGTCTACGTCGACCGCGCCGAGGACGGCGTCTACGACTGCGAGACGGTGATCACGCCATGACCGAGCACCGTGACGGCTTCGCCGATCGCGAGGCAGAGGAGCGGTTCGCCGCCGAGCATCCCGAGGAGCACATGCGCCGCCGTGAGTTCCTGACGAAGACCGCGATGCTGGCCGGTGCGGCGAGCCTGGCAACCGCCCTCCCGGCGAAAGCCCTGTTGTCGCAGGCCGCGAGCGCCCAGACCGCCGCCGGACTTCCGAGCGCCAGCAACATGCCGATCGACACCTTCGTGGTCCTGATGCAGGAGAACCGGTCGTTCGACCACTACTTCGGCTGGCATCCGAATGCCGATGCCAAGAACGCCGGGCTCGTCTACCCCGACGACCAGGGCGTCCAGCATCCGACCCACCCGCTCGCCCCGGACTTTCAGGGATGCGCGTTCGAGGACCCCGACCACTCCTGGGAGGGAGGGCGCACCCAGTACGACGGCGGCAAGCTCGACGGCTTCCGCAAGTCCCCCAACGACGATTTCGCGATCGGCTACTACAACAAGGCCGACATCCCGTTCAGCCCGGCCGTCGCCGACGCATTCACCCTCTATGACCGCTACTTCTGCTCGCTGCTCGGGCCCACCTGGCCCAACCGCGAGTACATGCACTCGGCGCAGTCGGGGGGCGTCAAGACCAATGCCCAACCCCAGGACGCGGTTGCCGCAATTCCCGACGGGGGTCTCTACAAGTGGCTGACGATCTGGGACCTGATGCTGTCCCAAGGGCTCACGGTCACCTACTACTTCAGCGACCTCCCCTTCATCGGCATCTTCGGGCCCAGATACCTCTCGATCATCAAGCCGGTCTCCGAGTTCTACGCCGATGCGGCGGCCGGGAACCTTCCCAACCTGGCATTCGTCGATCCGATGTTCCTCGACGGCGGCGGCGGTCGCGGGCTCTCAGGCGACGAGCATCCCCACGGGGACATCCGGATCGGCCAGGCGTTCCAGGCCGACATCACCCATGCCTTCGTCAACTCGCCGCAGTTCAGGACGGGCGCCATGTTCATCAACTACGACGAGTGGGGTGGGTTCTTCGACCACGTCTCGCCGGTCCTCGTTCCGGACGACAGGCAGAGCTCGAACCTCGACGAGAGCTTCGGCATCACCGGCTTCCGCGTCCCGGGTGTGGCGATCTCGCCGTACGCGCGGCGAGGGTACGTCAGCCACATGACCGTCACGCACGAGTCGATCCTCAAGCTTCTCTCCTACCGGTTCGGCCTCGGCTATCTGAACAAGCGCCATCGCTACGCCTCGAACATCGGTCGCTCGTTCGACTGGCAGAACCCCAACTTCAACGTTCCCGATCTGCCGCTGCCCCTGCCCCCGGTGACGACCCCGTGCGACCTGCAGGGCACCGGCCTGGACCCGGCAGCTCAGGAGGCGGAGGAGAGCGAGGGCCTCCACATCGGCTCGCCGGAGATGCTCACCTACCTCGACGCGCTTGGCTACCCGACAGGGCCCGCGAATCCAGAGCAGATCTTCTCCAGCCCGGACAGCACCGTGAAGCGACTGTCCGACCAGATCGGTGCGCTGGGGGTGGTTGGGTGAGCCGCCGCATCGCGCTCGCTGTGGCCGTGACCGCGGCACTCGCCGCGGGAGTGGTCGGTGCAACGGCTCAGACTTCCGGGAGCACCGCGCGTGCCGCACCTCAAGCACGTGTTCATCGTCGTCCTGGAGAACGAGAACGCCGACGAGACCTTCGGGCAGAACACGCAGATCCCGTATCTCGCGCAGACCCTCACCTCAAAGGGCGCCTTCGTTCCGAATTACTACGCGACCGGACACCTCAGCCTCGACAACTACATCTCGATGGTCAGCGGGCAGGGGCCCAACGTCCAGACCCAGGCCGACTGCCAGCTCTATACGAAGTTCCTGCCTGGAACTCCAACGAGGGACGGCCAGTACATCGGGCAGGGCTGTGTGTACCCGCCGGGGGTGCAGAACATCGCCACCCAGCTCGAGGGCAACGGCTACACCTGGAAGGGCTACATGCAGGACATGGCCAACTCGGCGCCGGCCCAGCCCGCGACCTGTCGCCATCCCGCTTTCAACTCGCAGGACACGACGCAGACCGCCACGGCCACCGATCAGTACGCGGCCCGGCACAACCCCTTCGTCTACTTCGAGTCGATCATCGACTTCCCCACGTGTCAGGCGAACGACGTCGATCTCAGCCGGCTCTCCACCGACCTCGCCTCCGAGTCGACCACGCCGGACTACTCATTCATCACCCCCGATCTCTGCAACGACGGCCACGACACCCCCTGCGCCGACGGCCAGCCAGGCGGGATGGCCCAGGCGAACGCCTTCCTCAAGGGCTTGGTCCCGCAGATCCTGGCCTCGCCGGCGTACAAGGACCACGGACTGTTGATCGTCACCTTCGACGAGGCCGAGGGTGACCCGCAATCCTCCAGTCCCGACGCCAGCGCCTGCTGCGGCGAGCAGCCGGGGCCGAACACGGTGAACGCGGGCGGACCGATCCCCGGCCCCGGCGGCGGGCGGATCGGCGCGGTGATGCTCTCGCCCTGCATCAACCCAGGCACCGTCACCACCGATGCGTACAACCACTACAGCCTGCTGCGCTCCGTCGAGGACAACTTCGGGCTGCCGCACCTCGGCTTCGCCGGTCAGGCGGGCCTGCAGCCGTTCGACGCCAAGGTCCTGAACAAGCCGACCTGCTAGCCGGCCGCCGGCTCCCGTTCCCGCTCTATCGCCGCCGCCACCTGCGCCCGCTTCGACGCACCGAGCTTGCCGAAGATCCGTGAGAGGTGGCTCTCGACGGTCTTCTCGCTGAGGTAGAGCTCGGCGGCGATCTCCTTGTTGGTGTGGCCGTGCGCGACCAGATCGGCGACCTCGTGCTCCCTCGCGCTGAGCGACGCGACCCCGTCGCCGATCGCCTCGCGCCTGCGCTTCGGCCGGGTCGTGCGCTCGCCGAGGCTTCGCAGCTCGCTGGCCGCCTCGTCCCGGTAGCGGGTGGCACCGATCTCGTCGAGCGCCGAGCGGGCACGCTCGAGCTGATCCAGCGCGGCATCGCGGTCGGCTGACGCGAGCGCCCGGCCCGCGAGGATTCTCGCGCGAGCCTCGTCGACCGGTAGCCCAGCGCGCTCGGCCAGGTCCACCGCGGACACTGCCGCCTCGGCAGCGACTGGGAAGTCGTCTCGGGCAAGCGCGACCGCAGCCTGCGCTCGCATGGCCTCGGAGCTGCGGCCGTCGAGCGCCAGGCCCTCAGCGGCTTCGGTCGCCAGTCCCGCCCAGTTGGACGCGGCCGCGGGGTCGCCGGCAGCGAGCTCCAGGCGGGTGAGCAGCTCGTACCAATGGGACTTGAATCCCTGCTCGACGAGGGGCATCGCCGCGCCCCCAACCGCCTCGAGCACCTTGTCGCGGCAATGGGCGGCGTCCTCGCCCGCCTCCAGCCTGGCCTCGGCCAGGTGGCAGGCGGCGAACGCCGAGATCGGATCCCGCGCGCCCCCGGCCGCCTTGACGGATTGGCGACCGAAGCTCAGCGCTGCGGACAGGTCCCCGGCCAGGGTTGCTCCCCAGCAGCGTGCCCAGAGCGCCCAGGTCAGGAACTGGTCGTTTCCAGTGAGAAGGGCCTGCTGGGCGGCGGCGTCCAGCAGGTCGCCCGCTCGCTCCAACTCGCCCCGCCAGAGATGGACGAGGCCCTGGCCGATTCGCGTCAGGGTCGTGACGTGGCCGTGGCCGGTCGCCTGGGCCACCGACATCGCGCGGTCGAACAGCGCGCTCGCTCGGTCGAAGCGCTCCAGGTAGACCTCGGTCATCCCGCACCAGACGATCGAGTGGAGGCGGCCGGCGATCTGCTCGTCGTCGATCTCGGCCAGGAGGTCCTCGGCCTCGTCCAGGCGGGCGCGTGCCGCGTCAAGGTCATCGACCATGTACTCGGCGCTGCCGAGCGTGCCAGTGGCGGTCGCCTCGGTCGCCCGATCCCCGCGAGCCCTCGCTTCATCCAAGGCCTCGGCGATCCAGCGGCGGAGGCCGTCGAAGTCGCCGTTGAAGAAGCAGGCTCCAGCCAGCTGCAGCTTGAGCTCGGTGGCCTCGGGGGAGCCGGATTCGGGCATCTCCGCCAGGGCGGCCTCGAGGCCCTCGCGAGCCTCCTGGTGGTGCCCGAGCAGCTGGTCGATCTGCGCCGCGGATGCGGCCACCTTGGCCCGCACCGCGAGCTGGTCGGGCTCGATCAGCTCGAGGATCGCGTCGAGCGTCTGACGCGCCTCCTCCAGGCGGCCCGCGTAGCCGAGCGCCTGGGCCATCGGGACCATCAGGGCGAGCTGTGCGCCGGGATCGGAGTCAGGCATCAGCCGCAGGGCCGCTCCGTACCAGTGAGCTGCGGCGGCGGGCGCCCGCGGGTGGGCGCTGCGTCCCGCCTCAGTCAGGAGCGCAGCGGCCTCCGGATCGCCGGGCTTTGCCGAGCACTCGATATGCCGTGCCCTTGCCAGCGGCGAGGCGCCCCGGCGCTCGAGGACTGACGCCACTCGCCCGTGCGCCGCCAGGCGCCAGCCCGGCTTGGCCGACTCGTAGACCGCCGAGTGCACGATCGGGTGGCGGAAGCGAAAGCGACGGGGAACGTCGGTTGTCCTGATGACGTCGAGGTCGAGCAGCTCGTCGATCGCCGCGAGCGCCTCCGATTCGCTGATCCCGGCGGCCTCGGCCGCCAGCTCCGGCTCGAAGCTCTCACCGGCGACGGCGGCACCTCTCGCCAGCTCACCATCCGTCTTCTGCAGCCCGTTGAGCTCGCGCGCCAGCGCCGCGGCGACCCGGTCGGGGACGTCGACCCTCCCGGCGCCATTTGTCCCTGCGGCAGGCTCCTGCCCGAGGTCGACCGTGCGAGCGAGCTCCTCCAGGTAGAAGGGGTTTCCTCCGCTGAGCCGGTAGAGCTCCTCCCGATCTGCAGGGTCGAGCGGCTCGAGCAGGGGTTGCGCCTGCTCGCGACTCAGGCCGGCCACCTCGATCGGAGTCAGCAGCCCGTCGCGCTGCGCGTCCTCGACGGCGGCGGTCAGCTGTGTCCCGAGCTGGCCCGAGCGGTAGGCGAGCAGCAGGCAAACGGGTCCCTCGGGCGGACGTCGCAGAAGGTTGGCGACGAGCTCCATGCTCGCCGCGTCGACCCAGTGGAGGTCGTCGAGCGCCAGTGTCAGCGGCTTCTCGGTGGCCAGGAGCGTGAGCAGTTCGCGTACCGCGGCGTGGGTCCGGTATCGCTCGTCCTGGGACCCGGTGGGCGCGTCGCCCAGGCCCGAGAGGGCGGGGAACACCTGGGCCAGCTCCCCCAGCCGCTCCTCACCGAGGACCTCGAGGCGCCGTGGTCCCTGAGCGGCCAGGTAGTCGTCGAGCGCATCGGCGAAGGCGCCGAAGGGAAGCTCGCGCTCGAACTCAGCGCCACGGCCGTTGAGCACCAGATACCCGCGCTCGTCCGCGCGGTCGCAGAGCTCGTCCAGCAGGCGTGTCTTGCCGATCCCGGGCTCGCCCTCGAGTGCGATCGCTCCCGACGCCCCGGAGAGCGAGTCGAAGACGATTTCGGCTGCCGCGATCTCCCGATCCCGGCCGATCAACCCCATAAGCAAAGACATTCCTTGTCTCCCCTAGCTAGCCAGGCGAGCGTAACCGACGAGGACCGCCTGGCCCACCCCAAATCTGGTGATCCCCCCGAATCGGCCAGGTTGGGGTGTTTCCCCCATACAACCGTTTTGGCGCGCGCGACATGCTCGCCCGGATGCCGCGATTCATGCTCACCCACAGGCACGGCGCAGAGGAATGCCGGGTCGCCTTCGCCTCCTGGCGTGGTTTCGACAGCCCCCTGCGCCACGCCGGGACCTTCGGCTCCTGCCTGCTGGTGAACGGAACCGCCGAGCACGAGATCTGGTGGAGCGTCGACGCGTCGGACCGCGAAGCGGCCCTGGCGGTGCTGCCCACCTACGTCGCCGAGAGGACCGAGGCGACGGAGGTCACCGAGGTCGCGATCCCATGACGGAGTGCCGCAAAGAGGCACCCAAGACGAGGAAAGGAATCTCGATGCTGAAGCGACTCTGCTCTCTCTTTGCGGTCACCGCCGTCGCCCTCCTGGTGCTGGCTTCCCCCGCAAGCGCGGCGACGATCACGCCCAACATCCTCACCGACGAGCTCAACGCCGCCAACGCGAATTGCTCACTGCGCGAGGCCGTCTCCATCGCCAACACCGACGCGACCACCGCAGAGCCGGATTGCCCGATCACGAACGGTGGCCTGGGTGACGACACGATCAGCCTTGGTGCCAACACCTACGTTCTCTCGCTCACGGGCCTGGTCGAAAACAGCAACAACAGCGGCGATCTCGACGTCTTGTCCACTGGGGGCGACCTGACGATCGACGGCGCCGGAGCGGCGCAGACGACGATCGGCACCGTTGGTGCGCCGACTTGGGATGACCGCGTCCTGCACCAGGTCGCGGGCGCCGGAGTCCTGGTAGTCAGCGACCTTGCGGTCAGTGGCGGCAATGACACGGGCGGCAGTGGTGGAGGCGGGATCCTCGCGTCCCTCACGACCAATGGGAGCTTGACGGTCCAGGGCGCTCGGATCACCGGGAACGACTCCTTGGGCGCAGGGGGCGGCATCGATGCGGGTGGTGGCAGCGCATCGAGCTCGTTGTCGATCCTCGACAGCGTCGTCGATGTCAACTCGGCCGCCGGTGCGGCGGGCGGTGGCGGCGTCCTTTCGAATGTGCCGACCACGATCGACTCGAGCGTGATCTCCGGCAATGACGCGACCCGTCCTGGCCCGAGGGGCGGCGGGATCCTGGTCAACGGGCCCGGCAACGCGGCGACGATCACCGACAGCATCGTCTCCGGGAACACCGCGGAGAGCACCGATGCAGGGCAGCCGCTCGGCGGCGGGATCAGCGCCGAGAACGGATCTGGGATGACGGTGGCCAGGACGACGGTCTCCGGCAACCACGTCGTAGGTGGATCGGGATCGTTCGGCGCCGGCATCAATGTCCTTGGCGCCGCGACGACGGCAACCGTCGTCAACAGCACCATCAGCGGGAACGAGGCGCTGAGCGCCGGCGGCGCCGGTGGCGGCGCTCGCACCAACGGCGGCACCATCACGATCGTGCAATCGACCTTCGGCCCCAACCCGGTCGACCCCGTCAGCGGCTTCGGAAGCGCGCTGGTACGCAGCAGCGGCGCGATCAACATTCGCGGCTCGGCGGTCGAGACCCTCGGGCGCCGCCACCGCTTGCGAGCCCGGCGGGGGGTTCATCACGTCCCAGGGCTACAACGTCTTCACCGACAACAGCTGCCCGTTCACTCTGGGAACGGGCGACGAGGCGAACGCCGATCCGATGCTCGGGCCCCTTCAGGACAACGGCGGTCCTGACGCGGGTGCGCCAGGGCTGGTGCAGCCCATCTTCACCCACCTGCCGGCACAGCCCTCCACCGTCGTCGACCACGTGCCAGCCGCGGACTGCGATGACGAGATCGCCGGGGCGCCCTTGCTCTTGGCCGACCAACGGGGGCTACTGAGGCCCTTTGACGGGGACGACAACGGCACCGCTGACTGCGATGCCGGCTCGGTGGAGTTGCAGACCCAACCGACGCCGCCGCCTCCTCCTCCACCGCCGGCCGGAGGGGGCCAGCCCACCACCCAGCAGCCCACGACCATGACAACCGCCACCGCGAAGAAGAAGTGCAAGAAGGCCAAGAAGCGCGCGGCGGCCGCGAAGAAGAAGTGCAAGAAGAAGAGGAGGAAGTAAGGCCCAGCCCCACCCGGTATAAGCCCCGCATGGACGTCGGCTTCGGCACGGCACTTCTCTTCAGCGGGGCGCTGCTCGCCGTGGCGGCGGCGCTGTCGGGGCTGATGCGCGGCACCGTGCTCTCGATCTCGGTGCTCTCCGTCGGCGCCGGCCTCATTCTGGCCGAGGCGGGTGCGATTCACGTCGAGGCGTCCGACACGGCCGTGGTGCACCTCTTCCTGCTCGCCCTGATCGTCACCCTCTTCTCCGACGGCCTCTTCGTGGAGCGGGAGCTGCTGGTCCTGCACTGGGGCCCGGTGGTGCGCGCGTTGGTGATCGCCATGCCGCTCACGCTCGCGCTTCTCGCCGTGGCGGCCAAGCTGCTCTTCACCGAGCTGAGCTGGGCCGAGGCCTTCCTGCTCGGTGCGGTTCTCTCGGCGACCGATCCGGTCGTCACCTCGGCCGTGGTCACCTCCCAGCGCGTGCCGGCATCCGTCCGGCATGCGCTCAACCTCGAATCGGGCCTCAACGACGGCCTCGCCCTGCCGTTCGTCCTCTTCTTCATCATCCTCGCCTCGCCGGGGGGCGATGCCGGCTCAGAGGCCGCGAAGCTGGTCGGGGAGGCCGCCTTCGGCGGAGTGATCGGGGTGGTCCTCGGTCAGGCGGCGGGCCGGTTGACCCACCACCTGCCGAGCGGCGGGATCGTCCGTCGCTACGAGGGGATCTACGCGCTCGGTGTTGGCCTGCTCGCCTACGGGATCGCGGACGTCACCTTCGGCAACGGCCTGATCGCCGCCTTTGTCTGCGGGATCTCGCTGGGGGTCGCCGAGCACGACATCGCCGACGACTTCGTCGTCTTCAGCGAGAACATCAGCTCGATCCTGCAGGTGCTGACCTTCTTCGCCTTCGGAGCACTGATCGTCGCCACCGGGTACCACGGCAGCATCCCGCTGGAGATCGTCTTCATCGCCTTCACCCTGATCATTGCCCGTCCGGTGGCGATCATGCTCTCCTTCGTGCGGGTCGGCCTGGCCAAGCCGCACCGCGGCTTCATCGCCTGGTTCGGCCCCAAGGGGGTCGCGGGGATGCTGTTCGCAGTCCTCGTCCTCAACTCCGGCGTCAGCAACGCCAATTCGATCTTCGAATCGGCCGCCTTCGTGATCCTCGCCTCGATCGTCATCCACGGGCTCACCGACACGGTCGGGGCGCGCTGGATAGAGCGGCGGATTAGCCGCTGAGGAGCTTCTTCTTCTCCTCGCGGAACTCCGCGGCGGTCAGCACGCCCTTCTCCTTCAGTTCGCCGAGCTTCTCGAGCCGTTCGAGCTTCGCGTCGTCGGGGTGCTTCTCGTCATCGGTCAGCCCCTTGACGGCCGATCCGATCCGGCGGCCCGCGTCCGAGCTCGCCTGGCGAGCCCGTTTCCGCATCGCCAGCATCCAGTCGCCTCGCTTTGCCCCTGGGAACTCTCCCGCTGTCTTCCGGCGAAGTGCCTCGAGGCCGGCGCCCGCCAGCGCGACCAGGGACAAGCTGACCGCCAGCTGTCGCGTGCCGCTCGGCGGCCACAGGATCAACGAGACCAGCGCAGCTGCGGCGAAGACCGACCAGACGATGCCGGGACGATCTCGGAGGGTCGGGGCGGCCGCCTGCCTGATGCTGACGGCGGCGCCCGCGGGCGATGCCAGGAAGGAGGCGATGACGAAGAGGACGCCATAGATGACGACCTCGGTGGCGATGCTCTGCAGCAGGGAGGTGCTGATGTCCCAGGCGTGCTCGGCCGGCACCTTCGCGGCCTCGGTCTTGGCGAGGCCGTCGACGATGAGGCCCTTGGCGGCGCTTCGGACCGCGATCGCCGCCAGCCCGGAGGCGACCAAGCCGAGGCCATAGCCCAGCACGACCACCCAGCGGCGGCCCTTCGCGAGCCACGCGGCGGTGCCGAACAGGACCAGGGTGCCGATCGAGAAGGCCCAGGCGAGTCCCTCGAGGATCTTGGTGATCGTCCGCGCCGTATCGAGCTGCTGCGAGTCGGCAACCTCGAGCTGTCCGAAGTTCGCCTTTATGGCTCCATTCTGCTCACCCTTCTTGATGGCCTCCTTGGCTTGTTTCTTCAACCCGATCCGGTCGGCCAGCTGGAAGACGATCGGTCGGAGGTCGAGGACGACCTTGCCGTTCTGGCTGGAGACGACGTCGTTATTTCCCTTCAGGATCGAGACGAGCTGGGTGTGAGCGACGCGGTTTGCGTTCGCCCAGAGGTTCTGAACCCGAGGTGACTGGAACGCCTGCTGGGCCGCCCGTGTTGCGAACTCGCGGATCCCGGCGGCGGCGGGAGCCGCGACCGGCTGAAGGTCGGTTGGGAGCCGCTTCTTGAGGTTCGCGGCGACATCGACGTTCGCGTAGAGCTGGTCGACCGAGTAGGTGGCCAGCGCATCCGAGATCTCCTTGTCCTCGAGCAGCTTGCCGCTGGTGTCGACCCACTGGTTGGTGTCGAGCGCCTGGCGATCGATCCAGCTGGTGAAGATCGCCAGGAACGCGAGGACGGAGGCGAGGATGACCAGGACGCGCACCTTGATCCGGTGCCGCATCTCTGGCGGTTCGGTCGCGGCCATCCCGCTGTGAATCTACGCCTGAGCCCGGTCGATCTCCTGCTTGGCCTGCTCCAGGCTGAGTCCCGTGCGCTCCTGGTAGCGCCTGGCTGCCTGTTCTGAGTTCCCCTTGGTGAGCAGGTCCTGGATCTCGGGATCGCTCGCGGGGTCGATGTCGTCGCCGCCCCCGCCCCGCGGCTTCAGGTCCAGGTGGTCGAAGAGCTGCTCGAGTCGGGCCTCGAGCAGGCCCAGGCGCTCTTCAATCGCGGCGACCTGCTGTCCGAGGGACGGCTGCGCCATCAGTCGCGACCGCTTTCAGCCGCCCCACTCAAGTCGCTACGGCTGCGCCTTCGCTCCTAGATGGAGCGGCTTCGCGGTCGCTTAGCCGCTGCTCGACCCACTTGGTCGAGGCAATGTGCTTGCTCATTCCGAGCTGTTTGGGCTCGAAGCCGAGAGCGAGGCCGACCAGCTGGGGGAGGTGCAGGACCGCCAGGCCGAGGTCGCGGTTGACCACCTTCGCGGCCTCGGGCTGCTGCATGTCGAGGTTGAGGTGGCAGAGCGGACAGGGAGTTACGAGGCAATCCGCGCCGGCGTCGAGCGCGTCCCCGACGTGGGTCCCCGCCTGCCGCAGCGAGACCTCACGGGCCATGGTGATGATCGGGAAGCCGCAGCACTTGCGAGCGCCGTCGTACTCGACCACCTCGCCGCCGAGCACCTCGATCAGCTTGTCGAGGTAGAGGTCCCGCTCGGGGTGTTCGTCGTAGCCGAGGCGATGCTTCGGGCGCAGGACGTAGCAGCCGTAGAACGGGCCGACCCGCAGGCCCTCCAGCGGCCGCTGCACCTGTTCGGCGAGCTTGTCGAGGCCGTAGTCCTCGACCAGGACCCAGAGGAAGTTCTTGTTGGAGAAGCCCTCGGGGTCGTAGGAGAGCCCCTCCTCCGCCAGCGTCTCGTTGATGTGCGAGCGGTACTCGGAGTCGCGCAGCCGCTGCTGGCACTCGGACTGTGCGCCCTGGCAGGTAGAGCAGATGTTCATCATCGGCAGGCCGGTCTGCTGGGCGAGCGCGAAGGTCCGCGCGTTCAGGGTGTCGGCCAGCTCCTGGTTGTGCTCGGCGATCACGCCGGCGCCGCAGCAGTTGGCCCGATCCAGCTCCACGAGCTCGATGCCGAGTCGCTCGGCGACCAGCCCCATCGAGCCGTGCAGCTCGGTGGTGAAGCCACGGGACACGCACCCCGGCCAGTAGGCGACCTTCACTGTTCTCCCATTTCGTCAGGCTCGGGTTCGACCGCCTGCTCGGCCACCGCCACGGCCTCTGGGACGCTCTCATCCTGGTCGGCCTCCTCGCCGCGGATGTAGAGGTTGAGCTCGACCGAATGGTCCTCGGTGTGCGCGTAGATGCGCTTGACGTGGTTCTGCGCGTCGCCCGGCAGCTTGGGGTGGACGCCGGGGATCAGCTTCGGAAGCGAGCGCATCTTGCCGGTCCGCAGCCCGCGGATCGCTGTGGGAATCGACTCGAGCAGACCCTTGATCGCCCCGTGCTTCGGCATCAGCTTGCCCTTGATCCCCGGGGCCAGCGACTCCTGCAGCAGCAGCGCCTCGTCGAGGGTCCCCTTCTTCTCGATGATCTTGGTGAATGCCGCCTCGTGGCTGTGGCCGTGGTTCTGGTCGACGATGTCCTCGCCCCCCGCGGCACGGCGGAGCCGCATGATCTGGTCCATCGGCGCCACACCCTTCGGGCAGGCGTCGATGCACGAGAAGCAGTGTGTGCAGTCGTAGATGCCGTGCGGGTCCTGGGCGAGGTCGTTGAGCCGCTCCTTCGTCTCGGCGTCCCGGGGGTCGCCGACGAACCGGTAGGCCTTGGCCAGAGCGGCGGGCCCGATGAAGTCGGGGTCGGCCTCCATCGAGAGGCAGGAAGAGACGCAGGCCCCGCACTGGATGCACGCCATCGACTGGGTGATGTCGATCATCGACTCCGGCGGGACGACGTACTCCCGCTCGGGCGGATCGCCCTCGGGGAGCAGCCATGGCGTGACCCGGCGGATCTTGGTCCAGTGGGTCGACTCCATGTCCGTGACCAGGTCCTTGATCACCGGCATGTTCCCCATCGGCTCGATCACGATCGGCTCGGAGCCTCCGTTCTGGCGGTTCGCGAACTCCGAGGCCTCGCCGATCATGGTCTTGCAGGCGAGGCCGGATTCACCGTTGATCTTCATCCCGCAGGAGCCGCAGATCGCCGCGCGGCAGGAGCAGCGGACGGCTAGGGAGCCGTCGTCGCGGTCCTTGGCCTGGAGGAGTCCGTCGAGGACGGACAGGGTGGGGTCCAGGTCCACGTCGAACGTCTCCCAGTAAGGGCCCTCGCGGTCCTCGGGCTGGAAGCGCCTGACCTTGAGCGTGAACTCAGCCATCTGCCTTCACACTACCCATCTAGTAAGTCCGCTCCTGCGGCTCCCACTGGGTGATGGTCACGTCGGAGTAGCTGATCTCGGGGCCGTCGTCCGTCCGGGTCAGGTCGATGTGCTTGAGCCATTCCTCGTCGTTCCGCTCCGGGAAGTCGGTGCGGAACTGGGCCCCGCGGCTTTCGGTGCGATGGATGGCACCGACGCAGGTGGTCTCGGCGCAGTCGAGCATGTAGTTCAGCTCGATCGCCCCCAGCACGTCCTGGTTGAAGACCGAGCCCTTGTCGTCGATGTAACAGCTCTCGGCCTCCTCCTTGAGGCGCTTCACCGTCTCGAGCGCCGCGTTCAGGCCCTCGGCGTCCCGGAAGACGGCAACCTTGCCGTCCATCGTCTGGCCGAGCTCGAGGCGGATCTCCGAGACGCGGCGGCCGGAGCCCTTCTCACGGCCCATGATCCCGCCGATGCGGCTCTCCTCGTCGCGCAGGATGGCGAGCGATGGGTTGGTGAGATCGCGGCCCTTGGCTCGATCGGCGGCGTCGACGCCGGAGCGGCGCCCGAAGATCAGCGTGTCGAGCAGGGAGTTGGCGCCGAGCCGGTTGCCGCCGTGAACCGAGACGCAGGCGACCTCACCGGCGGCGTAGAGCCCGGGGACGTTGGTGCGGCCCTCGGTGTCGGTCTTGACCCCGCCCATCGCATAGTGGTTGCCGGGCTTGATGTGGATCGGCTCGGTGGTGATGTCGACCCCGGCGAAGTCGCGGCCGACGAGGACGATCTCGCGGAGCGCCTCGTGGATGCGCTTGCGCGGCACGACGGTGATGTCCAGGGCGACGGTCCCATCGGGGAAGCCGCGACCTTCCTGGATCTCGGTCTGCTCCGCCCGCGAGACGACGTCGCGGGAGGCGAGCTCCATCTTGTTGGGCGCGTACTTCTCCATGAAGCGCTCGCCGTTGGCGTTGAGCAGGTGCGCCCCCTCGCCGCGCGCGCCCTCGGTGATCAGGAAACCCTTGCCCGCGAGCGTCGTCGGGTGGTACTGGATCATCTCCATGTCCATCAGCTTCGCCCCGGCCTGGTAGGCCATCGACATTCCGTCGCCGGTGCAGATCAGGGCGTTCGTCGTCGGCTTCCACGCCTGCCCCAACCCGCCGGTTGCCAGGATCACCGCCTTGGCGCCGAAGAGCTCCATCGAGCCGTCCTTGACGTTGCGGCAGACAGCCCCGACGCAGTTCCCGTCGTCGTCCAAGGCGAGGCCGGTCGTGAAGTACTCCTCGTAGCGCGCGACGTCCTCGGAGAACTTCATGAGCTGCTCGTAGAGGACGTGCATGATCGCCTGGCCGGTGATGTCGGCGACGTAATAGGTGCGCGCTGCCGAGGCGCCCCCGAAGGCGCGGGTCCCGAGCTTGCCCTCCTCGTTGCGGTGGAAGGTGACCCCGAGGTGCTCGAGGTGGAGCAATTCGTCCGGCGCGGCCTTGCACATGATCTCGACCGCGTCCTGGTCGGCCAGGTAGTCGGAGCCCTTGATCGTGTCGAAGGCGTGCGACTCCCAGCTGTCGTCCTCCTGCAGGGCGGCGTTGATGCCTCCCTGGGCCGCGTTCGAGTGCGAGCGGACGGGGTGGACCTTGCTGATGATCCCCACCGAGACGCCCGCCTCGGCAGCCGCAAGCGCGGCCCGCTGTCCTGCGAGGCCCGCCCCGATCACCAAGACATCATGGTCTGGCACGGAGCGATCCTATAAAGACGGCTCGCGGGGGCGCGGCGCAGGTGCCACTACAAGGAAGTGTCAGCGCTGCCGGGGGCGATCGGGCGAAGGGCTTTCCCGATCGCGTCGATCGTCAGCACGCCGCGAATGTGGCCATCCGCGTCGGTCGCGATCAGGGCCCCGAGGCGCCGCAGCGCCTCGTTGCCGAGGACGGACTCGAGCGGCTCGTCCTCTCCGATGGTGAGCGACCCACTGTCGCGAGCGAGGACGTCGCTGACCACGGACGAGGTCCGCTCGACCGCCGGGACGTTGTCGGCGGCGCCTCGGTCGACCAGTCCGATGAACCGCTGCGTCGTGTCCACAACCGGGAACCAGGGAGAGCGGTAGCGGAGGAAGTACTCGTCCAGCGCCTGCTCGATCGAGGCGCCCTCGGGGATCGCGACCGGGTCGCGCTCCATAACGTCGGCAACCGAGATCCCCTCGATCCGGCTGGTGACCTCGGTCTGCGCGATCGCCGCCTTGGCGGCGCCGCGGAGGATGAACCCGACGAACGCGAGCCAGATCCCGCCGAGGAAGTCGCCGAGATACGCCATGAAGTAGCCAAGGCCGACGAGGATCATGAGGAGCCCGAACCACTCCCCCAGAGTCGCGGCGAAGCGGGTCCCCGTGGTGCGGCTGCCGGTCTGCCACCAGGCGATGGCGCGCGCGATCCGGCCCCCGTCGAGCGGGAAGGCCGGGATTAGATTGAAGACCAGCACGAGCAGGTTGATGCTGCCGAGCCAGCTGATCAGCGCGGCGATCCCGGAGGTGCGGGTGTCACCCTGGGTGAGGACCGCGTTGCGGAACTCGTGGCTGCCGGCGAGCAGCAGTCCGGCGACCGCACAGGCGACGACGATCGCGGCGGTGACGAGCGGCCCGGCGATCGCGATCTTGAATTCCGTTCCCGGCGTGTCCGAGTCCTTCTCCAGCCGCGCGAAGCCGCCGAACATCCACAGCGTGATCCCTGAGACGCCGATGTCGTGCCGCCTCGCAACGAAGGCGTGTCCCAGCTCGTGCAGCAGGATCGAGGCGAAGAAGAGCCCGGCGCTGGCCACCGCGAGCAGGTACGGGGCCGAATCGCCGGAGGGCGAGTCGAGCACGTCGCGGTAGAAGCCGGTGAGCCAGAAGATGATCAGGAAGAGGACGACGAACCACGAGTAGTCCACCGCGACCCTGATGCCTCGAATGCGAAAGAGGGTGACGCCGCCGCCGGCCATGCAGGTGATGTTAGGGAGCGGCGGGTAGTTTTCCGGGCATGGCGACCGAGGCACGAGTGGGGACATCGATTTCGCCCGACGCTGCCTGGATGCGGGAACTTCTCGATGAGCTTTGCTCCTTTGAGCGCGGTTCCGCCTCCGAGGGCGAGCAGCGCGCCGCGGAATGGCTCGCCGACTCTCTGCGGCGCGCGGGTGCTCGCGACGTACGCGTCGAGGAGGAGCCGGCCGCAAACGGGACCTTCTGGTGGCCGATCGGCCTGCTGGCCGGAGCCGGCGCGCTCGCCGGCCTGGCTGCCCGGCGCGGCGGCCGATTCGCCCGCGCTTTGGCGGCGGTCACCGGGGCGGCCGCGTCTGCCCTGATCGCCGACGAGCTGCCGCCCGGAGGAAGGCGGTTTCGGAGAACACTGCCCAAGAGCAGCGCCCATCACGTCCTCGGCGAGATCGGGCCCCCGGATGCCGAGCGGACGATCGTGCTCATGGCCCATCACGACGCTGCGCACACGGCCTTCTTCTTCAACCCGGCGATCACCGAGGCCGTCGGCGAGAACGCTCCCTGGGTGTTCGAGAACAACGACACCAGCCCGCCCCTGATGTGGCCGACGGTGGCGGGTCCCGCGCTCGTCGCGACCGGGGCCGCGCTCGGGAGCAGGAAGCTGACCGCTCTGGGCACCCTGGTGTCCGCTGGTAGCGCGGCGTTCATGGCCCACATCGGCGCCGGCCAGGTCGTTCCCGGCGCCAACGACAACGGCACCGGCTGCGTGGCCCAGATCGCGATCGCTCGCACGCTCGCCGAGCGCCCGCCGGAGAACACGCGGGTCCTCTTCCTCTCCACCTCCGAGGAGGCGCTCTGCGAGGGCATGGGCCTGTTCATGGAGCGGCACGCCGGCGAGCTGCCGGTCGACCGGACCTTCTTCCTCTGCCTCGACACGATCGGCTCCCCGAACCTGCTGGTGCTGCGCGGGGAGGGGATGCTGAAGCTGCGCGAGTACCCGGCCTCCTCGCTCGATCTCCTGGACTCGACCGCGGAGGAGCTCGGCATAGACCTCTTCCCGAACCTCCGGCTCCGCAATGCGACGGACGGCATCTTCCCGCTGGCGGCCGGCTACCAGTGCGTCTCTGTCGCCTCCTGCAACCAGTGGAAGAACCCCTCGAACTACCACTGGAAGACCGACACCCCGGAGCGCGTCGACTATGGCACCGTCGGGGACGCGATCCGGCTCTCGGAGGCGGTCATTCGCAAGCTGGACGAGAGCTGGCTCGGCGCATGACCGCCGATCCACAAGACGGGTCGCTCCTGCGGAGCGCCCTCGCACCCACCGAGCGGACCCGCGTCCGCCGGAAGCCGGGGCGGGGGAGCTACGACCGGGAACTGGTCCACGCCATTCTCGACGAGGCGCTCGTCTGCCACGTCGGGTTCGTGGACGACGGGCATCCGTACGTGACCCCCACGATCCACGCAAGGGATGGAGAGACCATTTATCTGCACGGCTCCCCGGCCAGCCGCACGCTTGGGACCCTGGCTGACGGGACGGTCTGCTGCCTGACGGCCACCCTCGTCGACGAGATCGTGCTCGCGCGGAGCGCGCGCAACCACTCCCTCAACTACCGCTCGGTAATGGTGCTGGGGACGGCCCGGGAGATCACCGATCCGGCCGAGAAGGAGCGTGCGTTGCGGGCGGTTGTCGAGCACATGGTCCCCGGCCGTTCCGATCAGGTCAGGAGACCGAACGAGAAGGACCTCGAGACGACCAAGGTCCTCTCGATGCAGATCGATGAGGCCTCGGCGAAGGTCCGCACCGGCCCGGCCGCCGACAAGCCCGGCGATCTCGAGCTTCCCTATTGGGCAGGGCAGCTTCCGCTCACGCTCGACGCCGGCGAGCCCGTTCCAGCATCCGGACCTGGCGCCGGGCATTGCGGTCCCGGATCACCTCCTCGGCTGGAATCGAAGCTAGGCCGCGAACCGAGCTTCGTACTTCGCCCGCCGCTTGGCCGCCTCTTCCTCCCGGTTCTTGGGGGGCGCGCTCGTGACCAGCGAGTCGAGCAGCTTCCGCGTCGAGGCGGTGACCTCGGCGACGGCCAGATCGAATGCCTCGGCGTTCGCCTTCGACGGCTTGTTCGATCCGCTCACCTTGCGGACGAACTGAAGGGCGGCGTCGTGGACCTCCTCCTTGCTCGCGGGCGGCTCGAAGTTATGGAGTTGTCTGATGTTTCTGCACATGACCTCAGCCTACCCAGGCCGGTCCAGGACCGATGAGTTTCCGGGGATCGCCTGGTCTCAGTTGACGTACACACCGACTCGGGAGGGACCGAAATGAGCCCCAACTTCACCTACACCGCCAACCACGCCCACCGGACCGAGCAGCGGCGCCGCGCCGCCGAGACCCGCCGCGTCCGCATCATTCGGAAGCGCCGCTTACGCTAGAGCCCGTGATTCGGCCACTCCGGGGTCCGCTTCTCCTTGAAGGCGCGGGCCCCGATGGCATGGGAGTCTCGCCGGGCGAACATCGAGATCGTGTTCTCGGCCTCCTGGCGCAGCTGCTCCTCGTAGGTCCTCCCGACGTTGCGGACCATCGTCTCCTTGTCCGAGCGGATCGCGCCCTGTGGCAGCTCCGCGATTTGGTGGGCCAGCTCCACTGCACGCTCCAGCGCCTTGCCCTCCGACACGACCTCATTGGCGAGGCCGATCCGCAGCGCCTCCTCGGCGTTCACCGGACGTCCGGTGATGATCATCTCCATCGCCCGGCCATAGCCCACTGCCAAGGTGAGCCGCACGTTCATACCGTCGCCGCCGACGATGTTCCAGCGCCGCTCGAGCGCCCCGAAGACGGCGTTCTCGGCGGCGATGCGGATGTCGGCGAGTAGCGCGTTCTCCAGTCCCGCGGCCACCGCCCACCCGTTGACCGCGGCGATCACGGGCTTGAATACGTCGACCTTCCGGGTGTAGCCGCACTCGCCCGGGGTGTTGTAGATGGAGGTCTTGAACTGATCCCAGTCCGGCTGGCCGCCCTCGCCCAGCTCGGCGGCGTCCTCGAGGTCCCAGCCGGCGCAGAAGGCGTCGCCCTCGCCGGTGATCACGAGGACGAACTCGTCCTCCGCGTCGCGGAAGCGCTGCCAGGCGTCGTGGAGCTCGCGGTTCATCTGGCGGCTGACCGCGTTGCGATGGTCCGGCCGGTCGTAGGTGAGCACGGTGACGTGCCCGTCGCGCTCGTAGCGCAGGGTCTCGTAATCCATCGATCAGCTCCTTGTCCGGTAGTGCAGGTGGACCACGCCGCTCTCGAACCGGCGCTCGTCGATCAGCTCGAGCTCGACACGAACGTCACTCGGCAGCGCCGGGTTGCCTCCACCGACCACGATCGGGTTGAGGGAGAGGTGGTACTCGTCGACGAGTCCCGCTCGGATCGCCTCGGCTGCCAGCTCGGGTCCGCCGACGCTGATGTCTCGCTCGGTCTCTGCCTTAAGGCGACGAATCGCCTCGGGATCGAACTCGCGCTCGATTCGGGTCCGGGCGCTGGAGGCCTCGTCGAGGGTCCGCGAGTAGACGATCTTCTCGGCCGCCCGCCAGATCTCCGTGTAGTCGCGGATGTGGGGCGGCTGATCCTCAATCCCCTCGAGGTTCTCCCAGTAGACCATCGTCTCGTACATGCGGCGCCCGTATAGGTAGGTGCCGATCGGGCGCTCCAGCTCGTTGACGAAGGTGTGCAGCTCCTCGCCGGGCGCGGCCCAGTCGAAGTTGCCCTGCTCGTCGGCGACATAGCCGTCGAGCGAGCAGATCACCGAGTAGATCAGGTGGGCGATGGCCCTAGGCAACCGCGCGGTGCCGATCGATGATCCGCACGAAGTCCGTCCCGGCGGGCAGCGTCCCGAAGGCGTGGCCCCAGTCGCCGGCGAGGCGAGACGCGACGAACGCGTCGGCAACCGCCTCGTCGCCGAAGCGCAGCAGCAGGGAGCCCTGCAGGGCAAGCGCCATCCGCTCGACGAGCTGGCGCGCGCGGGACTCGATGCCGGTCATGTCCGTGAGGTCCGTGCGCAGCTCCGAGACGTACGCATCGAGGCGCGGCTCGCCAGAGCCCTCGGCGACCTCGGCGAAGAACACGTCGACCGAGTTCGGGTTCTTGACCATGGCCCGCAGCACATCCAGGCACTGGACGTTCCCGGAGCCCTCCCAGATCGAGGCGAGGGGTGCCTCGCGGTACAGGCGAGGCATGCCCGACTCCTCGACGTAGCCATTGCCGCCGAGGCTCTCGAGGCATTCGACCGCATGGCTCGGGGCGCGCTTGGAGATCCAGTACTTGAGCACGGCGTTGGCGATCCGCTTGAAAGCCTGCGCCTCGTCGTCGCCGGCGATCGCCTCGTCGTAGGCGCGGGCGAGGCGAAGCGAGCCGATCGTGGCCGCCTCGGATTCGACCGCCAGGTCGGCGAGCACGTTCTGCATCAGCGGCTGCTCGGCCAGCACCTTGCCGAAGGTGACGCGGTTCGAGGCGTGGTTGATCGCCTGGGCGACCCCGGCCCGCATCCCGGTGGCGCTGCCGGTCGCGCAGTCGAGTCGCGTGTGGTTGACCATCTCGATGATCGTCCGGACGCCCGCACCCTCCTCGCCGACCAGGCGAGTCCAGGCGCCGTCGAACTCGATCTCCGAGGAGGCGTTCGAGCGGTTGCCGAGCTTGTCCTTGAGCCGCTGGAGGCGGAAGCTGTTGAGCTCGCCGTCGGGCAGGCGGCGCGGCATCAGGAAGCAGGAGACGCCGCCCTCGGCCTGCGCGAGAACAAGGAACGCGTCGCACTGCGGCGCCGAGAAGAACCACTTGTGGCCGGTGATCTCGTACTCCGCGCCGGGGCCGCCGCCGTTGATCGGCCTGCCGACCGTCGTGTTGGCGCGGACATCCGAGCCGCCCTGCTTCTCGGTCATCCCCATGCCGAACAGCGAGCCCTCCTTCTCGGAGGCGGCGATCTGGCGTGGGTCGTAGACGTCGGAGAGGATGCGCGGCTCCCACTCCTCGGCAAGCTCGGGCTGCTTGCGCAGAGCGGGCACGACGGAGTAGGTCATCGAGATCGGGCAGCCGACCCCGGCCTCGGCCTGGGAGAAGCACATGAACGCGGCGGCGCGTGCGACGTGGGCGCCAGGCTGGGGCTCACGCCAGGGGAGCGAGTGCAGCTCGTGCGAGATGCCCAGCCGCATCAGCTCGTGCCAGGCGGGATGGAACTCCGGAATGTCGACCCGGTTGCCGTAGCGATCGTGGGTGCGGAGCTTCGGCGGGTTCTCGTTCGCCAGGCGGCCGAGCTCGATCACGTCGCCGCGGCCGGCGATCTCACCGACCTCGAAGATCTGATCGACGGCCCAGTCGGCGCCCTCGCGCCGGACGGCCTCCCCCAAGACGCGGTCGGCCTCGAAGACGTTGTAGTCGACCAGCGGCGGGGGCTGGTTGGTGACCTCGTGGGTGCGGACACCGGTGGGCTTCTCAACGGTTGACATGTGCAGGCTCCTCTCCGATTGCTCGAGTACAGAAGTTGATCAGGGAGGCGATCAGCGCTTCTGGATCGCCTCCGTTGGTGGTGGGGGACAGGGGACCGAGCATCGTCTCGCCGATCGCCCCGATCAGCGCCGCGGCGGTGGCGTCGACGTCCTGGTCGGGCAGGTCACCGGCCGCGATCCCGTCCGAGATGACCTCGGCCATCAGGTCGCGATAGCTGTGACGGAACTGGAGGCGCTCGGCCTCGACGGCGGGATCGACCGGCTCGGCCAGCAGAGCCCAGGCGAGTCGCTTCCCGCGCAGAGCGCGGCGGGCGAAGACATCGATGCCGGCGGCGACACGCTCGGCGGCCGGGCCGCTGGAGCCATGGATGGCCTCGCTCATCGCGTCGACCTCGTGCTGCGACGCCTCGCGGAAGACCTCGGCGAACAGGTCGGACTTGGAGGGGAAGTGGCGATAGACGGTCCCGACCGCCACGCCGGCACGGTCGGCCACGGCGGCGATCTGCGCCGCGACGTACCCGCCCTCGGCGATCAGCTCACGAGCGGCGGTGACGATTCGCTCGCGGGTCTCGGCCCGGCGCGCCTCGGTCCGCTCGGTGGTCCGGTAGGCCATGGAAGAAGTGAACCATCGTTCATACCTTGTGTCAAGGGGCGATTGGGGCGCCGAAGACGGCCATTACCGCGTCGCCGATGTACTTCTCGACGGTCCCCCCATGCTGTTCGAGAGCCCCGCGCGCCGCGTCGAAGAAGGGCTCCAGGCGCCCGCGAAGGTCCTCGGGATCGAGCTCTGTGGCAAGCTCGGTCGAGCCGACCAGATCGGCGAAAAGCATCGTCGCGATCTTCCGCTCTCCTCCCAAGCTGTTCATGTGATGAAGATAACGCCGCTCGGGGCAGTGCGGATTGGGCTATCGGATTACGCCGCCTGGGGCTGCGGATCCGGCCGGATGATCACCGTGTCCGCGACCTCGAGCACCTCGTCGGCGGGCATCTCGACCCGCTTCGCGTGCTCACGAACGGCTTCGATGTTGGTCGCCTGGTAGATGCAGACGGTTCCCAGGGTGCCGCCCTCCTCCTTGATGACGTAGCTGCGGATCCAGCGGATGTCATCGGGGAAGTCATCGTCGGCCACCTGCTTCGAGCGCTCGGCGGTCGCCTCGAGCTCGGCGGGCGACGCCCATGCCCTCTCGCGACGGATCACATACGTGTTCATCTCCATCTCCTTCTCCTCTTTGATCGAGTCAGCGGTGCGCTGCCCAGTGCATGTCATACGGCACCGCACGCCGTTACGGATTCACCGACTGCAGCTATAGCATCGCCGCCCCGATGGCCAAGATCAACGTCAAGAACCCGATCGTCGAGCTCGACGGCGACGAGATGACCCGGATCCTCTGGGCCTTCATCAAGGAGCAGCTGATCCTGCCCTACCTCGACGTTGAGTTGAAGTACTTCGATCTCTCGATCGAGAAGCGGGACGAGACGGAGGACCAGATCACCGTCGACGCCGCCAACGCGATCAAGGAGCACGGCGTCGGGGTGAAGTGCGCGACGATCACCCCGGATGAGGCCCGGGTGAAGGAGTTTGGCCTCAAGGAGATGTACCGATCGCCCAACGGGACGATCCGGAACATCCTCGGCGGAGTCATCTTCCGTGAGCCGATCGTGATCTCGAACGTGCCCCGCCTTGTGCCCGGATGGACCAAGCCGATCGTGATTGGCCGCCACGCGTTCGGCGATCAGTACCGGGCCACCGACCTGGTCGTGCCCGGGGAGGGGGCGCTGACCCTGACCTACACGCCCAAGGACGGCAGCGAGCCGGTGGAGCTCGACGTCTACGACTTCCCCGGCGGCGGAGTGGCTCTGGCCATGTACAACCTCGACGACTCGATCCGGGACTTCGCCAGGGCCTCGCTCCGCTACGGCCTCGATCGGGGCCTGCCCGTCTATCTCTCGACCAAGAACACGATCCTGAAGCGCTACGACGGTCGCTTCAAGGACATCTTCCAGGAGGTCTACGACTCCGAGTTCAAGGACGACTTCGAGGCGAACGACCTCACCTACGAGCACCGCCTGATCGACGACATGGTCGCGGCGGCCCTGAAGTGGGAGGGCGGCTACGTCTGGGCGTGCAAGAACTACGACGGCGACGTGCAGTCCGACACCGTCGCCCAGGGCTTCGGCTCGCTCGGCCTGATGACCAGCGTCCTGATGACGGCCGACGGCAAGACCGTCGAGGCGGAGGCAGCCCACGGAACGGTCACACGCCACTTCCGCCAGCACCAGCAGGGCAAGCCGACCTCGACCAACCCGATCGCCTCGATCTTCGCCTGGACCCGCGGCATCGCAGCCCGCGGCCGGATGGACGAGACGCCGGAGGTCACCGAGTTCGCGGAGACCCTCGAGCGCGTATGCATCGAGACGGTGGAGAGCGGGAAGATGACAAAGGACCTGGCGCTCCTGATCGGGCCGGATCAGGAGTTCCAGACGACCCAGGAGTTCCTCGCTTCGATCGACGAAAACCTGAAGAAGGAGATGAATTGACCCCCGTCAACGTCACAGTCACCGGAGCCGCAGGCCAGATCGGCTACGCGATCCTCTTCCGGATCGCCGCCGGCGAGATGCTCGGGCCCGACACCGAGGTAAAGCTCCGCCTGCTGGAGATCCCTGACGCGGTCACGGCGGCCGAGGGAACCGCGATGGAGCTCGAGGATTGCGCCTTCCCGCTCCTGCGCGGGATCGACATATCGGACGACCCGAAGGAAGCTTTCGATGGGACCAACATCGCACTGCTGGTCGGCGCCCGGCCCCGGTCGAAGGGGATGGAGCGCGCCGACCTCCTGGAGGCGAACGGCGGCATCTTCAAGCCCCAGGGCGAGGCGATCAACTCGCAGGCCGCCGATGACGTCAAGGTGCTGGTCGTCGGCAACCCCGCCAACACCAACTGCCTGATCGCGAAGTCACATGCGCCTGATGTTCCCGCCGAGCGGTTCACGGCGATGATGCGCCTGGACCACAACCGGGCCATCGGCCAGCTCGCCGACAAGCTGGGGCGCCCGGTGACCGACATCAAGCGGATGACCGTCTGGGGCAACCATTCCCCGACGCAGTACCCGGACCTGGTCAACGCCCTGGTGGACGGCAGTCCGGCGTGGGATCAGGTCGACGACGAGAAGTGGATCGCCGACGAGTTCATCCCGACGGTCGGCAAGCGCGGCGGGGCGGTCCTCGAGGCACGCGGCGCCTCCAGCGCCGCCTCGGCCGCGAACGCCGCGATCGACCACGTGCACGACTGGGTCCTCGGTACGCCGGACGGCGACTGGGCCTCGATGGCGGTGATCTCCGACGGCTCCTACGACGTCGAGGAGGGCCTGATCTCAGGAGCGGCCTGCGAGTGCTCCGGCGGAGAGTGGAAGCGCGTCGAGGGCCTCGAGATCACCGACTTCTCCCGCGAGCGGATCGACGCCACGGTCGCCGAGTTGCGGGAGGAGCGCGACGCGGTGAAGGACCTCGGCCTGATCTAGCCGGGGTGGTAGCCGCTGCCCTTGCGCTTGATGCGGCCTTCCTTCTGCAGGTCGGGCAACACCCGGTACAGGTAGTTCGGGTGATTCAGCTTCATCTTCTTGCCGAGTTCGGAGACCTTGATCCCCGGATTGTCGGTGATGATCTTCACCGCCTGGTCGGCCCTGGTGCTGCCGCGACGGCGCCGCCCGCTCGTTCCAGGCGGCCTGCCCCGGCCGCGCCTGGCGCTCTTGCCGAGGCCCGCGAGGGCGGCCTCCACCTGGCGCCGCTCGTCGTCGAGCTCCTTCAGCCGGCGCTCGAGCAGCGTCCTGGCCTGATCGACTGTGTTGGAAACCCTTGGCATCCCTCTCAAGTCCTTTCTATGCGAAGTGACAGTTACATGACCGTAACGGTTAGTTTCAACTGACATGAACGCAGACCGTCAATTGGTCGTCGTTGCCCGGGTGCTGCTGCCGGCGGGCCTCGATCGCCTCCGCGAGCGCTTCGAGGTCAAGGTGGGCGGCCTCGAGGCGGGCTGGGAGGACGTGCTGGCGAACGCTCCCGGGGCGAGCGCCTTCGTCGCCGACCCGAGCATGCCGGTGAACTCGGAGCTGCTCGACGCCTGCGGCGAGCAGCTGCGGGTGGTTGCGAACTTCGCGGTCGGCTACGACAACGTCGACCTCGATGCGTGCAAGGAGCGAGGGGTGATCGTCACCAACACCCCCGACGTCCTCACCGAGGCGACCGCGGAGCTGGCCATGGCGCTAACCCTCGCCGCGGCCCGCCGGATGAGCGACGCCGAGCGCGATCTGCGGGCCGGGCGCTGGCGCGGCTGGGACCCGGCCGCCTATCGCGGCATCGAGATCCGGGGCTCCACGGTCGGCGTGGTGGGCATGGGGCGGATCGGCCGGCGGTACGCGCGGCTTGCCCATGGACTCGGCGCGAAGATCGTCTACGCGAGCCGCTCGGCCAAGCCGGAGGCGGAGGGCGAGCTCGGAGCGGAGCGGCTGGAGCTGCCCGAGTTGCTTGAGGCGGCCGACGTGGTCAGCATCCACGCGCCCGCCACGCCCGAGACGCGATCAATCATCGGTGCCGCCGAGCTGGAGCTGATCGGACCGGAGGGGGTCCTCGTCAACACGTCGCGCGGGCCGCTCGTCGACTCGGAGGCCGTGGCCTCGGCGCTGGAGAGCGGCGCGCTGGGGGCGGCGGGCCTGGACGTCTACGAGAACGAGCCGGATGTCTCCCCGAGTCTGCTGGAGGCGCCGCGCTGCGTGCTGCTTCCGCACATCGGATCTGCCACCGTCGCCGCACGCGATGGGATGGCGAGCTCAGTCGCGGACAACGTGATCGCGGTGCTCGAGGGCGAAGAGCCGCCGTCGAGGGTGGCGTAACCCGGCTTCGCCATCAGGCGGCGGCGCTACGGCCGCCCCACATGAGTCGCTACGGGCTTTGCCCTTCGCTCCGAGGTGGAGCGGCCTCGCGCCGCCTACGTGGAAGGGTCTGGAAGAAGGCGTCCCAGAGCGGCGAGGAGACGCCGAAGCCGTAGCGGTGGTCCTGGAAGTGGTGGCGCATGTGGTGCTCACGAAGCTTCTTCCCGAACTTGGTCTTCGGCACGTGGTGATGGACGTGGTAGTGGGTGTAGTCGTAGCCCAGGTACCCCGTGATGAACCCCGCGAAGGCGGGGTAGGCCTCGGGAGTGCCGAAGATCAGCACGTAGAGCCCGAGGAAGAGCGCCGCGAGGGGAATGCTGACCGCGGGCGGCATGACGAGTCGCATGGCGTCGTTGGGGTGGTCGTGGTGGACGCCGTGGATGATGAAGTGGACACGGTCGCCGCCCGGGAACTTCGGCTCCCAGTGGAAGAAGAGCCGGTGGAGCCAGTACTCCGTCAGGGTCCAGATCGCGAGACCGGCGAGGAAGAAGAGTGCCGTGATGCCGACCGAGAGCCCCCGGTCGATCCCGAGCCAGACGCCGCCGACCACCACCGGGACGAAGACGACCGCCGGCACCGCGGGGTGGACGCGGGAGAAGAAGTCGAGGAACCTGCTCTCGAACATCGGCGGGGAGGCCGAGAGCTGGTTGGTTCGCTGCTCAGCAATCTGTGCCATCGGCGCTGATCTTAGCGAGAGGCTCCCAGCTTCCCGGTGCTAGCGGAACTCGTGACCAAACGGTGAAAAAAGAAGAGCGCCATTTGCGGAAACGCGCCTGACGGAGGGTGGCGCAAATGGCATCATCGAGCCAAGTCGCGGGTCAATTTTCCGGGGCGGAAAACATCAGACGAGAGAGGGATTGGGGCAACTTGGCCAAGGGTCGAGCACGCGATGCTGCGGTGACTTGTGAGGACTGCTTCTTCCAGCGCCGCGGCCTGTGCGCCCTCGGACTCGACTCGCCCTGTCCCACCTTCAGGCCCGACACCCCCGAGGGCCTGGTTCCGCCCCGACAGCCCGCACTGCTGATGCGCGACCGCGGCAATTCCTCCGCGGCGCAGGTTGCCGTGCAAGCGGCGTAGCAGCAGCCCAAACCCGGTTACAGTCCCGGCGGGGCCATGGGACACATGCCTTGAAGATCACCGTGCTGGGCAAGTCGCCCTCCTGGCAAGACGCCGGGGGTGCGTGCAGCGGCTACCTGATCGAGACCGATGAGACGAAGGTCCTGCTCGACTGCGGCAACGGGGTGTTCGGCAAGCTGCGGGAGCGGGTCGACTACACCGAGGTCGACGGCGTGATCGTCTCCCATCTGCACGCCGACCACTTCCTGGATCTGGTCCCCTACTCATACGCCCTGATCTACGCCCCCAAGCAGCAGCCCGTGCCCGTCCACATCTGGGACGGGACGGATGAACCGGCTCGCCCCCGGCTGATCGCGCCGCCCGGCGCCGTCGAGACCTTCCGCCGGGTGGTCGGGGCGTGGGGCAACGACGACCTGATCGAGAGCGCCTTCCGGATAGAGGAGTACTCGCCCGGCGACCGGGTCGAGATCGGCGACATCTGGGCGAGCTTCCATCCGGTGCCGCATTTCGTGGAGACCTTCGCGGTGCGGATCGGCTCGGAGGGCAGCGGAGAGATCGCCTACAGCGCCGACACGCGCCCCGGCAAGGAGATCGTCGATGTCGCCAAGGACGCCGACCTGCTGATCATCGAGGGGACTCTCCCGCGCCCGGAGCGCACCGGGCTCCGGGGCCATCTCACCCCTGAGGAGGCGGGCGAGCACGCGCGCGAGGCTGGCGCAAAGCGCGTCGTGATCACCCATATCTCCGATGAGCTCGGAGACGACTGGGCGCGCGAGCAGGCCGAGAAGGGGTTTGGGGGGGCGGTCGAGATCGCCAGCGAGGGAGCCACCTATGAGGTCTAGCTACGCTTTCTATCGATGACCAGTCAGCGCGACCCATTCGCCGATTTCGCCAGGATGCGCCGGGAGATGGATGAGCTCCTCGGTGACTTCTGGGATCAGGCCGGCTATCGCCAGCGCCGGCAGGTGGCGGCGTTCGTGCCTCGGGTCGACGTCTACTACTGCGGTGAGGACGCGCCGCAGAAGGCGGTGGTCAAGGTCGAGCTGCCCGGAATCGAGCTCGAGGCGGTCAACCTCGAGGTGCGGGGCCGGACGTTGGTGATCAGCGGCGAGCGCCCGGTCCGCGACACGGAGGGCCGGACCTACCAGCAGGTCGAGCTTCCCTCGGGCCCATTCCGCCGCGTCGTCGAGCTCTCCGTGGACGTCAACGCCGACCAGGCCCAGGCCACCTACGAGGACGGCATCCTCCGGGTCGAGCTGCCGACGCGGTTGCCGCAGGCTGCCCGTCAGGTCCCGATTGAGCGCGCCGACTAGCGGGCCTCCGCCCGGGGAAGGGGAATTGACAGTGGCCGACGTCGAGACGCCCCAACTCGAGGTCGTCGAGATCCCCGACGTCGAGGAGGCGGGTGGCGACAGGGAGCCGCTGCCCGATGCCCTTCCGATCCTGCCGCTGCGGGAGACCGTGACCTACCCGGACACGCTCACCCCGCTGGCGGTCGGACAGGAGCGGTCCATCAAGCTCGTCAACGAGGTCCTCTCGGGCAACCGGATGCTGGCGATGGTGGCATCCAAGGATCCGGAGAACGACGCGCCCGGTCCGGACGACCTGTACGGGGTCGGCGTGGCGGGCACCGTCGCGCGGATGATGAAGGTCCCCGACGGGACGCTCCGCATCCTGGTTCAGGGGAGCGAGCGAATCCGCATCCTCGACTACGTGACGGAGCAGCCGTATCTGGTTGCGCGGATCGAGGAGATGCCCGACGTGCTCGAGCCCTCCACGGAGCTGGAAGCCCTGACCCGCAACGTGCAGAGCACCTTCAGCGAGATCATCGAGGCGATCCCATACCTGCCGGAGGAGCTCCAGCTCGCGGTCGCCAACCTCGACGAGCCCTCCGCCCTCTCCCACCTGATCTCTGGCGCGCTTCGGATCTCCACCGAGGAGAAGCAGGAGCTGCTCGAGACCGTGGACGTGACCAAGCGCCTGCGGCGCCTCTCGGAGATCCTCACCCGCGAGCTGGAGGTCGTCCAGCTCGGCTCGAAGATCCAGTCCCAGGTCGAGTCCGAGATCGACAAGGGCCAGCGCGAGTACTTCCTGCGCCAGCAGCTCAAGGCGATCCAGGAGGAGCTCGGCGAGGGGGACGAGCAGCAGGTCGAGATGAACGAGCTGCGCGAGAGGATCGAGAAGGCCGGCCTGCCCGAGGAGGCTCGGAAGGCCGCCGAGCGCGAGCTCTCCCGCCTCGAGAAGCTGCCCCCGGTCGCCGCCGAATATGGCGTGATCCGTACATATCTCGAGTGGCTGGTCGACCTTCCCTGGTCCAACGAGACCGAGGACAACCTGGACATCGGCCACGCGCGGGAGGTCCTCGACGAGGACCACTACGACCTGGAGGAGGTCAAGGACCGGATCCTCGAGTACCTGGCGGTCCGCAAGCTCAACCCGGAGTCGCCCGGGCCGATCCTCTGCTTCGTCGGCCCGCCCGGCGTCGGCAAGACCAGCCTCGGCCGGTCGATCGCCAAGGCCCTCGGGCGGGAGTTCGAGCGCATATCGGTCGGCGGCGTTCGCGACGAGGCCGAGATCCGCGGCCACCGCCGCACCTACATCGGCGCGCTGCCCGGGACGATCATCCGAGCCCTGCGCGACGCCGGCACCAGGAACCCCGTCTTCATGATCGATGAGATCGACAAGATGGGCGCCGACTACCTCGGCGATCCATCCAGCGCGATGCTCGAGGTGCTCGATCCGGCGCAGAACTCCACCTTCCGCGACCACTACCTCGACCTGCCGTTCGACCTCTCCGAGGTCCTCTTCATCGCGACGGCCAACATCCTCGACACCATCCCGCCGGCGCTCCAGGACCGGATGGAGGTGATCCAGCTAGCCGGCTACACGGTCGAGGAGAAGCTCCACATCGCGAAGCGCTACCTGGTCCCGCGCCAGCTCTCGGCGAACGGGCTGAAGACATCTCAGATCGAGTTCGCCGACCCTGCCCTGACGGCGATCATCGACGAGTACACCCGCGAGGCCGGCGTCCGCAATCTGGAGCGCACCATCGGCACCGTCTGCCGCAAGATCGCGCGGGACGTGGCGGAGGGAAAGGCCAAGGGCAAGGTGAGGGTCTCGGCCAAGCGCGCCCGTGAGCTGCTGGGCAAGCGCCGCTTCTTCTCCGAGCAGCGCCGCCGCACCAAGGATCCCGGGCGTGGCCACAGGGCTCGCCTGGACTCCGGTCGGCGGCGAGGTCCTGTTCGTCGAGGCGACGGCGGTCCCCGGCTCGGGCAAGCTGACCATCACCGGGCAGCTCGGCGACGTCATGCGCGAGTCCGCGCAGGCGGCGCTGACCTGGGTGCGGCGCCACTCGAATGAACTGGCCCCGGACCTGCCCGACGACTGGTTTGCGACCCACGACATCCACGTGCACGTGCCCGCCGGCGCGGTGCCGAAGGACGGGCCCTCCGCCGGAGTCGCGATGACCACGGCGCTGGCCTCGCTGATCACCAACCGGCCGGTGCGAAACGACGTGGCGATGACCGGCGAGATCACGCTGACGGGCCAGGTCCTTCCGATCGGAGGCCTGAAGGAGAAGTCGCTGGCGGCCCAGCGAGCGGGGATCAAGCTGGTGATCGTGCCCGATCGCAACGAGGGGGACGTCGAGGAGATCTCGGAGCAGGAGCGCGAGGGCCTGGAGTTCGTCTACGCGGACGACATCGGCGATGTGCTGAAGGTTGCCCTGCAAACGGACGGCAATCGCGCGAGCGGGTAATCTCCCCCTGCACCCTGGAAACGATCTGAGGAGACCCATGGGCGCACAAAGCAGAAGCGCGAAAGCCGGAGATGCTGCCCGGTCGGTTGCGTCCAATCCATACGTGCGGCGGCTCATCGAGGATGACGAGCTGCGCGAGAACATCCGCGTTGCGTTCGAGGCTGCAAAGGGCGCGTACGCCCGGATGTCGAATGGCAAGGGCCCCGCTAAGGCTCTGATGGACGACAAGAAGGTTCAGCGTGATCTGCGCACGGCGGCCGAGTCGCTTCGGGATGCTTCACAGCAGCTGCGCGGACGGAGCACCCGCCGCCGGTTTGGGCTTGGAAAGGCTCTGCTCGTGGGCATTCTGGGCGCGGCCCTGGTCCTCATCCTGAGCGAGGACGCGCGCAAGATGGTGCTCGACAAGCTGTTCGGCGCCGAGGAGGAGTTCGAGTACACCTCGACCACCACCCCCGCACCGGACACCGAAACCGTCCCCAGCGCCTGACCTAGGCGCATCACTGGTTTTCTTCGAGGGCGCCCACTGGTGGGCGCCCTCGTTTGTTCTGCGGCCGGAGCGGCCACTGGTCTCGCCGCCTGACTAATCTGGGTCGCCGAATGGCGAGCGTCCACGTACTCGTTCCGGCCCAGCGCTACGTCTTCGCCGTCTCCAACGGTGAGGCGGAGGCCGCGACGGTCGACAGCTCGGCCGAGGGCTTCGAGCGATACAAGTCGCTGCAGGAGGACGGGCGAACGACCGGGATGGTCGCTTTCCCCAACACGCTGCTGGTTCGCGGCGAGCGCGACTATCTGGTGGATCCCGGCCTGATCATGCAGGGGGCGCCGGTGATCGGGGCGATGGGGGAGCTCGGCGTCGACCCGAACGAGGTCAAGGACGTGATCCTCACCCATCTGCACTTCGATCACGCCGAAGGACTGGCGGGGTGGCCGATGCGGCGGACCTACGTCCACCGGATCGAGACCGAGGCTCCGTATGCCCAGCTCGTCTCCGGCGTGATGGAGATGGCGAATCTCGAGATCCTGGACGGGGAGGAGGGCGAGATCGAGCCCGGCGTGCGCTGGATCCTGACCCCCGGCCACTGCGACGGCCTGATCTCGCTGCTGGTCGACACGGACGACGGCCTTGTGGTGATCGCCTCCGATTGCGTCGGGCCACTGCCGGAGTACTTCGAGCAGATGGACCTGCCCCAGGACTTCGGGCCGGAGCGGGAGGAGCTCCTGATTCAGTGGAAGCGAATCCGGGAACTGAACCCCCACATGGTGATCCCTGGGCACAACCCACCCGTGCTGCTCGATTGAGCTTCCGGCAGCGGTTTTTCCCCGGCCTCAACTGAAGGCGGAACAATGTCGATGGGTATGCGCATGAAAGAGATGCTGCTCCGATCCGCCGATCATGTGGGCGAACGGCGAGAGGGCCCCGTGTCCGAGCCTGAGAGGCGACGGGCCTCCACGGCCACTCGCCAGGCGCGCCTGCGCCTGGCGACCGACGTCGTCATGCTGGCGCTGGCCGGCACCATCGAGACGATCTCGGCTTCCTCGGCCGATGTGAGCACCAGCCCGGGATGGCGACTCGCATTCGCGGGCCTCGTGCTGGCGCTGCTCGCGGTGCGAGGCCGCTACCGCGCGGTCCTCGGCCCGCGGTTCCTCGACGACGCGCGAACGATCCTCAGCGTCACGGCCATCTCCGCGATGATCGTCACCTTCTTCCGCCTGCTGGTCTCGGACCACCCCACGATCGCCGAAGAGGAGATCCGCTCCTGGCTCTTTGCGGCCGTCTACCTGATCGCCGGACGTGGCGTGCTCGCCATGGTGACGGAGCGGGTCAACACCACCAGGCATGGAGGAGCTCCCACCCTGATCCTCGGGGCGGGGCGCGTGGGCCATCTGATCGCTCGCCGGCTCCTCGCTCACCCGGAGCTCGGGCTCCGCCCGATCGGCTTCGTCGACCCGGATCCGCTCGAGGTGGAGCGGCCCTCCGGCATTCCTGTGCTGGGCGCGGGCGACGACCTCGAGCGGGTGGTTCGCGAGCACGGCGTCGAGCATGCGATCGTCGCGTTCTCCACCGCCCCTCACGACATGCAGCTGGGCATCTCCCGGGCGCTTCAGCAGATGAAGGTCTCGATCTCGATCGTCCCGCGCCTCTTCGAGGGTGTGCCCGACAAGATCGAGCTGGAGAGGGTCGGGGGCCTCCCGCTGGTTTCGATCTATCCCTCCGACCCGTCGGACTGGCGAGTGGGGATGAAGTACGTGTCGGACCGGATCCTCGCGCTGATCGCCACCATCATCGTCTCGCCGCTCCTCCTCGTCTGCGTCCTCGGCACGCTGCTGACCATTGGGCGGCCCATCCTGTTCAGGCAGCGCCGTGTCGGGCTGGACGGCAACGAGTTCGAGATGCTCAAGTTCAGGTCGATGAAGGGGGACCCGGAGGACCGCGGGCAGGCAAACGCCGCCTGGGCGGAGGCGCAGGCGGCCGGTGCGGATGTGGAGCCGACCGCGGATGGCGGCGGCGGCCAACGCAAGAAACGGAACACCTCGCGATTCGGTGCGCTCCTGCGGCGCTCTGGGGTCGATGAGCTCCCGCAGCTCTTCAACGTCCTACGGGGCGAGATGTCGATCGTCGGCCCCAGGCCCGAGCAGCCCGCCTATGTATCGATGTTCGAGCAGCGAATCCGCCGCTACGACGATCGGCACCGGGTCAAGGCCGGAATCACCGGATGGGCTCAGGTGCACGGTCTCCGAGGCGATACGGCGCTCGACGATCGCATCGAGTGGGACAACTACTACATCGAGAACTGGTCTCCCTGGCTGGACCTCAAGATCATGATGCTCACGGTCTTGGAGTTGCTGCGGAGCCCCCCCGAGTAGCTCGTCGACGATCGTCGCAGCGGCACGCGGAGCGATCTGGAAGCCTCGTCGACATGAGCGCCGACTCCGACACGAGCGCAGCCCCATTTGCTCGGTTCCTTGAATGGCTCCGCGCCACACCCGAGCTGCTGCCCGCGGTCATCGCCGTGGCCGTGTTCGTCTTCTGGGCCACGGCACAGGGCGGTGTCGACCCGACCGACTCCTACCCGGGTTCACTGGTGCTGCTGGGGCTCCTGGCCGGCGTCGGATTTGCGTACCGGGCTGAGCTGTTCGGGCTGCCACGGCTCGTCGTCGTCGCGATGGCTCTCCTGGCCCTCTTCACGGCCTGGAACTTCATCTCGATCGGCTGGGCCGATGACCAGGGCGCCGCCTGGGATGGCGCGAATCACTGCCTCACGTATCTGATCGTGTTCGCGCTTTTCGCATTCCCGCCATGGAGGCCGCGTGCTGCAGCGCTCCTGCTGGGCATGTACACGGTCGCAATCGCCTTTGTGGGGCTGGTTGTGTTGCTCAAGGCGGCCGGTGCGGAGGACCCACTGCGCTACTTCGTGGCGGACCGTTTTTCCGAGCCGACCGGTTACCAAAACGCCAACGCCGCCCTCTTCACCCTGTCGATGTTCCCGGCGATCTTCCTGGCGGCGCGCCGAGAGCTCCCCTGGCTGGTCCGCGGGGTAATGCTTGCCTGCGCGGGACTTCTCTTCGGGATCGCGCTGCTGCCACAGAGCCGAGGGTGGCTGATCGCAGCTCCGATCGCGCTTGTCGCATACCTCGTGATCGTGCCGGGACTGGTCCGCTCCCTCACGGTCTTGCTTCCGCTGGCGCTGGTGCTGGCCCTGGTCGCGCATCCAGTTCTCCAGGTCTTCGACGTCTCCGATGATCCGAGTCGTGTCGGGCCTGCGTTGGACGACGCGAGGACGGCGATACTCATAGGGGCGGCTGTCCTGTTCGTGGTGGGCTGCGTGATCGGCTTCATCGATCAGCGCGTGCAGTTATCACCGCGGGCAGCCACCACAGGCAGGCGAGCCGTTCTGGGTGCGGTCGGCGTGGCAGCGGTCGCCGGGGTCGTTGTCGTGCTGGCGGTGATCGGCAACCCCGTCACCTGGGCAGGCGATCGCTGGCACGACTTCAAGGCCGGCGATTTCGAGTACCGGACGGGCGGCGGGTCCCGGCTGGGACAAGGGCTGGGAAGCAATCGCTACGACTTCTGGAGGGTCGCGGCCGATCAGTTCGAGTCAGCGCCCGTGGTCGGCGTTGGCTCAGAGAACTTCGCGGAGGACTACTTGCGTGACCGTCACAGCGGCGAGGAACCAACCTATCCGCACGATCTCGCACTCCAGGTGATCTCCGAAACCGGGCTGGTCGGCGCCCTTCTGTTCGGAGGCTTCCTCGCAGTGTCGCTGGTGGGGGTGGGGCGTGTCCGGCTGAGATCGGGTGAGCCGCTCTCCCGTGGCCTGGCGGGGATCTTCGCTGTCGTCTTCGCCTACTGGTTCCTGCACTCGATCGGCGAATGGTTCTGGGCCTTTCCGGCTCTCTCGGCGCCGATCTTCGCCTGGCTCGGGATCGGCATGCGGCTCGATGCCGGCCGCGCGACGCTCGCCCAGCCGCGATGGACGAAGGGATGGATCGCACCGGTCGCTGCCGGATCGGCAGCTGCCGTGCTCTTTGCTACCGCCTCAATGGCGCTTCCATGGATCGCTGCGATCGACGTCAACAAGGCGGAGGCGAGTTGGGCCTCGAATCCCGGCGATGCCTTCGACCGCCTTGACCAGGCTCGGAAGCTCAATTTCCTCAGCGCGCGGCCTGACTTGGTGCAGGGCTCCATCGCGGCCAGGCTCGGCGAGAATCGGCGGGTGCGCTCCTCCTTCGAGCAGGCCCTCGAGCGAGATCCGCACAACTGGTACGCGGAGATCGAGCTCGCGGCCCTGGACGGTGTCGAGGGCCACAAGCAATCCGCGCTTGCCCGCCTGGATCGGGTTGCGGCTCTCAACCCGCGAGAGCCGCTCACCGCGACGGTGCGCCAGGGCGTGATCAGCGGCAAGCCGATCACTCTCGACCAACTCCAAACGGACTTCCTGGAGCGTTACTGTCAGCGGCTCGGGCGCGAGGCCGGGCCGAACGGATGCCAGACGGGCTGAGAACGGCCCCCGAAAAGACGAAGGTCCCGGCCGGGGCCGGGACCTTCGAAGTTTCGCTATTCGTTACCGGGTCGGCTATGCAGCCGGATGACGCCCAACCAGGCGACTCAATGCCACACCGCTGGCGAGCAACACGAGGCCTCCACCCGCAAGCAACGCGAGGTCGAGTCCCGTGAACGCAAGCACACCGTTGCTGCTGCTGGCATGTGTCGCGACAGGTCCGCCGCCGTCGTTCCCGCCGGCCGTGCTGCCGCTCTTGTCTTGGCTGCCCTGGGCCGTCTGTCCGGCGATGCCCCCGTAGCCGGTACCCGTACTCTGGGCGAACGCGGCAGGGGCCAGGGCGAGAGCGCCGACCACCGTAAGAATGGCGACCAGTCGTCTTGTTCCCTTCTTCACTATTGGCTCACTCTCGATCAGGCGACGTGCCGCGTACCGGCCTGCCGCGAATTAATGTTCCTGGGCCCGAACTGGACTTCTCTGAAACGCCCCTCAGGCTCGATCAGGCTTGGTACATAGTCACACAGCGGGCCCCCGCTGCGCCACGTCTGTATCGAGTAATTGCGAGTGGTCGTTTCGTCCATTTAGTGCCGCCTGGGCTCAAGTTGATGGTCCTCGGGCGACCTCAACGAGCTTAAGCTCAAGTGCGCCAGATGCATCCCTCTAAACCCGCAGTGTTCTTTCGGCAAAACCCCCATACTCCGGTACCCACATTTAGGGACCCGCACAGCACACACTAGTCGACGGGGGGTCAACCGTGCGTAGCGGGCCGCGCGACGGGTGTGCTGTCCAGCCAGCCAAGCGCCTAGATTGTGCGAGGAGCAACCCGTTCCATCTATGGAAGCGACCACCAAGACAAGGGAGCTGAGCGGCGAGAAGGCGCAGCGGATCGTCGAGGCGATGCGCTCGAGCGTCGCCCGCCGCGGCATCTCCGGCTCCACCTTTGAGCATGTCGCCCGCGAGGCCGGCGTCAGCCGAGGCCTCCTCCACTACTACTTCGGCACCAAGGAGGCCCTGCTCGTCGAGGTCGTCAGGCGCGACACCGAGCACCGGATCGCCCGGATGGACGAGCCGCTCGGCAAGGCCGGATCCGTCGACGAGCTGCTGGGCATCCTGGTCGCCGACCTCGAGGACTCCATCCAGAACGATCCGGGCTTCTGGGTTCTCCTGTTCGACCTGTTCACGGCCGGTCGCCGGAACCCCGAGATCCAGCGCGAGGTGGGGGAGCTCTTCAACCGGACGCGTGCCCACGTCGCCGAGATCCTGCGCGCAAAGCAGACGGAGGGAGTGATCGCGCCGCGCTTCGAGGTCGATGCGGTGGTGGCGCTGCTCTTCGCTCTCGGCGACGGAATCGCCTTGCAGCTGCTCTCCGATCCCGAGCGCGATCACAAGGACGTGATCGCCGCGGGAACGGTCGCGGCCCGCCATCTGCTTGCTGGGTAACCGCCGGATGATCTGGCAGGAGCCCGCCAAGGGCGGCTACCCGGATAGATCGTTCCTGGGCCTGCCGGGCATCGAGCGAATGGGAGCCGGGCGCCGTGGGCTGATCCCGTTCTCCCCGATGGGGTATCTGACGGAGCTCGAGATGACTTCGGGCTCCCGCGGCCACTCGACCTTCTCGATGCCGGCCTCGCCCTGGTTCGCCAACTCCTCTGGTCTGATAGCCCCGGGGATGCTCGCCGTGATCGGCGATGCCGCGCTTGGGTCTGTGGTGCACTCCGACGTCGAGGCCGGACAGGGGATGACGACGGCCGAGCTCTCGATGTCGTTTCTGCGCCCGGTCGTGCCGAGGGCGGGCGCGGCGGTCACCGGCTCGGGCCAGCTGATCCATCGCGGCCGCTCCATGGGGATCTCCGAGGCCTTTCTGTTCGACCACGACGATCAGCTGATCTCCCACGGGACGACGCGCTGCACCGTCTTTCCGCCGCTCGATCCGATTCCGGACCCTCCCGACGTCAGCTCGCCTTCCCACGACCTCCCGCCGCCGGGGAGCGCCGCGGATGACCCGCTGCGGCGGGAGCTCGAGGGCGAGGTACTGCCTCAGGAGGAATTCGAGCGCCGCGGCGGGCTCGAGATGCTGCGCGAGCTGATCGACGGGGAGCTGCCCCGGCCGCCGATCCACCATCTGACCGGGCTCCGGCTCGCCGAGGCTGCGGAGGGCGAGGCCGTAGCCGTCCTGCCCTGCAGCAAGTGGCTATCGACCTCTGCCGGGACCATCCAGGGCGGCTTCACGGCGATGCTTGCCGAGAGCGCCATGACCTCGGCCGCGTTCAGCACCGCGGCGGCCGATACCGCGGTGGCCGCGCTCGACTTCAAGGTCAACTACCTGCGTCCGGTCTTCCCGGACGGGAAGGACCTGACTGCGCGCGCCCGCATCCTGCACCGGGGGCGCACGCTGGTGATCGCGGCCGCCGAGGTCATCAACTCGGAGGGCAAGCAGGTGGCACTGGCTACGGGCTCTTCGATGTACCTGCCCGGCAGGCCGGCCAACCTGGTCGGGGTCGAGCTCGGCTCCGGTTCTTCCGACCCGGAAGACGACCCAGGCGCCTGACATAAGCCGGGATCTCCTCCGCTTCGCGTCCGGGGATGCCGGGGATATACCTTGCCTCTGTGGGCTTCTTTGGTTTTCTGAGAAAGAAGGACGAGCGGGCGATTCCCGAGCCGGGAACGCCGGAGTTCGACGCCGCTGTGCAGGGCTCCGCGCTGCCGGACTCCCAGAGCGTCTCGATGGGTGAGCCGGGATGGACCACCCCAGACTCCAAGGTTGAGACGTCGAACCAGACGATCGATCTGCGCGGCACGGGCGCCCGCGATCAGATCGAGCAGGCGCTGCGCGAGTCCGGCATCGACCCCGACAAGAAGGGACAGACGATCGACGCGTCGAGCGTGCCCGGGCTGCAGGAGAAGATCGCCGGCATCCTCGGCCAGGTGATCCGGGTTCCGAACGCCGGCGGCTTCGGCGGCGGCGTGGCGGCGCCCAAACAGGACCCGCTCGACCAGATCGCCTACCTAGACCAGCAGCGCGACGCCGGCAAGATCACGGACGCCGAGTTCGAGGCCCAGAAGAAGGACTTGCTCGGCGAGTGACGGCTTCGCCATAAACGGCGGCTACAAAAACCGCCGCCGGATCTACCGTCGCCGATCTAAACGATCGGCGACGGTCTCGGCGGGAAGATCCTCGGCATCCGCCTCAGCTGGCGGAGGGAGCCACGCGGCTTGAGCTTCCGGCGCAGCATCGCCCGCCGCGCGTCCTGGCCGCGGACCGATACGTCGACCCAGTCGGCCCAGGTCGTCCTCAACGTGACGTCCGCCTTGTCGGCGAGGCCGGGCTCGGCGCGGGTTGATCCGTTGTCGATGCGCAGGTGGTACGGCTCGGCGTCCTCGAAGCGCCACTGGATCGTCACGGGGCGGTCGACCGCGTCGGTGTGGGCCGAGCGCGCGATCAGGTCGAAGAGGATGGCCTCGACCTCGGGGTTGACCTCGGGCTTGCCGTTCGGCTCGCCCATGACGCCGGCCCGGAGCAGCATGATCTGCCGGCGGGCGCGCTCCTCGTGGGGCATCTCGGGGTCGAAGGGGTAGATCCCGGGCGGCATCTCGTGCAGCGGGTAGCCGGTCGCCTTCCACTTCATCTCCACGGACTTCATCCCGAAGGCGTAGATCTGCTCGAGCGTGAAGCCGTACTCGGTCGTGTAGCGCTCGTCCCAACCCGGCGGGACGAAGACGCCGGTGACCCAGGGCAGGACCTCGCGGAGCAGTTCCGAGGCTGCGGCCTTGCACTCGTCGGACTCGGCGAACAGCTCGGAGAGCACCTTGACGCCGAAGCCGATGTGGCGCTGCTCGTCGCGGGAGACCTTTTCCATCCCGGCGCTGAAGCCGGGCATCGTGCCCGCCTTGGCGAAGAAGTCCTCGATGAAATGCTGGCCCGGTTGGGCCATCGTCGCCTCGATGATCATGTGGTAGAGCGTGATCGCCTGGGCGAACTTGGGGAGCGAGCGGTCGGTCTGGAGCTCCTCGACCATTCGCTCCAAACGGCCGAAGACGTTGCGGTAGCCCCAGCCGAGCTGCGGGGTTGTGAAGTCGAGGGCGTCGGCGATGCTGCCCTCAACGCCGATCACCTCCTTGAAGAAGCGGTGGAAGAAGACGGCATGGCGCGCCTCGTCGACCTGCTGGGTCGCCAGGAAGTACTTCTGTTCCTCCTTGGGCGCGGCCTCGATGTAGGGGGAGAGGCCGTCGGCGACCGCGTCCTCGCCGTAGAAGAACATCGAGTAGATCCAGAGGGCGGATTTCCGCTGGATGTCGTTGAGGGAGTCCCAGCCCTTTCGGTCCTCGGAGAAGTCGAGCTCGGTCGCCTTCCAGTTGCCCTCCTCCCAGCGGCGGTAGAGGTCGTCGTACGTGATTTGACCGGCGATGCCCTGCTGTGCGACCGACATTGAGTGCCTCCTGATCTCTCGTCTCCGTTCCGGCGTATAGTAACTGACTGACTAGTCAGTTAGTACGGTGACATCGATCACACGGAACAAGAAGGCCGCGAGGCCGCCCACCCGGTCCCGGATGACCGCGGCCGATCGCCGCGAGGCGATCCTCGACGCCGCGCGCACGGCCTTCGCCGACACCGGTTACCACGAGACCTCACTCGACGCCGTCGCCGAGCGCGCCGGAGTCTCCAAGGCACTGCTCTACGAGCACTTCTCCTCCAAGCGCGAGCTCTACGTGGCGATGCTCGAGATGCACGTCCACGAGCTGGTCGAGCGGATCTCAGGCGCCGTCGCGGAGGCCGAGCCTGGAGAGGCGCGGATGCGGGCCGGGCTCGAAGCGTTCTTCGGCTTCGTCGAGGAGCGCCGCGGCGCCTGGCGGATCATGTTCCGCAACGCCGGCGACCCCGATGTCGCGGTCCGGCTGGATCGCCTCCGCGACGAGGTCGCCGCCGCGATCGTCCAGCTGATGAGCGAAGAGGCCCAGCGCAAGGGGCTCGATTTCCCGAAGCTGCCTCAGTTCGTCGAGATGATCGCCCAGCAGATGGTCGGCGCGATGCAGTCGCTCGCCGACTGGTGGGACCTCCACCGAAAGGTGCCCAAGGAGGAGGTCGTCCAGGCCGCGATGGACTTCGCCTGGGTCGGGCAGGAGCGGATCAGCCAGGGCAAGCGCTGGGCGGGCTAGCCGCCACCGTTCGATACGCGCGGGGGGACCGGCGGTCGCGCGTTGAGCACGAGCGTGAGCACCGCGAATGCGGCCAGGGCGGCGAAGGCCAGATTGGCGTCGCCGCTCGCCAGCGCAGCGCCGAACAGCGGGATGACGGGGATCGGGAAGAGGCCGGCGCCGACCTGCATCAGGCCGAGGCTCCCGATCGGGCGATCGGGAAGTACCCGCTCGGCCTCGTCGTAGTAGAGCGGGTAGGGAAGCGAGAGACCGACGCCCATCAGCACGATCGCGACCAGCGCCACCGACGGCTGAATCGCTCTCGCCGAGCAGGACGAGCCCGGCCGCACCGACGGCCAGGCCGACGATGACCAGCATCGACGGACCGGCGCCTGCCGCCGTCATCCTGCCTGCGAGGTCGCGCATCACGGCGGAGATCCCGAAGAGGATGAAAGCGAGGGCCCCGGCCCCGGCCGCGGAGAGACCGACCGAAGTGATCAGGTAATGCACCAGCCAGGCGCCCACGATCAGTGGGATGTTGAGCGTCGCGATCCCGAGGAGCTGGACGCGCCACCAGGCCTGGTTGGTGAGCGCCTCCCGCGCCAGTCCCTCCCCCTCGGATGCGGCCCTCTGGACTTTCACCGGCTCGTTGGGCAGGATCGGCAGCGCGATGACGGCGAGGGCCGCCGTGATCACGAACGCCACGCGCCAGTCGACGCCGGCGCCCTCCAGCACGCTTCCCAGGAAGAGGGCGGCGGCCACGCCGAGGGTGAGGCCGGCGCCGAACAGGCCGAGCATCTTCACCCCGCCCATCACGCGCGCGTAGGCCGGCACGAAGACGGCCGCCAGCCCGAAGGCGAGGCCGGCGAGGACGCGACCGGCCGCCAGCACCCCGACGGTGTCCCCGGCCGCGAAGATCACGTTGCCGGCGATCGAGAGGACGCAACAGGCCCAGATCCCGGAGAGCACCCGGATGCGCCGCGCCAGCGCCGCCCCGAGCAGGCTGCCGCCCGCCGAGCCGGCGAAGAAGAAGGTGCCGGACAGCAGCCCGACCTCCCCGAGGCCGATGTCGAAGTCACGGGTCAGCGACCCGACCACGGGGCCGACGTTGCCGCAGTTCCACCCGGTGATCGCCAGAGCGAGGACGAATACGCCGATGCTCCGGCGGGCGGTCACAGCGTTGCCTTCTACCGCAGGTGCCGGATAGCCGGGGGTGACGCTAGGCGGCAGCGCCCAGCTTCGGCGACGTCCAAGGCTCGCCGAGGCGGCGGGTGAGCTCCTCGGCCAGCTCGCCGATCGCGATGCGCGACTGGTCGAGCGAGTCCCGGTCGCGGAGGGTGACGGTGTCGTCCTCCATCGTCTGGTGGTCGACGGTCACGCCCCACGGGGTGCCGATCTCGTCCTGGCGGCGATAGCGCTTGCCGATCGAGCCGCCCGTGTCGTACTCGGCTGTCATCAGGCCGCGCAGCTCCTCGTAGATCTCTCGCGCTTTCTCGGGCTGGCCGTCCTTGTTGACCAGGGGAAGCACCGCCACCTTCACCGGGGCGAGCTTGGGGTGGAGCCGCAGGACGGTCCGCTGGCGCCCCTCGACCTCCTCGACGTCGTAGGCGTCGACCATGAAGGAGAGCATCGCCCGATCGACCCCGGCCGCGGGCTCGATCACGTGCGGGACGTAGCGGTCGCCGGTGGCCGAGTCGACGTACTCGAGCTTCTCGCCCGAGAGCTTGGCGTGCTGGGTGAGGTCGAAGTCGCCCCGGTTGGCGATTCCCTCGAGCTCCGACCAGCCCATCGGGAACAGGTACTCGATGTCCGAGGTCGCGCTGGAGTAGTGGGAGAGCTCGTCGGCGCCGTGCGCGCGGAGGCGGAGCTGGTCCGACCGGATGCCGAGGTCGGTGTACCAGCGCATCCGCTCCTCCATCCAGCGCTCGTGCCACTCGGGGGCGTCGGCCGGCGGGACGAAGAACTCCATCTCCATCTGCTCGAACTCCAGGGTGCGGAAGATGAAGTTGCCGGGCGTGATCTCGTTGCGGAAGGACTTGCCGATCTGTGCGATTCCGAACGGGGGCTTCTTGCGAGCGAAGCTCAGGACGTTCTTGAAGTTGATGAAGATGCCCTGAGCGGTCTCGGGGCGCAGGTAGGCCTTGTCGTCTTCATCGTGGACGGGCCCGACATAGGTCTCGAACATCAGGTTGAACTGGCGCGGCTCCGAGAGCTCGCCGCCGCACTCGGGGCAGACGATCTCGCCCTCCGCGTCCTCGGCACCGAGCTCCTGCTCGCGCACGTGGTCCTCGCGCCAGCGCTTCTTGCACTCGCCCAGGCACTGGACGAGGGGATCGGTGAAACCGGCGAGGTGCCCGGAGGCCTCCCAGACCTTGGGGTTCTGGATGATCGCCGAGTCGAGCGCGACGATGTCGTCACGCCCCTGGATCATCGCGCGCCACCACTCGGCCTTGACGTTGTTCTTGAGCAGCACGCCGTAGTGCCCGTAGTCGTAGGTGTTCGCGAAGCCGCCGTAGATCTCCGACGCCGGGAAGATGAAGCCGCGCCGCTTGCAGAGGGCGACGATCTCTTCGAGCTTGAGCTCGGCCATGGGCAGGAGCGTAGTGGCGCTGCGGTCGCGACCCGATTTCGAGGGGATCACGCGGAGGGCTCCGTACGATAAGAATCCGGGGGACGGGTGCGGTCATGTGGCCGTCTCGGGGGGCCCCCAAAGCGAGGAGCGAGGCGTAAACGACCTGTTGGGGAGAGCAAAGGGATTCGCTGGAGCCTGCCGCTGGGCGGCCGCACTGCTGGCTGCCGTCGGCGCCGCGCTGGTGCTCGCGCCGACGGCCCAGGCCGGGACCGTGCCGAGCGGATTTCAGGACAACGTCGTCCTATCTGGGCTGAACCAACCGACCGTTTTCTCCTTCGCTCCCGACGGGCGCGTCTTCGTCGCCGAGAAGAGCGGGCTGATCAAGCTCTTCGACGGGCTTGGAGACACCACCCCGACGACCTTCGCGGACCTGCGCACAGAGGTCCACAACTTCATGGATCGCGGGATCTTGGGCATGACCCTGGACCCGCAGTTCCCGACCCGGCCGTACCTCTATGTCCTCTACACCCGCGACGCCGTTCCCGGCGGGAACTCCCCGAAGTGGGGCCAGGCGGGGCAGTCGAGCGACCCCTGCCCGAACTCGACCGGTAACCCCGACGACGGCTGCCTGGTCACCGGCCGGCTGGTGCGGCTGACGGTGAACGGCAACATGATGTCGGCGAATCTCCCCCTGCTCACCGGTTGGTGCCAGCAGTACCCGAGTCACTCGGTTGGCGATCTGGCTTTTGGCCCCGATGGGGAGCTCTATCTGAGCGGCGGCGACGGGGCCAACTACGTCTTCGTCGACTATGGGCAGACCGGAAGCCCCACCCCAAATCCCTGTGGCGACCCTCCCAACCCGGCCGGGACCGCGCTGTCCGCCCCCACCGCCGAGGGCGGCGCCCTGCGCAGTCAGGATGCACGCACGCCCACGGACCCGACCGGGCTCAACGGCGCCGTCCTCCGGGTCGATCCCGACAGCGCCGCCGGCCTGACCGGCAATCCCTTCTACGGCAGCACGGACGCGAACCAGCGCCGGATCGACGCCTTTGGTTTCCGCAACCCGTTCCGGATTGCGTTCCGGCCCGGCACCGACGAGCTCTGGGTGGGCGACGTCGGCTGGAACAAGAAGGAGGAGATCAACCGGATCGCCGACGCGAACGATGCGACCGCGGAGAACTTCGGCTGGCCCTGCTACGAGGGCCCCAACAAGCAGCCCGGATACGACGGCGCCAACCTCAACCTCTGCGAGTCCCTCTATTCGGGACCGAGCAGCGGCAGAGTGGCGCCCTACTACTCCTATGACCACGCGGACGATGTGGTACCCGGTGAGAACTGCGTCGAGGGAAGTGGGGCGATCTCGGGGCTGGCCTTCTACGAGACCGGTCCATTTCCCGACTCCTACAACGGCGCCCTCTTCTTTGGCGACTACGCGCGCAGCTGCATCTGGGTGATGCTCCCGGGCGCCGGCGGGCTGCCCGATCCGACGAAGATCCAGACCTTCGACACCGGCATCACCCCTGTCGATATCGAGGTCACTCCCCAGGGCGAGCTCTTCTACGCGGACATCGCGGAGGGCACGATCCGGCGGATCAGCTACCCGTCGGGGAACTCCCCACCGAATGCCGTAGCCACTGCGACCCCGTCGAACGGGGCGGCGCCGCTGACGACCACACTGTCCGCCTCGGACTCCAGCGATCCGAACGGCGACACGCCGCTGAGCTATGCATGGGACCTCGACGAGGACGGTCAGTTCGACGATTCCACCCAGGTCAGCGTCCAGCGGACCTACACGCAGCCCGGCACCTACTACCCGGCGGTGCGGGTCAGCGATCCTGGCGGAGCCTCGGACACGGACTCGGTCCAGGTCCAGGCGAACAACACACCGCCGAGCGCCCAGATCAACACGCCCACCGCCTCGGATCAGTGGGCCGTCGGCGACCTCATCCAGTTCTCCGGCAGCGCAACAGACGCCCAGCAGTCGACCTTGCCCGACACGGCCTTCGACTGGAGGATCGTCCTCAACCACTGCCCCAGCAGTTGCCACGAGCATGTGACTGAGGAACCCTCGGATACGACCAGTGGCTCGTTCAATGCTCCCAATCACGACTATCCCTCCCACCTGACGGTGGAGCTGACCGTGACCGACGCCGGCGGACTCACCGACACCGAATCGGTGGCGATCTATCCGCGGACCGTCCAACTCACGTTCGACTCCGTCCCCACCGGGCTGCGACTCGCGGTTGGCTCGAGCCAGAGCACCACTCCATTCACGCGCACCGTGATCGAGGACTCGCAGGACAGCCTTGGCGCGCCAAGCCCGCAAACGCTCGGCGGTAAGACCTACGACTTCGAGTCGTGGTCGGACGGCGGTGCCGCGAGCCACAACATCGTCGCTTCCCAGAACCAGACGTTTACCGCGACCTACCTCGAGGTCAGCCCGCCCGCCTCGCCCACGATCACCGACACCGACCCCGACAGCCCGGCCGACGACACTGAGCCCGAGGTCAAGGGCATCACCGGGGCGGGGTCGCCGACCGAGGTGAGCCTCTACACCAACAGCGACTGCTCGGGCGCCCCGGCAGCGACCGGCACCCCCGGACTGTTCGCGGACCCCGGATTCACGGTCACGGTGCCACCCGACTCGACAACCGAGTTCAGCGCGCTTGCCAGCGATGCCGCGGGCAACGATTCCGCCTGCTCGCTTCCCCGCTCATACACCGAGGTCTCGAGCTTCCTCGGACTTTTCCCCCCACCAGTCCTCGGCGAGTCCGGCGCCAGCTGTGCGGGAATGGCCCCCACGATCGTCGGGACGAAGGGGAATGACCAATTGGTCGGCACCAAGAGGGCTGACGTGATCGAGGGCCTGGGCGGCAGAGACAGGCTGATCGGCAGGGGTGGGAAAGATCGCCTCTGTGGCGGCGCCGGCGCGGATGTGCTCAAGGGCGGCCGCGGCCGCGATGTCCTCAAGGGCGGCCCCGGCTCGGATCGCTGCGTGGGTGGCCCTGGCACGGATCAGGCGCTTCGGTGTGAGAGGTCCAAGGATCTCTAGCCGGACGAGCGCGTGCGGTGCCCGGAGGCGGCGCCCACTACCCTCTTGCCTCCGATGCCGATCTACGAGTACCGCTGCACGAACGGACACACCTTCGAGGTGACCCAGAGCATGTCCGACGATCCTGTCGAGTCGTGCATTGAGTGCGGCGCGCCCGTCGAGCGGGTCTTCCACCCGGTCGCGGTTCACTTCAAGGGATCCGGCTTCTACTCGACCGACTACGGCGCCAAGGGCAAGACGGCGGCGGGCAAGGACGGGGACTCCTCGTCGTCGGGCGATTCGGACGGGTCGAGCTCCGAATCCTCCGGCTCCGAGTCCAGCTCCAAGAAGTCGGATTCGAACGGCGCCGACAAGGCGACCACCAGCTCAAGCTCGGACTGATCAGCTTTCTACGGTGAGCATGCGGGCCGGTGCGGTGGGTCGCCCCCGATCAGCTTCTTGACCGCACTCTCGCAGTCGCCCTGTGGGATCTCCAGGCTGCCGCCAGGACCCGAGGGCACGCCGCCGCTCTCGCTCCCCAGAACGTTGGTCGCACCGCTCCCGCCGAGGATCGCCGCAATCGCGACCTGCGGGAGCGTGAATCCGCCCATGTCGCTGATGAACGCCTTGGGGGCGTTCCAGCCGATCCAGGGTCCCTTGACGAAGTTGTAGGGGAAGCGGGTGATGCTGGTCAGGCGTCCCTTGATCGCGTTGAGGACCTCCTGCTGGCGGGCGGCGCGGTCCCGGTCGTCCTCGGATGGGTCACAACTGTTGTGCCTGATCCGGGCGTAGGCGAGGGCCTTGTCGCCCTGCAGGGTGATGTCTCCCGGGGGCAGCTTCAGGGAGACGCCGCCCTGCTTCTTGCCGCCGTCCACGTCCCCGCAGACGACGGCGCCGTCCTTCTTGCCATTTGTGTCGGGCACGTTGATCGTGACCCCGCCGAGAGTGTTGATGAAGTCGGCGAAACCGTCGAAGTCGACGATGACGATGTGGTTGATGTCGATGCCGAGGAAGTTCTCGACCGTCTTGATGGTCGAGGCGGGGTTGCCGTTGGTGCTCTGGGTGTTGCAGGCCAGGGAGGCGTTGATCTTCTGCGAGCCGCAGTCCGGGATCGCGGCGAAGCTGTCGCGGGGGATCGAGAGCTTGCGGAAGGAGGTCAGCGACGCGTGAAGCACCATGATCGTGTCGGCGCGCGGCGGGCCCTGGCCCTCCGAGCCGCTGGCGTTGTGCTGGGTCTTGCCGCGGCGGTCCCCTCCGAGGATGAGGATGTTCTGCCCCGCCAGCACGGCGGGGCCGCCCTTGAGCGCGTCCTTGGCCGACTGCGGCAGCTTGCCCTTCTGGATCTGGGCCGAGATCGCGAAGGTGATGAAGCTGAGCAGGAGCCAGCCCACGGCGAAGATCAGGATCCAGCGCAGCCAGGGGCGCTTGCCGCCTGTCAGCCTCCCGAAGAAGCCGCGGATCCCCCCGCCGCCACCGGAGTCCCGACCGATGCTCTCGAGGCTCGGCTTGCGGATCCGGTCGCGCAGGCTGGGCCGGGATTTGTAGACCGTGTACGGGGGCTTGTCTCCCTTGGTCGCCGGCTTCTTGCGCTGGGGCCCCGAGCGCTTCTGGCCGCCGCGGCCGCTCCGCCCGTAGACCGTGTACTCGGGCTTCTTGCCGCTTTCGGGTTTGCCTGAGCCCCCGGACCCGCCGGGCTTCTTGGGCTCATCGGGCTTCCCGCCGCCCTCAGAGCCCCCGGACCGCTTGGGCGGCCGTTCATCTCCCTGCGGAGACATGGGATATCAATACTTACGCATGCCGCCGCCGGACCCCTCTTCCTCTTGAGCCCCCGCGAGACGATCGGCGTCGATCTGGGCGGGACCAAGATGGCCGTCGGGGTCGTCGATTCCGAGCAGCACATCCACTACGAGGGGAAGGAGTCCTCGATCGGGCTCAGCGAGGACAAGCTGGTCGAGGACCTCGGCAGGGAGCTGGAGGAGGCCAGGGACGCGCGGCCCGGCGTCCTCTGCGCGGGCCTGGGGATCCCGGCCACCATCGACCACGATCGCGGCGTGGCCATCCAGGCGGTCAACCTCGAGATCTCGGACGTCCCCCTTCGCGACCTGATGCGCAAGCAGCTCGGCCTCCCGGTCTACATCGATAACGATGCCAACGTCGCGGCCCTGGCCGAGTTCCTGTTCGGGGCGGGCCGCGGGGCACGGAACGTGGTGATGCTGACCATCGGGACGGGGATCGGTGGAGGACTGATCCTCGACGGCGAGATCTACCGTGGGACGACCGGCGCCGGCTCCGAGCTCGGCCACATCGTGGTGCAGGAGGACGGCCCTCCCTGTCAGGGCAACTGTCCCAACCGAGGCTGCGTCGAGACGCTCGCCTCCGGCACCGCGATCGCCCGCGAGGGCAAGGTGGCCGCCGAGCGGGAACCGGACTCCGCGCTCGGCAAGGCGCTCGCCGAGGGGCCGATCGTCGGCAAGACGGTGACCGAGCTGGCCATCAAGGGAGACCCGTTGGCGACCGAGGTCGTCGCCGAGGCCGGCCGGCACCTCGGCGTCGCGCTCGCGAGCCTGGCCAACATCTTCGACCCCGACATGATCGTGATCGGGGGCGGCGTCTCCACGGTGGGGGAGCTGTTGATCGGCCCGGCGCGCAAGGAGCTCGAGTCGCGGGCTCTGACGCCGATGAACCGGACGCCTGTGAAGATCGCCGAGCTTGGCCCGGAGGCAGGGATGATCGGGGCGGCGGCGATGGCGCTGATCGAGCTCGACAAGGGGGCCTAGGCGATGCCGGGCAAGCTCGTCGTCTGCCCGACCCCGATCGGGAACCTCGAGGACATCACTCTGCGCGCGCGGCGTGCCCTGTACGAGGCCGACGTGATCGCCTGCGAGGACACGCGCAGGACCGGGCTGCTGCTGGAGAGGCTCGAGATCCAGGCTCTGCGGCTGCTCTCCTACCACGAGGGCAACGAGGCGGAGCGGGCGCGGGAACTGGCCCAGCGGATCGAGCGGGGGGACAACGTCGCCCTCGTCTCCGATGCCGGCACCCCCGCGATCTCCGACCCGGGCTTTCGCCTGATCAGGGCCTGCATCGACCGCGACCTGGACATTGAGGTGCTGCCGGGGCCCTCGTCGATCATCACCGCGCTGGTCGTCTCCGGTCTGCCGACGCATCGCTTCCGGTTCCAGGGCTTTCTGCCCCGGCGGACCGGCGAGCTGGAGCGGGTCCTCCAGTCCACCGAGACCCTGATCGCGTTCGAGTCGCCGCGGCGGCTGCCCGAGTCCCTGCGGGCGCTCGCCCAGCTGGCCCCGGACCGCCCGGCGGCGGTCTGCCGTGAGCTGACCAAGCTGCACGAGGAGGTCGCCCGCGGCACGCTCGGCGAGCTGTCGCGTCGCTTCCGGGACGAGGCCCGCGGCGAGATCGTGGTCGTGATCGGGCCCGCCGCGGAACGCGGGACGGCCGACATCGGCTTTGCGACGGACGCGCTGCGCGGCCTGATCCGCGCCGGTGCGAGGCCGCGGGCCGCGGCCAGCGTGGTCTCAGCCCTGACCGGCGTTCCCGCGAACGACCTCTACAAGGGGATCACTGGGCGCGAACCTCGTCGTTAGCGTTCATCCGGCCAGGCTTCCGGCTCTTCTTGACGAAGCCGTTGATCGAACGCCCGCGCGAGGGGTGAAGCGCGTAGATCACGTTGACGCCGGTCATGTACAGCCGCCTGCCATCAGAGATCACCGGGTTGTAGGCGCCGTCGCGGGACTCGAAGACCGTCCGGCCGTCCGTCGCCCGGAAGCCCCAGGTCTGTGTCGTCTTCAGGTCGCCTGCGTAGAAGACGCCGCCGATCATGCTGCCGGCGCCCGGAGACGGGCCCGGAAGCCGAGCGGGACCAGCGCTGGCTGCCCGTGCGGGCGTCGAGGGCGTAGACGGTGCCGTCATAGGAGCCGAAGTAGACGCTCGGGCGGCGTGCCGGGGGCCCTGGCCGCGGTCGCCCCGCTGTAGACGTAGCCGCTCGTCGAGGTGCTCCAGTCCTCTGAGCCGTTGGACTCATCCCAGGCGTGGAAGCCGCCGCCCAGATCCCCGGCGAAGACCCGGCCGAAGGCCACCGCGGCCGTCCCGTAGATGCTGTTTCCGGCGCTCGCCTGCCATTTGACCCGGCCGTTGCTCGCGTTCATGGCGGTCATCCCGCCGCCGTAGTCGCCGACGAAGACCGTGCCGTGGTCGTAGGCGGGTGACGCCTTGACCGCGCCGCCGACGGCGGTGCTCCAGAGCTCCTTGCCCGTGTCCGCGCTGAGGGCGTAGACGGAGCCGCACTCACAGCCCGCGATCACCTCGTTGCCTACCACGAGCGGGCTCGACTCGGTCCGGCCCGGGAGCGGATGCCGCCAGGCCACCTTGCCGTTCGCTCGCGTTCAGCGCCTGCACCTGCCCCGGCTCGAGGTTGGAGATGTAGAGCGCGCCCGTCGCTGTAGGTGGGCGCCGACGCGTTCAGGGTCGCGACGTCCCGGCGCCAGCGCGGCTTGCCGTTCCTGGTGTTGAGCGCAACGCCTCGCCGTTGTTGTCGATCCCGTAGAGGTGGCCGCCGGCGACGATCGGCGAGTACTCCATCAGGTGCCCGGCGTCGTAGCTCCAGGCCAGCTTGTATGGCGGCTTGACCCGACCGGTGGGGAGGTAGCGGGTCCTCGCCTTGTCGAGGCCGTAGGTGGGCCAGTCGGTGCTCGATGGCGCCGGCCTCTTTGCCGGGGCGGCCGGCGGTCGACGCGGTGGGCTCGGATGACCCGCTCGGAGTGCGCAGCAGCAGCCAGCCGCCCACGGCGACGATCGCGACGAAGCCGGCCATGCCGGCCAGCGTCGCGGCGCGGTGCTCGGTCCAGATGTTCTTCGAAGAGCGTCTGCCATTCCCTGGCCAAGCGCGAGCCACGCATGATTTCGCTGGGGTACGGGAAATTTGCCCGCGCCGACCGCATCTACGCCCTGGTCCCGCTGGATCCGAAGGACCGGGGGGAGGGACGGCGCACCTACGTCCACGTCGACGACATGGCCGAGCCGATCGTCGCCTCGCGGTCGGAGCGCGCGATCCTCGCCGACGTCGAGGAGGCGCTGACCGAGGCGGCAGGGATTCCGCGCCGCCGCCGCACCGGCGCGAAGGGGCAGGAGAAGCTGCTCTAGGCTCACGCCAGAGTGAGCTTCTACGTCACCACCCCGATCTACTACGTCAACGGCGAGCCCCACCTGGGCCACGCCTACTCGACGATCGCCGCCGACATCCTCGCCCGGCACCACCGCCAGCGCGGCGAGGACGTCTTCTTCCTGACCGGGACCGACGAGCACGGGGAGCCCGTCACGCAGCAGGCCGAGGCGGAGGGCACCACTCCTCGCGAGCTCGGCGACCGCCTCGCCCCGCGCTTCAAGGAGATGGCGGCCAAGATCAACGCCTCCAACGACTTCTTCATCCGTACCACCGACGAGGGTCATATGAAGCGGGTCCAGGAGATCGTCCAGCGCGTCCACGACAACGGCCACGTCTACGAGGGCGTGTACGAGGGCTGGTACTGCCCGCGCTGTGCCGACTTCAAGACGGAATCCGAAATCGGCCCGGACAACACCTGCCCGATCCACCAGATACCGCTGACGCGCGAGAAGCAGGACAACTGGTTCTTCAAGCTCTCGGCCTTCCAGGATGATCTCGAGCGCCTCTATGAGGAGCGTCCCGACTTCGTCATCCCGGAGTTCAGGAAGAACGAGGCGGTGGCCTTCATCAAGCAGGGCCTCCAGGACGTCTCGCTCTCACGACCGACGCTGAAGTGGGGCGTGCCCGTTCCGTGGGACACCGACCAGGTGATCTACGTCTGGTTCGACGCGCTGCTCAACTACTACACGGCGCTCGGCTACGGGATCGAGGGCAAGGACGTGACGGAGCAGTTCTGGCCCCCGTTCCACATCCTCGCCAAGGACATCCTCAAGTTCCACGCGGTCTACTGGCCGGCGTTCCTGATGGCGGCGGAGATCGAGCTGCCGGAGCGGATGTTCATCCACGGCTTCCTGCTGATGGAGGGGCACAAGATGTCCAAGTCGCTCGGCAACGTGCTCGACCCGGACGAGGTGATCGCCAAGTTCGGCGCCGACGCCCTGCGCTTCTACTGCTTCCGCGAGGTCTCCTTCGGCCAGGACGGGCAGATCTCGCCCGCCGGCTTCGAGTCGCGCTATGAGACCGAGCTCGCCGATCAGTACGGGAACCTCGCCAACCGGGTGCTCTCGATGGTCGGCCGCTACCGCGACGGGGTCGTCCCGGAGGCCGAGGCCGAGGCCGACCTTGCGGGCGACCTCGAGGGAGCGCCGGACCGGGTGCGCGCGCTGCTGGACGACGCGGAGCTGACCCAGGCCCTGGAGGAGATCTGGAAGCTGGTCCGCCGCCTCAACCAATACGTCGAGGAGACGAAGCCGTGGGAGCTGGCGAAGGACGACTCGGCGCGACCCAAGCTCGACGCGGTCCTCTACGGCCTCGCGGAGGGGCTGCGGGTTACGACGCTGCTCCTGCACTCCTACATGCCGGAGACGACGGGGCGGCTGCTCGAAGCGCTCGATGAGCCCGGCCGGGAGCTGGCCGACTTCGGCTCCCGCGGCGGCGGTCAGGCCCTGGGCGAGCTGGCCCCGCTGTTTCCCAAGCTCCAAACGGCCTAGCCGGGGTCCCCGATGCCCCGGAATCTCCGTGGTAGTGTGGCTCGGGTAGCCCGAAAGGCGATTCAGGGAGGATTTCGATGAGCAGGACGTCTCGCATTTTGAGCTTTTTTGCGGTGCTCGCAGTCATCGGTGTGCTTGTGGCTCCGGCCTCGGGTGCGGCGGCCGGTGGGCCGGTTGCCCACAAATCCGGCGCCATCATCAACTTCGTCACGAAGGGCAAGGTCAGGGTCGGGAAGCACATCCAGCCGATCGCCGTCTGCTCAGTGGCCTGCGATGTCACCGGCACCGGAGTGCTCAAGGGGCTCGGGGCGCGCATCCCGTTCGGGGATTCCGGTTCCTTCGGCCCGAATGAGTTGTTCGGTCTCGCCCTGATCGTGAAGGGCAATGCCCTCAAGACGATCAAGGCGAACGCGGGCAGGTTCAAGCTGACCGAGACGCTGACCGCCACAGATCCGACCACAGGGGCGACCGACACCATCTCGCGCGCCTTCAGGCTCAAGCGATAGACCAGGCCAAGGGCTAACCTCGGCCCGATGCTCTCTCGGATCGCCAGGGCGGGAGCGGTGGCTGTCTGTGCCGTGTGCCTGATCGGGTTGTCTGCCGCAGGGTCGGCGAGCGCCAAGCCCCGCGCGCGGTCGAGCGTGATCGGCGGCACCGTCGCGAACATCGACCAGTGGGGATTCGCTGCGGCGGTGGTGACCCCAAGAACGCTCTGCACGGGCACGGTGATCTCGCCGACCCGGGTGCTGACGGCGGCGCACTGCGTCGGAAGCCTGCCTACGATGATCGTGCGTACGAAGTCCACCTCGGCGTTCTCAGGAGGCGAGGTGTTCGGCGTCTCCTCCGTGGCGCTCGCGCCGGGATACGCGAACGGCCTGGAGAGCGATCTGGCCATCCTGACGCTCAATGCCGCCACGACGGCGACCCCGATCCAGCTTGCGAGCACCGCCGAGGATGCCGCCTACACCCGACCGGGTGGGCAGCTCTCGCTGGCCGGGTTCGGCAACCGCAACCCGCTGATCGTCCGCAAGGCGAGGTTCGGTCTGCTGACCGCGGCCAATGTGTCGGCGCGGTCCTGTCCGGCGCCGACGTTCCTGATCTGCGACGCCGGTCACAAGGTCGGCGTCGCCATTCGCCGCATCAAGCACAGGGTCAGGCGGCGCCCCGTGAGGAGAAGCATCTGTGAGGGCGACAGCGGCGGACCGCTCGTCGCGAACACCCCCGCGGGGCCGCGCTTGGTGGGAACCGCCGAGGCCAGCCTGGCGCCGGGGTCGAAGCTGAACCCCTTCTTCTTCGTGATCTGCGGGCTGAAGGGCTACCCGTCGATCCACACCCGCTCCGACAGCTACCGCGACTTCATCCAGTCGAACCTGAGCCCGTAGCGGCCGCCTGTGGCTGCGATCTGATGGCGAAGCCGGCTCATAGACTCGGTCCATGGTCGATACGCACGCGCACCTTGGGCTCTGCGAGCCGGCGGAGGCCGAGCTCGTCAGCTCCGCTCGCGACGCAGGGGTCAACCGCATCCTCACCGTCGGGCTGGGGGAGGACTCGAATCCCGAGGCCGCCCTCTCGGCTCAGGAGAATGCCTGTGTCTTCGCGTCGGTCGGCCGACATCCGAACAGCGCCGGCGGGCTTCGATGACGCCGCGGCCGAGGCGATCGAGGACCTCTGCTCCCAGCCGGGCGTGGTCGCCGTCGGCGAGACCGGCCTCGACTTCTACCGCGACCGCTCCCACCCCGAGGACCAGCGCCGCGCCTTCGCCGCGCAGATCGCCATCGCGAAGCGCACCGGAAAGGCTCTCGTCGTCCACCTTCGTGACGCCGACGGATCGGAGGACGCGGTCTCGGAGGCGTTCGAGACGCTCGGGCGGGAGGCCGACGGCGCCGCCGTGATCCTGCACTGCTTCTCCGCCGGGCCGCGCTGGGCCGAGAGGGCGGCCGAGCACGGCTGGTACTGCTCGTTCGCCGGGAACCTCACCTATCCGAAGGCGGAGCCGATTCGCGAGGCGGCCGCGATCGTGCCCGACGACCGGCTGCTGGTCGAAACCGACTCGCCGTTCCTCGCCCCTCAGCCGGTGAGGGGGAAGCCGAATCAGCCCGCGAACGTGGTCGCGACGGCCGAGCGGCTCGCCGAGGTCCGCGGTGTCCCCTACGGTGAGCTGGAACGAATCGTGGAGGCGAACGCCGCGAGAGTCTTCGGGTGGTGAGGGGTCGCACCGGGCCGCCGGAGCGGTCGCCGCGCCGGCTGGGCCAGAACTTCCTCGCCGACCCGAATCTGCTGGACGCGATCGCCCGCGAGGCGGCCCTCTCGGCGAGCGACGTCGTGCTCGAGGTGGGAGGAGGGGGCGGAGCCCTGACCGAGCGGCTGGCCCCGGCGGTTCGCTGCCTGCATGTGATCGAGGTCGACGAGCGTCTGCGCGACGAGCTCATGCCGCTGGCGGACGAGGCGGGCAACGTCAAGCTCGTGTGGGGCGACGCGATGCGGATCGCCCTCGGGGATCTGACGCCGGCGCCGACCAAGATGGTCGCCAACCTGCCCTACTCGATCGCAACCCCGCTGCTGGTCCGGACCATCGACGAGCTCCCGGGCCTGGAGAGCTGGGTCGTGATGGTCCAGCGGGAGATCGCCGACCGGCTCCGCGCCGAGCCCGGGACGCGCGAGTACGGCTCCGCGAGCGTCCTGGTCCAGCTCGCCTGCGAGGTGACGATGCTTCGCACGGTCGATCCCGCTGTCTTCGTGCCCCGGCCGCGAGTCGGCTCGGCGCTGCTTCGGCTGCGCCGGAAGGGCCCGGGCGCCTCACCCGACCTCGCGGCGCTGGTTCGCCTCGCGTTCACCCATCGACGCAAGGCGCTGCCTCGCTCCCTGGAGCTGGCCCGGGCGGGAAGCCGCGAGCCGGCCCGGCTCGCCCTGGCGGAGCTCGGCAAGGCCGCCGACGCCCGCGCGGAGACGCTCTCGCCGGAGGAGTGGGAGCGGTTCGCCGAAGCCCTGGCCAAGGAGGCGAAGAAGCGATGAGCGTGGAGGAGCTGCCGGGGACGATGCTCGCACCCGCGAAGCTCAACCTCTGCCTGTACGTGGGCCCGATCCGAGACGACGGGCTGCACGAGATTCGCTCGCTGTTCGAGCCTCTCGAGCTCGCGGATCGCCTGCAGCTCAGCGCGGCGGCAGCCGACGAGGTCGTCTGCGAGGGGATCGAGGGCCCCGATCTGACCGCCAAGGCCCTGATGGCACTGAGGGAGAACGGCTGGGACGGGCCGCCGCTGCGCATCGAGGTCACCAAGCGGGTCCCGGTCGCGGCCGGGCTCGGCGGCGGCAGCGCCGACGCGGCGGCCGTCCTGCGGCTCGCCCGGGGCGAGGTGGAGGGCCTGCGGTCAATCGCGGCCGAGATCGGGGCCGATGTCCCGTCGCAGCTTCAGCCCCGCCCCTGTCTGGTCGCCGGCGCGGGAGAGGTGATCGAGCCGGCGCCGCCGCCCGCCGAGCACGGGGTGGTGCTGATCCCGCAGGCCGAGGGTTTGGCGACGGCCGACGTCTATGCCGAGGCCGACCGGCTCGGCTCACCTCGGGGCGAGTCCGAGCTGGAGGCGATTCGCCGCCGCCTCCGAGACGCGGTGGACGAGGGCGGCTCCCCGCTCGACTACCGGGAGAACCTGGTCAACGACCTGCAGCCGGCGGCGATCTCGCTGCGGCCGGAGATCGAGGATGCGCTGCGCGCCCTGGAGGAGGCCGGCGCTGCTCACGCGATGGTGACGGGGTCAGGGCCGACCGCGTTCGGTCTCTATCCGAACGCGGATGACGCGGTAGCGGCGGTCGAGAGCCTCCGCGGAGGATTCCCCGGCGCACTGGCGACGGCGCCGCTGGCGGAATGAGCCCGCAGCGAATCAGCTGGAAATGGGTTCGCCGCGGGTTGCTCGCGGCCGCGATCGTCGCCTTCTTCATCTTCCGGGGCGATCTGCCGCACATCGACCTGGAGGGGGCGATTCAGGACCTCTCCAAGGGACTGGGGGCCTGGACCTACCTGTTGGTCGGCGCGCTTGCGTTTCTCGAGACCGGGGCGTTCGTCGGGCTGATCGCCCCCGGGGAGTTCACCGTGATGCTCGGCGGAGCCGTGGCGGGGCAGGGGGACATCTCCCTGCCGCTCATCCTGGCGATTACCTGGGCGTGCGCGTTCGCCGGGGACTCCGTCAGCTTCCTTCTCGGGGCGCGGCTTGGTCGCGAGTTCCTGGTCAAGCACGGCAGGCGCTTCCGGATCACCGACGAGCGCCTCAAGCAGGTGGAGGGCTATTTCGCCCGCTACGGGGGTCGGACGATCCTGATCGGCCGCTTCATCGGCCTGGTGCGCGCGCTCGCTCCCTTCATCGCGGGCACCAGCAAGTTGCCGTACCGGAACTTCGCGCCCTTCAGCATCCTGGGCACCGGCCTCTGGTCGACAGGACTGATCCTGGCCGGCTACTTCTTCGCGCAGAGCCTCGACACGGTCACGAAGGTCGTCGGTCAAGGCCTGCTGGTGTTCGCGATCGTCATCGGGGTGGCGGTGGGACTCTTCCTCGCCTTCCGGTTCCTGCGCGAGCCCGAGAACCGGGGGAAGATCGCGGCGGAGATGGAGAAGCGGCGGGCGCTTCGCCCGCTCCTTGCGCTTGCGCACCGCCTTCGCCCTCAGTTCGCCTTTCTCGGCCGGCGGCTCATGCCGGGCGGGCTGGGCCTCGAGCTGACCACGCTGCTCGCAGCCCTCTCGGTGGGGCTCTTCGTGGTGATCGCCTACTGGGCGGTGATCTCGGGCGATCCCGCCCCGACGCCGGGAGACCACACCGCCCTCAACGTCGCCCAGGACCTTCAGGCCGGTTGGCTCACCAGCGCCGCGAAGGGGCTCACCCAGTTGGGCTCGGGGTGGGTGACCTGGCCCCTCGCGGCGCTGGTGGCGGTGATCCTGGCCGCCTCGCGTCGCTGGATGGAGTTCTGGGTTCTGGTCGCGGGCATGGTGATGATCATCCTGCTCGTGCACGGGATCAAGACCTGGACGGACCGGCCACGCCCGCCCGATCCGCTCACCTCGGCCAGCCGCTCCTCCTTTCCCAGCGGTCACGCCGCCTACTCGACGCTCTACGTCTGGCTCGCTGTGACGGTCGCCCTACGGCTGGTTCCGGGGATCACGAAGAGGAGCCTGGTGATCGGGGCGGGCATCCTGCTTGCCGCCCTCGTGGGGCTCACCCGCGTCTACCTGCGGGTTCACTGGCTGAGCGACGTGACCACGGGATGGGCTCTGGGCCTCTCCTGCTTCTCGGCGGCCGCGATCGTGGCGCTGATCGTGGCCTACATCCGCCACAATCCTCGGCGTCATGAACGGGCCCCTCAGCTCGATCCTCGCGCCGGTGCTGGCGCTGGGCACTGAGTACTACCTCTTCGGCCTCGCCGGGCTGCTCTCGGTGTGCACTTTCGTGGCGCTCATCCTGGTGCCCGCGCTCGGCTCCTACGGGCGGGCCTGGGAGAAGCTCGTCGCCGGCTTTCTCTCGCTCTTCGTCCTGGCGGCCCTGGTGCTCGTCGGGCTCGTGATCGGGGTCGTGATCTTCCTCAACTGGGACAAGATTTCCGGCTGGCTCTAGGTATCGCCGCTCTCCAGGTCTCAACCTAAAATGCGCCGATGAACGCCAAGGAGACACGCTCCGAGCGCCACGCCGATCCCGGCAGCCTCGAGGAGCTCTCCGCTGCGATCGAGGCCGGCGCCGGCATGCCCGCCGTCGCCCGAGCCGCCGGCCGCGCGCTCGACGCGAGCGTCGCCCTGATCGACCGGGCAACCAGCGTGCTCGCGGTCGCCGCAGCCTCACCCGACGAGGAGAGGAAGCTGCTGGCGGGCGGCGCCGGCGTTGAGGTCGTGGAGCTTCGCGTGGCCGATACGTCGGTGGGCGAGCTGCGCTGGCGTCCTCGCGGGGAGGACGAGCCGGACGCCGCCCTGCTCCGGATGGTGGCGACCCTCGTCGGGCTCGAGCTCGAGCGCTCCCGCTCGCCGGAGTGGGCGACGGAGGAGGCCGCCGGGGACTTCGTCCGCGCCCTTCTCAGTCGCGAGATAACGGATCGCGGCGACATCGAGGCCCGCGCGGCCGAGCTTGGCGCCGATCTGTCGGGCGGCGCCGGCGCCCTGATCGCCCGGGCCGTGCCGCACGTGGCGCAGACGGGTGAGTGGCGCGCGCGAGTCCTGGCGATCGCCCTGCGCGCCGTGAGGGCGGTCAGCAGGGGCGCGCTGGCGGCCGAGGGGAATTCCGAGGGGGAGGGAGCGGAGATCGTCGCGATCGTCCCCGCGGAGGGCGAGGGAGAGCTGGCGCGCGCCTCGGATGCGCTCGCCAACGAGCTCGAGGAGGGATTGGCGGGCTTCACTGTCGGTGTCTCCACGAGCCGGGTCGCCTCCGATCCCGTTGACCTCTACCGGGCCGGGCAGGAGGCGCTGCTGGCGGCGAACGTCGGCGAGGCCGAGAGCGCGCGGGTGCTCGCTTTCGAGGACACGGGCGCCTACCGGCTCCTGCTGCCGGCCATGAGCGAGGACCCGGCCGAGCTCGAGCGCTTCTACTCGGAGACCGTCGAGCCGCTGGTCGCCTATGACGAGCAGTACGAGACCGAGCTGGTCGCGACGGTCGAGACCTACCTCGAGAACGACGGGAACGTGGCCGCGAGCGCGCAGCAGCTCTTCACCCACCGCCACACGATCCGCTACCGGCTTGAGCGCGCCCACGAGCTCTGCGGGCACGACGTCACCTCGACCGAGGGGCGCGAGAAGCTGGGGCTCGGGTTGAAGGCGATGCGCGTGCTGGGAATCGCCTCGCCGGTCGGTCCGGCCCGCGAGCCGGGCACGGAGGCGGGCCGCGTTCCGCCGGCCGAGGCCGACTAGCCGGACTGCTGCGAGATCATCTCGCTGAGCACCGCGGTGACCTCGCGGTCGCCCGTCGCGCGATCGTCGCTGATCACGTGGCTGACGGCGTTGATCAGCGCCAGGTGCGTGAATGCCTGCGGGAAGTTGCCCCAGTGGCGGCCCGTCCTGGCGTCCAGCTCCTCGGCGTAGAGACCGAGCGGGCCGGCCATGGAGAGCAGCTTCTCGCACATCTCGCGTGCCTGCTGCCGCTCTCCGATCTCCGATAGGGCGGACACGAGCCAGAACGAGCAGATCAAAAAACTGCCCTCCTCGCCGTGCAGGCCGTCGTCGGTCTGCTCGGTGCGGTAGCGCAGCACGAGCCCGTGCTCGGTCAGCTCCTCGTTGATCGCCTTGACCGTGTTGACGACCCGCTCGTCGCCGGGCGGCAGGAAGCGGACCAGCGGGACCAGCAGGGTGGAGGCGTCTAGCGCGTCGGTCTCGTAGTGCTGGCGGAAGACGCCGCGGTCGGAGACGCCCCTCTCGAGGATGTCGTCGCGGATCTGGTGGGCGACCTCGGTCCACCTGGCCAGTCGGTCCTCGTCGCCGATGCGGTCCGCGAGGCGGCAGCCTCTGTCCACGGCGACCCAGCACATCAACTTCGAGGAGACGTAGTGCTTTGGTTCTCCGCGCGCCTCCCAGATCCCCTGGTCCGGCTTCTCCCAGACGGCGATCGCGGACTCGACCTGGCGGCAGAGTGCCTCCCAGAGCTCGTGCGGCAGATGGTCCTGGACCTTGGCGTGGATGTAGACGGAGTCGAGCAGCGCTCCGTAGACGTCGTTCTGGCGCTGGTTGTATGCGGCGTTTCCGAGGCGGACTGGCGTGGCACCCTCGTAGCCGTTGAGGTGGTCGAGCGTGGTCTCGGTGAGGTCCCTCTCGCCGCTGATCCCGTACATGATCTGCATCCCGGGATGGCCGTCCTTGAGGCCCTCCTTGTAGATGTCGGTCATCCAGCCCATGAAGTCCGTTGCCTCGTAGTCGAAGCCAAGTGTGTGCATGGCCCAGAGCGCGAAGGTCGCGTCCCGGATCCAGGTGTAGCGGTAGTCCCAGTTGCGCTCGCCGCCTGGGGTCTCGGGGAGCGAGGTGGTGAGCGCCGCGATCAGGGCGCCAGTCGGCGATAGGTCAGCCCCTTGAGGACCAGGGCCGACCGCTGCAGATAGTCGCGCCACGGATGGTCGGGGAAGCTGCCGCCCTCGAGCCAGCGGCGCCAGAAGTCCACCGTGCGCTGGAGGCGCTGCTCGCATTCCTCGGCCGAGCTCGGAGGGATCGGCGAGGGACCCCAGCTGAGCGCGCTGTAGCGAACCTCTCCGGCCTTCATCCGATGGCGAGCCCGCGCGTCGGAGCCGTCGACCCCGATCGGGAGGTCGCCGGTGAGGATCAGGTGGATGTTCTTGTGGCTGACCTCGGCGTCGGTCCCGGCATCGCCGCGCCGCTGCCAGTCGAGCCGCGTCGCCCCGTAGTCGAAGGCCGGCTGGCAGATCATCTCGATGTCGACCTCGCCCTGGAGGCACTCCACCTGCCGGATCAGGACGTGCTCGGCCTCGTCGTCCGGCGGCGGTCGCCGGTGCGGCTCGAAGTCGTTGTCCTGTCGCCAGTCCCCGAGAGTGAGCGCCGTCGCGTATGACGACCCAGCCCGAACCCGTCATCCAGGTGGTCTCGAGGACGTTCGTGCCCGGAACGTAGCGGCGGCTGACCGGCGCAATCAGCCCGGGCGGCCCGATTCGCCAGAAGCCGGCGCTGCGGTCGAGGAGCGAGCCGAAGACGCTCTCGGAGTCGAAGCGGGGAAGGCAGAGCCATTCGATCGAGCCCTCGGGCGAGACAAGGGCGCCGGTGTGGCAGTCCGAGAGGAATCCGTACCAGGAGATCCGCGGGAAGCGCGACTGGAGCGAGGGCATGCCCCGGGAGACTATTTGGAGCGCGCGTAGGGCTCCAATCCCTCCTTCGCCCGGGCCGCCGACCAGTTGTGGTTCCAGCGGAAGATCGGCCGCAGGATCGGGGTGAGGTAGCGGAGCAGCGGCCGGTCGGCGTGGACGATCCAGTCGAAGCGGACGTGAACCTTTCCGTCGCCGTTCGGCGCCAGCGTCCACTTGCCGGTGCCGGTCAAATCGCCCACGACCTCCACCTGGAAGTGGGTCGGAGGGTCGAAGACCACGATCTTCGAGGTCGTCCTCAGGGTGTAGGGAAGCTTGCCCTTGAAGTGCTGCCTGGTCTCCACCCCCTGGCCGGGCGGCTCGTCCCCCTCGACCTCGATGTAGACCGGCTTCCACCAGTCCGGATAGGTCCGGGCGTCGGCGAGGGCGTCGAAGATCGCTTCTTGCGGCGCGTCGACGTCCCACTCATCCAGGAACGCGTACTCCTTGGCCATCTCTCCTCCAGGGTCGGACAGTACGGGTGATGCGAAACCGCGCTTGTCGCGGATCACTCGAGTTCCGGGGGGAGGAGTCGAACCCCCTCTTCCTGGACCAAAACCAGGCGTGCTGTCCAAGTACACCACCCCGGAAAGGGCGGGCTCCAGTCTAGGTCGGCGCTCCGCGGGACCTGGATCAGGCGAATCGTGTGGCAGAAATCGTCCGCTATTGGTCATTGCAGACGGCCGCCGATAGGGCCATGATTCGCCCATGGCCTCGACCAAGGAGCCTCGACGAGTCGTCATCCTCGCCTTCCCCGGGGTCCAGCCGCTTGACGTGATCGGGCCGGCGGAGGTGTTCGCCGGCGCGGACGCCTTGGCGGGTGGGGGCGCGTACACCGTCGAGGTGGTCGCCAAGGAGCCGGGGCCGATCACGACGCGCTCGAGCGGCTACGGCCTGGTCCCCAAGACGACGACGGCCCGCTGCCGCGGCCCAATCGACACGCTCGTTGTCGCCGGCGGCTTCGGCGTCGCCAAGGCCGAGCATGACGCCGGCCTGATCCGCTGGATCCGCAGCGCCGCCCGTCGCTCGCGACGCGTCACCTCGGTCTGCTCCGGAGCGTTCCTGCTCGCTCGGGCGGGGCTGCTGGAAGGGCGCACCGTCACCACTCACTGGGCCTCGACCGCCGAGCTTGCCCGCCGCCACCCGGAGCTGACCGTCGACCCGAATCCGATCTTCGTCCGGGACGGGAACGTCTGGACCTCCGCCGGGGTCACCTCGGGCATGGACCTCTCGCTCGCATTGGTGGAGGAGGACCTCGGTCGCGAGACCGCAGTGGAGATCGCGCGCTGGCTGGTTCTCTTCGTCCAGCGCCCAGGCGGCCAGGCCCAGTTCAGCACCCACCTCTCGGCGCAGCTCGCCGAGCGGCGGCCCCTGCGCGAGCTCCAGTCCTGGATCGGCGACAACCTCGACGCCGACCTGCGGGTCGAGGCCCTGGCGGAGCGCGCCGCAATGAGCCCGCGGAACTTCGCCCGCTTCTTCCGGCGGGAGACGGGGATGACGCCGGCGGCCTACGTCGAGGAGCTCCGTGTCGAGCGCGCTCGCCAGCTGCTGGAGGAGAGCTCCGATCCGGTGGAGCTCGTCTCGACCCGCTGCGGCTTCGGCACGCCGGAGACGATGCGCCGCGCCTTCTCGCGCCGGGTGGGCGTGGCCCCGGCCGACTACCGCGCACGCTTCCGCAGAGCCCCCGACCAGGCTGCAACCGTCCATTGAGAGGAGACCTCGATGCAGATCGCCTACCTGCTGTACGACCGCTTCACAGCCCTCGACATCACGGGACCGCACGACGTCCTCAACTCCGTTCCCGGCAACGAGTCGATCTTCGTCGCCGAGCAGGCGGGCCCGGTCCGAAACGAATCGGACACCCTCTCGCTCGTCGCCGATGCGTCGCTGGACGAGGTGATGAGCCCGGACATCGTCGTCGTCCCCGGGGGCTTCGGCAACCGGATGCTTCTGGAGCACGAGCCGCTCCACGAGTGGATCCGGAGCGTCCACGAGACCAGCGTCTGGACGACGTCGGTCTGTACGGGCTCGCTGCTGCTGGCCGCGGCCGGCCTGCTCGACGGCGCCCCGGCGACGACTCACTGGCTCGCGCGCGACGTGCTCGCGGAGCTCGGTGCCAAGCCGGTGCACGACCGGATCGTCGAGCACGGCAAGATCATCACCGCGGCCGGTGTCTCGTCGGGGATCGATATGGCGCTGCATCTGGTCCGGTCCATCAACGGCGATGAGGTGGCGCAGGCCGTCCAGCTCGGAATCGAGTACGACCCCGAGCCGCCGCTCGACGCCGGTTCCCCGGAGAAGGCGCCGCCCGAGATCGTCGAGCTGGTCAGGACGGTGTTCGAAGCGCGCGAAGCCGGGTACCAGCAAGCGAGTTGACCATGCTCGACGAGCTGCTCGATCGAAACCGAACCTACGCGGAGCGCCACCGGGACGGGCTGCCCTCGCTCCCGCGGCGCGACCTCGTCGTGCTCACCTGTCTGGACCACCGGATCGACCCGGCGGCGGCACTCGGCTTGGAGGTAGGGGATGCCGCGGTAATCCGCAACGCCGGCGGCCGCGTCACTCCCTCCTTCCTTCAGAACCTGGCGATGCTCGGCCTCGTCGCGCAGACCCGCGGCGGCGAGGCGTCGTCGTTCGAGCTGGTGCTGATGCAGCACACCGAATGCGGTGTAGGCGGACTCGCGGCCGAGCATTCCGAAGCGCTCGCCGCCTACTTCGAGGTGCCGGCGGATCAGCTCGGGGCGAAGGCGCCGGCCGATCCCTACGAGGGGATCCGCGTCGACATCGAGACGCTGGCGAGCAGCCCAGCAGTCCCCTCCTCGCTTTCGGTCAGCGGACTCGTCTACGACGTGGCGACCGGCCAGGTGGAGCTGGTGGAGCGTCGCGCGCCGCTCCGCGACGGCGGCTAGCCATTTCCCTTTGCATCCGGTCGCGTCCGACCGTGTGCACAGGCCCCCTGCATCTACGATTCCGCTGTGAATACGGCGGCCACAACGGCCCTGATCATGGCCGCAGGCCAGGGCACGCGCATGCACTCGGCGGTGCCCAAGGTCCTGCACGAGGTCTGCGGACGACCGATGATCGCCTGGCCGATCCTGGCCGCTCGCGAGGCCGGGGCCGGGCGGGTCTGCGTGATCGTCTCGCCGGACCATGACCTCTCCTCGGCGCTGCCCAACGGCACCGAGACGATCGTCCAGCCGGTGGCCGACGGGACCGGTGGCGCGCTGCGGGCGGCAGCCGACGTCGTTCGCGACTCGGACACCGTCCTGGTCCTGTCCGGCGACACACCCTTGCTCGGCGCGGAGGCGATCGACGCGATGCTCGCCGCCCACGGCGATGCCGGCGCCGCGGCCACGATGATGACCACCGAGCTCGAGAACCCCGGGACGTTCGGGCGCGTCATCCGCGGGGGAGACGGCGAGGTCGAGCGGATCGTCGAGGCGAAGAAGCCCGGCGACGCCTCCCCGGAGGAGCTCCAGGTCAGGGAGGTGAATGCCGGCACGTACGCATTCGCGGCGGAGCCGCTTGCGGACGCCCTCGGCGCCCTGACCAACGACAACGCCCAGGGCGAGTATTACCTGCCCGACGTGCTGCCCCTGATCCGCAAGGCCGGCGGCCGGGTGATCGCCCACCTGGTCGGCGATCCCACGGTCAACCTGGGCATCAATGACCGCGCCGACCTCGCTCGGGCAAGCGACGAGGCCCGCCGCCGGATCCTGATCGCCCACATGCAGGCGGGTGTCACGATCGAGGATCCCGGCGCGACCTGGATCGACGCCGACGTCCGGATCGAGCCGGACGCGACGATCCTTCCCGGCACGTCGCTGCGCGGCAGCACGGCCGTCGGATCGGGCAGCAGCATCGGGCCGATGACCACGCTGATCGATTCCCGGGTGGGAGAGCGCGCCACCGTGATCCACTCCTATCTGACCGGCTGCGAGGTCGCCGACGAGGCGAGGGTGGGGCCGTTCACCTACCTGCGACCAAACGCCCGGATCGGCGAGGGAGCGAAGGCCGGGACCTTCGTGGAGATCAAGAACTCGGAGATCGGCCCCGGTGCCAAGGTCCCCCATCTGTCCTACATCGGCGACGCCGAGGTGGGGGAGGGGAGCAACCTTGGGGCGACCACCGTGACCGCCAACTACGACGGGCGCAACAAAAATCGCACCAAGATCGGCAAGAACGTTCACACCGGGGTTGACACCACGTTCGTCGCTCCCGTAGAAGTCGGCGACGACGCATACACTGGGGCCGGTTCGGTGATCAACGAGGATGTGCCGCCCGGGGCGTTGGGCATTTCGAGGGCAGACCAGAAGAACGTCGAGGGTTACGCGGCAAAGAAGGACAAGGAATCGAGCGAGGGAGAAGACTCGTGAGCACCATCGAGCAGCCTCAGCCGATGTCGGAGATCGTTCAGGACTACCGCAAGCGCCTGATGGTCTTCGGCGGCCGCGCCTCCGGAGAGCTCGCCTCCAACATCGCCCGCAACCTCCAGGTCGACCTGGGCGACGTCACCCTGAAGACCTTCTCCAACGGGGAGGTCTACTGCCGCTACGAGGAGTCGATCCGCGGCGCCGACGTCTTCATCGTCCAGTCCACCGCCGCCAACGAGGTCGAGAAGATGACCCCGAACGACGCGCTGATGGAGCTGCTGGCGATGATCGACGCCGCCCAGGGCGCCTCGGCCCACCGGATCATCGCCGTGATGCCCTGGTACGGCTACGCGCGCCAGGACAAGAAGTCGGCGCCGCGCGAGCCGATCTCCGCCCGCATCGTGGCCAAGTGCCTCGAGGGCGTCGGTGTCGATCGCGTCTTGACGATGGACCTCCACGCCGGCCAGGTCCAGGGCTTCTTCCACGTTCCCCTGGATCACATGACCGCGATGCCGATGCTCGCTCAGTACGTCGCGGACATGGGGTTCGACGAGGAGCTCGTGATCGTCTCGCCGGACGCCGGCCGAGTGAAGACGGCCCGCAACTTCGCCCGTAAGATCGGCACCCACTGGGCCGTGATGGAGAAGGAGCGCCCGGCGCAGCAGGTCGCCGAGATCGGCTACGTGGTCGGTGAGGTGAGGGGCAAGACCGCCGTCCTCGTCGACGACATGATCGACACGGCAGGAACCCTCACCGCCGCTGCCCAGACCGTCCTGGACGAGGGCGCCAAGCGCGTGATCGCGGTCGCCACCCACGGTGTCTTCTCGGACCCGGCGTACGAGCGCCTGGCTCAGCACAATTCGGGAATCGAGCAGATCGTGGTCACCGACACCATCCCGCAGCGCCCCGGAGCACCGGACAACATCACCGTGATCTCGGCCGCGCAGACGCTCGCCGACTCGATGCGCCGGATCTTCACCGACGACTCGGTGTCCGAGATCTTCGCCGGCGAGAACCAGCTGTTCTAGCCGCCGAAGCGAGCCTCATCCCTCTAGTGTGCGCCGCCATGGCGGCCAAGCCCAAGGCGGGACAGAAGAAGGCGCCTGAGAAGAAGCCCGAGGACGCTCGGACCTATCGCCGGATCGGCCACAAGGGCGCCGACGCGATCATCGCCGGGAACACGGCCGAGAGCTTCGACTCGGCCGTGGAGCACGGGGTGGACATGATCGAGCTCGACGTGCTCAGGGAGCAGGAGGGCCGCCTGATCGTCGCCCACGACTTCGACGACGCGCTCAGCCGGCAGCCCATGGACTTGACTGAGGCCCTCGACCTCTTCCTCGAGGCCCCGCTCGAGGAGGTTGAGATCGACTGCGACCTGAAGCTGCCCGGGCGCGAGGCGGAGCTCGTCGGAGCGCTGGAGGGCCGCGGCCTGCTCGACCGCGCCATGGTCTCGTCGCAGGAGATCGACAGCATCCGCAAGCTGCGCCAGCTCGAGCCGGACCTGCGCCTGGGCTGGACCTACCCCAAGACGAAGCGGGACTGGACCCAGTACGGCTGGGCCCAGCCGGCGCTGAAGGCCGGCCTCTCAGCCCTTCGCCGACGCTACCCGAGCGTCCTGGCCAAGCAGGGGCCGATCCTCGAGGTCGACGCCGTCTGGGTCTACCACCCGATCATCACCCCGAAGGCCGTCGACATCGCGCACGACATCGGCGTCGAGCTGATCGCCTGGACCGTCGACGAGGCGGCCCGGATGAAAGAGCTCCTTGACATGGGCGTCGACGGGATCTGCTCGAACGACCCGCGGCTCTTCGAGGTGGCGGAGGGCAAGCCCCACCCGGCCACGAAGTAACACGGCTTCGCCATTTCGCCCTCCGCTCCAAAGTGGAGCGTCCTGATGGCGGCTAGACGCGGCTGGGCAGCCCGGGTGTCTGGGCGGTGCCCCGGCGCTCGAAGAAGCGCCACTCCACCTCGCCCAACACGGTGGAGGGCGGGTCCGCGTAGACCCACTCCCGCATGATCCGGTGCCAGTTGGCCCTGGAACGCAGCTGGGCCAGGACGGCCAGCAGCCCGGTCTCCATCCGCCTCCCCATCAGCTCGTCGGCAGGGAGGCTCTCCTTGCGCACCAGGTCGAAGAAGTCCGACCGCGGGTCGGAGGTCACCTCGATCATCTTCATCACGCGCTTGGGCGTGATCTGGGTCTCCTTGTCCTCCATGTACCAGCCGCCGACCATCTTCACGTGCTCCATCAGCCGCTCGGCGTCGACGCGGCTCATGTCGGCGACGAAACCGAGGTCGTGGAGCGCCTGGCGCAGAGCCTCAGGATTGTCGCGGCCGACGGCATCCATCGCCCGCTGCTCGAGCTGGATCTGCTGCGTCGTCAGGCGCTTGGTCATCCCGAAGTCGAGGAAGGCGACCCGCCCGTCCTCCATCAGCAGGTAGTTGCCGGGATGGGTGTCGGCGTTGAAGTGCTGCAGGTGGTAGATCGAGCCGAAGCAGAAGCGGAAGACGATCTCGCCGAAGATGTCGCGCTCGTCCTGCTCGAGCTTCTTGACCTCGTCGAAGCCGCGCCCCTCGACGTAGTCGCTGACCAGGACGCGCCGCCGAGAGAGCCGCGAGTGCACCTTCGGAACGAAGATGAAGGGGTGGTCCTCGTAGGCGCGGGCGAAGGTCCGCTGGTTCTGCGCTTCGAACTCATAGTCGAGCTCCTCGAGGACCCGCTCCCGCAGCTCCGACGCCACGGCCTTGGCGTCGAGGCCCGGGGCCAGCGCTCTGGCGAGGCGGAGCAGGATGCCCATGTTGGCGACGTCCGACTCGAGGGCATCCGCGACGCCGGGGTACTGGATCTTGACGGCGACCTTCGACCCGTCGTGCAGCGTCGCCCGGTGGACCTGCCCGATGGAGGCCGCCGCAAAGGCCTCCTCCTCGATCGAGGCGAAGACGCTCTCCGGCCGCTCGTCGTATTCCTCCTCCAGCACTGCGCGCACCTTCTCCCAGGGCATCGCGGGTGCGTGGGTGCGCAGCTTCGAAAGCTGCTTCTGGTAGATCTCGCGGTACTCGGGCGGGAGAAAGTCGACGTCGATGAATGAGGCCATCTGGCCGATCTTCATCGCCGCGCCCTTCATCTCGCCGAGGGTCGAGGCCATCTTGAGCGCGGTCTCGATGTGGCGGGTCTCGAGACGCTCCTGGGACTTCTCCTCGGAACGGACGACGTTGGCGGCGGCGGTCCCCGCATAGCGAGTGGCCTGGCCGCCGATCGCCGTGCCGAGCTTCGCCGACCGCCTGATTCGGGTCTGCGGGATCTCGCCCTCCTGCCGCTCCGGCTCTGGAGGTTCGGAGCGCGCTCGATCGCCCGGGTCGGATCGCAGGATCTCTATGCCCCAGCGCTCGCTCTCGTCCTCCGGGATCTCGCGATCCGGCTCATCCGGTCGGTTGGTGTCTTGGTCGCTGCCCATGGTCTCCCGTCATTTTCTATCCTGGCGCCCGAGCGTACACGCGAGGGCGCGCGACAGCGCGACCCGTTTAATGAAGGTCAGATGGCACAGAACCGAACCACATTGAAGGTTTCCCCTCGCGACATCTTCGGATCGCGGGCGACCCGGCGGCTGCGCCGGGACGGCCTGGTGCCCGGGGTCGTCTACGGACAGGGCGGCGAGGCCCGGCCGTTCCAGGTCCAGGAGCGTGAGCTCCGGAACGTCCTGCAAGAGGGGCAGACCCTGCTCGACCTCGAAGTCGGCGAGACGAAGGCCGTCCCGGTGGTGATCAAGGAGCAGCAGCATCACCCCGTCCGCGGTGACGTCACGCATCTCGATTGCCTCGAGGTCCGCCTCGACGAGGAGATCCAGGCCGAGGTTGCGATCGAGCTGGAGGGCGCCGACAACGCGCCCGGTGTTCGCGAGGGCGGCGTGCTCGAGCACGTCACCCGAGAGATCACCGTCGAGGCGCTGCCGACCGCGATCCCGGAGCAGATCACCGTGGACGTCTCGGAGATGGTCATCAACGACACGATCAACCTTGCCTCTGTCGCCATCCCCAGCGGCGTCAAGCTGATGGCCGACGAGCCCGAGGAGATCACGATCGCCACGCTGAGCCCGCCGCGCGTCGAGGAGGAGCCAGAGCCCGAGCTGGAGGAGGAGGCCGAGCTGGTCGGCGAGGGCGAGGAGGCTCCGGAGGGCGAGGAGGCCGCCGAGGGCGAGGGCGAGGGCGAGCGCGAGGGCGATGCCGCCGAGGGCGAGGGCGGCGGCGACGAGTCCGGCGGGGAGTAGTCGCTGTCTCTCTTTCGCCGCCGGTCGCAGCGATCTCGCGACGGCGTCAATGAGAGGGCGCGCGACAGCGCGACCCGTAAGAAGGAGCCGCGAGCGGACGTCTTGATCGTCGGCCTCGGGAATCCCGGAGAGCGCTACGCCGGCACCCGGCACAACCTCGGCTTCGAGGTCTCCGCCGAGCTCTCCCGCCGCTGGGAGATGCCCAAGGCCCGCAAGCGATACGGCGGCCTGATCACCGAGGGCCGCACGGCGCCGGGCGGACCGCGCGTCGCGATCCTCCTGCCTCAGACCTTCATGAACGAGTCCGGCTCGGCGGCGGGCCCGGCGCGGGGCGAGCTCGGAATCCCGCTCGATCGCGTGATCGCGATCCACGATGAGATCGACCTGCCGTTCGGCGAGGTGCGTGCCAAGCTCGGCGGCGGGGTGGCCGGCCACAACGGCCTGAAGAGCCTCGCCCAGGGGTTGGGCAGCAAGGACTTCTGGCGGGTGCGCGGGGGCGTGGGCCGGCCGGACAGCACGGACCCCGAGGTCGTCTCCGGCTACGTGCTCTCCCGCTTTCGCGAGCCGACCGAGGAGGTGCGGTTGCTGATCGGTGACGCCGCCGACGAGGCCGAGCGGCTGGTCGAGCAACTCACCGGCGCCGGGTCCGACTGATGCCGCTGACCAGCTACAGCGTCGACGAGAAGCAGGTGGCGCTGCTTCGCCTGGAGCGCGAGAAGTCGCGGAACGCGCTCAACACCGAGATGCTCGAGGAGATCCTCGCCAGGCTGGCGAGGGCGAAGGAGGACGCCGCGGCGAGGGTCCTGGTGATCTCCTCCAACGACCACCTCGGCCTGTCCGCCGGCGCCGACGTCCGCGAGGAGATGGACGAGGAGGGGAGGGTCCGCCGGATGGAGCTCTTCGCCGCAGGTCTACGACGTGCTGACGGCGTTCCCGAAGCCGACCGTCGCCGCCTGCCACGGCTCGGTCGTCGGCGGCGGGGCGGAGATAGCGATCGCCTGCGACCTGCGGGTTGGGGGATCCAACCTGAGGATGCGCTTCCCCGGCGCGGAGCTGGGCGTTCCGGTCGGGCCGGCCCGCCTGGTCACCCTCTGCGGCCTGGCGACCGCCAAGTACCTGCTGCTCACCTCGCGCAACGTGAGTGCCGACGAGGCACTTCGAATGGGCCTCGTCCACCGGGTCGCCCCGGCGGCCGGCACCGAGGACGCGGCCCTCGATCTGGCCGCCGAGGTCGCGGCCCACCCGCCGGAGTCGGTCGCCCGGCTCAAGCAGATGCTCCACCGCTGGGACGGCGTCGTCGAGCGCTCAGCCGACGAGGGCCGCGGCCAGGTCGAGTGGGAGCGCTCCGGCCCCGGCCTGCCGTACGGGCAGCGCCCTGAGCGATAGGAATCCCGGGGTGGCCGCTCGGGCAGTCCAGCCGGCTGGGAGGGATCGCTGGCTGACGCTGGCGGCCATGACGCTCGCCAACAGCATGATCCTGGTCGATCAGACCTCGGTCCCGCTGGCGACCCCGGACCTGATCCAGGACCTTGGAGGGAGCATCTCCTCGGGCCCGTGGATCCTGACCGCCAACATCCTTCCCCTGGCTGCCCTGATGGTCCTCGGCGGGCGGCTCGGTGACCTGCTCGGCCTCCGCCGGGTGTTCGTGGCCGGGGCCGTCCTGTTCGTCGTCTCATCGGCGCTCGTCGGCTTCTCGCAGGACGTGCCATGGGCAATCGCCGCGCGGGCGGCGCAGGGGACCGGCGCGGCCCTGATGATGCCCACCGCGCTGGCGATTGTCAGCTCGATCTATCCGCAAGCCGAACGAGGGCGGGCGCTGGGGATCCTCGCGGGCGCGTCGGCATTCTTCGCGGCCCTCGGCCCGGTGCTCGGGGGCCTCCTGACCAGCGTCGACTGGCGCCTCGTATTCCTGATCAATGTGCCGCTCGCGATCACCACGATCCTGCTGACCCTCTCCTTCACCCCGAAGCTCGAGCCGGATCCGGACGCCCCCCGCCAGATCGACTATCCGGGGGTGATCACCTTCGGGCTCGGGATCGGCCTGATCGTCTTCGGGCTCACGGAGGGGAGCGGAAACAACTGGGGCAATCCGGAGGTGGTGGGGTCGCTGGCCGGAGCGGTGGCTCTCCTGGTCGTCTTCGTGTTCGTCGAGAGACGAGTGGCAAACCCCCTGCTCGAGTTCCGGCTCTTTCGCCACCTCAACTTCCTCGCGGCGAACATCAGCCAGGTCCTGGCCGGCATGGTCGAGCTGGGCATGGGGTTCCTGCTGCCGTGGTTCCTGCTTCTCGTCATCGGCATCTCACCCGAGCTCGCCGGCCTGGCTCTGATCCCGGCCACGGTGCCGATCATCCTCGCGGGACCCCTCGCGGGCCGCGCCTTCGATCGCGTGGGGGGCCGCACGCCCCTGGTGATCGGCTTCCTGGTGCTCGCCGCCTCCGGCGTCGCCCTCGCGCTGGGCGTCACCGAGCAGTCCTATCCGATCCTGATCCCGGGCCTGCTCCTGCAGGGGCTGGGGCTCGGCATCGTGCTGACGGTCAACGACCCCACCGGGCTAACCGCCGTTCCGGCGAAAGACCAGGGCCAGGCTGCGGGCATGATCAACACCGCCGAGCAGATGGGCGGCGCGTTCGGCATCGCGGTGCTGAGCGCGGTCCTGCTCGAGGACTACTGGCACCGGCTCTACGACAAGCTCGCCCAGATCGGCATTCACATCACGCCGGCCGAAGTCGACCAGGGCAAGGAGTTCATCCTCCAGGCTGAGGAGAGGGGGCGCGACCACGTCGTCGCCACGGGCAAGATCCACTACGTGCTCGGGGACATCATCAATGAGCACGCCGCCGCCTACGAGCTCACCTTCTTCGTCGCGGCCGGGCTATCGCTCCTTGGGGCGGCGGCATGTCTCATCCTCGTCCGCCGGGGAGACCGCGTCAGCGAGAGCGGCCCGGTCTTCAGCAGGCGCTCGCGGTGGGTCTACGCCAACGCGGGCCGCAGCTCGGCGGTCAGCAAGCGGCCGCCGCCGGCCGGCTGAGCGCCCTCGGTACCCTCGCAGCAAGCGACCCGGATCGGCCGATCCGGGCGCTCGTCGTGCCCGAATCATGAATCTGAGACCACTGCTCGAGATCGCCGAGGAGAACGAGCGCCTCAGGGCGCTCCGCGAGAGCCTGCCCGGTGCCGGCGAGCCGGCGCTGAACGCCTACGTCTCCGCGTCGCTTCGCCCCTACCTACTCGCGGCGCTGATCGATGGAGGTGAGGTTCCGGGCCCCGTGCTGGTGGTCGCGGCGGACGATCGCTCCGCCCGCGACCTGGCCGGCGACCTGAAGGCCTTCCTGGCGCCGCGCGCGGTGCGCATCTATCCGTCGCGCGGAACCACCTTCGAATCCCACCTGGATCCGCCGCCGCACCTGGCCGGGCTCAGGATCGCGGCGATGAACGCGATGGCCGACCCGTCCGCCGTGGTCGTCGCGAGCGCGATCGCTCTCGCGGAAAAGGTCCCGGACCCCAAGCTGAGACCGGAGACTCTCGCGCTCCACAAGGGCGAGAGCGTCGACCTGGAGGACGTCACGCTCCTGCTCGCCGACGCCGGCTACGACCGCACCGACCAGGTCGAGGAGCGCGGACAGTTCGCGCTCCGCGGGGGCATCCTCGACGTCTATCCGGCGACCGAGGAGCAGGCGATCCGCGTCGAGCTGTTCGGGGACGAGATCGAGTCGATGCGGCGCTTCTCGGTCTTCACCCAGCGCTCGCTCGGAGAGGCCGAGCGAGTCGAGCTCGCCCCGGCCGCGGAGCTCTCGGCGGAGCATCGCGATGAGGTGGACCCCGGCGGTTTTCTCGCCCCGCTCGATCTGGTCCCCGCCGAGGCGCTGGTCGTGATCGCGGCCGCGGAGGAGATCCCGGGCGCCCTGCACGACCACTGGGAGGACGTCACGGCGGCGATCCTCGAGGAGCATGCTCGCCGCCTCTACGTCGACGTGGCGGACCCGCTGCAGGCTCGGGCCGGGCTGTCCCTGGGCGCCGACTCGGGCCAGGAGCACTCCTTCAGGGCCCAGCGCGCGGAGTTCCCCTCCAGGACCCTGGCGGAGGCCGAGGGCGAGCTGGAGAAGCTGACCCGCTCCGGGTACCGGACCGTGGTCGCGTTCGAGGGCCGCGGGGAGGCCGAGCGCACCCGCTTCAACCTGAGCCGCATTGATGTGCCTTTCCTCGGCGAGCAGGCGCCGCGACGAGCCGGGCGTCAGCTTCGCCGAGGCGCGGCTGCGGGAGGGCTTTTTGGCTCCAGAGCTGCAATTGGCGGTGATCCCGCAGCGACGGCTGGTCCATCGCCGCCGCGCGGCCGCGCCCGTCTCCGCCCGCGCCCGGCTGGCCGCCGCGATCGAGCTCCGCGTCGGCGACTACGTGGTCCACGAGGACCATGGCGTAGCCCGCTTCTCGGGCTTCGACACCAAGACGCTGGCAGGCGTCACCCGGGACTACCTCGAGCTGGAGTACCGCGGCGGCGACCGCGTCTTCGCGCCCACCGACCAGCTGGCCCGGATCAGCCGCTACATCGGAGCCGAGGGCGACGAGCCCGCTCTCAGCCCGCTGGGGGGCAAGCGCTGGCAGAACCTCAAGTCGCGGGCGCGGCGCGCCGCCAGCGCGATGGCCGGCGAGCTGATCAACCTCTACGCGGAGCGCCAGGTCCGCACCGGCCACACCTTCTCGCCGGACGGCGAGATGCAGCTCACCTTCGAGGCGGCGTTCCCGTATCGCGAGACCGCGGACCAGATGGACGCCATCGACGCCGTCAAGAGCGACATGGAGTCCGAGCGCCCGATGGACCGCCTGATCTGCGGTGACGTCGGCTACGGCAAGACCGAGATCGCGCTCCGTGCGGCACACAAGGCCGCCGCGGACGGCAAGCAGGTGATGATGCTCGTCCCGACGACCATCCTCGCCCAGCAGCACTTCGGAACCTTCCGCGAGCGCTTCGCGGAGACGCCGTTCAACGTCGAGATGGTCTCCCGCCTGCGCAAGCCGGCCGAGATCAAGGAGGCGCTGCAGCGCTTCGGTGAGGGCAAGGTCGACATCCTGATCGGGACGCACCGCCTGCTCTCGCGGGACGTTCGCGGCAAGGACCTCGGTCTGATGATCGTCGACGAGGAGCAGCGCTTCGGCGTGAAGCAGAAGGAGCTGCTCCGCCAGCTCAAGCTCAAGGTCGATGTCCTCTCCCTCTCGGCCACCCCGATCCCGCGCACGCTGCAGATGTCCCTCGCCGGGCTCCGCGACATCTCCGTGATCGAGACCCCGCCCGAGGGGCGCCGGCCGGTCCGGACCCACGTCGGTCCCTACGACGAGGACCTGGTGAAGCGGGCGATCATGCGCGAGAAGGAGCGTGCGGGGCAGGTCTTCTTCCTGCACAACCGGATCGACTCGCTTCACGAGACCGCCGAGCGCCTGCGCGCGCTCTGCCCGGGGGTCCGCTTCGCCGAGGCCCACGGGCAGATGGACGAGCTGGACCTCGAGGCGACCATGCTCGCCTTCGTCCGCGGAGAGCACGACTGCCTGGTCGCGACGACGATCATCGAGTCGGGCCTCGACATTCCGAACGCGAACACGCTTCTCGTCGAACGGGCGGATCAGCTCGGCTTGGCCCAGGCGTACCAGATCCGTGGACGGGTGGGCCGGAGCCGCGAGCGCGCCTTCGCCTACCTGCTCTATCCCTCGGCGGAGGCGCTGACGCCGGACGCCGCAGCCCGGCTCTCGACGCTCTCCGACAACACCGAGCTCGGCTCCGGCTTCCGGGTCGCGATGCGCGACCTCGAGATCCGCGGCGCCGGGAACCTGCTCGGGGACGAGCAGTCGGGGCACGTCGCCGCCGTCGGCTTCGAGCTCTATTGCCAGATGCTCGAGGACGCGGCCGAGGAGCTGCGCGCGGGCATCACCGAGCTTCCCGCGGAGCCGAGGGAGCCGGTGCGGATCGACGTCGACGTCGACGCCTACGTGCCCGCGGACTACGTCCCGTTCGAGGCGGCCAAGATCGATGTCCACCGCCGCGTCGCCGCCGCGAGGGAGCCGGGCGAGCTACGTGCCCTCCGCGAGGAGCTCGAGGACCGGTTCGGGCCGGTTCCCGACTCGGTCGGCAACCTGCTCGATCTCCAGCGCGCGCGAATCGCGCTGGGGGACGCCGGGGCGCGGGTCGTGGAGTTCCGAGCCGGCCGCCTGCGGGTCTCGCCGATCGAGCTGGATTCGGATCGCGTCGGCGCCCTCAACGAGCGCGTCCCCGAGGCGATCTACGCGTGGCGCGAGCGCACGATCGCCGTTCCCGTGCCCGAGGAGCCGGGTGCCCGCCTCGGCGCGCTCCTGGCGCTGGTCGACGGCCTGGGCGCCACCGCGGTCTTAGCGCCCACTTAGGTGATGCCGGTTATGCTGCCGCCCCTGTGAACCGCGGATTCTTCTCCAAGAGGAACCTCGCGATCATCTTCGGCGCGGTCCTCGTGCTGATGGTTGTGATCGTGGCGGCGGCCGTTGGCGTCGGCCACCCCAGCGTCCCCTCGGACGACGTGGCCGTGATCGATGACGCCAGCATCGACGTCCCGGGCCTGGCGCAGGACGGGCACATCAGCAAGACGGACTTCAACCGCTTCCTGCTGCAGACGGCCAGGCAGAGCGGCTCCCAGACGGTCCCGCAGCCCAGCGATCCGCAGTACAAGCAGATCAAGGACCAGGCGATGCAGACCGCGCTCCAGATCGCCTGGATCGTGGGCGAGGCGAACAGGCGGGGCCTGAGCTTCACCGACACCGAGATCCAGCAGTCGCTTCAGCAGATCAAGTCGCAGTTCAAGACCCAGGCCGAGTACGTGAAGGCGCGCGATCAGGCGGGCCTGACCGACGCCGACGTCCTCGAGCGCGCCAAGCTCCAGCTGATCCAGAACAAGATCCAGGACGAAATCAGCAACAGCGTCGGCACGGTCTCCGACAGCGACGCCCGGGACTACTACGACGCGAACAAGGCCCAGTTCACCCAGCCCGCCAAGCGGACGATCAGGATCGTCCAGAACCAGGACGCGCACCAGATCGACCTCGCCTACCAGGCCCTGCGCACCGACGACTCCGCCGCGAACTGGAAGAAGGTCGCCGCCCAGTACTCGACGGATCCGACGTCGAAGGACAAGGGCGGCCTCCGCACCGATGTGGTGCCCGGCTCCTTCCAGCAGCCGCTGGACGACGACATCTTCAAGGCGCCGCAGGGAGCGGTCCAGGGACCGATCTCCACGTCGACCGGCAACTACGTCTTCGAGGTGTTCTCGGCCACGCCCGAGAAGGTGCAGGCCTTCGACGACACCACGGCCTCGTCGACCGGCGGCGCTGCGACGAAGGTCGGCGATCAGATCAAGGCGCAGATCAAGGGTCAGGAGCAACAGCAGGCCCTCACCGATTTCGGCAACCGCTTCCGCGACTACTGGACCAACCTGACCCAGTGCGCGAGCGACTACGCGGTCTCCGGCTGCGACAACTTCAACGGCGGCTCTCCCACCTGCGATCCCGACAAGCTCGCGCCCTCCCAGACGGGCCAGTCGAGTCAGGGGTGCCCGGCCCCGGTCTTCGCCTTCTGCCAGGAGGGCTCCGCGACCCAGGGCGCCAGCAGCAGCAGCGGCCAGCTCCAGTGCTCTGGCACCGGGCCGACCCCGGGCGCCCCCGGATCCTTCAAGCCGTTCGCGCAAGCCACCGCCGGCTCGCCGCAGGGCCCGCATCCGGCCGGAGCGGGCACGGCGCAGGCCCTGCCGGGCGGCCTCCAGGGACTCACCCCCGGCGGCTGATGAGAGGGTGCGCGTAAGCGCAACCCGTTTGGTGGCGAAGCCGTCCTATCTCGAAGCCCTCCAGCACCTCGATGAGGTCACACGGCGCCTGCGCCGCGAGTGCCCCTGGGACCGGGAACAGGACGCCCGCTCGATAGTCCCGCACACGGTCGAGGAGGCGTACGAGCTCGCCGACGCGGCGAACCGCGACGACACGGAGGCGATGGTCGATGAGCTCGGCGACGTCCTCTTCCAGGTCCTCTTCCTCTCGCTGCTCCTCGAGGAGCGCGGCGAGGGGGATCTGGCGGCGGTCGCCGAGTCCTGCGCCGCGAAGCTGATCCGCCGCCACCCGCACGTCTACGGCGACCGCGACCTGGAGACCGCCGGCGAGGTCCTCTCGCAGTGGGAGGAGATCAAGCGCGAGGTCGAGGGCGGGACAGGCGACCCGGCCGAGCTGCCGGAGAACCTGCCGGCACTGCTCTACGCCCGAAAAGTTCTCCGCCGGGTCGATCCCGAGGGCTCGGCGGCGGAGGAGAAGCCCGGCGGCCCCGGCTCCGATCCCGCGACGCGGGCGGAGGCCGAACATCTGGTGGGTTCGCTCCTGCTCGAGGCCGTGGCCGCCTCGCGCCGGCTCGGCGTGGACCCGGAGCTCGCCCTGCGCCAGGCGACGCAGCGGCTCGTCGACGCCGGTACCTGAACACTCGCTGAGCGCCGGTTCGGCTGATGAGCGTTTGGTGAGCGCCCCGCCCTAGCTTCGCTGGGACATCGACCCCAGGGAACCAGGGGCTCCCGGGAACTCCGGCCACGCGGCTGCTCGCGTGCGTCGCACTCAACGGCACCCTCTGCACTGCGACGGAGGGCGCCAACGTTGGGCTGAACGGCGCCGTCACCCACACGGGCGGCAGCAACAGCTACGTCGTTCACTTCAACCAGAGCGTCGCGGGCTGTAACGGCATGGCACAAGGCGTCCTCGCCGGCTCGGTTGTGACCGGTACCGCCAATCCAACCAACAACGACATCAGTGTCCAGACGTTCGACGCGACAGGCGCGGCGGCCGAAAGGGCATTCCGGCTAGCGGTCTTCTGCTAGTCCCTTGGCGCGGAGGAGGAGGGCGCGAAGTCGCCCTCCTCCTCCTCACCCCTCCTCCCCGGCCGATCGAACTCCCTCCGGTAGGTTTCCCGCCTCCATGGCAACGATCGAGAGCGTCCACGGGCGGCAGGTACTCGACTCGCGGGGGAACCCGACGGTCGAGGTCGAGGTCGCGCTCGACTCGGGAGCGCGCGGCCTGGCGATCGTGCCGTCCGGTGCCTCGACCGGTGAGTACGAGGCAGTCGAGCTGCGCGACGGCGGGGACGAGTACGGCGGCAAGGGCGTCGGCAAGGCGGTCTCGCACGTCAACGGCGAGATCGCCGAGGCCCTGAAGGGCGCGACGATGCCGCCGAGCAGCCCGCGCTCGACCGCAAGATGATCGAGCTCGACGGGACGCACAACAAGGGCAGGCTCGGCGCCAACGCGATCCTCGGTGTCTCCCTGGCGACGGCGAAGGCGGCCGCCGCAGAGGCAGGGCAGCCCCTCTACGACTACTTCGCCGAGCTGTACTCGGCGACCGGTGCCAAGGACGCCGGGCCGGCCGAGCTGCTCCCGGTCCCGATGATGAACGTGCTCAACGGCGGCGCGCACGCCGACAACGCCGTCGACTTCCAGGAGTTCATGGTCGTCCCGGCCGGCGCCGAGACCTTCGCCGACTGCCTGCGGATCGGCGCCGAGGTCTACCACTCGCTCAAGGGAATCCTGAGCAAGAAGGGGCTCTCGACGGGCGGGGGGGACGAGGGCGGCTTCGCCCCCGATCTCCCCTCCAACCGGGCCGCGCTCGACTTCCTGATCGACGCGATCGAGGAGGCGGGCTACGCGCCCGGCGTGGACGTGATGATCGCCCTCGACCCGGCGACCAGCGAGTTCTTCGAGGACGGCAAGTACGTGCTCGAGCACGAGGGGCGCTCTCTGTCACCGGAGGAGCTGGCCGACTACTGGCACGACATCCGCGCCCGCTTCCCGGTCGTCTCGATCGAGGACGGCATGGACGAGGAGGACTGGGACGGCTGGAAGCTCCTCACCGAGAAGCTTGGCGATCGGGTCCAGTTGGTCGGCGACGACAACTTCGTGACCAACCCCGAGCGGCTGCGTCGCGGAATCGAGGTGGGCGTCGCCAACTCGATCCTGGTGAAGCTCAACCAGATCGGCACCTTGACCGAGACCCTGGAGACGATCCAGATCGCGCGCGACGCGGGCTACACGACCGTGATCTCGCACCGCTCCGGCGAGACGGAGGACACGACGATCGCCGACCTCGCCGTGGGCACCGGCGCCGGCCAGATCAAGACCGGCGCACCATCGCGCTCGGACCGTGTGGCGAAGTACAACCGCCTGCTGCGGATCGAAGAGGAGCTCGGCGACCGCGCCCGCTTCCCCGGCGCCTCGGTGTTTCAACGCTAAGGGCCGACGCCGGCTGCCGCCGTGCGAGTCAGTTTCACTGCGAGCAGTAGGCGGTAGCCGGTGGCGGCCCCAGCAGCGAGGAATGCCGGAGGAGACGGCGAATGCGAACACATGGCCCCAAGGCGTCGCGTACGCAGACGAGTCGGGCCCAGCCGGATCCGGTGGGACCGGGTCGGCCGGATCGCGCTCGTGCTGGTCCTGTTCGGGGTGATGGTCTCCTACCTGAACCCCCTGGTGGGCGTCCTCGAGGCCTGGCAGGGATCCAAGTCCAGTGACTCCCAGCTCGCTCAGCTCAAGCAGGAGAGGGTCGAGCTGACCAACGAGCTGCGCGACGCCTCCAGCCCGGCCACGCTCGAGCGAGAGGCCAGGCGACTGGGCATGGTCAGGCCCGGCGAGCACGCCTACGTCGTGCACGGCCTGGGCAACTGACCCCCGCTTAAGCCCCGCGGATATGATTCCGCGCTCGCGCGCGCGGCATGTGGCTGTGCGCGTTTTGTGTGATTTGAGCCGATGAGATGAGTACAGGCCAGTACCTGCTCGGCGCGGCGGAGCTGGCGGTGATCGCAGCCGCTCTCGGCCTAGGCGCCTACCACCTGCGAGCCCTGCTCGCGCCCGCCTGGATGGGGGCGCTGGCGCGCCTGGCCGAGGTGGTCATCGGGGTATCGATGCTGATCCTCGTCTCGGAGCTGCTTGGGGGTCCTTGGCCTGTTCAAGGAGATCCCGCTGCTGCTCGGCTACGTCGCCGCGGGACTGGGCGTGACCTTCCTGGCCCGCCGCCGCGGGCTGCCCCCGACGCCTCGTACGGCCGAGGCCCGATCCAGCGGCGTGATGGTCGCGATCGGGATCATCGCGGCGGCCCTCGTGGTCGTCCACTGGGCCCACCCGACCAGCCAGGCGATCGACCAGGGCATGTACTACCAGGACACCACCTGGTACCACATGTCCTTCTCGGCTCGGTTCGCGCAGACCGGCCACATCGGACCGCTCCACTTCACGGATCCGCTCAAGCTCGCCGCCTGGTTCTACCCGCAGAACTCGGAGCTCCTCCACGGCGTGGGGATCGTCTTCCTGAAGACGGACTTCCTCTCGCCGCTGATGAACCTGATGTGGGTGGCGCTCTGCCTGCTGGCCGCGTGGTGCGTCGGGCGCCCCTACGGGATCGGCGGCGTCACGCTGCTCGGCGCCGCCGTCGTCCTCGACTCGAACATGCTGGTCGGATCCCAGGCGGGCCAGGGGCCCAACGACGTCGCCGGCCTCTTCTTCCTGATGGCGGCAATTGCCTTCCTGGTGGATGGAGCGGCGAGCGCGCACGCGATCCGTCAGGCGGCCGCTGCCGGCAGAGCGCAAACCAGCGCCAGGGCTACGGCGGACGAGCCCGAGGAGCTCGAACCAGGCGTGGTCGAGGACGTCCCCGTGGAGGGCGATCCGCGGACGCTCGCCACCGTCGGCGCAGGGCCCGCTGTTCATGGCCGGACTCGCCGCCGGGCTGGGGATCGGCACCAAGATCACCCTGCTCGCCACGATCGCCGCCTTCACGATCGGCGTCGTGATCCTCGGCGGCCGTCAGCATTGGCTGCGCGTCGCTCGGCGTCTGGCTCGGGGGTCTCGTGATCACCTGTGGCTTCTGGTACGGGCGCAACTTCGTCTACGCGCTCAACCCGTTCCCGCAGATCCACAAGCTCGGGCCCATCCACCTGCCGGGCCCGGACCAGCTCGCCCTCTACCCGCGCCCGCCGCACTCGCTGAGCGAGTACTACAACGACCCGACCGTCTGGCAGCACAAGCTCTTTCCGGTTCTCCATGACCGCCTCGGCCCGCTCTGGCCCGTGATCCTCGCGGTCGTGATCGTCGGCCTGGTCTGGGCGCTCTTCCGGGGCGGAAGCGCGCTGATGAGGATCCTCGCGGTGACCGGCATCGTCGCCGGGATCGCGTACGTCTTCACGCCGCTGACGGCTTCGGGCAACCTCGGGGACCCCAGCGGCTTCGACGCCAACCTGCGCTACGTGGCCCCGGTGCTGATCGTTGGCTTCCTGCTCCTCCCCCTGATCCCGTGGTTCCGGCACGGCAACCGACCCTGGATCCTGATCGGCCTCTTCACGATCCTGCTGATCCAGGGGACCGTCACGCAGGCCAACTGGGAGTTCTCCCACCACCTGGCCTCGATCGGCCTCGCGTTCCTGATCGTGGGGGTTCCCGCGCTGATCGTGGCCGGCATGCGGCGGCGGGTGAACGTGGTCGCGCTCGTGGCGTTCGGCCTCGTGATGGCGGTCACGGCTGTTGCCCTGGGGCGCGTGCGCGAGAACTACTACCTCGATCACCGCTACGTCACCGCCTCGAGGCCGCCGCTCGGCGGCGGCTTCCGCGCGACGCCGGAATGGCAGCCTCTCCAGGACTGGGGGCGCAAGGCCAGCCATGAGCGGATCGGGGTGGTGGGCCGAGCGTCGGCGTTCGGCCAGTACTTCTTCTACGGGACCGATCTCTCCAACCACGTCCAGTACGTGGGCCAGCAGCTGAACCACGGCACCTTCAGGCCGATCGTCAAATGCTCCCAGTGGCGCCAGGCGATCAACGACGGCCACTACGACTACATCGTCACCACGCCGAAGCTCGGTCAGGTCGAGACCACCGCGCCTCCGGAGAACCTCTGGACCTCCCGCGACAAGAACGTCAAGACGGTCATAAAGTCGGGCCCGGCGGCCGTCTACCGGATCACCGGACCGCTCGATCCCGCGACCTGCGCGCAGCTCGGCGCCGCGGCCAACTCATGAACTTCGGCGACTACCTCCAGGGCTCGATCGAGCTGATCGCGGTGGCGGCGGCCATGGGTTTCGGCGCCGTTGGCCTGCGCGGGCGCCTGCTCCCGGGCTGGTCGGGCGCCTCGGCCCGGCTCGCGGAGGTGGTCCTCGGGCTCTCGCTGCTGGTCGTGACGCTCGAGCTGGTCGGGGTGGTCGGCCTCTACAGGCCGGGATGGGTTCTGATCGCGGCGCTGGTCGTCGGGCTCGGCCTTGGGTTTGCCCTTCGCCCGCCCGGCCGAGGAGTTCCGCTGCCGGCGCCGGAGGTTGCGCCGATCGCCCTCGGGGTGGCCGTGGCGGCCGCGTTCCTGGTCGCGGCCCACTGGGCGATGCCGACCCAGACCGGCCTCGACATCGGCATGTATCTGCCCAACACCACCTGGCACAACGCCCCGTTCGCCGCTCGCTTCGTGCAGGACCACCAGGTCGGCGCGATCCACTTCATCGACACCCTCAACCTGACGGTCTGGTTCTACCCGCAGAACTCCGAGCTGCTCCACTCGGCCGGCGTCCTCTTCCTGGGCAACGACTTCCTCTCCCCGCTGATCAACATCGGCTGGATGTCGCTCTGCCTGCTGGCGGCGTGGGCCTTTGCCCGTCCCTACCGCGGCGGGCCGGTGGCCGTCCTGGCGATCGCGCTGGTGCTGGACGCGAACATGCTGCTGCTCTACCAGCCCGGTGACGCGAAGAACGACATCGCGGGGCTGTTCTTCCTGCTCGCCTCGGCAGCGGTCCTCGTCAACGCGGACGCCCAGCGGCGCCCCGAGGGTGAGGACGAGCCCGGCGGTCGCGGTGCGGCCGTCGCCCCCCTCGCGACAGGCGCGCTGGTGGTCGCCGGCCTGGCGGCCGGTCTCGCGCTCGGCACCAAGCTCAACCTGCTCGCGCCGTTCGCCCTGCTGACGCTCGGCGTGATCGCCGTCGCCGGGCGCGGGTTCAGGCTGCGGACCACCTGGATCTGGGTGGTCAGCTCGCTGATCACCGGCGGATTCTGGTTTGCACGCAATCTCGTCAACGCCGGCAACCCGCTGCCCTGGATCAAGGCCGGGCCGCTGCCGGGCCCGGACCAGGCGGATATCAACATCCGCGAGCCGCACACCGTCGCCCACTACCTGCTGCCGCCCGACGGAGGGGTGATCCGGCATCACCTCGTCCCAGGGCTGCACTCCAGTTTCGGCGACCTCTGGCCGCTCGTCCTGGCCGTCGTGATCGGAGGCTTCCTGCTGGCGATCATGAACGGGCGAACCCCGCTGATCCGCATGCTCGGGGTGGTCGCCCTGCTGAGCGGCATCGCCTACCTGTTCACGCCGCTGACCGCCGCCGGCCCGGAGGGGGACCCGACCGCCTTCACCACGAACCTGCGCTACGCCTCGCCGGCGATCGGGCTGGGCGCCATGCTCCTCGCCGTCGACCCGGGGCTGGGGAGCCGCAGGCGCGACCAGGGCTGGCTGCTCGGCGTACTCGCCGTCCTGCTGCTGGTCCAGGCGGTTCCCGTCTGGGACCTCTCGGGCCACCTCTGGACCCGGCACTTCCTGGTCGGCGCGATCGGCCTTGCCTTCTTCCTGATCCTGGTTCCCGTCGGGATCGCGCTCGCGGCGCGGCGGGGCGCCTCGCGTGCGGTGGTCGCCGGGGCGACGGTCGTCGCCCTCGGCCTGGTCGTGGCGATCGGCTGGCCGAAGAGCGACGACTACGTCAAGAACCGCTACCAGGCATCCACGGCGCCCAGCGATTTCCCCGATGGGATGAAGGCGGCGCTGGCCTGGTTCAACCAGGCGAACCCGCACGACACCCGGATCGGCGTGGTCGGCGGGCGCCCGGGGTTCAAGCAGTACGTCTTCTACGGCGACGATCTCTCCAACCACGTCCAGTACATCGCCCGCCACGGCGCACACGGCGCCTATCTCCCGATCGCGAGTGAGGCGGCTGAGAACGACCGCGAGCCCAACTGGCGGCAGCAGTGCGAGGAGTGGCGGCGCGCGGTGAACGACGGCGATTACCACTACCTGGTGATCGGGCCCGACCAGCGCACCCAGTCGCGGCTGCCGATCGAGGCCGTCTGGACCGCGACCGACCCGGTCGCGACCAAGATCGAGGACCGGGAGGACGATTTCGTCTTCCGCATCGACGGAGCCCTCAACCCGGCTGGGTGCGCCAAGCTGCACGGTGCCGGCACGGGCGGCGGCAGTCTCGGCGGAGCCGCCGCGCGCCAACCTCAGTGAGCTTCGGGGAGTACCTCGGCGGCGTCCTCGGCCTGGCCGCGGTCGCGGTGCCGATGGCGCTGGCGGCCGTGCGGCTGCGACGCCGCCTGCTGCCGGGCTGGGAGGGCGCGCCGGCGAGGCTGGCGGAGGCGGTCCTCGGCGTCGCCCTCCTCACGGTCCTCCTCCAGCTGCTCGGCGCGTTCGGGATCCTCGTGCCAGCCGTCCTGATCGTCGCCGCCCTGGCGGTCGGCCTCGGCCTCTACCTCGGCCCGTGGCTGCGGGCGGAGCCCGCGGACGCCGCCCAGCCGCCCGCCCCGGCGATCCCGCTGCCGCAGGCGCTGCTCGGCCTGGCCGCCGCCGCCTTCGTCGCGGCGCACTGGGCCACCGGCCTCCAGGACGTCTGGGCCCGGGGGATGCTCACCTTCGACACGCTCTGGTACCACGGCCCGTTCGCCGCGCGGATCGCCGACACCGGATCGGTCTGGGGGATGCACTTCATCGATCCGCTCTATCTGAACTGGTTCTACCCCGAGAACTCCGAGCTGCTGCACGCGGCCGGCATCGTCCTCTTCGACCGGGACATCGCAAGCCCCCTGATCAACTTCGGCTGGCTCGGAGTGGCCCTGCTGGCCGGATGGTGCATCGGCAGGCCATACGGAGTGGCGCCCCTGAGCCTCGTCGCCGTCTGCATCGCGATGGATACGGGCCCGATGGTCCCCAGGGAAGCGGGGACCCCGGCGACGGACACGGTTCCCGGTCGCTCTGCTCCTTGCGGCAGCGGCAATCCTGATCAACGCCTGGGCGTCCCGCGAGGGGCGCGACGTCGAGGGATGGGCTCCGACCTTGGCGGCCCCCGTCCCGCTCGGGGCGCTCCTGGTTGCCGGACTGGCCATGGGGATCGCGCTCGGCAGCAAGCTGACGATCTCCGGGGCCGCCGCGGCGATGGCGATAGGAGTGCTGTTCATCGTTCCCGCCCAGCGTCCGCCGCAAGGCCTTTGGCGTCTTCGTCGGCGGGTGTGGCGGTCACCGCGGGGTTCTGGTTCCTCCGCAACCTGATCCACGCGGGCAACCCGCTGCCCTGGGTCCGGCACATCGGGCCGATCGACCTGCCGGGGCCGAACCGCGGTCTCGAGGGGCGCGACGACTTCACCGTCGCCCACTACATCCTGCTCCAATCCCGAGCACGGGCCTCTGGCGCGCCTACTTCCTCAACCCGATCGAGAACCTGCTGGGCCCGCTCTGGTTCCTCATCCTCGGCGGAGCGGCGGCGGGGCGATCCTCGCCGTCTGGCGACCGCGTTCGCCCGCGGTGCGGCTCGCCGGGGCCGTCACGATCGTCGCCGCGATCGCCTACCTCTTTACGCCGCTGACGGCCGCCGGCCCCGAGGGCCATCCGCTCGCCTTCGGCATCAACCTCCGCTACCTGATCCCGGGCCTCGCGCTCGGGCTGGCGCTGCTCACCCTCGAGCCGCGCCTCACGCCAGTGCCGCTGCGGCTCCGGCTGATCGTCGGCGGGCTGATCGCCCTCTTCTTGACCTCCCACTACTCGGACGCCAACGTCGCCTGGAAGGGCGCCTTCGCGTCGATCCCCTGGGCGGCCCTGATCGGAGATCGTCCTGATCGGCGCGCCGGTCGGCCTCGCCCTGCTGGCGCGCCGCAGCGGGGCCCTGCTCGCCGCGGTCGCGGGCGCGGTGCTGGCGCTCGCCGATCGCCGCGGTCGGCTGGGCCAGCGCCACGACGACTACTTCGCCCACAGGTATGACCGAGCCGAGGACTTCCGCTTCCAGCTCGACGACGCGGTGCGCTGGGCCAAGCCGACCTCCGACCTGCGCATCGCCGTGGCGGGCACGAGCGGCGCCTACAACCAGTACGGCTTCTACGGCGACGACGTCTCGAACTACGTCCAGTACGTGGGCCGCCACCTCCCGGAGGCGGACTTCCGCGCGATCGAGAGGTGCGCCGACTTCCGGCGGGCGGTGAACGAGGGCGACTACGACTACCTGGTCACGACCCCCGAGCTCGACCTGAACAACCCGTCGACGGCGAGCTCCTCCCCGGAAAGGGGCTGGGTGCGGAACGACCCGGCCGTCCAGGAGGTGGTGCATTCGGGTCGCGTCTCGGTCTTCCGGATCGACGGCGAGCTCGACCCGAACGGCTGCGGCAGGGAGGCCAACCGGCGCGGGGTCGCGGTCGAACCGCGAGCATCCTCGTCGAGCGAGCGGTGAGCGGCACGGGCGACTACATACTCGGCGTGATCGGCCTGGTGGCCGTCGCCCTCTCGATGGCGATCGCCGGCAGGACGGCGCGGCGCGCCGCGCTACCCGGTTGGACCGGGACACCCGCGCTGCTCGCCGACGCGGTCCTCGCGGTCGGCATCCTCGTCACCGTCTCCGAGCTCCTCGGCCTCGTCGGAGTCCTCGACGGCGTGCTGCTGGTGGTGGCGTGCCTGATCGTCGGGGGTGGGGCGCTGCGCCTCGAGCCGATGCTGATCCGCGCGGGCGCCCGCGTCGCCCATTGGGGCAAGGCCCAGGAGCCGGATCTGCGCCGGGCTCCACCGGCGGGGCGCATCGAGCTGGGGGTTGCGATCGTGCTCGCGCTGATCGTCGCGGCGCAGTGGGCGGGCCCGACGCTGCTGGCTCTCGACCGGGGCATCTACGGCGGCGACTCGCTCTGGTACCACCTGCCGCTCGCCGCGCACATCGCCGGCACCGGCTCGGTCACGGGCCTCCTCTACACCGACCCGCTCTATCTCAACTGGTTCTACCCCCAGGTCTCCGAGCTGGTCCACGCCGGCGGCATCCTGCTCTTCAGCAACGACTTCCTCAGCCCGCTGATCAACATGGCCTGGCTCGGGCTGGCGCTGTTCGCCGGCTATTGCATAGGTCGCCCCTATGGCACGGGCCCCACGGCGATGGCCGCCGTGGGCTCGGTGATGGCGGCCAACCTCCTCTTCTCGAGGCAGCCGGGCAATGCCAACAACGACGTCGTGGCGATCGCCCTGTTCCTCTCGTCGGTCGCCCTGCTCCTCAACAGCCGCTGGCCTGCGCGATTCGTGGGCCTCGGGACGCCCCCACGTCCCGGGGGTCCACCCGTCGGGCACCCTGCTGGTCGCCGGCCTGGCGGCGGGCCTTGCCCTGGGAACGAAGCTGACGGTCGTACCGCCCGTATTGGCCCTGACGGTGGGCGTCATCTGGATCAGCGGCGCCGGCTACCGCCTCCGCGCGTCCGCCGAGTGGATCGGCGCCATGGTGGTCGGCGGCGGCTACTGGTACGTGCGCAACCTGATCGTCTCGGGCAACCCGTTCCCCTGGCAGGACATCGGTCCGATCCATCACGCCGAGGCCCTGCAGGGTCGGCACCCGTACGCGATCGTCCACTACGCGACCGACACGGCATCTGGGGCCGCTTCTTCACCCCGGCGCTCCACGAGCGCCTCGGCGAGCTCTGGCCGGCCTACCTCGCGCTCGCCGTGATCGCCGTGCTGCTGCTGCTCTGGCGCGGCGGGCGAATGGAGCGGATGCTGGCCGTGGTGGCGCTGGTGGCGGCGGTCGCCTACCTGCTGACGCCCCTTGGCGCCTCCGGCCCCGAGAACATGCCGGTCGGCTTCCGGCTCAACATCCGCTATCTGGCGCCGGGGCTCGTGCTTGCCCTCACCCTGCTGGCGATCCCGCCGCCCTTCGCGCGAGAGAGCCGCGCCTGGCGCCTCGGCACGCTGGCGATCTTCGCCGTCCTGATCGTGGTCAGCGCCGGAGCGGTGGGCGCGATCGACACCGGGCGCATTCCCGGGACCGTCGCGTTGGCCCTGACGCTGGTCGCGCTGCCGCTGCTTCTCCTCTTGCTCTCGCGCAGGGGCCTGGCGCCAGTTCCACTGGCCGGCATCGGGCTCGCCGCGCTGATCGCCCTCGCGGTCCTCGGGCGCATGGCTCAGACGCACTATCTCGACGAGCGCTACTCCTCCACGGCGCCCGACTACCCGAAGACGGAGCAGCCCGCCGTCGAGCTCGGTCAGGGGCTGGGCGCGGCCTACGACTGGGCGGACGGCACCCACGACCTGAGGATCGCCCTGTCGGGGACCATGGGGGCGCTCTTCCAGTACGGCCTCTGGGGCGGGGACTCCAGCAACCAGGTCACCTACATCGGGCAGCACGGGCCGCGCGGCTCCTTCAACGAGATCCCGGAGTGCCCCGAGTGGATCGGCGCCCTCAACGACGGCGACTACGACTACGTGGTCACGACGCCGACCTACCACCAGGACGACCCGGCCGCCGACACGGCGCCCGTCCAGCGCGAGTGGATCTCACGCGCCGGCAACGTCCAGCGGGTCGCCGGCGCCGGACTCGTCGACGTCTGGAAGGTGACCGGCCCGCTCGACCCGAGCGTGTCTGCCTGCCTGGGCGTGCGCCTGCTGGCCCCGACGGTTCGCTACGGCTTCGCCCCGCGGAGCGCCTGCGCTGCTACCAAGTAGAGGTGGCCTATCCGCTCGACAACGCTCTCTTTCAATGGGAGGAGGGCGCCAGCCGGCTCCGCGAGCTCTCAGCTCGGACCCGCGCGCGGCGCGCACAGCGCCCGCGGGCGGTGGAGGCGATCCGCGACGAGCTCCGCCGCCGGATCGGCCCGACCTTCACAGTCCCAGGAGCTGGCGGAGCTCTACGGCCGCGGAACCGACTGGTGCCTGGAGGCCGCTCGCCAAGCAGCCCCAATGAGCGCCGTCGACCTGGACCCCCAGGCAATCGTGGACGGAGCCTTCTTCCTCTATCTGAGAGGCGCGTAGCGACTACTCGCGGCGGGCGGGTCAATAGCCGAGTAGACGGACGGTTCCTGCGGCGGGTGGCGCCGAATTTTCTCGCTGGCGCCACTGTTCTCCGCGTCTGCGACAAATCCGGCGACAGGACCCGCGGCCCAGCAACCTCAGTCCTCTACCCGCTCCAACACGATCCGCTCGGGCTCGATCGTCACCCGCAAAGCCCGCTGCCCCTTCCAATGCTCGCTGTAGGTCGGGTCGTCCTTGATCGACGGATCGAGCCAGATCCCGTAGCCCTCCTCCTCGCCCTGGTCGAAGGTCGCCTCCAGCGGCCGCCGCCGGCCGCGGCCGCGACGACCCCGCCGGCGCCGCCGGCGCCGTCGCCCGGTGCGCTCCTCGCCGTCCTCGCCGCCGCCCTCGCCATCGCCGTCGCCATCGCCTCGCCTCTCGTCCTCGTCGGTCGCTTCTTCTTCTTCCTCCTCGGGCTCCGGCTCCTCGAGCTCTGCCTCGATCTCGGCCTCGATCTCGTCGCGAAGGTCGACGTCGCTGTCGGGCTCCTCACCCTCCGCCGTCAGTCCATGGCGATGGCGGAAGTCGCGTAGCTGCGAGGCGGGAACGCCGAGCTGGTGGGCGATCCAGGCGTCGGTCCGGCCCTGGCGAACCCAGGCGCGAATCTGGTTGAGTTGTGGTCGGAGGGACTTCCGGGCCATCGGCGGCGGACTCTAGATGATTGCGATTTGGCGAATGTGCCTTGGCAGGCGAGGCGGAACCCTGTACGCTACTCACTTCTAGGTAGCCGCTACGGATCGGTGCCTACGGGGGGTGGGCAACGATCTCTTGAGGAGGAAGCGATGCTGGTGCTGACACGGAAGCCGGGCCAGAGCATCATGATCGGCGACGGTGTGGAGGTCCAGGTGCTCTCGGTCGCCGGCGAGAAGGTGCGTCTGGGCATCACCGCCCCCCGGGATGTCTCGATCTTCCGGAACGAGGTCTACGACCGGATCGAGAGCGAGAGCACCGGTGGCGATGACGACGATGACGACGATGGCGCCAACGCCGCGGTTGCGGACGCCTTGCAGCGACTCGGCCGTCGAACCTGAAACGGGTTGCCCTTACGGGCACCCTCGCATTAGCCCATCAGCCAGGCCAGCGTCTCGAACATCGAGACGACAACCGTCACGACGGTGATCGTCAGACAGACGAGAAGGACGCTGAACCGGACCCTGCCGCGCGACTCGTTGCGAGTGATGCGCCGCGCGCGCGAGCGGTTGACCGCCCGCTTTCGCAGCTGGTCCCGCCGGCGGCGTTCAAGCGCCATCTCCTGCTCGAACGCCAGCTCGATCTGGGACATGCTCTGTCGCATTCGCATTTGAGCCATGGCGTCAATGCCCCCCGGGGCGGCCGTGCAAGCTAGCAAAGGATCTTGCAAGAGCCAAGCCGCACAAGCGCGGCCTCTCCCCGTCAAGGGCTGGCTTCGACTATAGAGGGCACCTCCCCCACAAGCCGCGCCCGCGCACACCCGCGCGGCCGGCGAGGCGCGCGAAGAGCGGCGCGAAGGAGTCGTTGGGAGGGATCGTCAGCGTGCGGGCGAGGCCTCGGCGAGCGAGCTCGGCGTTGACGAACAGCGGTCGTCCGCCCGGGCCTCCGGGCAGATAGACGTAGGCGAGCAGGCGGCCGTAGACGTCACGCCGCTCGGCGTCGAAGCGAAGCGTGACCGTCCGCCCGCCCACGAGACGCTCGTTCACCTCGTGTGCCTTGGGCCCTCCGCATTGGACGGGCGTCCCCGGCTTGACCGTCTCGGGGGTGTCGATGCCGATGTAGCGGACGTCTCTCGTCGCTGCCGTCCGGCAGCTCGACGTCGATGGTGTCGCCGTCGACGACGTGGGTCACGTGCGCGCTCAGCGGCCCGGACGGCTCCGCGGAGCCGCCGCCGTCATCCCGCAGCGCGAGAGGGAGATGGCGATCAGAGCTGCGGCAATGAGGAGGGGGGCGCGCAGGGCGCCGCGGCGAAGGGACGTGAGCTGGCACCCCTCGATGATGCTGCGGGCGCCGGAACTATCCGGCCCCGTGCGCCCTACGGAATGCGCCGCACGTTCGAGAGCAGCGTCTCCTTGATCTGGCCGATGATCTCCAGCGCCTGGCTCTTCTCGCGCTGCCAGACGTTGCGGCCGAAGATCACGCCGGAGCCGCCCGCCTCCATGATCGTCCGAGTGTGGTTGAGGACGGTCTCGTCGTCCGTCTTCGACCCGCCGGAGAGGACCACCAGCGAGCGTCCCGCGGACTCCACGATCTGGCGCACGGCCTCCTCGGGGGTGACGTCCATCTCGTTGTACGGGGCCGGCTGGTCCTTGTCCTTCTCGGGATCGAACTTCGGGAAGTTGAGCTTGACGACGTCGGCGCCCATCTCCATCGCCATGCGCGCCGCGTAGTCGATCGCGTAGAAGGAGACCTGGCGCCGCCCTTCTTGTCGATCGTCGCGAGCCGCGCGGGTACGCCCAGACGACCAGCGGCATGCCGTAGCGCTCGCAGTCCTCGCGCACGCCCTTGAGCTGGTGCAGGTCGACGTCCTGGCGCGGGGAGCCGACGTAGAGCGTGTAGCCGACGGCGTCGGCGCCCAGCCTGCACCGCGTCCTCGACGGAGGCGTTGGTGCTGGAGAACGCATCGTCGGAGGGCGGGACGTCGGTCTTGCCGTTGACCTTGAGGATCAGCGGCACCTGTCCCGCGTAGTCGGGGTAGTAGCGGGTGGCGAGCCCGATCTGGCAGGCGATCGCCGAGTAGCCGGCCTCGGCGGCCAGGCTGAACTGGTACTCGGGGTCCTTGGAGGCCGGGTTCGGGAAGAAGTCGCGCGGGCCGTGCTCGATCCCCTGGTCGATCGGGAGCAGCATCAGGGTCCCGTTGCCGGGGCCGTAATCGAACAGCAGCCGGCGCAGCCGCGCGCGCTTGCCGGGCGAGAGCGTTGCGAGCAACGACTTCTGCTCGGTGATCGACTTGACTTCCATCTTTCTCGATTCCTCCTAAGTTTTGGCCTTCACGGCCAGTATGCCCGATCTGACTGTCATGGTCCGATCCGTGCTGGAGCACAACTTCACCGGGCCGCCCTTCACCGTCGGGATCGAGGAGGAGCTGATGATCTGCGACGCCGAGAGCCTCGAGCTCTCCCAGGCGATCGAGGTGATCCTCGGCGACCTCCCCGAGGACCTCCCCGGCGAGGTGAAGCCCGAGCTGATGCAGTCGGTGCTCGAGGTCGCGACCCTCCCCTGCGCCGGGGTGGCCGAGGCGGGGGACCAGCTCCGGCAGCTGCGTCGCACGGTCCGCGAGGTCGCGGCGCGGAACGGGCTGGCGATCGGGGCGGCCGGGACCCATCCGGCGGCGCTCTACGAGGACCAGCTGATCGTCGACAGGCCCCGCTACAAGGAGCTGGCCGCGGAGCTGAGCTGGATCGCGGAGCAGGAGCTGATCTTCGGCACCCACGTCCATGTCGGCATTGACGGCGCCGAGAAGGCCATCTACGTCGCCGACGGCATACGCGGGTACCTGCCGCTCCTGCTCGGCATGTCCACGAACTCTCCGCTGTGGCGCGGCAAGACCACGGGGATGATGTCGTCCCGTACGCCGGTCTTCCGCGCCTTCCCGCGGGTGGGGATCCCTCCCTACTACGGCAGCTGGGAGATCTACTCCCACCGCGTCGAGCAGATGATGCGCGGCGGCTCGATCCCGGACTACACCTATCTCTGGTGGGACGTGCGGCCGCACCCGAACCTGGGCACCGTCGAGCTCCGGGTCTTCGACCAGCAGACGCGCGTCGACCACACGATCGGGTTCGCCGCTCTCGGCCAGGCTCTCGCCCACCGGCTCGCGTCCGACTACGACGAGGGCGTCCCGAGCATCGAGCACCCGCAGGAGCTGATCGACGACAACAAGGTCCGCGCGTCCGTGGTCGGGATCGAGGGGAAGCTGATCGACTTCGATCATGGCCTCGAGGTCCCCGGCGCGAAGATGGCGCTGACTGTGATCGAGGACCTGCGCGAGCACGCGCAGGATCTCGGCTGCGAGGACGAGCTGGCCGGCCTCGCCGATCTGGTGGAGGGCGGCACCGGCGCGCGGCGCCAGCTCAACTGGCTCTCGGATCACGGCGAGATCGGCGGCCTGATGCAGGAGATCGTCGCCGCCACCGATCCCGACCAGCCCTGAAATGGCAGCGTATGCGAACCGTTTCCGGTGCATGCGATACGCTTTCCGTAGTGAATTACCGGCTTTTTGCGGAACGTCGAATACGGAATCCGTACTCAGTGTCCAAAAACCGACCGGTTGAGAGCGCCCTCGACCTGCTCGGCAGGCGCTGGGCCCTGCGCCTGGTCTGGGAGCTGCGGCGGAGCACTCTCGCCTTCTCGGAGCTCCGCCGAGCGGATTGGAGATCAGCCCCTCCGTTCTCTCCGCGCGGCTCGGCGAGCTGCGTCGACGCCGGCGTCCTGGAGAGGGACGGCGGCCGGCGCTACCGGCTCAGCGGCCGCGGCCGGGAGCTCGCCCGGGTGCTCTATGAGCTGAACAGATGGGCCGAGCAGGCAGGGGTATCCTCGCGGAGTGAGCTCGCCTGAGTTAAGCGTCGTCTGCCGGAGCTGCGGCGAGGAGGTCAGCCCGTACGTCACCGAGTGCCCGTACTGCGGCACGCGGCTGCGGAAGCGGGCGCCGAAGCTCGAGCTGCGCGGCGACGAGATCACCCCGCGGCAGTCGCGCCGATCGCGCCGCCGCCAGGCGCGCGCGCAGCGCGCGGAGCGGCTGGGCGAGCGGCCCTACGCCGTGATCGCCGCGATCCTGATCCCGGCCATCCTCGTCCTGGTGCGGGTGGCGAGCCCTGCCCTCGACACCCACGACCTGGGCGGCCTGGTGGGCCCGGTGGGGGGCGACTGGTGGCGGTACCTGGCCGCCCCGTTCATCTACCCCGACGTCGGTTACCTCTTCGTGGCCTCGGTCGGCATCGCGATCTTCGGCGTCGCGGTCGAGCAGCGCCTCGGGACGATCCCGACTGTGGTCCTGATCGTCGCCTGCGGCGCCCTCGGCATGCTGGCCGCCGACGGGATGGAGACCGCGTTCGCCCCGCACAACGACATCCTCTTCGCCTCCGGCGGCAACGGCATCGCTCTCGGCCTGCTCGCGGCCTGGGCGGTCATGCGCGGCGCCGAGGTGAGGGCTCACCCCGGACGAGGACGTTGAGGTGATCGGCGCCGCCGTCGCCGCCGCGGTCCTGATCATGCTGCCGCTGGTCGACGACTTCGCCAGCGTCTTCGCCGGCCTGGCCGGAGCGCTGGTGGGCGCCGGCTGTGGGCTGGCCGCCGCATTCGCACGTCGGGAGAGGCACCCGGGTTGACGGTCGAGAGATTCATCTCGCTCAACCCCGAGCTACACGACTATCTGATCGAGCACAGCTCCTTCCGGGACGGGAGCGCCGCCGAGGTCGAGCAGGCCGCGCGGGACATGGGGGAGCTCGAGGAGATGCAGATCGGCGGCGACCAGGCCGCGCTCATAACCCTGCTGGTCAGGGCGATCGGCGCACGGCGTGCCCTGGAGATCGGCACCTTCCTCGGCTACGGCGCGATCTCGATCGCCCGCGGGCTCCCAGAGGACGGCAAGCTCACCTGCTGCGAGCTCAACGAGGACTACGCCGAGCGGGCCTATCGGCATCTGAGCAATGCCGGGCTCGCGGAACGGGTCGAGATCCGGGTTGGGCCCGCGCTCGACACACTCGCGGAGCTCGAGGACGGAGCCTTCGACTTCGCCTTCATCGACGCCGACAAGGTCGGCTACCCCGACTACTACGAGCGCTGCCTGCACCTGCTGCGGTCCAACGGGCTGATCATGCTCGACAACACGCTCAGGGAGGGCACCGTTCTCGACCCGCCGGAGGGTGACGAGGGCACCGCGACGATCGTCGAGCTGAACGACCGGATCGCGGCGGATAACCGTGTCGACGTCGCGATGCTGGGCATCGCCGACGGCGTCACCCTGGTGCGCAAGCGGTAGCGACCTTCCACCGCGTGAGCGCTCCCACCGACGACGGCGCCTGGCTCCAGCTGGTCCGGTCCTCGATGCCTCCCTTCTGGCGCGTGCTCGCGGAGAGCACGGGTGGCCGGATCTGGGAGAGCGACGGGGTAGCGGCCGCGATCGTGCCCGGGTCGCCTCAGCGGTCGTTCTTCAACTCGGTGCTCTACGACGACCCGGTCTCGATGGTCGAGGTCGATCGACGCGGTCGCCGAGACCTACGCGGAGGCCGGGATCGAGGCCTGGACGGTCTGGGTCCCCGAGGCGGACACCGCCGTGGCCGAGGCGCTCGAGGCGGCCGGCCACAGGCTGGACGCCACGCCCAGGGCGATGGGGATGCCGCTGGGCGACCTGCGGCGCGCCCGAGCCGGACCCCGAGCTCGAGATCCGCGAGGAGCCCGACTACGAGCTGGTCTCCAGCCTGAATGAGGTCGCCTACGGCTTCGCCCCGGGTGAGTTCCCGGTGATGCGGGGCGATCTCTCCGCGCTTCGCACCTACCTGGGATCGGTCGGCGGCGAGACGGTCGCGTGCGCCGGCGCCTTCACCAACGGCGGCGACTGCGAGATCGTCTTCGTCGCGGTGCTGCCGGAGGGGCGGGGGCGCGGGATCTCGGGACGGCTGATGGCGCGGGCCCTGGCCGACGCGGGGGAGCAGGGGCTCGAGACCACGACCCTGCAGGCCACCAAGCTGGGCTATCCCGTCTACGTGAAGCTCGGCTACGGGGACTACGGCGAGCTGCAGATGTGGGAGCGCCGCCGCGCGGGGACTGAGCGGGATATCTTGCTCGACGTGGCGCGAGGGCCGCTACAGCGACGAGCAGATCGACGCCGCCATCGACGCGATCTCCGATCCGGAGGCATTCCGCGAGACCGAGCGCCAGGTGGCACGCGCCGCGCCTCGCCTTCAGCGGATCCTCGCCGAGGCGCTCGGCGCCGGAGGCTGGTTCGGCGAGTCGCACGACGCGGAGGCCCTGAAGGCGGCGACGACGCCGGATGAGGAGGCTCGGCTGACGGCGGTCCGCACGCTGCTCGCCGAGGAGGCGCGCATGGGGATGATGGTCGGCGTGGCGGTAGGGTGGGCGCTCGCCGAGAGGCTTGACTCAGAACAGGAGGAGTAGAGCGAATGCCAGACGTCGAATTCGAGGCCAACGGAGGCAAGGCGAAGGGCTACCTCGCAGAGCCGGATGGCGAGGGCCCCGGCCTGGTGGTTCTGGGGGAGTGGTGGGGCCTGGACGACAACGTCCGCGGGATCGCCGACAGCTTCGCGAAGGAGGGATTCGTCGCGCTGGCACCGGATCTCTACGGCGGCAACACGACCGAGGAGCCCGACGAGGCCCAGAAGCAGCTGATGGCGATGAACATGGAGGAGGCCGAGAAGGACATGAGGGGTGCGGTCAAGTACGTCCTCGACAACCCCAAATGCAACGGGGAGGTCGGCTCGGTCGGCTTCTGCGCGGGCGGCGGTCTCTCCGTGTGGGCCGCGGCGTCGAACCCGCAGATCGGCGCGGCCGTCACCTACTACTACGTGATGCCGCACGGCAAGCCGGACTTCTCGAAGATCAAGGCGCCGGTGCTCGGGCACTTCGGCACCGGCGATGACTTCATCTCGGTCGATGACGCCAAGGCGCTGGAGCAGGAGCTGCAGGCGGCGGGCGTCGACGCGGCCTTCGAGTACTACGAGGGCGGCGGTCACGCGTTCGCCAACGACCACAACAGGCTCGGCACCTACGACCAGGGCCACGCGGCCAAGGCGTGGGAGCGGACGACGTCGTTCCTCAAGAAGCACCTGAGCAAGTAGCCGGGCCAGTAACTGGCCAGCCAGCCAGTTCGTGCGGTAGGCTGCGCCCGTGGAGGCCAAGGAGGCGACTCAGACCGGCCCGTCCCGGGCTCAGCGCGAGGACTTCCGCGCGACCTCGGACCCGGCCCTCCAGGAGGGCGGCCGGGGCGACGTCAAGCTCCTCGACTACACGCAGCTCTACAACCTCTGGGAGCGCCAGCAGTGGGCCGACCCAGGACCTCGACTTCTCGCAGGACCGCATCGACTGGCACGAGCGCATCCCCGAGGAGGAGCGCTTCCAGCGGATGTACGGGCTCTCGAGCTTCTTCATCGGCGAGCAGAAGGTCGCCGACGAGCTCGGGCCGATCATGCGCGCCGCCCCGACCGAGGCGCAGCGGATCTTCCTCTCGACCCAGATCGCGGACGAGGCCCGCCACGTCCGCTTCTTCGACCGCTTCTTCAGCGAGGTCGGGGTGCTCGAGGGCGCCGACGAGCTGCCGCAGCGGCTCGAGGCCCTGGACGAGCACGTCAACGACGCCTTCCACACCCTCTTCGACGACCTGCTGAAGAGCCGCGTCGACCGGCTCGGCGCAGGAGCCCGGCGGACCGCGAGGCCCTGGTCGAGGCGATCACCCTCTACCACATGGTGATCGAGGGAATGCTCGCCCTGACCGGGCAGCACTTCATCATCGACTACAACGAGCGCATGGGGACGCTGCCCGGATTCGTCGAGGGCTTCTCCAACGTGGCCCGCGACGAGCATCGCCACATCGCCTTCGGCGTCCGCTTCCTGACCGACTGCGTCAAGGAGGACGAGCGCTACCGGGAGGTCATCCAGAAGATGCTCGAGCAGTCGCTACCGGTCGCCGACGGCGTGATCGAGCCTCCCTGGCCCGAGGAGGAGGACAACACCGAGCTCTTCGGCGCCTCGCCGCGAGGAGACGCACGCCTTCGCCGCTCAGGCGCTCGGCCGGCGCCTGAAGGTGATTGGGCTCACCTAGCAGTTGCTCGGCGCTGCTTGACCTTCTTCTTAGGCGCGGCCTTGGCCTTGTGCTTCTTGGGCGCCGAGTAGGGCACGGGCGCGACCTCGCCCTGCACGACCCCGGTGTTGACCGAGCCGGCGGTGGTGCCGCAGCCGCTGGGCGCGCTCGCGTCGGGGACGCCGTCGCCGTCCGCGTCGCAGGTGGACGGCTCGACGCCGGTCGTGACCGGACCCGTCTGCGCCGGCGTCTTGGGCTGGGAGTCGCTGTTGGCGATCGCGTTCTTGTGGCGGTGCTTGCGCTTGGTCGTGGTGGCGGGAGTGGTTCCGCCGGTATCGGTACCCGTCGTCGCGGTTGGATCGGCCGGCTGGGGCGGAACGGTGACCGTGGCGGGGGGTGGAGTGGTGGCCGCCGCCGTAGCCGCAACGGGGGGAGCGTCGGTCGGCGGCACGGCTGCGTCGGTCGGCAGTGGCTTGGCGTCGGTCGTCGGGGCCTTGTTGCTCGGCAGTGCGCGTCTTCGGCGTGGGCTTGGCCGCCGGGTGATTGGAAACGTGCTGGATCTCGGCGGCGCCGCCGGCGATGATCGCTGCCGTGGCGATCCCGGCTGCCGCCTTGGTCCCGATCGCGGCGGCCGCGCCGCCCGCGGCGGCGGCTGCTCCGCCGCCCGCGGCGGCTCCACCGGCCGCGGCGGCTCCGCCGATTGCCGCTGTGCCGCCCGCTGCGGCTGCACCGGCTCCCGCGGCACCTGCGCCGGCGCGGCTCCGGCCGCGCCCGCTCCGGCAGCACCAGCGCCGGCAGCTCCAGCTCCGGCAGCTCCGGCCCCGCCTCCTGCACCGGCAGCTCCGGCCCAGCGTCCGGCGCCGGCTCCGGCACCCGCGCCGGCAGCGGCTCCGCCGCCACCGCCGCGCGCCTGCCGCCGCACCGCCACCGCCACCGCCGAAGATGCCGCTGAGCTTGGCCAGCAGGGCACCCTTGAGGATGATCAGCGGCGCCGCGGGGAAGATCGCGGCGAGCGCCTTGGTATCCGAGCGAAGCTGGGAGCGGAACTCACGACATGGGTCACATGTCTTGATGTGGCGCCGGACGGGACCAGAGGCCTTGGTGAGCCCCTCGGCGGCCTCGGCGAGCTCCAGCCTGACCTCGTCGCAGGTCAGCTGCCGCGCCTGGCTCGACTCGGCCAGGGCGATCCGGGCCCGCACGAGCAAGCTCTTGACGCCCGGGACGGTGGTGTCCATCGCCTGGGCGATCTCGTCGTAGCTCATCGCGTCGATCTCGCGGAGCAACAGCGCGGAGCGCTGCGTCTCGGGAAGCTTGCCGACGTCGGTGAGAAGGTTGCGGAACTCCTCGCGGTTCTGGACCCGCTCGAGCGTGGTCACCCCGTTCATATGGGGGTGGGTGTCCATCGTGTCCTGGCCGTCGGCGGTCGGCTTGCGAAGGTGGTTGAGGCAGCGGTTGCGGGCGATCCGGTAGAGCCAGGGCCTGACCGCGATCGGCCGCTCGTCGGCGACCATCGCGTTGTAGGCGGCGACGAACACCTCCTGGAGCACGTCCTCGGCGTCCTCGGTCGAGCCGAGCATCTGGCGGCAGAAGCCGAGCAGCCGCGCCTGATAGCGCTCGACCAGCGCGTCGAACGCGTGCTGGTGTCCCTTGCGGGTCAGCGCGACGAGGTTCTCGTCGTCCTGAAAGCGAAGAAGAGGCGATCGCCGGGCGAAAAGCCCGCGTCGCTGTGCGTGTGTGAGCGTTGAGGCTTCCAAAACCGGGGGGACTCCGGAGTGGCTCTCCCTGCCACCGGAAACACGGTAGCAGCGGTTCGGTTGCGCACGCACGGGCCTTAATGCCCACGAAATCTGCGTGTTACGCGCGCGATTCCACCGCTATTTGCGGGGGATTCTCTCCTCGAGACAGGGTGATTATCGGCGACGGGCCTAAGGCTCGCCTAAGCCGCCAGCCGCTCCGCCGGCTCGGCCTCGATGCCGACCGGGGCGCCCTCCTCGATCTCGTCCTCGATCTCCTGCGCGCTCGGCGCCCGCAGGGCGAAGATCGCGATCAGAGATCCCGACGGCTGCGGCGCCGGCGGCGATCAGGAAGGCGAGGTGGTAGCCGTCGCTGAGCGCCTGAGTCGCGCTCTCGGCCGCCGCCTTCAGCGCGTTGGTCCGGTCGGTGGCGATGGTGCTACGCCTTTCCTCCGACGAAGGTGTCCATGCTCTGAACGGATTCCCGCCGCGCGATCTGTGCCTGTTCAGGATCCGTCAGCGTCCAGTGGATCCCCAGCAGATCCAGGTGATCGCAGAAGATCCGCATGATGTCTCGCGATCTGTTGCTGAAGCAATAACGGGAGTAGCAGTAGATCCGACCGAGCCGCCGCTGCCGAGCCACGAAGCGACAGCCGTCCGAGTGGATGAGACCGCGGATCAGTTCCTCCGCATGGACGTAGGCAATCTGCCGCTGCCATGGCGCCAGCTCGATTCGCCGGCTGTGCTTTCGGCCTAGACCGTGTTGGGGGAACAGCATGGGCAACGCCTTCGACGCGCATCCGATTACCACGACTTGGTGGACAGGGTGCTTCTTGACGTACACGCGATTTAGAGGGAGGACGGCGCGCATGGCACGGACGGTCTCTCCGATGAGTCGCGGATAACACGAATCCATTGAGATCTTCATTTGGAAGACGCCTCGGTGCTGTGGCGAAATGTGTCCGTCTCCGAGATAGAGCCCGAGGAGATAGGTGTAAGACGCAAGGTCCGCTCGAGCAAGCAGGGTCGCGCGATTCGGCCGGCCTGACTTGTCGACGCCTGGAACCCGACCCTGCCCAGGAACGCTCGTTCGCGCCGCTCCGGCACCAGCGACTGATCGTCTTAAGTGAGATGCCCGTTTGGAGCGCGATTCGCTTTCGACTCAGACCCATCCGGTGAATTGCGATGGCTGCGCTTGTCGCGTTCGGGTCGTACACGAACACATGTTCGCGTGGAAATCGGACGACATGTCCGTAGCTACGATCCTCGGGCCCGGGTAGACAAACAGGCAAAGTCCGCGCCCTTAAAAGGCGCAGGCCCCTCGGGGCCGTTGCGGGTTCGAGTCCCGCCCCGGGCACTCGCGATCCGGGTATCGTCGGGCCCGTGAACGTCGTCATCGTCGGAGGCCACGGCAAGATCGCGATGCGGCTGGCGAAGCTCCTCGCCGAGCGGGGAGACAGCCCGCGCGGGATCGTCCGCAAGACGGAGCAGGCCGATGACCTCGAGAAGATCGGCGCCGAGCCGATCGTCCTCGACATCGAGAACGTCGAAATCGATGACGCGGTCGCGGGAGCCGACGCCGTCGTCTTCGCCGCGGGCGCCGGCCCGGGCAGCGGCCCGGCGCGCAAGCGCACCGTCGACTACGCCGGCGCGGTGAACCTCGTCGAGCGCGGCCCAGACCCACGGCGTTCGGCCGCTATCTGATGGTCAGCGCGATCGGGGCGAACCACCCCGAGCGCTGGTCCGGGGAGATGAAGCCCTATTACGAGGCCAAGGCGGAGGCCGACAAGTACGTGGAGGAGAGCGGGCTCGACTACACGATCGTGCGGCCCGGTCGGTTGACCGACGACCCAGGCACCGGCAAGGTCGATCTCGGTGACGGCCCGGGCGGGAGCGGCTCGGTCACGCGTGACGACGTCGCTCTCGTGCTCGCCGAGGTGCTCAAGGCCGACAACGCGATCGGCAAGGGATTTGACCTGCTGAACGGGGACACGCCCGTCGCGGAAGCCCTCGCCGCGCTGTAGGGGACAATTTGGGGCTACCCATGTCCCATCCCCACCCACTCACCTGGATGTACCGGAAGTTCGGGCGCCACTACCCGGCCGTCTTCATCACGGTTGAGCTCCAGACCGCGTTCCTGATCGCGACCGGTGCGGTCGCGCTGTTCAGCTTCTACTACTCGGTCTCCAGCGCCGATTTCCTCAAGGTCCTCGCGATCACGCTGGGGCTGACCGCGGTGGCGATCGCCGATGGTGCTCTACCGGGTGTTGAAGCGCCTCCGGCCGCTGAGGGCGTGGATCGGCGGCGCGCGCTCCTCCGAGCAGACGGCCGAGGCCTGGCACCTGGCCGTGAACATGCCCATGGAGCTGATCCGCCGGGACTTCCTGGCTCCGATCGTGGTCACCGTGGTCGCAGTGGCCGCCTCGATGGCCGTGCTCGACCTGAGCTGGCTCGCCTTCTTCCCGATCACGATCGCAGCCCTGCTGACGGTCGCCTACGCGGCGACCCTGCACTACCTGGCGCTCGAGCTGTCGATGCGCCCGATCCTCTTCGACATCAACGACGAGCTCGACACGCCGGTGCGGATCGACCGGCCGGTCGTGCCCCTGCGGGTGAAGCTGCTCGGCTCCCTGCCGTTGATCAACGTGATCACCGGCCTCGCCGTGGCGGCCCTCACCTCGGACGGCGGCGGCACGGACGCGCTTGGGGATCAACGTGCTGATCGCCCTGTTCGTCTCCTTCATCGTCAGCTTCGAGCTGACCGTGCTGCTCTCGCGGTCGATCCTCCGCCCCGTCGAGGACCTCGAGGCCGCGACCGAGCGCATCCGCCAGGGCCGCTTCGACGAGCACGTCCCGGTGACCACCTCGGATGAGTTCGGCGAGCTCTCCTCGGCGTTCAACCAGATGGTCGATGGGCTTGCCGAGCGCGAGCGGCTGCGCGAGGCGTTCGGCACCTACCTCGACGAGGAGGTGGCCGCGCACCTGATCAGCGAGGACTTCGAGCCACACGGCGAGGAGGTCGAGGTCTCGCTCGTCTTCTGCGACGTCCGGAACTTCACCACCACCGCGGCGGAATCCGAGGCGCCGGAGATCGTGGCTCGGCTCAACGAGCTCTTCGAGTGCATCGTCCCGATCGTCGCCCGCCATCGCGGGCACATCGACCAGTTCATCGGTGACGCGGTGCTCGCGGTCTTCGGGGCGCCCGAGCGCGTCCCGCAGCACGCTGACCGCGCGGTGCAGTGCGCGGTCGAGCTGGCCCGGACCATCAACAGCCGCCGGCCCGGCGGCTTCGAGGTGGGCATTGGCGTCAACTCCGGAAACGTGGTGGCCGGGGCGATCGGCGGCGCGGGCCGCCTGTCCTTCAGCGTGATCGGCGACGCCGTCAACCTCTGCTCCCGCGTCGAGGCGGCGACCCGCGACACCGGTGACCCGGTGCTGATCACGGGCGCCACGCGGGCTCTCCTCTCGGAGACGATCGAGGTCGAGCCGCGCGGGGAGCGCGAGATCCGCGGCTACGACCGCAAGGTCGAGCTGTTCGCGCCGCTGGTGCCCGTCGCGCAGCCGACCGGACCGGGCGCCGACGTCAACGATCCGCTCGGCGACCCGGTGGTGGGCGGCCTGGGCCGCGCGCCGGCTCCGGGCGACGGCCTCGGCCGCCGCGCCAGGCCGGGCCCCGGCGTGGGCAAGGCGGGCACGAGCCAGGATCGCGGGCTCGGCAGGACGCACACGCTGCCGGGCTCCTAGGCCGATCGGCGAGTCAGTGGGCCGCCGCCCATCCGGGAGGCGGCGGCCCACAAACCCCCTATTTACATAGACCCCCCAACCGCAAAACAACTATCGACCACCTGCCGGGCGGCGCGCCACCCTGCAATTCGGTAAATCCCTACCTATCTCCGTGGCAGCGATGGCCAAAGACCCGCCGGGCGGCGTGCCCCTCGATGCACTCGACGGCCTGTACCACGGTCCGCTCGAGGATTTCACCGCCGGCCGGAACGAGCTCGCCAAATCGCTTCGCTCGAACGGCGACGCGGCTGCGGCGGATTGGGTCAAGGCTCTGCCGAAGCCCACCCGCGCGGCCTGGCTCGTCAACCAGCTCGCGGCGCGGAAGGCCAAGGAGGTGGCGGAGCTGCTGGAGGTGGGGAGGGAGCTGCGGGCGGCGCAGGAGGAGATGCTGGCCGGATCGACCGACCGGGCGAAGCTGCGCGAGGCGGCGACGCGCGAGCGGGAGGCGGTCGACTCGCTGCTGCGGACGGCCGAGGCGATCGGCCGCGAGCACGGGGTGGGGGCGCAGATCCTGACCCGCGTAGACGAGACGCTCCAAGCCGCCGCCGCCGACCCCGAGCTCGCCGAGGCGATCGAGCGCGGCAGGCTGTCCCGCGAGCAGCGGGCGGCGTCGATCGGGCTGGTCGGTCCCGCGACCCCGTCGTCACCCGCTACGCGCAAGAAGGGCAAGGACCGCGAGGCGGCCGAGCGCAAGGCCCGCCAGCAGGAGGCAAGCGCCGCAAGGCCGCCGAGCGCGAGCTCGCAGCGTCCGAGAAGAAGCTGGAGCGCGAGCGCGCAGCACTCGAGCGCGCCCGCGAGAAGGTGGAGGAGGCCGAGCGGCGGGTGCACGCCGCCGAGCTCGACGCCAACGCCGCGCGCCGGGAACTCGACGAGTTGTAGTCTCGCCACGATGGCGACGCCCGACCAGGTCGAGGAGAAGACGGCGGTCCACGGCGGCCGCCTGGTCGCCCAGGCGATGAAGAGCCGCGGCGCGACGAAGCTCTTCAGCCTCTCCGGCGGCCACCTCTTCTCCATCTACGACGGCTGCAAGCAGGAGGGGATCGAGGTGGTCGACACCCGCCACGAGCAGTCCGCCGCCTTCGCGGCGATCGGCTGGGCCAAGGCCACCCGCGAGCCCGGGATCTGCGCTCTGACCGCGGGCTGCGGCGTCACCAACGGGATGAGCGCGATCGCCTCGGCGCAGGCCGACGGCGTGCCCCTCGTCGCCCTCGGCGGCCGGGCGCCGGAGATGAGGTGGGGGATGGGGTCGCTCCAGGAGATCGACCACCTGCCCTTCGTCGAGCCCGCTGGTCAAGTCCGGCTCAGACCGTCAAGGACCCGGGGAAGATCGCCCGGACGACCGCGGAGGCGATCGACACCGCCGCGGAGCCGCCCCTCGGGCCCGACCTTCGTCGACTACCCGCTGGACGTCGTCTTCTCCGAGGCGGAGCCCGAGATCCCCGACCCGCCCGCGGTGCAGGAGCGGATCGCAGAGGGCGCGGAGCAGGCCGCGAAGCTGCTCTCCGAGGCCGAGCGCCCGGCGATCATGGCCGGGTCGAACCTCTACTGGGCCTTCGCCGAGTCGGAGCTGCGCGAGCTGGCCGAGTCGCTCGGCATCCCGGTCTTCCTCAACGGCATGGGGCGCGGCTGCCTGCCGCCCGACCACGACCTCTACTTCTCACGCGCCCGGTCGGCCGGGTTGAAGGGCTGCGACGTCGCTCTCGTGATCGGCGTGCCGCTCGACTTCCGGCTCGGCTTCGGCGGATCGATCTCGGAGGAGGCCGAGCTGATCCAGCTCGACTTCGCTCCCTCGCGCTTGGAGAAGACCAGGCAGCCCGACCTCGCCCTCGCCGGCGACATCGGCGCGACCCTGACCGCGATCCGCGAGTCGGCCTCCGGCGACCCCAAGCGCACCGCGGCCTGGGTCGAGGAGCTCCGCCGCACCGAGACCGAGAAGCGCGCCGAGGAGCAGGAGACGCTCGACGACGACCGCTCCCCGATGCACCCGATGCGGGTCTACCGGGAGCTCGGCGACTTCCTCGACCGCGACGCGATCGTGGTCGGCGACGGCGGCGACTTCGTCAGCTTCGCCGGGCGGATCTGGGAGACCTGGGAGCCCGGGCACCTGGATGGACCCCGGCCCCTACGGCTGCCTGGGCGCCGGCCCGGGCCAGGCGATCGGCGCGAAGCTCGCCCACCCCGAGCGCCAGGTCTGCCTGCTGCTCGGCGACGGAGCCTTCGGCTTCTCCGGGATGGAGTTCGACACGATGGCCCGCCACAACCTGCCGATCGTCGCCGTGATGGGCAACAACGGCATCTGGGCGCTCGAGCATCACCCGATGAAGTTCCTCTACGGCTACTCGCTCGCCGCCGAGCTCCGCCCCGAGACCCGCTACGACGAGGTCGTCTCGGCCCTCGGCTGCCACGGCGAGCTGGTCCGCTCGCCGGACGAGCTGCGCCCGGCGCTCGACCGCGCCTTCGCCTCGGGCAAGCCGGCGCTGGTCAACGTGCTCACCGATCCCGAGGTTGTCTACCCAAGGAGGGCGAACCTGGCATGAGCGGAGAGGGAAAGGTCAGCGCCGAGCAGGCGCGCAGCGTGGGGGAGGAGATCGGGATCGACTGGGACTCGGCTCCCTTCGACGTCGAGCAGTTCCGGATCGGCATGGAGGTCGAGCTGGAGCACGGCACCCAGGACCCGGCGACGAACGTCACCAACGACGATCCGATCGTCACCGGCAAGATCGCCCTCGCGCACCTGAACGAGTTCGCGGACTACTACACCCGCCTCCAGAAGATGGAGGCGGAGGCCGAGGCGGGCTCCGAGGGTTAGGCCCGTCGGCGGCGGTACGCTGGTAGAGAGCATTCGCCCGGCGGCTCTTTCCCTCTTCCTTCGCGCGAACCCGCACAGAGGGCTGGAAGGTGGAGCTATATGCCCAAGATGACCGCTGAACCCGTGTCGGATTGGACCTGCGCACGTTGCGAGGTGACCGTCAGCTGGATGGCCGACGCCGAGCGCCCGGAGCTGCCGGGGACCTGGATCAGGGAGGGCGACGAGCTCTACTGCCTCGGGTGCCGCCGTGAGATGGCGGGGGAGGCCGCAGTGGCCGGCCTCGACGAGGGAACCTCCGCCGAGCGCCGCCACCGGGCTGAGACGCGCGGTCGTGTCGATTTCGAGATGAAGCGTCGCCCCGAGACCCAGGACAACCGGATCGCCAAGTCCTGCCACACCTCCGTGCAGGTCGTGCGCAAGGCTCGCGTCCGCCTCGGGATGCAGTCGAGGCTGCCCGCCGCCTAAGGCGGCTGGGACCGGAAGCGCGGGGACCGCGGTCGGCTCTTGGTGACGCAGCCAGAGCCGGTCCACCACAGCCCAGGTCGCGAAGCAGAGCGCGCCGGCGGCGGCGGTCGCGGTGAGCAGCGCCCCCGCGGCGGCCTCCGCGGCCACCCCGTTCGTGCCGAGGATGAGGACCGCCGCCGCGGCGCCCAGGCTCGGGCCGACGGGGAAGAGCCCGACCACGGCGAGCCCGATCAGAAGCGCGGTCGAGTCGAGCACCGAGGCGTTGACGCCGCTCCAGTTGAGCAGCAGCCAGTTGCGCGCGATCTGCAGCACCACGGCGACGCAGACCAGGCCGATGATGCGGCTGCGCCCGCGCATGCCGCGCAGCACCGCGATGCCGGTCCAGAACCCCTCGCGCCGGTGGCGGGCCACCCGCTGCATCCCGCCGATCAGCGCGGCCATCGCCACGAAGGAGACCAGCGGCACCCACCAGGGGATGCCCAGCGGGCCGACCAGGGTGAAGGAGCAGATCGCGGCGAGCGCCGCCTCGACCACCACGATCGGCAACTCGGCGGCGAGTAGGACGGGTGCCCGTGGGCATTCGGTCGGCGCCGAGCGCCGCAGCGCGCCGATCCGGACCGCCAGCCCGAACTGGCCGTTGAAGATGTTCCCCAGGTAGCCGAGGCTCGAGGCTCTGAAGAGCTGTCGCCGGCCGACGCGGCCGCCCGCGGCGCCGATGCAGACGCCCCAGGCCTCACTGCGGACGAGCAGCCAGAGGACGTGGAGCGCTACGGCGACGCCCAGGACCCAGATGGGGGCGGAGCCGAGGGCGACGATGAAGTCATGGCCGTGGCCGGCGAGTCCGATCGCAAGTGCGACCGCGACCAACATTCCACCGCCGAGGCTGACCATCGTGGGGTGTCGGCGAAGCATCGAACGGAGCGCCGCCACCCTCGCGCGGATCAAGGGTGTCGTTTCATTGAGCAACCAGACTAGCCCTCCTGGCCCATCCCTACACTGGGTCGGTGACGAACCCCGCCCCCGCGGCGCCCAACACGTGGACCTGTACGCGCTGCGAGGTGACCGTCTCCTTCGCACCCGACTTCGAGAACACCGGCCTTCCCGCCACCTGGGCCGAGGAAGACGGCGAGCTCTACTGCCTGAGCTGCCGTCGCGACATGGCCGGCGAGGCGGGCCTGGAGGGCGTCGACGAGGACGCCCCGAACCAGACTCGCCTCCAGAAGCGCTCCCATGCCCGGATTGAGTTCGAGATCAAGCGCGATCCCACTCGCGAGGACAACCGGATCGCCAAGGCCGTCGGCACCTCGACCTTCGCCGTCCGCAAGGCGCGGGCCCGCCTGGGCATGGGACCGACGGAAGAGGACCAAGACGACCCGGACTGACGGCTTCCGCCCGGTCCGGACCGGGGACCCTGCTACGGTGGTCCGCGTCGGGTCGACCAACCGGGTCCCCGAGAGGTTCCGTTTCCTCCCTCCATGCGCTCCGAATGCGCGTTTAGTTGGGGTCACAGGATCTCCAACGCAACGCACATAAGGAGTTAGCAACACATGTCATCCGAATCATTCGCCGATCTCGGCGTGAGCAGCCCAGTCCTGGGCGCACTCGCCAAGCGCGGCATCACAGAACCATTTGCGGTGCAGAGGCTTTGCATCGCCGACGTCCTCGCAGGTGAGGACGTCCTCGTCCAGTCACCGACCGGATCGGGCAAGACGTTCGCCTTCGGCATCCCGATGGTCGAGCGCATCCAGGCCGAGTCGCGCCGCCCCGCGGCCCTCGTCCTCGCGCCCACCCGCGAGCTCGCCGAGCAGATCGTCGACGAGCTTCGCTCGATCGCCGCAGTCCCGAGCTCTGAAGATCGCCCCCGTCTACGGCGGCGTCGGCATCCCGGCGCAGGCGAAGAAGGCGGCGCAAGCCCACATCGTCGTCGCGACCCCCGGCCGCCTCGAGGACCTGCTCGATCGCGGCGCCTTCAACCTCAAGCAGATCTCGATCCTCGTCCTCGACGAGGCCGACCGGATGCTCGACATGGGCTTCAAGCCCGCCGTCGACCGGATCGTGGCCAAGATGCCGCGCGATCGCCAGACGCTGTTCTTCTCGGCGACGCTCGAGGGAGCGGCCGGCAAGCTCGCCGCCGCCTACACGCAGAACGCGCGCAGGCACGTCCACGCGCCGAAGGCCGAGAAGCGGGCGACCAGGCACCACTTCATCCATCTGGGCCACGACGCCAAGGTCGACGCGCTGGTCAAGGAGCTCCGCGACCAGGAGCGCGGCCGCACGCTGGTCTTCGTCCGCACCAAGCGCGGGGCGGACCGGCTCGTCAAGAAGCTCGGCAACCAGAAGGTCAGGGCGGTGGCCATGCACGGGAACAAGTCCCAGAGCCAGCGCCGCCGCGCCCTCGCCGACTTCGAGCTCGGCAAGTGCGACACCCTGGTCGCCACCGATGTCGCCTCCCGCGGGATCGACGTCGACGAGATCACCCACGTGATCAACTTCGACGCCCCCGAGGACCGCGACACCTACGTGCACCGCACGGGCCGCACCGGCCGGGCGGGCGCCACGGGCGTCGCCGCCAGCTTCGTTCTTCCCGATCAGCATCACGAGATGCGCAAAATTGCAAGAGACCTCGGCCTGCATCAAGAGTTCGATGCAGGTCCTGGATTCGAGCACGCCGCTCGCCAGCACTCCGGCAACGGAGGCGCGAGCGGCAAGAGCTTCAACGGGAAGCGAAATGGCGGCCGCAAGCCCAAGGGCTCCGGCAACGGAGGCCCGAGGACGTACAGCGCGCGCCCGTCGCGCAACGGGCGTGGGCGTCGCCGCTCAGGCGCCGGGCGCCGCTAGGGCACCGGATCATTCGTCCAATAGGCGGGGTCTGCCGAAAACTACGGGCTATGGTGCGAGCGAGGCGGCTGTCGATGGCTTGATGTGAGCCATGTTCCAGGCACCCGACAGCGCGACCATCTCGCCGCCCCCGACGCTCGATCCCGAGCTGCCGGTCGTCTCGACGAACGGCGACCGGTTCCCGGTCGCCGAGAAGCTGCCGGACCATCACCGCCGCTTCTACATCCCGCTGCGGGTCAAGCTCGTCTTCGTCGCGCTCTGCAGCCTCGGCTGGGTCGGCTTCTCGCTGTGGCTCGCGATCCCCTGGATCGAGGAGCTCGGCCAGTCGATCACCGTCCCGATCGCGGCGGCGGTGATCGCCGGCATCGCGATCATCCCCGGCTATCTCAACGCGCACCTGATCAGCTCGCTGCTGATCGACAAGGCGCCTCCGCTCCGCTTCGACCTCGACTTCCCGACGACCACCCTGATCGTGGCCTGCTTCAACGAGGAGGACGTGATCGAGGAGACGCTCGACTACGCCTGCGCGCAGGACTACCCGGGCGAGTTCCACATCCTGGTCGCCGATGACGGCTCCACGGACAGGACGGTCGAGCTGGCCACCATGCGCGCGGAGCACGACGAGCGGATCTCGGTTCGCAGCTATCCCCACGGTGGCAAGGCGAACACGCTGAACCATGCGCTCGACGACGTCCACACCCCGCTGATCGCCACCGTCGACGCCGACACGCTGCTCATGCCCGAGGCGGTCAAGCGCTGCGTCGCCCGCCTGCTGGTCTCGCCCCCGAGCACCGTCGCGGTGGCCGGCGCCGTCTTCGTCCGCAACTCCCGCAAGAACCTGCTCACCGCGGCTCAGGAGTGGGACTACTTCCTCGGGATCGCCTCGATCAAGCGCCAGCAGGGCCTCTTCCAGGGCACGCTGGTCGCGCAGGGCGCCTTCAGCGTCTACAGGACCGACGCGGTCAAGGAGGTCGGCGGCTGGCCGGATCGGATCGGCGAGGACATCGTCCTCACCTGGGCGATGATGGACAAGGGCGCCGGCGTCACCTACGAGAAGACCGCCGTCGCCTTCACCGACGCCCCCGAGACCGCCAAGGCCTTCGCCAAGCAGCGCCGCCGCTGGGCGAGGGGGATGATCGAGGGCCTGCGTGAGTTCGGCCCGGCCCTGATCAAGGGCCGCCGCGCCTACGCCCACTCGGTCGATCGTCGACTACGTCTTCCCCTACGTCGACTTCGTCTACTCGATCGCCTTCCCGGTGGGGATCATCCTCGCGGTCTTCTTCGGGATCTACGCGATCGTCGGCCCGCTCACCCTGCTCGTCCTCCCGCTCAACATGATCCTCTCGGGAATCATGTTCAAGCTCAGCCGGGACTCCTTCGAGGAGGTCGGGCTGCGCGTCCGCAAGAACAAGAAGGGCTTCTTCAGCTACCTGCTGCTCTACCAGTTCTTCATGTCCCGGTCTCCGTCGCCGGGTACACGCAGGAGCTCTTCAAGACCAAGCGGAACTGGTAGCCCGGAACCGGCCCGCGAGGCCTCCCGCCCGGGCCCCCTCTCGTCGAGCTGACAACCGGCTGACCGAGCAACGTCATTCGGTCGGCCAGTGCTCGACCTCCAGACCGGGCATCGGAAAGTCCTTCGGATTGCCGGTCGCCAGCGCGCCCCCGCGGAGAAGGCCGCCGCGGCGACGAGGCAATCGGACTGGGTTAGCGTCACGCCCCGCGAGCGAAATCACGTCGCCAGTTACCGGCCAGCTCCCCCTCCCGTGCGGTGAGAGGCACGGTGCGAAGAGCGTCCAGCAACCCGCGAATCGCATCGACCTCATTAGGGCGCGCGCCTCGCCAGATCTCGTCGATGTTGATCGCACAGACCAGCGGGAGCGGCTCCGTCGCGCTGCAGCGCGCGTAGGCGCTGCGCGGCCGCTCGCTCGCGCAGCACCTCGATCAGCACCGTGGTATCGAGGAACAGTACCGCTCAGCCCACCCGGCGCTGTCCCCTCGCCTCTGCTCGCGAACCCAGGCGGCCGGATCGCATCCCATTCGTGCCCCTCGTCATCAATCGAGCCGATCGAGGCGAGGATGTCGTCCCAGCGACTCTCCTCGTCAAGAGTGCGCTTGAGCACCCGCGCGATGAAGGCGCTCCGCCTCCGCTTCCCGACCCTCTTGTCCAGTTCCGCCACGAGCTCATCCTCGAGGCTTATGTGTAAACGCATGTGCGCAGTTTGGCACACAAGGGTGTCGGATAAATGGGGCGGCGGTCACGACCACCACTCAGCCGGCGAGCAGGCCCCTCAGGGCTTCTGCGATCTGCTCCACCTCGTCCAGCGAGCCGTCGGCGACACGCATCACGAGGTCGTAGGCGGCCTCGTTGTCGGGTCTCATCTCCACTGCGTTCTTGGCCAGGAAGACGTACGTCGCCAGCAAGGCCAAGCGCTTGTTGCCGTCGACCAGCGGGTCGGTTCCGGGCGAGCGAGTGTGAGCAGCGCGGCCGCCTTGGTCACGGTGTCCGGGTAAGCGTCCTCGCCCATGACCGTCGTCGCGGGACGACGAGGGCCGAGGCCAGCAATCCCATGTCCCTCACCTCGACCGGGCCACCCGTAGCCCGCTGCGCGATCCGAAGAGCCTGGGCGACGGTGACGTAGATCGTCACTCGCCGAGGTGCCGAGACCTCGGCGACTGGTCTGCGCCCTCCGCGGCAAGCCGGTCGGTCAGCTCATCGTCTTCCGACCTGACCAGATACGAATCGACCGCACTGAGCGCGACCTGCTGCGTGCTGCGCCCCTCCTTCTCCGCTCGCCTGCGGAGAGCAGCGGCCTGCTCGTCGCTGAGCCGAAGGTTCATCGCCATACGTGGCGATGGTACCAAGCTGGTACCGCGGCCAGGAGGCACCGAATCGAACGGCCCGCGTCGAAGCGGGCCGTTCGGGGTTGAAACCGGGGCGTGCGGCCCCGGCGTCATGAATCAGTACGGACATGATAAGCGCGGAGGGCGCCGGACTCCAACCGGATCCGGCCTTGCGGCCGGACGCAATGATCCTGATTCATGCGTCTCGCCTTGAGACTTCAACCCTCCGCGCAGGAACCAACTGATCACGCCAAGCCGTGACGAGGGACGCGCAGACTGCGTCAACTCAGGAACGGCCTCAGTTTGAGCCGTTGGCGGCAGCCGCCACGGCCGCGAGCCCTGCTCGGGCCGCCTTCACCCGCGTGACCTGATCCAGGGCCGCCTTCCGCGGCCGGATCGACTCCGGCGTGATCTCGACGCACTCGTCCTCGCGGATGAACTCGACCGCCTCCTCGAGCGAGAGGCGCTTGGCCGGCACCAGCTTGACCATCTCGTCGGCCGACGCCGCCCGGACGTTGGTCTGCTGCTTCTCCTTGATCGCGTTGACGTCGATGTCCTCGGCGCGGGAGTTCTCGCCGACGATCATCCCCTCGTAGACGTCCTCGCCCGGGCCGACGAAGAGCATGCCGCGCTCCTGCAGGCCGAAGAGCGCGAAGGCGGCGGTCTTCCCCTGGCGGTCGGCGACCAGCGAGCCGGTCGGCCGCATCCGCAGGTCGCCGGCCCAGGGCTCCCAGCGGTCGAAGACGTGGTGCATCAGGCCGGTGCCGCGGGTCTCGGTCAGGAACTCGGTCCGGAAGCCGATCAGCCCGCGCGCCGGCACCAGGAACTCGAGGCGGACCCAGCCGGTCGAGTGATTGATCATCTGCTCCATCCGCCCCTTGCGCACCGCGAGCGCCTGGGTCACGACGCCGACGAAGTCCTCGGGCACGTCGATCGAGAGGAGCTCGACCGGCTCGCAGAGCTTGCCGTCGACCTCGCGGGTCAGCACCTGCGGCTGGCCGGCGGTCAGCTCGAACCCCTCGCGCCGCATCAGCTCCAGCAGCACGACCAGCTGCAGCTCGCCGCGCCCCTCGATCTCCCAGACCTCGGGCCGCTCGGTGTCGCGGACCCGGATCGAGACGTTCCCGACCAGCTCCTGGTCGAGGCGGTCGCGGATCTGCCGCGCCGTCAGGCGCGAGCCCTCCTTGCCCGCCAGCGGCGAGGTGTTGATCCCGACCGTGATCGAGAGCGAGGGCTCGTCCACCGTGATCACCGGCAGCGGCCGCGGGTCCTCGGGATCGGCGAGCGTCTCCCCGATCGTCACGTCGGGCAGGCCGGCGACGGCGATGATCTCGCCGGGCCCGGCCTCGGTGGCCTCGACCCGGTCGAGCGCCTCGGTCACGTAGAGGTTGCTGACCGTCGCGTTGGTGATCTCGCCGTTCGCGCGGCACCAGGCGATCCGCTGCCCGTCGCGAATCGTCCCGTTCCGCACCCGGCAGAGCGCGAGCCGCCCTACATAAGGGGACGCGTCCAGGTTGGTGACGTGCGCCTGCAGCGGCGCGCCCTCCTCGTACTCGGGCGCCGGGATCCGCTCCAGCACCAGGTCGAGGAGGGGGGAGAGGTCGGTGCCCTCGTCGCCCTCCTCCAGCGAGGCCCAGCCGGCCCGGGCGTTCGTGTAGACGATCGGAAAGTCGATCTGCGACTCGTCGGCATCGAGGTCGAGGAAGAGCTCATAGACCTCATCGACCACCTCGCCGATCCGGGCATCGGGCCGATCGACCTTGTTCACCACCAGGATCACCGGCAGCTGGGCCTCGAGCGCCTTGCGGAGCACGAAGCGCGTCTGGGGGAGGGGCCCCTCGGAGGCGTCGACGAGGAGCAGCACCCCATCGACCATCGTCAGCCCGCGCTCGACCTCCCCACCGAAGTCCGCATGCCCGGGCGTGTCGATGATGTTGAGCTTGGTCTCCCCGTAGCGAACGGACGTGTTCTTGGCGAGGATCGTGATCCCCTTCTCCCGCTCGAGATCCGTGGAGTCCATGACCCGCTCGGCGACGTCCTGCCCGGACCGAAAGGCGCCGGACTGCCAGAGCATGGCGTCGACGAGCGTCGTCTTGCCATGGTCGACGTGAGCGATGATCGCGACGTTGCGGAGGTCGGAGCGGCGGGGCATGGGGCGCGGGATGGTAGGGAGGTCCCGCGCCGCCTGGTTGTGGTCCAGGTGGTCGCCGGTTCGAGTCCGGTCGCTCACCCCTCATAGAGGCCCTGCAAATTTATGAGGTTTCGGGCAATGGGCGAGCCTCGAGCGGTCAAGGTGCCAATGAGGTGCCAAACGTTCGAGCGGCCGCAGAAGGGTCTCGAAATAACCGCTAGGGCGTGGCCCAACGTCATTTGTTTGAGCCGATTTCCGTGCCTACATCAGGCGATCACGGGCAATAGCGGCCGTTCCCTCCGGGCCCAGTGCTGCGTTTCGTCGGAAAGAGGCGGGCCGCGGCCCGCCGGGCGGCGCCGGTGCCCCCGGCACGCGAAGGGAGGCGTTGAGGAGAAGTTGCTGCGCGCCTCCCTCTGTATAGGAGGCAGCGAGGCCGCGCGGGTCCGTGTTCCTCCGTCCGGCGGCATCGCAGACCTCTGCTCGCCCACCTTGAGGGTCTAAGCGTGTGCGCGCAGTGCCTTCGCGTACCACTCCCAGTCCTTGCCGAGTTTTCGGTCACCGGGGGGTCAGGCCAGCCGTTGACGATGCCCACGAGTGTCCAGTAGCGAAAGGCGGGGCTGACTCGCTTCGCTCCTCGACCGGGAGCCGGTAGAGGAAGGCGAGGGCCTCGTGCACGGCGTTCCCGACGACCAGGTGGGGTGAGAGTGCTTCCTCCACCTCCGGCCGCAGCAGATAGGCGAATTCGAACTGCTTCGGGCATTCCTCGTACATGCCGAGGGCGCTGGGGCTGAACTTTCGGGGAAGTTGGGTTGTCGCCGAATCGGCCATCGATAAATAGGTCTCGATTTGGCGGTCAGACCTGACACAAGCTGCCTCGCGCCATTGCCGCGGGCCGGCCACTAGCGCACAGCGTTCTTGAACTTGTCGTAGTCGATCTGGCGCGAAGTTGGCACGCCGTGCGCGCGACGGGCAAGTCGGTTCCGCCATTCATGTCGGTGCGCGGAGGGTGAGATGCCAAGGCGGCATGCACGGTTGAGGGTCGTTGCGACCGGCCCGAAAGGGTCGGTTCCGGTTCGAGTCCGGCGCCCTCCGCGCCTAGACTTGATGACCTCAACCGTGCGCCGGGGCTTCGGTCCCGGCTTCACCCCGAACGGCCCGCTTCGGCGGGTCGTTCGCTGTTTGGAGGATCAGATCACCGCATGAAGCCGGTGCCCCATCGCCGCTCCTGACGAGTTGAAGAGCTTGCAGAGGCGGGCGTGGCAGTCGGGCTCGTGGCGGAGGCGCTCGTAGTGCTCGCGGATCAGGTGGGCCGGCATGGTGAGGGCGGCGGCGAACGCATTGGCCTCCTGCTCGCGCTCGGGCGGTTTTTGAGA
>CAVXQO010000007.1:0-24396 GCA_963763985.1 uncultured Solirubrobacterales bacterium | reverse complement strand
GGGGCGAATGGGGCGGTGTTCCGCCCTTAGCGGGAGTGGCAACCGAGCCGCTGTCGCGAGCCCGTCAGCTAACCCCGTAGGCGGCAGAGAGAGGCAGGTGGATTCACTTGCGTCGCTTCCGTTGGAGGCGGAGGCGGGCTGCGCTAGCGCTGCTGCCCGCCCTGGCAATGATGGTCACAGCAGGTATCGCGGGCGCTTCGGCGGCCGTCCCGGCAATCTCGGGGACCGCTCCGGAGGCAACTGCGGCGGGGGTACGCCGACCGCGATCAGCCTGAGCGGTCACCGGAACGTGATGGCGGGTCACGCCGTCAAGTTGCGCGGCCGCGTCACCCCGGCCGGCAGCAGGGCGGTTGTCGTCCGGATCGGGGGGCGCGAGCTTCACACGCACTCCCGGGCCGACGGCTCCTACAAGGTCCGCTGGCATGCGGGGCGCTCCGGCGTCTACCGGGCTCGGGCGAAGGTGGTCGACTCGACCATCCGCTCGCACAGGCTCACGGTGAACGCCTACCGTCCGGCCGAGGCCTCGTACTACGGCCCCGGCCTCTACGGAGGCGGCCTGGCCTGTGGCGGCACGCTGAGCCCCGGGAAGCTGGGCGTCGCGAACAAGACGCTCCCCTGTGGCTCCAGGGTCACGCTCCGCTATCACGGCAAGACGGTCACCGTCCCCGTGATCGACCGGGGGCCCTACGCGGGCAACCGGGAGTACGACCTGACCGCGGCGACCAAGGCGATGCTCGGATTCCCCTCCACGGGAACCGTGCTCACCACGCGTTAGTCGGCGCGCATCACACGGCAAGCTGGCCGGGCTGGTGGCGGACCTCTTCCTCTGCCAGCCCGGCCATGCCGACCCCCACCAGCCGCACCGGCCTTTGGGGGTCGAACCGGTCCAGTAGCTCCCGGGCGGTCGCGACAACCTCCTTCGGGCTGCAGGTATGGGAGGGAAGGGTGCGCGACCGCGTGTAGGTCTTGAAGGGCTGCAGGCGGATCTTCAGCGTCACCGTCCGGCCACGGCGGTTGTTCGAGGCGAGGCTCTCGCACACTGAGCGGGCGAGCCGCTCGACGGTGTCGTGGAGGTGCTGGCGATCGGTGACGTCCTGGGGAAAGGTCGTCTCGCGGCTCTCGGACTTCCGCACCCGCTCCTCGTTCAGCCTTGCGCTTCCGATCCCGTTTGCCCGAGCTCGCAGGCCGGTGCCGTGCTTCGGGCCGAAGGCTCGCTCGAGCGTCCCCTCATCGGTCTCGGCCAGCTGCGCAACCGTTTCGACGCCGGCCCTCCGCAGCCGCTCGTAGGTCTTCGGGCCCACGCCCGGGAGCAGCGAGGCCGGCTTTTCGCCGACGGTGGACAGCCAGTTGTCGTGGTCGAGGACGAAGAACCCGTCGGGCTTGTCCAGGTCCGAGGCGATCTTCGCCATCAGCTTGTTCGGTGCCAGGCCAATCGAGCAGATCAGATAGGTGACGTCCTTGATCCGGCGCTTGATCTCGTGCGCGCGTGACTGGGGGACGGGGGAGCCCGAGAGGTCGACGTACGCCTCGTCCATGCCCACGACCTCCACCTCGTCGCTGAACTCGCGCAGCGTCTCCATCACCTTCACCGAGCCGCGCCTGTACAGCTGCATGTCGACCGGCAGCACGGTGAGCTTGGGGCAGCGGCGGCGCGCCGTCACCATCGGCAGGGCGGAGTGGACTCCGTACTTCCGGGCCTCGTAGGAGGCGGTGGTGACCACCCCCCGCGGGCCGTCGTAGGCGACCACCACGGGCTTCCCCCGGAGCTCGGGATGCCGCAGCATCTCGACCGACACATAGAAGGCATCCATGTCCACGTGGGCGATCACCTGCGACCGAATGAGATTACGCCCGCTCCTAGACGGAGGACGCTATTTTGAGAGGCGGTGACGAACGCGGAGGCAAAGAACCTCGAGGCGATCTCGCGGGCGATCGACCAGCACAACTCGAACTGCCCGTTTCCCGCCAGCGAGGTGCGCATGAACCCGTTCGAGTGCGAGCGCCTCGGCTGGGAGGAGATCCGCGGCCTGCCGATCGTCGCCGACCCCGAGCTCGGCACCGGCGCCTTCCGCATCATCTGCTCTCGCGACCAGGAGGGCGAGGGAATCGAGGAGGCCGAGGCCCTGGGGATCCCCATCGAGGTCGCCGTGCCGAGCGGCCCGATGGAGAAGCCGCCGACCTAGTTGAGCGCGGCCGCCAAACGGCGGCGGTGCTCTCGAGCGAGCGGGTGGTCCGCTCCCAGTTCGGTGAAGATCGCGACCATCACCCGGCGCAGGAGGTCCTTGCGCTCCGGGTCCTGCTCGGTGGCGAGGACGGACTGCAGCTGCTCGAGCGCCTCATCGGGATTGCCCTCGTCCCAGGCCGCGAAGGCGGTCTGAAGCTCGTCCGCGCCGGCACCGTTCCCTGACGCGGACAGCTCCGCGCGGGCGGCGAGGCCGTCCGCGAGGAAATCGTGTCGGGAAGGGCTTGAGCGTCTCGGAGGCTTCATCAGCCTCGCCTCGCGAGAGCAGGATCCTGCCTAGGCCGACCGCGGCCGCGGCGTTGCGTGGGTCCAGCTCCAGCGCCTTGCGGAGCGAAGCCTCATCGCCGGCTTCAGCCAGGCGATCGGCCTCGGAGGGGACGATCTCGTTCAGAAATGCCTCGATCCGGGCTGGCGGGATGGCGCCGATGAACTCCGCGACGACCTTGCCGTCCTTGAACGCCTTGACGGCCGGGATGCTCGCGATCTCGTACTTCATCGCGATGTCCGGGTTACGGTCGGTGTCGAGCTTGGCGAGCTCGATCTCGCCGTTTCGCTTCCGCACGGCGTCCTCGATCGCGGGCCCCAGGGTCCGGCACGGCCCGCACCACTCGGCCCAGAAGTCGACGACCACCGGCACCTGCTTGGACCGCTCGATGACCTTGGCCTGAAACTCCTGCTCTGAGACGTCGCTGATCACGTCTCTGAGGTTAGAGGGGCCGGCACGCGGGCCTCGGAGGCGCCGAGGTGCCGCCGCAGGAAGTGGAGCTGGTCGGCGATCGAGCGCTCGCGCCACTCGCCGAGGTAGATGTCGAAGTGGAGGCAGGGGTACTCGCGAACCTCGACCTTGCCCTTCGCGCGCCAGGCGGCGGCCCGAGCGCCGGGCGGGGGAGCCACCGTGTCGCGGTCCGCGATCTGAACCAGGATCGGGCAGCGGACGTCCTCGATCCTGTTGATCGGACGGTTCAGGTTCTCGGCCAGCACCGCTCGGGCGGAGATCTGATTGCGCCACGTGGGACCGGCGATCGACTCATAGCCCGCCTGGGCATCCTCACTGCCCATCGCCGCAACCTGGCCGGGCGGGGCGACCACGGGGATCATGTGGGGCGGGCGCCCACGCACTGCGCCCGCGGCGTCCTTGAGGCCCTCCCAGGTCACGCGGGCCAGCTGGCCCCAATTGGCGTAGCGGGAGATCTCCCGCAGCGTTCTCAGGCCGTCGAGGTCGGGCGTCTGGGAGATGACTGCCGCGATCCGCGGATCGTCCGCGGCGACGTACACGGCATGGCCTCCCGACCAGGACGTGCCCCAGAGAACGATCCGGTCCGGGTCGACGCCGCCCAGCCCGCGGGCGAACTCGACGGCTGCGACGTAGTCCTCGCGGTGGCGCGGGGGCCAGCCGAGCTGGCGCGGCTCGCCGGTCGAATCGCCAAAGCAGCGGTAGTCGAAAAGCAACACGTCGAGCCCGGCGTCGGCGAAGGCCTCGGCGAAGGGGAGCAGGCCCGAATCGCGAGTGCCCCCGATGCCGTGAGCCATGACGACGCACGGGCGGCCCCGCTCGCCGGCAAAGGCGTCGCCCTCGCCGACCAGGTGCCAGGCGGCGCAGGTCTCCCCGTGGCTCGGGAAGGAGACGTCTCGTGCGCTCAGGCAGCTGCGGCCTCCGCCGTCAGCACGCGCCCCGCGAGCTTCGGCGCCATCCCCTGTGCCGCGCGCTCCCGTCCGGCGGGGATCTCGCGCGTCCAGATGTCGTGCTCGTACGTGTACCACTCGATCTGCATCGTGTGGCGCGGGCGATCCGCGTAATGGCCGGAGTGGATCTGCTGGTCGCGCCGGATCGTCTCCTCCATCTCGCTGGCGGAGGGCAGCGCGTAGTCGCCCCCCACGTAGCGAGCCACCAGCTTGGACTGGAGCTCAATGAACGGGAAGAGCGTCGGAATGGTCTGGGCGAATCCGACGAAGGCGAGGTCGTCGATCCCCGGCTTGAAGACCCGCTTGTAGAGCGGGAAGCGGTTCTCCGGCGCCGACAGGAACTCGTCGTCGAAGAAGGGGAAGGTGATCTTGTAGCCCGTGGCGTAGACGATCACGTCGATCTGCTCCGTGCTCCCGTCCTCGAAGCGGACGCTGCCGCCCTCGAGCTCCTGGACGTTGGGCTTCGCCACCGCGTCCCCGGAGCCGAGCCGCAGGAGCAGCTCGCTGGAGACGGTCGGATGGGCCTCCAGGAAGTTGTGGTTGGGGTGGGGGAGGCCGAAGTCCTCCATTCGCCCAGAGGCGAGCCGCGGAAGGATGCGCGCCATCCGCCGCTGCAGCTTCAGCGGGAGGCGCGGGTTGATCTTCACCAGCGTGTCCATCGGGCGGCCCATGAAGTACTTCGGCATCACCCAGGCGCCGCTCCGGGTCGAGAGGAAGACCTTCTCGGCGACTCCCTTGCGCGAGAGCTCCGAGACGATGTCCACGGCGCTATTGCCGATCCCGACCACGAGGACCCGCTTGCCGGCCATGTTGAGCGGAGTCTGCGGGTCGATGTAGTGGTGGGAGTGGATCGTCTCGCCGTCGAAGCTGCCCGGGAAGTCGGGGAACCTCGGGTCCCAGTGATGGCCGTTGCCGACCACGAGGAAGTCGAACTCCTCGGTGGAGCCGTCGCCGAGCCGGATCGACCAGCCACCGCTGGGCTTGCGCTCGGCGTGCTCGACGGGCGAGGAGAAGCGGATCCGGTCCCGCAGCGAGAAGGCGTCCGCGTAGCGGTGCAGGTAGCCGAGGATCTGGGTGTGGTGCGGGTAGTCCGGGTACTCGTCGGGACCCATCGGCATGTCGCGGAACGAGACCCCGTCGCGCGAGGTGTCGATGTGGAGCGACTGATAGGCAGAGGAGGCCCCGTTCGGGTTGCCGAAGTACCAGTTGCCGCCGATGTCGTCGCTGGCCTCGAAGCAGGTGTAGGGAAGGCCCCAGTCGGAGAACGCCTTGCCGGTGGTGAGGCCGCTGATGCCGGCGCCGATCACGCAGGTGGTGGGCTTGGCGGACATGGGCGGGAGGGAGTGTAGTCAGGCGACTGGCCAGCCAGCCAGTGCGCTTTCAGACGTTGGCCGAGAAGTTGATCCCGAGGCTGTCGAGGAGGTCCTGGGCCCAGCGGTTGAACGTGTCGAACCAGCCGGTCAGGATCGCGACGCCGAACGCCACCAGGATTACGCCGCCGATCGCCATGATCAGCGGGTAGTGGCGCTTGACGACGGCGAAGGCCGTCGTCATCCGGCTGAACGCAACCGAGGTGAGCAGGAACGGGATCGCCAGGCCGGCGGAGTAGACGGCCAGCAGGAGGGCTCCATGGAGGGCCGAGCCGGATAGAGCGGCAGCGCCGAGGATCGCGGCGAGGGTGGGCCCGATGCACGGGGTCCACGCAAGCCCGAAGGCCGCCCCGGCGACGAGAGGCCCGCCGGTCCCGGCCCGCTCCAGCAACCCCTCGACATGCCACTCCCGATTGAGCTGCGGGATGAACAGCGCGCTGATGAAGAACAGCCCCATGGCGATGATCAGCCAGGCCGCGATCTTGTCGAGCAGCAGCTGGTGCTGCTGAAGCGCGCTGCCGATCCCGGTCGCGCCGAGGCCGAGCAGGATGAAGATCACCGAGAAGCTGGACACGAACAGGAGGCTGGGAACGATCACCCGGCGCCAGTTCGCCTGCTCCAGGTCGGCCGCGGCCACGCCGGTCACGGCGGAGAGATAGCCCGGGACCAGAGGCAGGACGCAGGGGGAGAGGAACGAGACGATCCCCGCGGCGAAGGCGGTCAGAATTCCAACGCCGGCCGCTGGATCGCTGCTCATAGTGGGATTCTGGCGGACGCCGCGCCTCGCACACCTGCTCCCAGGCGTCGATGGACACCGAAAAAAGGACCGGCGAGGCGACCCCAGGGGGATGAAGGCCGCCTCGCCGGGTTGGCCAACGTGCTGGACGCTAAAACGGGTGCCGTTGGCCGGGGGATCCGGATGCAGGCCATCACCCTACGCGACGGCCCATATGGTGAACATCCGGGCGCATCCGCAGATCCTGTCAGTACAAATCACGGCTTGCCGGCTGCCCCTGACGGTAGGTTTTCCCCGTGAACCGACGCCTCGGCGCGCTCGCCTGGATCGGTTTTGCCTCGCTGTTGGGCGGATGTGGCGGCGGCGTAAATAACAGCCTCCTCAACGAGACCGGGCTGCGGGAATGCCTCGCAAACGCCAACATCCGGCAGCAGCCTTCGGGCGCGGCACAGGATGGATCGAAGGGATACGTACCGATCTACGCCGCCGACTTCACGGCCCAGACCACGGACGGCGTCTCCATCGACCTGGTCATTCAGCGAAGCGCGAGCCGGGCGAGAGCCACCGCGGCGGACGTTCGGAGCTCCCTGCGCAGCTTCGCCCCCTCGACGGCGAATGCGGCCGACCGGGTCATCTCCGCCGAGAACGTCGTGGCCGTATTCAGCCGCCCAGGCTCAGCGGCGGATCGAACGCGGTGCGCCGTTGCCTCGCCGGCTAGGAGTCGGGTAGGTTGGCGCCGTGAGTCGCCTACCTGTCCCTGGGCCCGTGCTGAATGGAACGCACAACCAGGGGACCGTCTAGGGCTCCGGCTGCCGGGGGGCGGGCCTCAGTAGGGCCGGATGAGGCGAGACGGCGCACGCCGGGAACGAGCCGGGCCGGGCCAGTCGGGCCTCTCCCACTCGAGCTTGGCTTGGGCAACAGCCTCCTGCTCGACCCTCGGATGACAGCTGCGGCAGATCGGCTCGAGGTTCTCGATCACGTCGAGGCCCCGTAGCGCCGCGGCATCTTGTGGTGCGCGACCAGGTCGTCGCGGGATCCGCAGGCGACGCACGAGGTGCCGGCCGTCACCGTCGCCGAAAGCACCCGCCGCGGCAGATGTGTGGGGGATTGCCTCATCGCCTTCGATTCCACACGGTTGACCGGACGGGGTCGCACCCGTGCGTAGGGAATGCACGGGAACGGGAGGTATGTAAACCTGGGCACGACGAGCGAACATATGTTCGTCCGGGGCGCCCGCCACGCTTAGAGCGTGGCACGTCCTAAAGGCAGCACAACTGGACGGCGGCCGCCGAACGGATACCCCGTCTTGACGCCCGCTGACGGAGGCTTCTCGCCGGCTTCATTGAAGGCGAAGGCTCCTTCAACATCAGCAAACAGGCTCGGAACACAAATCACCGGTGCCACATGAGCCTTGTTGTCCGGGACGATGACGCGGAACTGCTGAATTGGCTCGCATCCTCAACTGCGATCGGTCGAGTCGGTCAGAGGCCCGCCTCTCGAGGCTCACGGCCTCAGAGATGCTGGACGGTCGTCGCCAAATCCGATTGTTTGCGGCTGGTCGAGCTCCTCACGGTCCATCCACTTCGCGGCAGGAAAGCAAGAGACTTCTCGATTTGGCGGTCCGCGGTGTGCTGGTGGATCGGCGAAGGCGTAACGCGATATCAGAGACGTGACTGGTCGCCGTTACGAGACTTCAAGGTCGAACTCTCAGAGACACGTCAGTTCGACCTGAGTCTCCCAGGTCCAAGTCCGGCGGAAACGCTGACACTCTCCGACTGGGGGCCGTATTTCGCTGGACTCCTGTCCGCCGAGGGATCGCTTGCGATCGTGCGTAACGGCGCTGGATTTCTGCCGGTAGTTCACATAACTATGCGGGCTGATGACCGGCAGCTTCTCGAGGCGATTCGTCGTCATACCGGCGTCGGGAGGCTCTACGAAATGCGAAGCAAGGGGAAGAACCCGTGTGTGGACTGGATCGTCGAGGGACACACATGGCCTCCAGAAGATCATTGACCTCCTCGACATCAACGGTCCGCGAGGTCGCTCGGCGGCCGAATACACGGTGTGGCGACGCTCGGTTCTCAGCTTCGCATCCGATGCTCCACGTTCAGCGGTGCGGGCGGAACTTGCCGAATGTCGCAGGGACCTCGCCGATCTACGTACCTATCGACCGGTTAGGCGATAGCGAGGACGGCGCGCCAATCGGCCGCAACCGCGGCTGCTGATGCGACGGTCGCTCGTCACGCCGATGCGGCGATCAGGCCGACGGTCGCCAGGCAGAGGATGACGCCGGCCGCCATCAGCCAGCGGGACTCGATCCGCGAGCTCTGGATCATCTCTCCGCGATCCACCGCCTGCTCCACCCTGCGCGACCTGATCGAGCCGTAGCCGAACAGGGACACCGAATAGAGCGCCCAGCCGATCCCGACGACGACGTAGGGCCACTCGGTCGTCGTGCCGCTCAGCTCGGGGACGACGCGGCCCACGCCGACGGCGACGGCGATCGAGGTGAGGGCCGTCCGCCACCAGGCGAGCTCCGTGCGCTCGGCGGCGAGCCGGGTCCGCCGGATCGCATCCCATCCCTCCGTTGGCGGCTTGGAGTCCATTTCGTGGGTTTTACCGATTTCTGGCGATACGGAATTACGATTGGTGCATGCCTCTCAGGGATCGGGAGCTGATCAGTCCGCCACCGACATTGGCGAGCCTGCAGGAGCTCTCGGGCCCGGTGCTCATCGCGATGCTCGTGGCGAGCGCGATCGCCGTGCTCGACGGCCTGGCCGGCCCCGACGCGGTCCTGATCGGCCTGCTGGCGATCCCACCGGTGATCGCGGCGATGAGCGCGTCGCTGCCCGAGACGGCCGTGGTCGGCTCGTTCTGCCTGGTTCTCGCCGTCCTCTCGATCCTCTGGCACCAGGACGTCAGCACCGCCCAGTACCTGATCGCCGTGGTGACGGTGATCGCCGGAGACCTGGCGGGCCTCTGGGTCGCCAGCCTGCGCGTCAACCTGAATCGCGAGCAGGCCGCCTCCGAGCTGCTCGCCGAGGCGGGTGCCCTGATGGAGGACGCGCTCGACCGCAGGCAGCGCGCCCAGCATCTGGCCGAGCTCGCCGTGCCCAGCCTCGGCGATGTGGCGATGGTCGACATGCTCGCCCCTGACGGGTCGATCGAGCGGGTCGCGGCCAGCGGCAGCGGCACGGAGGTCGCCGACCTCTTCGTCAACCTGCGGGCCACCACGCCGATCGATCCCCACGGGCCCCATCCCGTCGCCGAGGTGATCCGCACCGGCCGCGCCGCGGACCTGGATCAGCTCACCGACGAGGACATCGAGGAGATCACCACCCGCGAGAACGAGCGGGAATTGCTTCGCACGCACCGCTTCAAGTCGTGCATCGTGCTCCCGCTCGGGGCGCGCGGCTCCGTGCTGGGCGCCCTGACCCTGTGGATCATGCGCCCGGCGAAGGCCTTCGACGAGACGGCGCGGCGCACGGCGAAGCGACTCGCCGACCGGGCGGCGCTTGCCCTCGACAACGCCCGGCTGCACGAGCAGCAGTCCCACATCGCGTCGGTCCTCCAGCACAGCCTCCTGCCGCGGTCGCTGCCGGAGATCACGGGCTTCGAGGCCTCCTCGCGGTTCCTCGCCGCCGGCGAGGCATACGAGGTCGGCGGGGACTTCTACGACGTCTTCCGCAGCGGCTCCGGGAGCTGGACCGCCGTGATCGGCGACGTCTGCGGGAAGGGCCCCGAGGCGGCCTCGCTGACGGCCCTCGCCCGGTACACCGTCCGGACGGCATCCTCACCGGACAGCGCGCCCAGCGAGGTCCTGCGGACGCTGCACGACTCGATCACCTCCGAGCGCGCCGACTTCCGCTTCTGCACCGCGGCGCTGGCCCGCATCCAGGCGCCGTCCAACGGCCGCGGCCTCGCGCATCTCACCGTCGCCCTCGGCGGACATCCGCTTCCCCTGATCCTCCGCAAGGGTGGCCGGGTCGACTCGGTCGGCGAGCCCGGGACCCTGCTTGGCGCGCTCCCCTCCCCCGTCCTGGCCGACACCGACGCCACCCTCGCGGTCGGCGATGCGCTGATCCTCTACACGGACGGGATGCTCGACGTTCGCGATCGGAGCAACGGCGACGATCCGGAATGGCTCGCCAAGGAGGTCGGCAAGTCCGCGGGCAAGAGCGCGGACGAGATCGCGGAGCGCCTCGCCCAGGCCGCGATCAAGCGCCATGGCGGCGAGCCGCGCGACGACATCGCCGTTCTGGTGCTGCACCGCAACGGCGCGCGCTGACAGGCCGGCCCGTTCACATCGGCTGCTCCGGCTGGGCCTACCCTCACTGGCGCGAGCGCCTCTACCCGAAGGGGTTGCCGCAGCGGCGCTGGCTCTCCCACTACGCGGAGCGCTACGACACCGTCGAGGTGAACAGCACCTTCTACCGGCTGGCCTCCCCCACGGGGGTCGAGGCCTGGGCCGAGCAGAGCCCTCCGGGCTTCGTCTTCGCCGTCAAGGCGAGCCGCTACCTGACCCACGTGAAGCGCCTGAAGATCGCCGACCGCTACGTCAAGCGCTTCTACGAGCCGCTCCAGGCCCTGGCTGAGAGCGACAAGCTCGGGCCCACCCTCTGGCAGCTGCCCGAGAACTTCCAGCGCGACGACGAGCGGCTCTCCGGCGCCCTCGCGGCGCTGCCCGACGGCCGGCATGCCTTCGAGTTCCGTCACCCCAGCTGGTTCGCGAGCGAGGTCTACGGCCTGCTGCGCGACCACGGCGTCGCGCTCGTGATCGGGGACGATCCGAGCCGCCCGTTCCAGACGCTCGAGCGAACCGCCGACTGGACCTACATCCGCTTTCACCGCGGCAACCGCGGCCGAGGCGGCAACTACTCGGGCGCCGAGATCGACACCTGGGCGCGCCGCATCGCCCAGTGGCGACGCAAGACCGAGGTCTACGCGTACTTCAACAACGACTGGGAGGGGTACGCCTCCGCAACGCCGACCGCCTCAAGAAGCAGATCTCGGCGCCTAGCGGCGGCGCCAGTTGCCGCCGAGCAGCTTGCCGAGGCGGCCGCTGCGGCGGGGGGTGAACTCCGGGGCGCCCTTCTCGGGCGTCGGCAGCTCAGCGCACGCGGCGGAATCGATCGTCAGACGGACCGCCCGCTCGGCGGTGCGGGCGACCTCCGGCGCATCGACGAAGCGCAGGTCGCCGTTGGTGGTCTCGATGATGAAGCCGTCCAGGATCCGCTCCCGGTAGTTGTCGACCATCTCGTCGACGACGCCCACCTGCTGCCCGTCGGATGCATAGACGGGCGTGCCGCGCGTCACGGCCGAGTAGTGGATCGGATAGCCGTCGTCCTCTCCCACACCCCAAATATACGAGGAGCGCCTATTCCCTGCCGCTCCCGCACCCGCGGCTCGTCGAGGAAATCGCCGATCGCGCGTGACAGCCTGCCTCCCTGCCACGCCAGCGGCGACTTGCCCGGCTCCTCGCTGACAAGCCGGCCCGCGGGCAGGCGCTCGGCCCAGGCCTCGGCGATCGCGTATGGGTGGCCGGGATCGGCCTCGTCGTAGCTGGCGACCACCAGCGCCGGGACGTTGAGCGTCTCGAGCTCCTCGAGCCCCTCGAAGGGAAGGGAGCGCGGAACCTCTCGCAGCGCCCGGACGATCGCCTTCGGGGTGGCGGTGGAGCTGCATCCGCTGGCGGGTGATCCGCACGCGCGGTCTCCGTCCAGTCTGGGGCTGCTTCGAGAGAAGCCTCATACGCCTCCATGAAGCCGTCGACGCCACCTCGCTCGAGGCCATCGGCGAGGCGATCCCAGTACGCGAGTCTCTCCTCGGTTGCCGGAAGGCCGAGTACCACGGGCCCAGCCAGGACCAGCGCCGCCACCTCGTCGGCGTGGTCGAGAGCGTGAGCGACCGCGGTGTGACACCCCATCGAGTGCCCCACGAGGACGGGCTGCGCGCCCGGCGCGCGCTCCGCCAGCACGGCCCTCAGATCGTCCGTGAGCGCCTCGTAGCCGTACCCGCTCCCCTCGGGCGCCGGAGACGACTCTCCATGGCCGCGAGCGTCGTAGGAGACCAGCCGGTACCCGCGGCGCGCCAGCGCAACCGACCCGTGGAGGACGTATCGCCGGGTCGCCGTCAGCCCGTGCAGGAGGATGACCGGGGCTCCCTCCCCCACCTCCTCGCCGGAGAGCTCGACGCCCGTGGACGACACCTCGAAGGGACTCGGCTCCAGGCGCTCGGACGCCAACGTCAGATGAGCTGGGAGACGGCCCGCTCCAGGTCCCCGACGTCCTGATAGCGCAGGCCGAAGAGGGCGACGTGCCGGTAGCGCAGCACGCCGTCGCCGTCCAGCAGGAAGACGGCGCGGCGGATGAACCCGGCCGGCCCCAGGACGCCATACGAGCGGGCGACTCGCTTGCCCGGGTCCGAGAGCAACGGCACCGTCAGGCCGTGCCGGTCCGCGAAGCGCTCGTGGGATTCGACGGACTGCGGAGAGATCCCCACCATCGGAACGCCGAGCGCCTCGAGCCGATCGCCGTCGTCGCGGTAGGAGCAGAACTGCCTCGTGCAGACGGGCGTGAAATCGCCCGGATAGAACGCCAGGATCACGCCGGTGCCGCGGAAGTCCCGCAGGCGATAGGTCTGCGAGCCCTGAGAGCTGGTGCCCTCGAGCTCGAACTCCGGTGCCTGATCCCCGACGCGGAGCTTCGCCATCAGCCGCCCTGGATCGTGACGCGCCGGATGAGCACCGGCGCCTTCGGCTTGCCGCTCGGCGTGCCGAGCTGCTCGATCCGCTGCACCACATCGAAGCCGCTCGTCACGTGGCCGAGCAGCGCGTAGTCCGGCGTCAGGCCCGCATCGGCCTCGGTCACCACGAAGAACTGGCTCCCCGAGCGCCCGGGCGGCTCAACCGGGCTCTTGGCCATCGCGACGATCCCGCGCGTATAGGAGAGATCCTCCGGCGGCGGCTCATCGACGAAGTATCCGGGACCGCCGGCGCCGGTTCCCGTCGGGTCGCCACCCTGGATCACGAAGCCCGGCACGATTCGGTGAAAGAGCGTGTCGTCGTAGGCACCCTGGCGAGCAAGATAGGCAAACGGAGGACGTCGTCTTCGGCGCCCGCGCGACGTCGAGCGCGATCCCGAAGCTGCCACAGCTCGTCTCGACGGTCGCCGTGGCCCGGCCATGGAGCGTCTCCGTCGGCCGGGCAAGGTGCACCTGCTTCGGGGCGGGCGCGCTGACCTGGCCGCAGCCGGCGGGCAGGGCCACGCTCGAGCTCTGCTCTCCCCCGCCGCCGCATCCCGCCATCACGACGAGCGACAGCGAGGCCGCGATCGCTGTCCGCCCCACGCTCAAGGCGCCCAAGCCTACTCCCGGCGCCTGCGATGATCGCCGCATGCAGGCTCGATTCGTGATCGGGCGCGCCCTGAACGCCCTCGTCGCCAGGTTCCCGGCGAGCTGGCCGCTGATCCGCGCGCCCGATGCGGAGCTTCTTCGACCGTCACGCGCAGGGCTGGGAGGAGCGCACGACCGCCGGCTCGCCCGCCCACCTGGCGCCCCTGGCGGCCGCCCTGCTTCAGGTGCGCCCGGAGCCGGAACGCGCGCTGGACATCGGCACCGGCCTCGGCGACGGCGCCCTCCTGATCGCGCGCGAGTTCCCCCACGCCCGGGTGCGCGGCGTCGACATCTCCGGCGAGATGATCCGCAGGGCCCAGGCTCGAATCGGCCTGGACCCGGAGGGACGGGTCGCGTTCAAGGTCGCCGACGCAGCGCATCTGCCGTTCGACGACGATTCGTTCGACCTGGTCGCCCAGCTCAACATGCCGCCGTTCTTCGCAGAGATCGCGCGCGTCCTGCGTCCCGGCGGCTTCGCGGTCATCGCCGCCAGCTGGGGGCCGCAGACGCCCTTCTACACCCCCGAGAGCGTGCTCAGGCGCGGCTTCCGCAAGGCCGGGCTCGATCATTTCGAGACCGGCGAGGCAGCCGACGGTACGTACCTTGTTGCCCGCCGCGCCTCCTGACCCGCGCCGCAACTAGATTCACCGGATCAGCGAGCGACCGTCGCCACCTGCTTGCTCGTCAACCCGCACTCGGCGGGCGGACGGACGCTGAAGCTCCTGCCCGAGGTCGAGCGCGAGCTCCAGCGCCGCGACGTCCGCTACCGGGTTGTGCGCACCGAGAGCCTCGAGCACGGCATCGGCGAGGCCCGCCAGGCGGCGGAGGACGGGGAGATCCCCGTGGTGATGAGCGGCGACGGCCTGGTCGGCCAGGTCGGGGGCGCCCTCGCCCAGACCGGGACGCCGATGGGGATCCTCCCAGGGGGTCGCGGCAATGACCTGGGCCGCGTGCTGCGGATCCCGAACGAGCCGGCCGGCGCCGTCTCGGTCCTCGCCGACGGGCACGAGCGCGAGATCGACGTTGGCGTGGTCAATGACAGGCGCTTCCTCTGCATCGCCTCGTTCGGTTTCGACTCGGTGGCGAACCGGATCGCCAACGAGGCCCGCTTCGTCAAGGGCAACCTCGTCTACGCGTACGCCGCCCTCCGCACCCTGGCCGCCTGGAAGCCGCACACCTTCACCGTCACCGTGGACGGCGAGCGGACCGAGTGCTTCGGATACTCGGTCGCGGTTGCCAACAGCCGCGCCTACGGCGGCGGCATGTTCGTGGCGCCGAACGCCGAGCTCGATGACGGCCTGCTCGACGTGGTGCTCACCGCGCACACCGGCAAGCTGCGATTCCTCAAGAGCCTGCCCCAGGTGTTCAAGGGCACCCAGATCGAGAACGAGGAGATCACCGTCCTCCGCGGCGCCGAGGTCGAGGTGAGCGCCGACGAGGACTTCGCGATCTACGCCGACGGCGAGCACCTCGCTGACCTGCCCGCGACGATCCGCGTGCTGCCGCGCGCCCTGCGGGTGATCGCGCCCGCGGGCCCGCTCGGCGGGCCCGCCTGACGCGATCCCCGGCGCGGCAGGCCCCTAACCTGCTGGCGCCATGAGCGCCCTGTTCGCCGCCAAGCGCGGCCTCGCCAAGGCAGTCGGGAGCCTGAGCCGCGCCAGCGGACGAGGCGGCGGCACGACGCTGCCCGGTCGCCTGCTCGTCCGGATGGCGCCGGACGCGATCGACCGGCTCGCTTCCCGGCTCGACCGCGGCTCGATCGTCGTCAGCTCGACCAACGGCAAGACCACCACGGCGGGCATGATCGCCGGGATCCTGCACGCCGCCGGCCGCGAGCCGATCCACAACCGAGCGGGCTCCAACATGCACTGGGGCGTGGCGACGGCTCTGCTCGAGCAGTCCGGCGACGAGGGCCTCTTCGAGCTCGACGAGGCCTGGCTCCCGCGCGTGGCGCCCCGCCTGCGCCCGCGCCTGCTGGTGCTGGGCAACCTCTTCCGCGACCAGCTCGACCGCTACGGCGAGCTCGAGCGGCTAGCGGACGAGTGGGCGGTCCTGGTGGCCGAGCTGGAGGGATCCTGCGAGTTCGCCCTCAACGCCGACGACCCCCTGATCGCGGACCTCGGCCGGGACCGCGAGCTTCGCCGCCGCCCGGGCGTCACCTACTTCGGGATCGAGGACACGACCCAGGCGCTTCCGGAGCTCCAGCACGCCCACGACGCGAAGCACTGCCGCCGCTGCGGCGCGCCGTACTCCTACGAGCGCGCCTTCGTCGGGCACCTGGGCCACTACATCTGCCCCAACTGCCACGCCGACCGCCCGGCGCCCGACATCGCGGCGACGGAGATCGAGCTGCACGGCATCTCGGGCTCGAGCGTGCGAGTCACCACGCCCGAGGGCGAGCTCGAGCTGGAGCTCCCTCTGCCCGGGCTCTACAACGTCTACAACGCGCTGGCCGCGATCGCCGCGGGGCTTCGCTCGGGCATCCCGCTCCAGCAGGTGCGCCAGGGCCTCGAATCGATGCGGGCGGTCTTCGGCCGGGTCGAGACGATCGAGGTCTCGGGCAAGCCCGTGTCGATCCTGCTGATCAAGAACCCGGCCGGAGCCAACGAGGTCCTTCGCACCCTCGCGCTCGAATCGTCGAACGGAGGCATCGACCTCTGGCTCGCGCTCAACGACCGCATCGCGGACGGCCGCGACGTCTCCTGGATCTGGGACGCCGACTTCGAGCTGCTGGCGAAGGGGGTGCGTCGCGTGATCTGCGCGGGCACACGGGCGCCCGAGATGGCGCTCCGCCTCAAGTACGCGGGCTGGCCGCAGGATGCGATCGAGGTCATGGAGCCCATCGAGGCGTCCGTCGACGCCGCGGTCTCAGCCGCCCCCGGCCGGCTCTTCGCCCTTCCCACGTACACCGCCCTGCTCGAGCTGCGGACCCTGCTCGCGCAGCGCGGGCTCGCGGCGGACTACTGGCAATGACGGCTCCCGCGATCTGGCAGGAGGTCGAGTTCGGCTCCTACGGCGCCGACCTGCCCGCTCTGGGTCGAGCTCGCCGAGGCCGCGCGGCGGCCCCGTCGTCGAGCTCGGCGCGGGCGCCGGCCGCGTCGCGCTCCACCTGGCCGGGCACGGGCATGAGGTGATCGCGGTGGAGCGTGACCCCGAGCTCGCGGCCGAGCTCGAGCGCCTGGCGGCAGAGCGCGGCGTCTCGATCTCGGTCGTCGCTGGGGACCTCTCCTTCCCCGCCGAGCTCCTGCTCCCGGCCCGGCCCAGGCTCGCGATCGGGCCGCTGCACGTGATCCAGGTCCTCGATGCCCCCGATCGCCCCCCTCTGCTGGCCCGCCTCCGGGAGCTGATGGCGCCCGGGGGGACGCTCGCCCTGACGCTCGTCGACGAGTCCACCCTGCTGAGCTCCGGCGCCGCCTCGACTCAGATCCTCCCCGACATGCGCGAGCTGGAGGGCTGGGTCTACTCGAGCGAGCCCCTCTGGGTCCAGGTCGGCGACCGGTCCCTGACCGTCAGGCGCCTGCGCGAGCGTGTCTCCCCGGAGGGGCGGATGGAGCGCGCCGTCCACGATGAGATCCTCCACCGGGTCAGCCCGGACGAGCTCGAGCGCGAGGGCGCGGACGCCGGATTCCGCGCCGCCGGCAGGCGCCAGATCAGCTCCGGGGAGAACGAGGCCGATTCCACGCTCGTCCTCCTGGAGGTCACCCGAATGAGCCCGGGCGCGCCGGAGCTGCGGCTGCTCGCGCTCTACCCGGAGCAGATGAACATCTACGCGGATCGCGGCAACCTCCTCTTCCTCCAGCGGCGCGCCGAGTGGCGCGGCATCCCCTTCCGCTACGCGGCGGCCGGCCCGGGTGACGGGTTCGAGCCCGGCGGACCACGATCTGATCTACATCGGAGGCGGCCAGGACCGCGACCAGGTGCTCGTGGCCGAGGACATGCTGCGCACGAAGCGCGACGCGATCGCCTCGGCGGTCGAGGACGGCGCCGCCCTGCTGGCCGTCTGCGGCGGCTATCAGCTCCTCGGCCATCGCTACGAGCTGGGCGATCAATCCATCCCGGGCCTGGGGATAGCCGACCTCGAGACCGTCCGCGAGCCCGGCCCGCGGCTGATCGGAAACGTCTCGATCGAGGTGGAGCTGGGCGAGCGACCGAGCGTGCTCGCGGGCTTCGAGAACCATGGCGGGCGCACCCACCTCGGCCCGGGCGCGGAGCCGCTGGGCCGCGTTCTCCACGGCCACGGCAACAACGACCGCGATGGCTACGAGGGCGTCAAGCGGCTCAACCTGATCGGCACCTACCTGCACGGTCCGCTCCTCCCCAAGAACGCCTGGCTTGCCGACCGCCTGATCGCGCTGGCCATCGAGCGCCGTACGGGCACCCTCCCCGACCTCGAGCCGCTGGACGACGAGCTTGAGGCCGATGCTCATGCTTCGGCCCTGCGCGCGGCCTCAACGGGATAGGATCAGCGCATGGTCATCGTGATCATCATCGTCGCGCTGCTGCTGCTCGCCGGGCTGAGCTACATCCTCTTCCGCAACGGCATCATCAGCTGCGCAACCGCTGCGACGAGGCCTGGAGCGGCATCGACGTGCAGCTCAAGCGCCGGCACGACCTGGTCCCGAACCTGGTCGAGTCGGTCAAGGGCTATGCCTCGCACGAGAAGTCGACCTTCGAGAAGGTCACCCAGGCGCGCGCGGCCGCGATGCAGGCCAGCGGCCCAGAGGAGGCCGGCAAGGCGGAGACCCAGCTAACCCAGGCACTGGGCGGCCTGCGCGTCGTGGCCGAGCAGTATCCGGAGCTCCGCGCCACCGAGAACTTCCAGCAGCTCCAGCGCCAGCTCTCGGAGCTGGAGGACGAGATCCAGGCCTCCCGCCGGATCTACAACTCGAACGTCCAGAGCTTCAATACCAGGATCCAGCAGTTCCCCGGCTCGATCATCGCCAACCAGGGCGGCTTCACCGCCAAGCCCTTCTTCGAGATCGGCGACGCCGCGGAGCGCGAGGCCCCGCAGGTCTCCTTCAGCCAGCCGCCGCAGGCTAGACCCCGCTCGAACCGAAGCCGCCGCCGCCGCGGATCGAGGAGTCGAGCGCGTCGGCCTGCATCGGGCTGGCGGTCGCGATCGGTACGAGCAGCAGCTGCGCGATCCGATCGCCCGGCTTGCAGTGGAAGTCGATCGTCTGGTCGGTGTTGAGCAGGAGCACCCGCACCTCGCCCCTGTAGCCGGGGTCGATCAACCCCGGAGAGTTGACCAGGGTCACGCCGTGCTTCAGCGCGAGACCGGAGCGAGGCAGGACCAGGCCCGCCAGGCCGTCCGGAATCGCCACCGCGAGGCCGGTGCCCACGCTGACCCTGGCCCCGGGGACGATCCGCGCGGCCTCTGCCGCATAGAGGTCCAGGCCGGCGTCGTTGTCGTGCGCCCGGGTCGGCAGCGTCGCCTTGTCGCTGAGCTTGACGAAGCTGAGCTCCTCCATCTCGCGAAATGTAGGGGCGTACTCCGTCGGCACACCCCCCACGATCGCGTCCAGTGAGTCGCCGCCGTTCGTCGCGGTCTCAGTCGCGGGCGGCGCGAACTCGGTCTCGAGATCGACTTCCTCGTCCGTTGACCGAAAGATCGGAGAAGCGATCGGCGAGGGCGGCAGGTAGTCGCGCGCGAACGAGAACCCCGTCCTCGCGATCTTCCCGCTCGAGGTCGCCAGCAATCTCGTGAAGCTCCGAAAGACGCTCACCGGCGCCAAAGGGTACGAGCAACTCGACTTCGGTGAATCCCTGGCCGATCGCGTCCGCGATCCGGGAGCGCAGCTCATCGAGCCCCTCCCCGGTTTCGGCGGAGACGAGCGCGGCGCCGGGATGCCGGAGAGCGAGCTCGCGGCGTGCGTCCGGATCGAGCAGGTCGACCTTGTTCATCACCAGCAGCCGCGGCGAGGTGCCGGCGCCGATCTCGTCGAGGACGGCGTCCGCTGCGGAGATCGAGTCCGTCCGCTCCTCCTCGGGCTCGGATCCGTCGACGACGTGCAGGATCAGGTCGGCCAGGACGGTCTCCTCGAGCGTCGCCTTGAAGGCCTCCACGAGGGCGTGCGGCAGCTTGCGGATGAAGCCGACCGTGTCGGTGAGCAGTATCCGCCGGCCCTCGTGCGTGAAGGCCCGTGGTCGTCGGGTCCAGGGTGTGGAAGAGGCGCTCCCCCACCCCGACGCCGGCGCCCGTCAGGGCGTTCAGCAGCGTCGACTTGCCGGCGTTCGTGTACCCCGCGAGCGCGACGGTCGGCATCACGGCCCGCTCCCGCTCGGCGCGCATCACCGCGCGATTGCGCTCGAGCCGCTGGAGGCGCCGGCGCAGGGATGTGATCCGGTCTCGCGCCAGGCGGCGGTCCGTCTCGATCTGGGACTCGCCCGGGCCCCTGGTGCCGATCCCGCCCCCGAGGCGCTCGAGATGGGTCCACAGCCCCCTCATGCGGGCGAGGTTGTACTCCAGCTGCGCCAGCTCCACCTGGAGCTTTCCCTCGGCGGTGTGGGCGTGGTCGGCGAAGATGTCGAGGATCACCGCGGTGCGGTCGATCACCGGGACGCCCAGCGCCTGCTCCAGGTTGCGCTCCTGGCGCGGCACCAGCTCGTCGTCCACGGCGACCAGGTTGGCGTCTGCCGCAGCGATCTCCCGCTTCAGCTCGGTGAGCTTGCCGCGCCCGAGGTACCGGTCGGGATCCGGCTGCGGGCGCGTCTGCGTCATCTCCCCCGCCGTCGCGACGCCGGCGGTGCGAAGCAGCTCCTTCAGCTCCGCCAGGGGATCGTCGCGGTGCTCGTCGTCGCGAACGATGCCGACCGCGATGGCGCGCTGGCGGGCGCGAGGATTGACGATGCCGGCGGAGCCGTTGCCGTAGTGGCTCTCGGACTGCCGCCCGTTGCGGTTTCTCTGCACTGATCAGATGTTAGGCGCCGCTCAGGGCGACCCGCAGGCGAGCGGCGCCGCGGGCAGCCGCGTCAAGCCGATGTCGCCCACGAAGGGCAGGGCGCCCGCGGAGCAGGCATTCGCCACCGCCTCCTGGGCCGCGGCCTCGTCTCCCGCCACCGTGTAGTCCGTTGCGGTGACCAGGAGCCCGTCTGCCCCGATCCGCCGTAGCGCGGCCTGTGCGCCCGCGACCTCCGCGGGCGGCTGGTGCACGTATCGCCGTCGCTTGAAGCTGTAGGTCCAGGTCACGTCCTCGCGGTTCCAGCCGTCGTAGAAGCGCAGCAGAGGACCGATCGAGGCCTCGCCGTTCTGCGCGAACAACAGGCCCCCGCCACCGTGTACGAGGACCGACAGGGAGCGGACGAGCCTCCTCATCCCAGGTCGCTCGCGCTTGTGGGTCTCGACCATGTCGGTGTTGTCCAGGAAGAGGCCGTCGAAGCCCTTGCGCAGCAGCCGCGGAGCTATCAGGCGGGAGATCGCACGACGGAATCCTCGGGCGTCGACGTCGGCGTAGATCTCGCCGAACTGCTTGAAGCGGTCGGACAGTGCGTACGGCTTCAGCTTCCGGTACCAGGAGCGAAACGGCTCGATCGTGCCCACGCTCAGGTAGCCGAGGACCACCGCGCCGCTCGCACGAAGCCGAGCGACGCTGGCCGGCTTGGTCTGCTCCCCGTCAACGACGACGAGGTCGTATCGCGAGAGGGAATCGAGCACGCCCGGATCGTTGGCGTCGAGGCCGAGCCCGAACGCCCAGTCGTGAACCGCGGCGAGGCGGGGGTCGGCCGGCGAGGCAGCGGCAGGCGGGCCGTCGGCCGACAACAGGATCAGCGCGGCCAGAAGCGCCGCGGAGACTCGTCGCATTCCCCCAGACTAGGCGGACCGAGGTGCTGCGATCGGCTCGCCGCGGGACCATCGGCAGCAGAGCGGCCGCCCCGACCACCGCGACGAAGGCAAGGGAGCGGCCGATGACCGCCAGGGCGTCGGAGCCCATCGGGTCGCCGAAGACGACGATGCCTCCCGCGATGGCCGCCAGGGTCGCTGCCGCCGAGAAGGCGACGATCACGGCGACCGGCTCGCCGATCTGCAGCCCGCGCCCGAGGGCGAGGAACGCGCCGATCCCGCCGAGGATCGCGGTCACGGTCCACGGGCTGAGCAGGCTCAGGGGCTGCGCGGGGACGAGCTCCGCAAGCGCCTTGAGCGAGACATCGGAGACACCGAGCAGCGTGCCGGCGGCGACGGCCATCAGCACCGAGCTCTGGACGGTTGGCTCGCGCTGGCTCGAGGTCAGCATGAGCAGGCCACCGAGGGTCAACATCCCGCACTGGAAGCCCAGCATCGTCACCGGGTCGAATCCGATCCCCGGAACGCGCGTGCCCGGCCGTGAGGGCCAAAAAGCCCAGACCGGCCGCACAGAGGCCGATACCGGCCATCTCGCGCCTGCAGACCGCGATGCCGAACCAGCGCCGGGCCGGGATGGCCAGCATGGCCAGGCCTCCGGCGATCACCGCCTGGACCAGCGACAGCGGCGCCATCGAGAGCGCCGCCACGTGCAGGCACCAGGCGAGGAACGCCAGGCCAAAGCCGATCGCCCACCATCGAGAGCGAAACAGGGCAGACGCGCTGCGCAGCGGGCTGCGCATCGCGACATCCGGGGCATTGACCGCGCCGCGGTGCTTGCAGAGCAGCGCCACGCCCGAGATCAGGGCACAGCCCAATGCGAGTATGAGTCCGATTTCGCTCATCAGGTGAAGGTTCGGCGCGACAGCCTGGCGCCTTTAGCTGAGGCCCCGGTAAAGGCCGATTCGCCCCCGCGCTCGAGAATCCCGCCGCGACCACCGTACGGGTTTCCGGCCGACGAGGCGCCGCTCAGGGGGTGAGGTGAGTCTTCAGGCGCTGGACCGCCTCGGTGAGGAGCTCGTCCGGCGTGGTCAGCGAGATCCGGAAGAACCCCTCGCCGCTCGGGCCGTACATCGATCCTGGCGAGACGACCACCGCCGCCTCCTCGAGCACCAGCTCGGCGAAGGACTCAGAGGTGTGCCCGTCCGGCACCGGGGCCCAGATGTAGATCGTGCCCTTCGGGGTCTCCACCTCGACGCCGATGTCCCGGAGCGCCTCGACCACCAGGTCGCGGCGACGCTGATAGATCCGGCACATCTCGTCGATCTCCTTGCCCCCGCCCCGCAGGGCCGCGGCGCCGGCGAGCTGGACCGCCTCGTACAGGCCGGAGTCGACGTTGGTCTTCAGGCGCCAGTAGGTCTTGATCGCCTCGGCGTTGCCCAGGATCGCCGCGCAGCGCCAACCGGTCATGTTGTAGCCCTTGGAGAGCGAGAAGACCTCGACGCCCACGTCCTTCGCCCCCGGCGTCGCGAGGAAGCTCGGCGCAACGTACCCGTCGTAGGTGGTCTCCGAGTAGGCGTTGTCGTGGACGACGAGGATCTCGTGGCGCGAGGCCAGCTCCACCACCCTCTCGAAGAAGCCCTCGGGGACGATTGCGCCGGTGGGGTTGTTGGGGTAGTTGATGAACAGCAGGCGGGCCGCCTCGAGCTTCTCCTCGGGGATCGAGTCGAGATCCGGGGCGAAGCCGAGATCCGCGCGGAGCGGCAGCAGAAGCGCCTCGGCGCCGGCGAGGACGGGCCCGCCCGTGTAGACCGGATAGCCGGGGTCCGAGGCGAGCGCGACGTCCCCTGGGTCGAGGAAGGCGAAACAGAGGTTGTAGATGCATTCCTTGGCGCCGATCGCCGGGATGACCTCGGTGACGGGGTCGATCTGGACGCCGAAGCGCCTGCAGGTAGAAGTCCGCGAACGCATCGCGAAACTCGGGACGGCCGCGATTGCTCGGGTACTTCTGCGTGCTCGGGTCCCCGACCGCCTCGCGCATCGCCTCGACGACGTAGCGGAAGGTGGGCGTGTCGGGATCGCCTATCCCCAGGCTGATCACGTCGATGCCCTCGTCGCGCTTCGCCTCGATCCTGCGCTCGAGCTCGGCGAACATGTAGGGCGGGATCGCCTCGAGGCGCTCGGAGGGGGCCGCCAGGCCTCTCTTCTTCGTGGGGGCTGCCATCGAGCGCGGAAGACTAGGGGGCCGGAGAGCGAACCTCTCCCAGCACCTGGGTGAACCGCTCGCTGAACTCTCCGGCGTACACCTCCTCGGCCCAACCGGTCAGCCGCACGTCGAGCTCGTCGCTGACCTCGACCTGAAGCTGCCCGCCATCGAGCGCCACGCTCATCGGGCTCTCGCCGCCGCTCAGGAAGGCGGCCACAGCCGCTCCGCTGGCGCCGGTCCCCGAAGACAGGGTCTCCCCCACGCCGCGTTCGAAGATCCGGGCGCGGACCAGCGATCCCCGCTCCTCGAAGAAGCTGACGTTGGTGCGGTTCGGGAAGAGCTCGTGGTGTTCGATCTCCGGTCCGAGCGTCGACAGGTCCAGCTCCTCCGCTCCCTCTCGGAGACCGCGATCGCGCACTGCGGGTTGCCGATCGAGACGTGCTGAAAGCGCCAGGTGCGCCCACCCGCCTCGAGCTCGCCGATGCCGTCCTCTCCCCCGGAGGGGAAATCGGGGGAGCTCGTGCGGGCGCGACCCAGGTCCATGGTGCAATCGCGCTCGGTGCGGATCGTCGGCTTGACCTCCCCCGCCTTCGTCAGGATCGCGAACTCGTCGGCATCGGTCCACCCCCTGTGACGCAGGTAGAGCGCAGCCTGGCGCGCGCCGTTTCCGGACAGCTCGGCCTCCGAGCCGTCGGGATTGAAGATCCGAAGCTCGGCGACATAGGCCGGGTCCTCGATCGGGATCAGCAGCAGGATCCCGTCCGAGCCGACCCCGAACGGCCTGTCGCAGATCCGCTTGACCCGCTCCGGGGTCAGTTCCCACGGCAGCGCCGCCGCCTCGATGATCAGGTAGTCGTTGCCGAGCGCAGTCCACTTCTCGAACTTCATGTCGGGCCGAGCCTTTCGATGATCTCCGCCGCCAAGTCGCCATCATCCCGGTCCGTGCGGTCGATCAGCTCCACGCCGTCCATCTTGCGCATCCAGGTGAGC
>CAVXQO010000006.1:0-8556 GCA_963763985.1 uncultured Solirubrobacterales bacterium | reverse complement strand
CCCGAGCTCGACCGTCTTGGCAACCGGCTGGATGACGTGGTCACCGGTGCCGTCCGCTCCGCCTTCCGGTCCACCTTCATCGTCACCTCCGGCCTGGCGCTGCTCGCCGCTCTGATCCTGCTCTCCGGCGCCCTCGGGCCGGCCGCGCTGATCGCACGCAGAGCTGTGGCGCTAGCCGGGGCGGCGGCGATTGCCGCCGCTGCCGGCTACGGCGCCGTCTTCGCCGCCTCCAACCAGGAGACGGTGCCGATCCGCGACCCATGCCAGGACCGCCAGCTCCCCGACACCGGGGGGATCACCGGGTCGCTCCAGGACATCTCGCTGTCGGCGCTCGACCGGGCCGCCTGCAGTTTCGGCTCGAGCCGGGAGGAGCTCCTGCTGGCCCTCTTCGACGATCGCCTCCAGCACAAGTTCGAGGAGGAGCATGGCGTCAACCCGCGCTCGGCCTTCTCCCTGATCCCGGGTCTGCTCGGGCTCTGATTCGAGATTCGCATACAGTCTGCATGTGAACGAGACGCCCACCCGCAGGGAGATCATCGAGGCGTTCATTCCCAACTCGCCGCACGCGGCGCAGCTCGGGATCCGGCTGGCATCGATCGGCAGCGACGAGGCGGTGCTCGAGCTCCCCTTCAAGCCGGAGCTGGCGACGATCGGCGAGGTCGTCCACGGCGGTGCGATCGGCGCGCTGATCGACACCGCGGCGATGGCGGCCGCCTGGGCGACTGACGAGGTGCCTGAGAGCCCGGCGGGCTCGACCGTCTCCCTCTCGGTCAACTTCGCCTCGGCGGCAAGCGGCGTCGGTCTGCGCGCGGATGCCCGCGTCGCCAAGCGCGGGGGACGCCTCAGCTTCTGCGAGGTGAGCGTCACCGATCCGGAGGGCACGATCGTCGCCCACGGGATCGCCACGTACCGCTTCGGGTAGCGCGACAGCGCGACCCAGTTGCGATGGGTAAGAATCCGCCCCCCTACATAAGGAAGCATCAGACAGGAGGCAACGAACTTGGGACTGCTTGACGGAAAGAGCGCGATCATCACCGGCTCGGCGCGAGGCATCGGCCGCGCCACGGCCGAGCTGTTCGTCAGCGAGGGCGCCAAGGTGCTGATCAACGACCTCGACGGCGACGTGGCGGAGCAGGCCTCGAAGGAGATCGACGGCGATACCGCGGTGTTCGCGGGCGACCTGACCAAGCCCGGGATCCCCGAGGAGCTGGTCAACGCCGCGATAGACGCCTTCGGTCAGGTCGATGCCGTGGTCAACAACGCGGGCTACACCTGGGACGGGGTCGTCCACAAGATGACCGACGAGCAGTTCCAGGCGATGCTCGACATCCACACGATCGTCCCCTTCCGGATGATCCGCGCCCTAGCGCCCAGCTGGCGGGAGGCCGCCAAGAAGGAGGCCGAGGCCGGCGATGAGGTCTTCCGCAAGATCGTCAACGTCACCTCCGTCTCGGGCACCATGGGGAACGCCGGCCAGGCGAACTACTCGTCCGCCAAGGCGGGCGTCACCGGGCTGACCAAGACGATCGCCAAGGAGTGGGGACAGTTCAAGATCAACAGCAACGCCGTCGCCTTCGGGTTCGTCGAGACCCGGCTGACCCAGGCGCGAGAGAAGGGCGAGACGATGCACGCCGCCGGCGAGAGCGAGGAGGAGGTGTCCCTCGGGATTCCCGAGCAGATGCGCCAGATGGCGCGCCTGACGATCCCGCTCGGGCGACCGGCGGAGCCTTCCGACGCGGCGGGACCGATCCTGTTTCTCTGCTCTCCCCTGTCCAACTTCGTGCACGGACAGGTGATCAACTGCACCGGAGGGCAGTTCGTCGGCATGTATTCCTGAGGGTTGCCCTGGCCTCAGCCGCCGCGGCCGCGCTGCTGGCGGCGGGCTGCGGCAGCGGCAGCGGCAGCGGCGGCGATCACGAGGTGATCGCCGCCGTCGGGGACTCGATCACCGCCGGCAACCCCGGCTTTGAGCCCGACCCTGGGCTGCGAACAAGCCTCGGCTTCGGGGACAACCCCGAGAGCCAGTGGGAGTACTGGGCGCAGCGGAAGCACCCCGACCTCCAGATCCGGAACTGCGGGGTGCGCGGGCAGAGCACCGCCCAGATCATCCAGCGCTTCGACCAGTGCACCCAGGGCGTCGACGGGGTCGTGGTCCAGGGCGGGATCAACGACATCGGGGAGGGACGCCCAGTCGAGGCGACCGCGGCCAACCTGCGGGGCATGGTCCGCACAGCGAAGGGCCTCAACCTGGACGTCGCGATCGCCGATGTCCTGCCGCTCAACGTCGGCAACGGATGGGCCGATGCCGTGATCGCCGATCTCAACCGCCGGATCCACCGCATCGCCGACGAGGAGGACGTCACGCTCATCCCGTTCCATGACGTTCTCGAGAGCCCGACAGCCCCGGGAAGGATGAAGCCCGAGTGGACCGCGGACGGAGAGCACCCCTCCGTGGAGGGCTACCGCCGACTCGGCGAGCTGGCCTTCCAGCCCCCGGGCAACTAATCCTTCCGCCGTTCCTCGGCGAGCGGCTCTCCCCCCTCGCCGGCGGCCCCGCCCGGCGGCCAGCCACCGAACCAGTTGTCTCGCGCTCCGTCGACCGTGATCACGCAGCCCGAGAAGAAGTCGCCCGCCGGCGAGGCCAGATAGGCCATCAGCCAGGCCATCTCGTCCTCCGTCCCGAGCCTCCCGGCGGCACAGTGCCGGCGACGTTGTCGACGATCGCCTTCGGGTACTTGGTGCGCAGGGTCTCGGTGTCGAACTGCCCGATGGCGACCGCCACCAGGCGGATCCCGAAACGCGCCCACTCAACGGAGAGCGTCCGCATCATGTTCTCCACCGCGGCCCTGGCGGCGCCGGTGTGGACCATTCCCGGGAACCCCATATGCGGGGAGACGGTGATGCTGACCACCTTGCCCTCGCCCTGCGGGATGAACGCCTTGGTCGCCGCGGCGTGGGTCATCTGCCAGGTGCCCTGGACGTTGAGGTCGATCACGGTCCTGAAGCCCTTCGGGGTGATCGCCTCGGCCGGGCTCAGGAACTGGCCGCCGGCGTTGTTGACGAGCACGTCGATCCGGCCGTGGCGCTCCACGACGCCGTCCATGAAAGCGTCGACGGCCTCGTCGTCGCGGATGTCGAGCGCTTCGAACTCGGCCTTGCCGCCTCGCCCCGAAACCTCCTCGACCATGCCTTCCAGCGGCTCGCTCCGGCGGGCGCAGCCGATTACCGTGGCGCCCAGGCCGGCCAGCTCCAGAGCCGTCGCCTTGCCGAGGCCGGTGCCGGCCCCGGAGACGACGCAGACTTTCCCGTCCAGCAATCCGGGCGCGAAGATTCGTGAACTCACAGGCCGTGAGCATAAGCTGGCTCGCGTGAGCGTGAATGCCGAGCCGATTCCGCTCGAGGAGCCACTCCCCGGAGGCAGCGAGGGTGCTGCGCTGATCGTGGAGCCGCTGCACACGGGCCAGGCCCTGTGGCCGGCATCGTTCTTCAATCGAGCCGGGCGTGGCCCGGTCAACCGGCTGCGCGCCATCGGGGTCGGCTCGAAGCCGGAGACCTGGGAGTCCCGGCCAGTGCCCGCCTACCTGGCCCGTCACCCGAGTGCCGGCAACATCCTGATCGACACGGGCCTCCACCCCTCGATCGTGCGAGATTCGCGGGACAACATGGGCCGTTTCTCCGGGCGCCATTACACGGTCAAGGAGGGCGAGGATGTCGTCTCGCAGCTTCGTAAGCGCGGGCTGGAGGCGTCGGACATCGCGGTCGTCGTGCTCACCCACCTGCACGAGGACCACGCATCGGCGATCGAGGTCTTCTCCGACGCGCAGTTCGTGCTCAGCGCAACCGAATGGGAGGCGGCCACCACCGGGAGGCTGCCGCTGCTGCGCGGCTATCACCCCTCGCACTACGACTATGCGTTCGACTACGCCACTGTCGACTTCGACAGCGAGCTGGTCGAGTCGTACGGGCCGTTCGGGCGGAGCTTCGACCTCTTCGGGGACGGCTCGGTGCGGCTGATCTACACGCCGGGCCACAGCGCGGGCCACACATCGGTGATCCTGCGCCTGCCTAAGCGCGACTTCGTCATCGTCGGGGACGCCGCGTACGACTGGAAGCAGCTCCAGGGCGACGGGGAGCCGGTGATGATGGCCGACGAGCACAACTGGCGGCGGTCGCTGCGGGAGCTACAGGCCTACCGGCGCACCTACCCGTACGCGCTCATGGTCCCGGGACACGACCCGGAGTTCTGGGAGAAGCTCGAGCCCCGTTACGAGGAGTAGCGGCGGGCCGGATCCGGTCCCGGGGACGCCGCCGGTAGTCCCTCGCGCAGGCGCTTGAGGACGTCGCGGCGGCCGTTCTCCTCCAGGTCGACGTACATCGCCCGGACGCGATCGAAGACCTGGTTGGCGGCCTGCTGCTGCTCCTCGCGACCGGGGTCCGCGTTGACCGGGAAGGTGACCGGCTCGCCGTACTGGATCGTCACCTTGGGGAACCGCATTCGCCTCCAGCCCCTGACATGCGCGGAGCCGTGGATCGCGACGGGTACGACCGGCACGCCCGACTCCAGCGCGATCTTGCCGATCCCCCGCTTCGGCTCCCCCAGGTCGCCGGTCCGCGAGCGGCCACCCTCCGCGTACATCAGCATCGTGCCGCCGCGGTCGAGGACGATGTTCGCGGTGGTGAACGCCTCCTCGTCGTGGTGTCCCCGCCTCACGGGGAAGACCCCGCCGTGCTTGAAGATGTACTTGATCGCCGGGTTCTTGAACAGCTGGGACTTCGCCATGAACTGGACCTTTCGCGGCAGGTACACGGCGGCGAAGAAGTGGTCCCACTGGCTGAAATGGTTGGGCGCCAGGATCACCGGGCCGGTGGCCGGGACATTCTCCACTCCTATCGCCCGCGCCCGGTAGAAGAGGATCGTCGGGATCGTCAGGATCACCCGGACGAAGTCGTAGATCCAGCCGACGCCACGGCGCGCGCTGCGGTGGTACTGCGTGAACATCTCCGCTGGGCGCGGGTCCTTGTAGACCTGCGGCTTCATGTCCTTGGGGTTCACCTTAGGCATCTCTTCCTCACAAAAAACGCCGTCGAAGACGGCGGTACGTGCTGATTCCTACCCAGGATTACGTCTGGGTTACGCCCTGGATCAACCCTACTCACCGCGTGCCCAGCCGCGGGCGCGGGCCACGGCCTCCCGCCAGCGGCCGATCAGCTCGTCGCGCTCGGATTCGGGCATCGCGGGCTCGTAGGTGGCCGCCTCGCGCCACATCTCGCGCACCTGGTCCACGGTCCAGAGGCCGGTGGCGATGCCAGCCAGATAGGCGGCGCCGAGCGCGGTCGTCTCGGCCACCTCGGGCACGATCACCGGGACCCCGAGGACATCGGCCTGGAACTGCATCAGCCAGGAGTTGGCGACCCCGCCCCCGTCGGCCTTCAGCGAGGGCACGCTCTCGCCGGCGGCCGCCTCCTGGGCCCGGACGGCATCGACCGTCTGGTAGGCGATCGCCTCGAGCGCCGCCCTGGCGAGATGGGCCCTGCCGGAGCCCCGGGTGAGGCCCACGATCGTCCCTCTGGCGTAGGGATCCCAGTGTGGTGAGCCGAGGCCGGTGAGCGCCGGGACGAAGTAGACGTCGTCGTTCGACTCGAGGGAGGCGGCGAGCGCCTCGGACTCCGCCGCCTCGGAGATGATTCCGAGCCCATCGCGGAGCCACTGCACCGCGGCTCCGGTGACGAAGACCGCGGCCTCCAGCGCGTAGGCGACCTCGCCGCCCAGGCCCCAGGCGATCGTCGTGAGGAGCCCCTCGCCCGGCTCGGGAGCATCCTGTCCAGTGTTGAGCAGGACGAAGCTGCCCGTGCCGTAGGTGTTCTTGGTCTCACCGGGCCGCTGGCAGGCCTGACCGAAGAGAGCCGCCTGCTGATCGCCGGCGATTCCCGCGACGGGCACCTCACCGCCGAAGAGCGAGGTCGTGCCGTAGACCTCCGAGGAGGGCACAGGCTCGGGCAGCGCCCTTGGGTCCACCCCGAGCAGCCCGCAGAGCTCCTCGTCCCAGCCGAGCTTGCGGATGTCGAAGAGCATGGTGCGGGAGGCGTTCGAGTAGTCGATCAGGTGGCGGCCGGTGAGCTTGAAGGCGAGCCAGGAGTCGATCGTCCCGAAGACCACGCCCTCGGGAAGGCCGGCGTTCTGGATCAGCCACTCGATCTTGGTCCCCGAGAAGTAGGGGTCGATCACCAGTCCGGTCCGCTCGCGGATCAGCCCCTCGTGACCCTGCTCGCGGAGCTCATCGCAGCGGGCGGCGGTGCGCCGGTCCTGCCAGACGAGCGCGCGATGCGCCGGCTCGCCGGTGGCCGGGTCCCAGGCGACGACGGTCTCGCGCTGGTTCGTGATCCCGATCCCCTTCAGGTCGGAGCCCTGCACCGCCGCATCGGCGAGGGCGCCGACGGCGACGCGGCGCGTCACCTCCCAGATCTCGGCCGCGTCGTGCTCGACCCAGCCCGGCCTCGGGAAGTGCTGCTCGAACTCGCTGTACGAGCGGCCGCGGGGCTGGCCCCGCTCGTCGAAGACGATGCAGGTGGTCCCCGTGGTCCCCTGGTCGATGGCCAGGATCATCGGCCGGGACGCTATCCAGCCCGACTCCGCGCCGCGCGCCGGATGTCGCGGAGCTGGCGGGCGCGGTGGAGGAAGCCGCCGGGCGTGCGTCTCGTGGCCCGGTGGCTGAGCGGCAGCTCGATCTCCTCGATGCGGAGCCCGGCCCGGACCGCGTCGATCGTCATGCCCACCTCGAGGCCCCAGCCGTCCGCGAAGGGAATCAGCTCTCGCAGCGCGGAGACGCGCATCGCGCGCTGGCCCGAGAGCGGCGCCTCCAGCCTCGCCCCGCAGAGCCGCTCCACGGCCCTGCGCCCGTAGCCGAGCGTGAAGCCGAAGCCTCCCCCTTCGGGATCGGCGAACCGTCCCACCGCCAGATCGCACCTCCCCGCCTCGACCGCTTCGATCAGGGGACCGAGCTCGCTCGCGCTCTCCCCGAGGTCCGCGTCGCAGAGCAGCGCCGTGGCATCGTCGTCGAACTCCCCGACCGCGGCCTCGGCCGTGGCGGTGACGTTGCCTCCCTTGCCGTGCGGGCGGCGCCTGCTCACCAGCCAGGCGCCGTGGGTCATGGCGACGGACTGTGTGCCGTCGGTGGAGGCATCGTCCGCGACCATCAGCCGCGCGCCGGGAAGGGTCTCGGCCAAGGCATCGAGCGCCGCACCGATTCGCTCCGCCTCGTTCTGCGCCGCGACGATGACGACGCGCGCCGGTTCCGGCGTCACGGCCGACTATTGTCCCGGCGCGTGGCCGACGTAGAGGCGCATATCACCGGCACAGTCTGGAAGATCGAGGTCAGGGTCGGCGACCAGGTCGACGAGGGAGACACGGTCGTCATCCTCGAGTCGATGAAGATGGAGATGCCGGTCGAGGCCGAGGATCCCGGCAAGGTCGCCGAGATCCGTTGCGAGGAGGGCCAGTCGGTCTCCGAGGGCGACGTGCTTGTCGTCCTCGAATAGCCTGACCGGATGGCTGAAGAACTGGCTGGGAGCAAGCTGCTCTTGGACTACCCGGCCGAGGCGGTCGCCCGGCTGACGATCAACCGGCCCGAATCGCGAAACGCCCTCGACCACGACACCTTGAACGCGATCGCCGAGGCGATGCCCTCGCTCGACCGCGGGATCGAGCTTCGCTGCGTGATCCTCACCGGCGCCGGCCAGATCTTCTCTGCGGGATACGACATCGGCGGGTTCTCGGACGAGAGCTTCGAGCGCGACGCGGAGTCGCTCGTCGCCCATCCCTTCGCCAAGGGCCTCGACGCGGTCGCCGCGCACCCATGGCCGGTCCTCTGCGCGATCAACGGCCATGCCCTGGGCGGAGCGCTCGAGCTGACGCTCTGCTGCGATCTGCGGATCTGCGCCCGCGGGGCCAAGCTCGGCATGCCGCCCGCGAAGCTCGGCCTGATCTACGGCCACACTGGGCTGCAGCGCTTCATCGACGTGATCGGGGTTCCGCGCACCAAGGAGCTCTTTCTCACAGGCCGCAACCTCCCCGCGGAGCGAGCCGAGGAGATCGGCCTGGTCAACGAGGTCGTCGACGATGCCGAGCTCGGGGCGGCCTCGGTCGAGCTGGCCGCCGAGATCGCCGCCCACGCGCCGCTTTCGATGAGTGGCAACAAGCGCGTGATCGACACCCTCAATTCGTTCGCACGCCTGACCCCGGAGCAGGAGCGCGAGCTGATCGAGCTGCGCGTTTCATGCTTCGGCTCCGAGGACTTCCGCGAGGGCGTCGCCGCCTTCGCCGAGAAGCGCAAGCCGGTCTGGAAAGGCCAATGAGCGAGGAGGAGCGATGAGCGACGACGACATCCAGGTGGTTCCCACCAGCGATGAGGATCTGCGCAAGGAGGCGGTCAAGAGCATCAAGCGAAAGCAGAGCTTCAAGCAGACGGTATTCGCCTATGTGGTGGTCAACCTGTTTCTCGTCGGGATCTGGGCGATCGGCGGGACCGACAACTTCTTCTGGCCCGTCTTCGTGATCGG
>CAVXQO010000005.1:0-12928 GCA_963763985.1 uncultured Solirubrobacterales bacterium | reverse complement strand
GGGCGGCCGCCCGGGGTGCACTCGGCATTTCTTGAACGCGCCTGTGGGGGTCGCCATCAATCCCTGGCGAGCTGGATCCTCGCCCCATCAGGGGCGAAGCACGACCGCTCCGCCGGCGTCGCCCCCGGTTGCTGCCGCCAGGGCCGCGGCGGCATCCTCGAGCGGGAACGTCGCCGCGACCGAGACCTCGAGCTTCCCGGCCGCGAGCAGCTCGGCGAGCTCACTGAGCGCGCGGCCGTCGGGCTCCACGATCACCGACGAGATCTCGATGCCCCGCTGCTGGTCCGGTGGGTCCTGGGTGATCGTCGCAAGGTGACCGCCGTCGCGCACAGCGCCGATCGCATCCGCTGAGCCGTCAGGCGCCGCGTTCGCTACGCCGCTCACGCCCAGGCCGCCGCCAATGGCGCGCGCCTGCTCCGACCAGTCGGGATCGTGGTAGTCGAGCACGTGGGCCGCTCCCAGCCGCCGCAGGCGCTCATGGCTGGCCGGTCCTGCGGTCGCGATCACCTCGGCGCCGCGCGCCGCGGCCAGCCCAACGAGCACCGTGCCGGTCACCCCGCTCGCACCGCTGACGAGGACCAGGTCGTCGGGGCGCACCGCCAGGGCTCCGTCGATCACCTGCGTGGCGGTCAGGGCAGGAACGGGGAACGCTGCAGCGGCCTCCCACGAGAGCGCGGCGGGCTTTCGCGCTAGCAACGTCGCCGATGCGATCAGCAAGGGCGCCCAAGCTCCCTGATCCCGCAGCGGGAGGGGATGGCTGAGCACCTCATCGCCCTGCTCCCAGTTCTCGACGGAATCTCCGATCGCCGTGATGGTCCCGGCGGCCTCGACGCCGAGCGCCATCGGAGGGGCGCGGCCGACGTCCCACTCGCCCGTCCGGACGTACTCCTCCCAGTTGCCGACGCCCGCGGCCTGGATTTCGATCAGGACCTCGTCGTCCGCGAGGGGGCGCGGATCTGGGAGGTCGATCCGCCCGACAGCACCGCCGAACTCGCTGATACCGGCGGCCCGCATCAGAGAGGCGCTGTCTGAGCGTGGGCCGGCTCGGCGATGAGGGGCCGGCGGATGAAATCTTCGAGGCTCTCCTCCAACATCGCCCGCCCAGTATTTCGCACGACACTGCTGCTTTCCATGCCAGGCGGGGCCAATCCGACGGGAACGGGCCGATGTGCGGAGATGGACGGCTGCGGAGTCGCAACGGACACGGAGAGCCCCTCCGAGGTATCTGTCAAATAGCTTGTTTTATTAGCTCCCTGCCTATAGGGTGCGGAACGTGGCGGAGAGGAGCTGGCTGATCCTGGACGAGGGCCGCGCCTCGGCACTGGCGGCTCTGTGCGAGACGATCGTGCCCGGTTCCGAGCGCTGCGAGCCGGCCGCCTACATCGACGCGAAGCTCGCCATGGTCGACGGCGGGACGCGAGCGGCCTTCCTCGGGGCGATCGACGCGCTGGCCGAGGTCGCCGGCGGGGGACCCGAGGGCGTCGCCGAGGTCGCGATGACCCCCGAGTTCCAGATGGTCCGAGCCTTCGCGATCGAAGCCCACTACAGCGACTTCGTCGCCCCCGGCGCCAGGGGGCCGGGCGCGTGGGAGGAGATCGACTTCCGCTTCCCGCTCGCCGATCGGATCAAGCACGACTGGTCCTTCATGGGAGTGCCCGGATGAGCGAACACGTCGACGTCGTCGTCGTGGGATCCGGTGCGGGCGGCGGCGTGGTGGCCGGGGAGCTCGCGCAGCGCGGGCGTGATGTGGTGCTGCTCGAGGCCGGCCCCCACCTGACGGCCGCCGACTTCGTCCGCTGGGAGGCGAAGGCGGCCCACGACTTCTGGTGGCCGCTCCGCATGGCGATGGTCGACGGCGGCGCCGGCGGAACCGTGCCGATCTTCGGCGGCCGTTGCGTCGGCGGCACCACCACCATGAACACCAAGGTCTCCTTCCGCGCCCACGACTTCGAGTTCGCGAAGTGGCACGAGGCGAGCGGCCTCGTCGGCGACGGCGGTAAGCCGTTCGGGGTCGACGATCTCGCCCCGCACTACGAGCGGGTCGAGAGATACCTCGGGGTCCGTGAGCGCGCCGACTGGCCGGAGTGCGTGCGGACGCTCGACGCCGGCTTCCGCGAGCTGGGCTCGGAGCTCGAGCCGGTCGACTCCTACACGGACGTCAACTGCATGAAGTGCGGGTCCTGCCTGCAGGGCTGCCCGACCAACGCCGGCAAGAACACGATGAACACCTACATCCACGACGCGACGGCGGTCGGCAAGCTCGACCTGCGGTCCAGCTCGCCGGTGGAGCGAGTCCTGTTCGATCAGCGCAACGGCGGGCTCGAGGCCACGGGCGTCGAATACGCCGATGCGGACGGCCGGTCCCACACGATCGAGGCGGGTGCCGTGGTGGTCGCCGCCGGTGCGCTGAACACGCCCCAGCTCCTGATCCGCTCGGGGCTGCCCGAGGCGAGCGGCGGCTCGCCCAGCAGCGGGTGGATCGGGCGCAATCTGGGCCTCCACCCCGCCGCCTTCGTCTTCGGCCTGTTCGACGAGGTCCAGGACGCCCACCGCGTCTACCCGATCACCTCTCACTGCATGGACTTCATGCGCGATGAGGACGGCGGCTTCGTGCTCGAGGCGTCCACCATCCAGGACCCGATCGGCTTCGCGACCAGCATCTCGGACGAGGACGGGCCGATGTGGGGCGAGCGCCTGGTGGAGGCGGTTCGGCAGTACCGCCGCTGGAACGGAATCCTCGTGCTCGCCAACGACGAGAACAACGGTCGGGTCCTCGTCGGCGAGGACGGCTCCGAGAGCTTCGAGGCCCACTTCGATCCGGTTGAGCTGGAACGCATGGACAAGGGCATCGATTTCGGGCGGCGCGTGATGGAGGCCGCCGGAGCAACGCGGGTCGCCTGGACCGGGCCGGCGAGCACGCACGTGCAGGGGACCTGCCGCATGGGGTCAGATCCGGAGAGATCGGTGGTCGACGAGAACTGCGAGTCGCACGACGCGAAGAGGCTGTTCGTCGGCGACGCCTCGCTCTTCACGCGCACCCTCTCGGTGAACCCCTCGCTGACGATCATGGCCCTCGCCGACCGGCTCGCCCAGCACCTGGACGAGGACCCGAACGACTATCTGAGGCCACAGGCGGCGGAGGTCACGGCATGAAGGCAGCGGTACTTCACGAGTACAACCATCCACTCGAGCTTGAGGACCGGCCCGAGCCCGAGATCACCCGCGCCAACCAGGTCCGGGTGAAGATCGAGGCCGCGGGGGTCTGCTCGACAGATCTGCACGCCATTGACGGCGAGTTGGGCGTGGCCGGGATGGACGTCCCCCGCGTGCTCGGCCACGAGAACGGTGGCCGCGTGGATGCCGTCGGGGACCTGGTGACGACGGTCAAGGTCGGCGACCCGGTGCTGATCTACCCGCCGCACAGCTGCGGCGTCTGCGTCAACTGCCGCCGTGGCCTCGACATGCACTGCGAGCGCCATCAGTTCACCGGGCTGTCGCTGGACGGAGGCTTCACCGAGTACCTGGTCGTCGGCGAGCGCGAGATCGTGCCGCTCCCGCCCGGGGTTGATCCAGTGGATGTCGCGCCTCACTCGGACGCCGGAATCACCGCCTACCACGCCATCAAGAAGGTGGCCCACCTGATGCTCCCCGGCTCCGTGACGGTCGTCCTCGGGGCCGGCGGTGTCGGCCACATCGGCCTGCAGCTCGCGCGCGAGCTCGGGGGAGGCACGGTGCTCGTCGTCGACCCCCACCCCGACCGCCGCAAGCTCGCCGAGGAGCTCGGAGCGGATTGGACGATCGAGGCCGATGGCGCAGTCGACGCGGTCTGGGAGCTCAGTCAGGGTCACGGCGCCGACCTCGTCCTCGACTTCGTCGGCACCGACCAGACCCACGCCGATGGCCTCGGCATGCTGGCCCTGCAGGGCACCTACTCGATCGTGGGCTTCGGGGGAACGATCACGGTGCCCTCGGTCGCGCTGGTGAGCCACGAGCAGTCACTCGTCGCAAACCTGGTCGGCAGCTGGACCGACCTCTGGGAGGTGGTGCAGCTCCACGCCGCGGGCCGGATCACCCTGAAGACGGAGACCCATCCGCTCGACGAGGTGAACGAGGTGCTCGGCAGGCTCCGCGAGGGCGACATCACGGGGCGGGCGGTGCTGCTCCCGAACGGCGCCGGCTGAGCGAGGCATGAGGGTCGTGGAGGTGACGAAGCTCGGAGGGCCGGAGGTGCTGCGGGTCGCCGAGCGCCCCGACCCCGAGCCGCGCCCGGGGCAGGTCGTCGTGCGGGTCCGGGCGGCGAACGTCAACCCAACCGACCTCGGTGCGCGTCAGGGCGCCGGGCGTGTCTCTCCCCCCGACACGCCCTTCGTGCTCGGCTGGGACCTGGCCGGACAGGTGACGGCCACGGGTGACGGCGTCGAGGACCTCCGACCCGGCGATCGCGTGGTCGGGATGGTCCAGTGGTACGACGCCAAAGGCTCGATCGGCGCCTACGCCGAGTCGGTCGCCTTCGACGCCGACTGGCTGGTGCCCCTACCCGACGGACTTGACTACGAGACCGCCGCCACGATCCCGCTGAACGCGCTGACCGCGCGTCAGGGGCTTGAGCTGCTCGATCCGCCGGAGGAGTGCGATCTCCTCGTCACCGGGGCGAGCGGTGCGGTCGGGAGCTTCGCGGTGCAGCTCGCCGCCGAAGCCGGGCACCGGGTGATCGCCCAGGCCGGCAGAGACGATGAACGGTGGCCCCACACCCTGGGGGCCGCCGAGGTCCTGCCGCGCGGAATGGATCTCGGCGCGATCGATCCGGTGCCCGCGATCTTCGATGCCGTGCCGCTCGGCGAAGCGGTCTTCGCGGCGGTCCAGGACGACGGGGCGATCGTCAGCACCCGGCGCCCGCCCGAGGCGCCGCCCGAGCGCCGGATTCGCCAGGAGTCGTTTCTGGTTCACCCCGACCGCGAGGCGCTGCGCGAGCTGGTCGCGAAAGTCGCCGGGGGTGAGCTCCGCACCCGAGTCGACCGGACCCTCCCACTCGACCGGGCCGCCGAGGCCCACCGCCTGGTGGAGGCGGGCGGGCTGCACGGAAAAGTCGTACTGACCCCATGAGCTGAGGAGGAGAGATGGCGAGGTTCGTCCTGGTGCACGGCGCGTTTGCCGGAGGCTGGATCTGGGGGCCGCTGGCCAAGCGCCTGGAGGAGCTCGGCCACGAGGTCGTGGCCCCGGACCTGCCGGGTGCGGGCGATGATCGGACGCCCGTCGAGGAAGTCACGCTGGAGGCGTATGCCGGCCGTGTCTGCGAGGTCCTCGGCGAGGGCTCGGAGCCTTCGATCCTGGTTGCCAACAGCATGGGCGGCGTGGTCATCTCGCAGGCGGCGGCCCGCCTGCCGGATCGGGTCACCCGGCTCGTCTACGTGGCCGCCTTCCTGCCCGGCGACGGTCAGAGCCTCATCGACCTCACCGAGCTGCCCGAGGGAGAGGGCGACCTGGTCCAGGCGACCGTCGTCGTCGAGGGCGAGCCCCCGGTGGGGACGCTGCCGGAGGAGTCGCTGCGGGAGGGGAACCTGGCCTGCCCGCCCGACGTCCTCGACTGGGCGGTGAAGATGGCGGGCCCGCAGCCGGTCGTCCCCTTCACGGAGCCCGTCTCGCTCAACGACGACTTCGAGCGGATTCCCAAGACCTACGTCACCTGTGCCCGCGACCGCTTCATCCCGCCCCCGCTGCAGCGCCGGATGATCAAGGACCGGGATGTCGCCGACGTGATCGAGCTCGACACCGACCACCATCCCCAGCTCTCCGCGACCGACCGGTTGGCGAAGGAGCTCGACCAGCGCGCCCGTGAGGAGGTTCCGGCATGAGCCCGGCCGCCAGGCCCGCCTCCGGGCTGTTCGCCGACCCGCGGCCGATCGAGGCTCTGGGCGACCTGTTCGCGAACGTGTGGCAGGCCTGCTACGTCACCGCCGATCTCGACCTCGGCATGAAGGAGCTGCGCACGCTGTTCGGGGTTGAGAACTCCACCGAGGTGCCGGTGGAGGGGGCCACCTTCGCCAAGGACGGCGAGACCCTCGAATGGGAGCCGCGGGTCGCGATGGGCGCCCGCGGAGGCATGATCATCGAGCTGATCGAGCCGGTCTCCGGCGAGGTCGATTTCTACCGGCGCTTCCTGCCCAAGGATGGAGGCGTGCTCGGCTTCCATCACCTCGCCATGCTGGTGCCGCTCGGCGACGAGCCCTGGGCCGGGGTCGAGAAGCTGCTGGGCGAGCACGGGCTGTCGTTCGAGTACACGATCCTGATCCCCGATCGGGCCAGGCTCGCCTATGTCGACACGACCGCCCGGCTCGGTCACTACATCGAGCTCTGCCAGCTCGAGAAGTCGGACACCGACTTCTTCAGTGGGCTGATCGCCGAGAGCGCCTAGAGGGCTGGAATCAGCGCGTGATGAAGCGCTTCCGCCCGGAGCCCCGCCCCGAGGCATAGGCGACGAACGCGTCGAGCGCCTGTGGATCCGCGAGAGCGTCTCTGCTCGCCACCTTCTCCGGCGGATCGCCGAGCAGGATCCGCTTCACCGGCAACTCGAGCTTCTTCATGGTCAGGGTCTTGGGAATCACGGGAACGGCCTCAATCGTGTCGGGAACGTGCCGGGGCGAGAGGGTGCCGCGAAGCTCGGCGGCGATTCGCCCGCGGAGATCATCGTCGAGCGCGGTGCCCTCGGCGAGCGACACGAACAGGATCAGCTCGCCCGCCCCGCCCTCGGGGTCCTCGATGTGGACGACGAGGCTCTCCTGGACCTCGTCCAGCCCCTCGACCACCGAATAGACCTCCCCGGTCCCGAGGCGGACACCACCGCGATTCAGGGTGGCGTCGGACCGCCCGGTGATCACGCAGCTGCCGCGCTCGGTGAACATGATCCAGTCGCCGTGTCGCCAGACGCCCGGGAAGTGCTCGAAGTAGGCGGCCCGGTAGCGCTCGTCACCGGGGTCGTTCCAGAATCCGACCGGCATCGAGGGCATGGGTTGCCTGATCACCAGCTCGCCCAGTTCGCCGACCACCGGCTGCGCGTTCTCGTCGTAGGCGGCCACGTCGACCGCCAGGCAGCAGCCTGCGATCTCGCCGCGGTAGACCGGCTGCATCGGACTGCCCTGCACCATCCCGGTGCAGACGTCCGTCCCACCGCTGCCGACGTTGAGTAGGACGTCCGGGCCGAGCTGCTCGTAGATCCAGTCGAATCCCTCGGGCGGAAGCGGCGAACCGGCGGCGCAGAACTGGCGGATGCTGGAGAGGCCCACGTCGCGCAGGTCCACGCCTCCCTTGCGGCAGGCCATCAGGAAGGCCGGCACCGCGCCCATCAGCGTGGGCCGCAGCTCCTCCGCGAGGCGCCACTGGGCCGAGAGGTCCGGGTACATCGGGTTGCCGTCGAGCATCACGATCGAGGCCCGGAAGAGCAGCGAGTTCACCAGTGCCATCCACATCATCCAGGCGGTGGTGGTGAACCAGAGCAGCCTGTCGCCGGGCTGCTGGTCCCAGCTCAGGCCCTGGTTCTTGAAGGCCTCGATCAGGATGCCGCCGTGGCGGTGCACGATCGCCTTCGGCAGTCCGGTCGTACCCGAGGAGAAGAGGACGCAGAGCGGGTGGTCGAAGGCGACCGGGTCGAACTCGAGCGGTCCGCTCTCGGCGAGCAGCTCGTCCCACTCAATCGAGTCGGGCAGGGAATCGTCGGGACCGCCCGCGTAGGGGAGGTGAACGACGTGCTCGAGGCTGGGCAGCGCCTCGCGCAGCTTGGCGACCTCGGCGCGGCGGTCGATCGGCTTCTCGCCGTAGCTGTAGCCGGCGATCGCGAGCAACAGCTTCGGCTCGAGCTGGCCGAAGCGGTCGATCACGCTGCGCGGCCCGAACTCTGGCGCGCAGGTGGCCCAGATCGCCCCGAGGCTCGCCGCGGCCAGGAACGCCACGAGCGTCTCCGGGACGTTCGGCAGATAGGCGACCACCCGGTCGCCCGGCCCGATCCCGAGCCGCTGCAGGCCCGCCCGCGCCCGCGCCACCTGCTCGCGCAGCTCGCCGAAGGTGAGTTCGAAGTCAGCGCGGGTCTGCGACCGCGCCAGCACCGCCACGCGGTCGGTGTCCTCGTCCCTCCCCACCATGTGCTCGGCGTAGTTGAGCCGGGAACCCACGAACCACTCGGCGCCCGGCATCTCGCGCGAGCCGAGCACCCGCTCGTATGGCGTGTGCGCTCGGATCTCGAAGAACTCCCAGAGCGACCCCCAGAAGCCCTCCAGGTCGTCGACCGACCAGCGCCAGAGCTCGTCGTAGCCGGCATGGTCGATGCCGCGCTGGTCCCGCAGCCAGCCGAGGTAGCGGCCCAGCTGCGTGGTCTCGCGGACGTCCGCGGGCGGCGTCCAGAGCACCGATCCGATCTCCTCCACGCGTCCCATCACGCTCAGACTGAGATATTGTCAGGTTTTCTGACACTTAGCTCCCAGACGACCGATTGGACCGACGAGGTTCGGGATCAGTTCCTGCGCTCGAACGGCGAGGCGATCTACGACGAGCTCACCGATGGCCTCTCGAAGGCGCTGCGTGACGACGAGCTGCTCGACGCCGCGGCGGACTTGCACCCGGGACTCGTCCCCGACCGCGAAGCGCTGGCGGCCGAGTCCGAGCGGCGGCTGGCCGACAAGCTGGGCATCGAGATCGCCCAGGGCATCTTCCTCTCGCATGTGCTCGCCTCGCCCCGCGCCGGCGCCCATCTGGTCTGGGCGATGCTCCGCCCCACCCCCGAGGCGCTCGAGCGGATCGACGACTTTCGCGCCACAGGCGTGGCCGACCTCGGCACGGTCCACGTCCGCCGCGAGGGCCGGGCCGGTTACCTGGAGATCCGCAATCCCCGCCACCTGAACGCCGAGGACGACACGACGCTCCTTGCCACCGAGTGCGGCGTCGACCTGATCCTGCTCGACCCCGAGATCGAGATCGGCGTGATGCGGGGCGGCGTGGTCGACCACCCGCGCTACGCGGGCGCGCGGATCTTCGGCTCCGGGCTCAACCTGACCAGGCTCTACCTCGGCCAGCTCCCGTTCAGGTTCTTCATCACCCGGGACCTCGGCTACGTCAACAAGATCTATCGAGGGCTGTCGGGGCCCGAGCACCGCCCCGGCGAACCCGAGGAGACGACCGAGAAGCTCTGGCTCTGTGCCGCCGAGACCTACGCGATCGGCGGCGCCTGCCAGCTCCTCCACGTCATGGACCACGTGATCGCCGCTCGCGGCTGCCGGCTCTTCCTGCCGGCTCGCAAGGAGGGAATCATCCCGGGGGCCTCCCCCCTGCGGCTGCCGCGGTCGCTCGGCGACCGGCTGGCGCGTCAGGCGATCCTCTCCGGGAGGGAGTTCGAGGCCGGGGTCCCGCCCGCGGAGCTCCTCTGCGACGAAGTGGTCGAGCCCGATGCCGTCGATGAGGCGGTCGCCGCGCGCGTGGAGGCACTGACCAGCTCCGGGTTGGTCAACGCGGCGGCCAACCGCCGCGCCCTCCGCGTCGGAGAGGAGCCGCTCGACGTCTTCCGCCGCTACATGGCGACCTTCTCGAAGGAGCAGGCCCATTGCCACTTCAGCCCGGCCCTGGTCAGCAACCTCGAGGAGCACTGGAATGCCAAAGACCGCAGGCTCTGAGGCGACGGTCTGGGACCCGGTCGAGACCGGGTCCCGTGAGAGCCTCCGGGAGCTCCAGCTCGAGCGGCTCCGCGGCACGGTCGAGCGGACGATCTCCTCGCAGCCGCCGCTGGCCGCCCGCCTGAACGACGCCGGCGTCGCCGGCCCGGTCGACATCTCCTCGCTCGACGACGTCGCCCGGCTCCCGTTCACCAGCAAGCAGGACCTCCGCGACAACTACCCGTTCGGGCTCCTGGCGGTCCCGCGAGAGGACCTGGTGCGGGTGCACGCCTCCAGCGGCTCGCACGGCAAGCCCACCGTGGTCGGCTACACCCGGGCGGACCTCGATTCCTGGAGCGAGCTGATGGCGCGCTGCATGACGATGGCCGGAGTCCGCCCCGGGATGGTCGTCCACAACGCGAACGGCTATGGCCTCTTCACCGGAGGGCTCGGCTTCCACTACGGCGCTGAGCGGATCGGCGCGACCGTGATTCCCGTCTCGGGCGGCTTCACCGCGCGCCAGGCGATGCTGCTCTCCGACCTCGGCGGCCAGGCGCTCTGCGCAACCCCCTCCTACGCGCTGGTCATCGCTCAGGCGATTCGCGACGCGGGCCTCGACCCCGGCGATCTCAATCTGGAGCTTGGCCTGTTCGGCGGCGAGCCCTGGACGAGCGAGATGCGCACCGCACTCGACCGCGATCTCGGGATCAGCGCGGTCAGCTTCTACGGCCTCTCAGAGATGTGCGGGCCGGGCGTGGCGTCCGAGTGCCTCGAGGCCCGCGACGGGCTGCACGTCCACGAGGACCACTTCCTGGCCGAGGTGGTCGACCCGGAGACCGGTGAGCCGCTTCCCGAGGGCGCGGAGGGAGAGCTCGTCTTCACCACCCTCCTCAAGGAGGCCCAGCCCCTGATCCGGTACCGCACAGGCGACATCGGCTCTCTGACCACCGAGCCCTGCGCCTGCGGCCGAACGCTGGCGCGCATCGTCGCGCTGCGAGGCAGGCTCGACGACATGCTGATCGTCCGCGGCGTCAACCTGCACCCGTCCACCGTCGAGGCGCTGCTCCTCGGCGTCGAGGAGGTGGGCCCCCACTACCGCCTGATCGTCGAGCGCCCGGGTGAGATGGACGAAGTGAGCGTCGAATGCGAGCCGGCCGACTCTGAGATCGACGGCGCCGCCCTCACCGAGCGCCTCGAAATGCTCCTGCGCGACCACACGGGAATCCGGATCCCGGTGACGATCGTCGAGCCTGGTGACCTGCCGCGGAGCAAGGGGAAGGCGGTCCGCGTGGTGGACCGCCGCTAGGGAGCCGGCTCGAGCGCCGGCTCGAACGGGGCCCGGTCGCACCACACCTCGTAGATCAGCAGAGCGCCCAGGCCGCAGACGGCGATCGTGATTCCCATTGGAAGCGCGTCATGGTTCCCCGCGACGCCGGCCAGCGGCGCGAGAACGGCTCCGAGGCCGAACTGGCCGAGGCCATAGAGCGCCGACGCACTCCCGGCCCTCTCGCCCTGGTGGGCCAGCGCCAGGGCTGTCGAGTTGGGCACGATCAGTCCGATCGCGCTCACCATCAGCCACAGGCCGGCCAGGAGGGGAGTCAGGCCGGCATCGAGGACCACCGACAACAGGGTGACGACGCCGCCGGCCGCGCTCATCAGCGCCCCGGCCCGGAGCAGCACGCTCGGTCCGACTCGCTCGACGTACCGCCCGCTGATCTGCGAGAGCGCGACGAGCCCGGCCGCATTCGCGGCGAAGGCCACGCTGAATTCCTGCGGTGAGAGCCCGTGGATGTCCTCGAGGACGAAGGGCGCGCCCGCGATGTAGCTGAACATCGCGGCGAACCCCAGGCTCCCGACCAGCGCATACGGCAGGAAGGTCCGGTCGAAGATCAGGCGGCGAAAGACTCGGAGCTTGGTTCGGATGCCGGGCTCGTGCCGCAGATGGTCGGGAAGGGTCTCGACGAGAACGATGTTCGCCACCACGAGGATCACCGAGCTGATCACCGCGAACACGACGAACAGCCCGCGCCAGCTCGTGAAGCGGAGCACCTGGCCGCCGATGATCGGGGCGACGACGGGGGCGACCCCGCTGATCAGGACCAGCCGGGCGAACACCCTGGCACCCGCTGATCCGGTGTAGAGGTCTCGAACGATCGCCCGTGCGATCACGAACCCAACCCCCGCCGCCGCGCCCTGCACCAGCCGCAGGAAGGTCAGCGTCCAGATGTTGGGCGCGAGCCCACAGAGCAGCGAAGAGACCACGTAGGCGACCAGGCCGGCGATGACCGGGGTGCGCCTGCCGACGTTGTCGCTGATCGACCCCGCCACCACCTGGCTGAGGGCGAGGCCCAGCAGGAAAGCGGTGAGGGTGAGCTGCCCGGTCGAGGTGCTGGTCCCGAGATCCGAGGTGAGCTCCGGCAGACCCGGGATGTAGGCATCGATCGAGAGGGGCGCGATCCCCGTCAGGGCACCCACCACGATGAAGATCGCGACCCGGTTTTCGGTCGCGACGGCGCGCGGCGATTCGCTCAACTCGCGGCCGCAGGCGGCGGGAAGGGCGGCTCGGGGACGCCGAGCTCAGCCTGCAGGGCGGCGGCCATTCCCAGCAGCTCCCAGTCGCTGGCCTCGGGGCCGATCAGCGAGACGCCGACCGGGAGGCCACTCGCCGACCCGACCCCGGCAGGCAGAGACACCGCGGGAAAGCCGGTCCAGTTCCAGTAGCTCGTCAGCGAGATCAGCTCCGCATCGGTGCCCCAGTGGTCGTACCCGTCGCCGCGCATCCACGCCACCACCGGGACCGTCGGCTCGATCACGGCGTCGACGCCGTGCTCGGAGAACCAGTCGAGCCATGCGTGGGTGTCCTCGCGGCGCTGGATCTGCGCCTCCCAGTAGTCGATCGCCGAGGTGCGCTGCCTCTCTCCCTCCTCGACCCATTCGCGAAGCGCAGGGCGATAGAGGTCGCGACGATCGGCGAGCCGGCGATGCCAGGCCGCCAGCTCGGCGAACAGGATGCTGAGGTAGGGGCCCCCGACGTCGAGCTCGGCCGCCGGCGCCGGCACCTCGACGACCTCGGCCCCGAGCGAGCGGCAGGCCCCGAGCGCGGAATCGAAGCCGGCTGCCACGTCGGCGTCCAGATCGACAAGCGAGAGCCGCGGCGAGAGCGCCAGCCGCCTGCCGCGGAGGCCGTCCTCCGACGACCCCCCGCTCAGCCGGGTGATCGGCGCAAGCAGCGCGGCGCAGTCGGCGATCGTCCGAGCCATCGGGCCGGCATGGTCGAAGCTCGGCGCCAGCGGGAG
>CAVXQO010000004.1:0-11342 GCA_963763985.1 uncultured Solirubrobacterales bacterium | reverse complement strand
AGCCGACGTCGTCGACCAGGTTGCCGAGGGCGATGTTTCCGTCCGCCAGATGGAGGCCCCAGGTGGCGTCGGGAACGGGCGTCAGCTGCCGGGCTCCGGCGATTGGCGAGATCATCAGCACGTTTGCGCCATTGCTCTGGACGCATTGGCCGGTGTAGTGGTCCATCGGCTCGACCCAGGGTGTCGGAGCCGTGGGAGGCGAGCCGTTGTAGAGGATCTTGACGCCGAGCCCCTCGGTGCCGGGGAATGGGATGGTCGGCGCAAGCGTGTGCAGGGCCGCCGAGCCACCCCGCAGAGCGGCGGGGTTGGTGCAGAGGACCTCCAGGTCGGTCCGGCCGCTCTGGCCGAAGAAATCGGACACGGCGCCGGGCTTGCCGAAGATCGCGTTGTCCGGCGGCGTCTGGTTGAAGGTCGAAAAGGCGATCACGCAGCCCGTGCGGCGCGCGGATCGACATGCGGGGATGTGCCGGAAGAGGCCACCGAGGTTGCTGCCCTGCTTCACCGTCACGTTGCCGCCGAGGAGGATCGCAGAGACGAGCCGCTGCCGGGCGGCCTTGAACGGGTCGATCTTCTGGCGGATCAGCTCCTCGAGCATTCCCGAGCCCTGCGAGTGGCCGATCAGCACGACGCCGCGGCCATGGTTGTAGCGGCGCATGTACTCCTTCCAGGCAGCTCGCACGTCCGAGTAGGCGGTGGGTATGGCCTCGGGCGGCAGCGGCGCACCGCCGATCGCCTGGAGCGTCAGCTGCCGGTACATCGGCGCGAAGACGCGGCAGCGCTGGGAGAACCGGGAGGCCTGGAACTGCGCGACCGCGATCTCCTCCGGGTCGATCGAGAGGTCAGAGTTGACGCTCTTGTCGTCGCTGACCGTCGGGTAGACGTAGAAGCAGTCGATCTTCGGCTTCTTTGCGTTCTGCGGGTTCTCGACGTGGCTCTGCCCGGACGAGTCGATCACCGTCGTCTGCAGGGCTGCCGAAACAGGGATCCGGGCTCACGCCCGGCTTGCAGAGCCAGGTCGTGCTGGCGGCCGCGGGGGCCGCGAGCGCGACGAGGTAGAGGGCCGCCGCCGCCACCAATGCGGCAAGCGTTCTCGCCTGCGACCCAGTCAGTCGTCCCTCCATGGACACCGGCAGCATATCCCGCAGGGGTAGGCTGGCGCCGATGGAGGACTGGCTCGATCCCTGCCTGGACGCCGAGGAGATGCGCGCCACCGATCGCTGGGCGATCAAGGACCGGGGCGTTCCCTCGCTGGAGCTGATGGAGACCGCGGGCCGCGCGGTCGCCGAGGCGGCGGCGGAGGTCGCGACCTCGAACAGGGCCGCGATCGTCTGCGGCAAGGGGAACAACGGGGGCGACGGGCTCGTCGCCGCCCGAGCGCTGCGCGAGACCGGCTTGGAGGTGGACGCGCTGCTGCTCGCGCCGCCCGACGAGCTCTCCGACGACGCCAGGGCGAACGCCGATCGCGCGGGCGGGGTGAGGCAGGTGGATCCGGGCGAGCTCCCGGCCGCAATTGAGGGCGCCGGAGTCGTCATCGACGCAGTCTTCGGCACCGGCTTCGCAGGCACGCCGCGGGGTCCCGCGGCCTCGGCGATCGACGCGATGAACGAGGCGGACGCCCCTGTGGTGGCGACCGACATCGCATCGGGCGTCAACGCCTCGAGCGGCGAGGTCGAGGGAATGGCCGTCGCGGCCGACGTCACCGTGACCTTCCATGCGCCGAAGCTGGGCCACTGGATCGCTCCCGGCAAGGAGCACACCGGGGAGCTGCGAGTGGTCCCGATCGGCATCCCGGAGGGCGCGCCGATCGAGCCACGGGCGGGCCTGATCGATCCTCGCGTGCTCCAGCTGGCGCCGAGCCGCGCGGCAGGGTCGACCAAGTTCAGCTCCGGGCAGGTGGTGATCGTCGGCGGCTCGAAGGGGCTCACCGGCGCGGTCTGCCTGGCGGCGCGCGCGGCGATCCGCACGGGCGCCGGCTACGCGACGGTGGCGGTCCCCGCCGACCTGGAGCGGATCTTCGAGGTGAAGCTGACCGAGGTGATGTCGCTGGGCTGCGCGAGCCGCGACGGCAGGCTGCGCCCTGCCGCATCGGAGCAGATCCTCGCCGCGACCGAGCGCGCGGCCTGCGTGGTGCTCGGCTCCGGAATGGGACGCGAGCCGGGAACCCAGCGCCTCGTCAGAGAGCTGACCGCGAGGATCGCCGCGCCTCTGGTGATCGATGCCGACGGCCTCAACGCCCACGCCGCCCAAATCGAGGGGCTGGCCGAGCGCAGGGCGCCATTCGTCCTGACGCCGCACGCTGGCGAGATGGGCCGTCTGCTGGACCGGGACTCGGAGGCGATAGACGCCAGGCGGGCCGAGAGCGCGCGCGAGGCCGCCCAGCGATGCGGGGGGATCGTCCTGCTGAAGGGCGACGACTCGATCGTCACGGACGGCGAGCGGCTGGCCGTCAACCGAGTGTCGAGCCCCCAGCTCGCGACCGCCGGGACCGGCGACGTTCTTGCGGGGATGATCGCCGCCCTGATCGCCAGGGGCGTCGAGCCGTTCGCCGCCACCTGCGCCGCCGTTGTGGCCCACTCCCGAGCCGGCCACGCTGCGGGAGAGCGGGTCGGCCACGACTCGGTGATCGCTGGCGACGTCATCGACTCGATACCCGCGGGGCTGGCCCCCTGAGCCCGCCCTGTCAGACAGCCCGCGCCCTGGCGACGGTTGACGTCGGGGCGGTGGAGCAGAACTGCCGGATGCTCAAGGACCGCGTCGGGGAGCGCACCGAGCTCTGTGCGGTGGTCAAGGCGAATGGATACGGGCACGGCGCCGCCGCCTGCGCCGCTGCGGCGATGCGCGGCGGGACCACCCGGCTGGCGGTCGCCGCCGCGTCCGAGGCCGAGGAGCTCCGGCTGCACTTCCCGGACACGCCGATCCTGGTGATGGGCGCGCTGACCGAGGAGGAGCTGCGGATCGCCCTGGCCGCGCGGGCCGACGTCGCGATCTGGCGGGAGGGCTTCCGGGAGCTCTGTTCGCGGGCCGCCGCCGAGCTCGGCCGGATGGCGCGGGTACACGTGAAGCTCGACAGCGGGATGGGACGGCTGGGGGAGCGCGATCCGGCGAAGCTGATCGAGCTCGCCCGCGCCTGCCACGACGACCAGAGACTGGAGCTGGCGGGGGTCTGGACCCATTTCGCAACCGCCGACGAGGAGGGGGACGCGTATCTCGGAGAGCAGCTCGCCGCCTTCACCCCCGTCGCCGACGCGGTGCGCGAGCTCGCACCGGGCTGCACCGTCCATGCCGCCAACAGCGCCGCGACCCTCCGCGACGCGGCCACCCACTTCGACATGGTGCGCTGCGGAATCGCCATCTACGGGCTCGACCCGTTCCAGCGAGACCCCGCCGAGCATGGCCTCGAGCCCGCGCTTGAGCTGCACTCCTATGTCGCCGACGTGAAGCGCTTCGAAGCCGGGGCGAGCGCCGGCTACGGTCGCACCTGGCGCGCCCCGGTGGACACCTGGGTCGGGGTGCTTCCCATCGGCTACGGCGACGGGGTGAGGCGAGGCCTCTCCAACAACGCGGAGGTTCTTGTCGGGGGTACGCGCTACCCGCTGGTCGGCACGGTCTCGATGGACAACATCACGATCGACCTCGGCCCCCAGACGGACGTGGAGCCGGGCGCGCCCGCGGTGCTGATCGGCGCCCAGGGCTCCGATCGGATCCTGGCCGAGGAGGTCGCAACCCGCCTGGACACGATCAACTACGAGATCACCTGTGGGATCTCGCAGCGGGTGACCCGCGAGGTCCAGGAATGACGCTCGAGAACGCCCTCGCCGCGGCTCCCTCGATTGCCGCTGCTCGGACCGCGCTGGAGGAGGACCAGGGCTCGGCCTGGATAGTGGGCGGCGCGATCCGCGACGCCCTGCTCGGTGAGCGGGTGGCGGATGCCGACATCGCTGTGGAGCCGGGTCGCGAGGAGAGCGCCGCCCGCGCGATCGGCAGGGTCGCGGGCGGCTCGGCGTTCCAGCTCTCGGAGGAGCACGCCGCCTGGCGCGCCGTATCCGGCACGGAGGGCTGGCACGTGGACGTCGCCGCCCTGCGGGCGGATTCGATCGAGGGCGACCTCCGAGCCCGGGACTTCAGCGTCAACGCGATCGCGATTCCGCTGGCCGGGGGTGATCCGATCGATCCGACCGGCGGCATGGCCGACTCCGAGGGCCGGCTGCTGCGAACCGTGTCGGATTCGGCCTTCGGGGAAGATCCCATCCGGCTTCTTCGGGCCTGCCGGCTCTCCGCGGGCCTTGGATTGACGATCGACCCCGCAACCCTCGAGCTGGCCCGGGCCAACTCGGTCCACGCCGCGGATCCCGCCGGTGAGCGCCAGTTCGCCGAGCTGCGGGGAATCGTTGCCGGGCCCAATCCGCTGCTCGGCATCGAGCTCATGGACCGCCTTGCGCTGACCGCCGTGGTCCTTCCCGAGCTCGAGACGCTTCGCGGGGTCGTCCAGAACCCGAACCATCACCTCGACGTCCTCGGCCACACCCTCGCCGTGCTCGAGGAGTGGCTCGGCATCGAAGCCGACCTCCGCTCATTCGCGGGTGACCTGGCGGGCGAGATCGAGGCGTTTCTCGCCGAGCCCCTCGCCGACGAGCTCACGCGCCTCGGCGCGCTCCGCTTCGGCGCCCTCTTTCACGACCTGGGAAAGCCGGAGACCCGATCCGAGGGAGGCGGGTACGTGACGTTCATCGGCCACGACGAGGTCGGTGCCCGGATCATCGCCGGGATCTGCCGACGCCTGCGCACCAGCCGCCGGCTCAGCGTCCAGCTCCAGGGCCTCGCCCTTCACCATCTGCGGCTCGGCTTCCTGATCCACCAGCGGCCTCTGCCCCGTCGCGCCGTCTACGACTACCTGGTGGCCACGGAGCCCGTGTCCGCCGACGTCACCCTCCTCAGCGTCGCCGACCGGCTTGCCGCCCGCGGCGAGGGCCCGCTGGCGAGCCCCGAGATGGTGGAGGCCCACCTCGATCTCGCCAGGGAGATGCTCCGCGACGCACTCGCCTGGCACCGCGACGGCCCGCCGCGCCCGCCGCTGAGCGGGGACGAGCTTGCTGACGAGCTCGGCCTCTCGCCCGGCCCGGAGATGGGCAGGCTGCTGGAGGAGCTGCGCGCCGAGGCGTTCACGGGCGAGATCAGCGGGCGAGCGCAGGCGCTCGAGCGGGCCAGGCAGCTCCGATAGCCTGCCGCCCGGATGGCGGACCCTGACTGCTTGTTCTGCGGCATCGTCGATGGCTCGATCCCGAGCCAGACGATCGACTCGGACGAGCGCACGGTCGCCTTCATGGACATCAACCCGGCGACGCCGGGGCACGCGCTGGTCGTTCCGCGGGTCCACTCCGCCGACCTGCTCGAGATCGCGCCCGAGGACCTATCCGCGACGATGCTCGCTTCACAGCGCCTCGCCGGGCGGATGAAGGAGGTCCTGGAAGCGGACGGGATCAACCTGATCAACGCCTGCGGGGCCGTCGCCTGGCAGACCGTGTTCCACTTCCACATCCACGTCGTGCCCCGATACGAGGATGATCCGCTCAAGCTCCCCTGGATCCCCGAGCCCGGGGACTCCGACGAGATCGCCCAGATAGCCACAAGACTGCGAGGAGAAGATGGCTGAGACCGAGACCAAGACCGCACCGATCAGGCTGGAGCGCGACGGCAACGTCGCCTCGATCGTGCTCTCCAACCCGCCGCTCAACCTGTTCGGGGACGACGCGTGGGGGGCGTTCGTCTCCTGCATCGAGGAGGTCGAGGGCTCGGACGCCCGCGCGCTCGTCTGGCGGGCGGAGGGGGACATCTTCACCGGCGGTGTCGACGTGAACAGCTTCAAGAGGGTCCAGGAGGAGGGGAGCGCGTCGGATTCGTTCGGCTCGCTGATCCCGGTCGTGCGCAGGATCGAGGAGCTGCCGATCCCGACCCTGGCCCTGGTGCACGGCCTCTGCCTGACCGCCGGGCTGGAGATCTCGCTGGGCTGCGACATGATCTGGGCGACGGAGTCGGCGCGTTTCGGGCTGGTCGAGGCAGTCGTCGGGTTGACCCCGGGGGCGGGTGGCACACAGCGGATGGCCGAGCGCGCCGGGCCGGCGCGGGCAAGCGAGTTCGTGATGAGCGGAGGCCTCTATGACGCCGCGACTCTCGAGCGCTGGAACGTGGTCAGCCGCGTGGTCCCCGACGACCAGCTGCTCGAGAAGGGGATGAAGTTCGCCCACCGGCTCGCGGACGGCCCCACGGTCGCCCACGGCGCGACGAAGCGGATCATCCGCGCCTACCGCACGGGCGGTGTGAACGAGGCGGACAGCGTCACGCCGGGCGTTTTCGCGGACCTGTTCGCCTCGGAGGACCTGAAGAACGCGGTGGCCAGCTTCCTGAAGGACGGGCCCGGCAAGGCGACGTTCGAGGGCCGCTGACCTACCCGCTACCCTGCCCGGTCGCATGGCGAAGGAAGAGAAGATCGAGATGGAGGGCGAGATCACCGAGGCGTTGCCCAACACGATGTTTCGCGTCAAGCTGGACAACGACCACGAGGTCCTCGGCCATATCTCGGGCAAGATGCGCCGCCACTACATCCGCATCCTCCCGGGGGACAGGGTGAAGATCGAGCTGTCCCCCTACGACCTCGACCGCGGCCGAATCACGTACCGTTACAAGTGATGAGGGCGCTGGTAAGGACACTTGCTCTGGTCGCAGCCGCTGCGCTCTGCCTGGGCGTTTTCAGCGCCGTCGCGCTGGCGGGCAAGAAGAAGAAGACGGTCGTCGTCTACTTCACCGGCAGCCCGAAGATCAACAAGGGCGGAAAGGTGACGGCCAAGGGATCCCTCAACACCGCCAGCGCCTGCAAGCCCTCACGCGGGATGAGGCTCCAGGTCCTCGATGCGAACGGCGTCGTGTTCGCCACGCTCGACGGCTCTACCTCGGATTCGAGCGGAAACTGGGCGCTCTCGGGCCAGCTGCCGAGCCCCCTCCCGGCCGGCACGAACTCGGTGCGAGTCAAGGCCACGAAGCGCACCGCCGGCAAGTTCGTCTGCAAGGCGGGCGTTTCCACGCCGGTGGCTGTTCCCGCCAGCTAGACAGCCGCCGTCTACCTAATTATGATGAGTCCCAGCGTTGGGACTGAGGGGAACAAGCAGATTGGTCGCATTGCTGGTGCTCTTCGGGCTCGCCCTGATCCTGGCCCTCTGTGTGTTGCTGGTGTCGACTCAACCGTCGGCCGCGTAGCTCACAGATAGGACCTGGACGCGGTCGGATCCGGATCCGCCAGCTCCGCGATCAACGAGGACCAGCCGAATTCCTTGGCCCCCAGGCCCTCGCCTGAATAGGGCTCATAGAACTCGCGGAGCCGCTGCTCCGCGACCGCTCTGCTGAGGCGCTTCGCCATCTCCATCGCCTCCGCGTCGTATCCGAGACGGAGCAGCCCGATCCAGATCAGCCAGGCCGAGTTGATCCAGGTCGGGCCCCGCCAGTAGAGGCGGCGAAGCGGGGCCTTCCACTTGCGGGGCTCGAAGGTGGGCTCCTCCGCGGAGACCGAGGTGGGCGGGAACGGGAGCCAGTACTTGCGCTGATCGAGCAGGTGCTCCTCGACCAGGCGCCTGCCGATCTCGTCCGGCAGATCGGGGAGCGCGAGCGGCGCGAGCGCCGACCAGGTCGAGGTGCGGAGGCGGCGGTCCTGCCCGGCCGGGTCGGTCCTTTCCTCATGAGCCAGATCGCCTCGGGCGATGTCGAGGAAGAGCCCGCGGCGCTCGTCCCAGAGGCGCTCGACGATCCTCGGAGTGATCGAGGGCTCGCCGGCCGCGACCCGGGCCAGGCACCAGAGGACGTTGGTGACCACCTCGCAGAGCAGCGGCCCGCCGGCGTCGAGCAGTCGGCGCGCGTCCCAGCCGAGCCGCCTGTTCCTGGCGATCAGGAAGGGGAAGAGGGGCCGCGCGTGGGCTCGCAATCCCCAGACCGCGTCGAACTTGGGCGAAGAGTCGAGGCCCGATTCATCGGGCTGGACGATCCAGAGCAGCCCGTCGCCATCCAGATCCCGATTGTCCTCGAGCCACCGGTGGTGGGCCGCGATCTGTGGCTCTGCCGCCGGGTCGCCGACAGCGATCAGCCAGGCCCAGGCGAGCAGCGGTGGCTGGATCGTCGACGTATTGCGCGCCTTGCCCGAGGTGACGTTGTAGGTCCAGCGCCGCTGCCAGTCGACGTGGCCGTGCCAGAAGATCGTGTGGCCGATAAAGCCGTCCTCGAACGCGCCGGCCAGAAGGCTGCGGAGCTCGCTCTCGGCGCGTGAGCGATCGAACCGGCGCCAGACGATCGCGTGGAAGCACGAGTCCCAGTACCACTGCCATGGGTAATGACCGGGGCTCGGCCGCGAGTACCCGTAGTGGACGCCGTCGCGCTGGCCCTCGGTCCAGTTGCCGCGCAGCGTCTGATCGGCGATCCCGAGGACTCGGTCGCGGACCTCGGTGCCGACGGTGGTTTCCGTCAAACCGTCATCCGGCGCATGCCGCGAAGGGCAAAGAAGGTCAGCACGGTGGCGAGCCCGAAGAGCGCCAGGTAGCCGGGCCAGGTGTCGCCCCAGGTGACGGATCCGACGAAGCCTTGACGGGCTGCCTCGACGACCTGGGTCACGGGGTTGATCCTGGCGACCGTCTGCAGCCAGCCGGTGAGCAGGGCGAGTGGCGCGTATGCCGTGGTCAGCAGGACCGCCAGGAACATCCCCACCTGCATCACCGGGGCCGCGGACTGGGTTCGGAAGCGGAAGGCCAGCGAAGTCCCCCAGGTGGCGGCCACGACGGCCATGCCCATGACCAGCGTCAGGGCGATCAGAAGGCCCAGCAGGCCCGGCCAGTGGGCGCCCACGGCGAGCGCGACGATCAGCAGGAAGGTCGCCGGCAGCAGGGAGCGCAGGCTCGCTGAGAGCACCAGCCCGGCGAGCAGCACCGGCCGCGGGGCGGGTGAGGCGAGCAGCCGGTCGAACCAGCCCTGCTCGATGTCGCGGGCGAGGTTGACACCGGTGGCGGCGCCGGTGAAGGCTGCCCCCTGCAGCAGGCTCACGGGGATCAGGAAGCTCTGGTAGCTGTGGGTGTCGAACCCGGGGAGCAGGGTCAGGCTCCCGAAGACGCTGGTCAGGCCGAGGAAGAAGATGGCGGGAGCGAGAATCCCCGGGATCGCAGCTCCAGGGACCCGGAAGATCTCATTGAGTGCCCTGCGGACCAGCACTCGGATCGTCGCCACGTTCCCTCGCCAGCTCACAGTCCCCTCCGGACCCGGCCGCGCATGGCCCCCGCGCAGAGGACGAATCCCAGGGCTCCAATTCCGATCACCGATGCGATCGCCTTCAGCTGGGTCGTCATCGACCATCCGGCGATGATCGGCTCGCGTATGCCGTTGACGATGAAGCTGAGCGGGTTGTACTGAGCGACCCAGGACGCCGGCTCGAGCATCAGGTTGGCCGGGAAGAAGGCGTCAGAGAGGAACAGGATCACGAAGACGAGGGGAAAGATCCCCTGAACGACGCTGGCGCTGTTGGTGCGCAGCGCGATCGATGCCCCGATCGCGCCGAACGCCAGCGCCGAGGCCGAGACCAGCACGACGATCCAGATCGCTGCCGGTACCCCCTCGTGGATGGAGGCGCCGAAGATCAGTCCGAGCACGATGAAGTAGACGGCGATGATCGCACCGAGCGTTGCGGTTGCGATCAGGCGCCCGAGCACCACCGAGAACCGCGAGATCGGAGCCGCGTACAAGCGGTCGGCGAAGCCCATCTCCATGTCGATCGCGAAGGCGATCGCCCCGGAGTTGCCGGTCATCATCACCGACTGGACGATCGCCCCGGCGAGCATGAACGAGAGGAAGTTGGCGACCGGCGGGAACCCCGGTAGGTCGACGGCCCGTCCCGCACCGGCGGTCTGGATCGCGAGCAGCGCCGTGGGGAAGATCACGAGCGGCGCAGCGAGCTGAGGGCGGCGAAGGGTCTGCTTGACGGAGCGTCGCCCCAGTGCCAGGACCACCCGCGCATTCGCCGCAAGCCGGTTGATCACTCGAGTGCCTCGACCTCTCCGGTGTCCTCTTGCGAGCCCTCGAGATGCTGCCCCGTCTTGTGCACGAATACGTCATCAAGGGTGGGTTGGACCAGATCGAGCGACTCGACGTCGAGACCTTCCTGGTTGAGCGCGACCACGATCGGGCCGACCTCGGAGGTTCCGTGCTCCAGCTCGACCATCAGGGTCCCGTCCCTGGCCGGCAGCGGGCGCCCGAATCGGCCCAGGACCACCTCGGCGCGCGGCTCCTTCCCCGCCTGCTCCACGAGGCAGAGCTCCAGGTGGGGCTTGCCGACCTCCGCCTTGAGCGCCGTGGGGGTGCCCTCCGCCACCAGCAGGCCACCGGAGATGATCCCCACGCGGTCGGCGAGCTGGTCGGCCTCCTCGAGGTACTGGGTGGTGAGAAAGACCGTCGTCCCGTCGTCGTTCAGCTTGCGGACCTCCTCCCAGATCGCCTTGCGGCTGACCGGGTCCAGGCCGGTGGTGGGCTCATCGAGAAAGAGAACCTCCGGCGTGTGGATGAGGGCCGCTGCCAGGTCTAGCCTGCGGCGCATGCCGCCGGAGTAGGTGCCCACCCGCCGATCGGCGGCCAGGGTGAGGCCCACCCGGTCGAGCAGCCATTGCCCGCGCTCCTGCCCGTCCCTCCTGGAGATGCCGTGGAGTGTCGCCTGGAGCTCGAGCAGCTCGCGGCCGGTCATCAGCGGATCCAGGGCGGCCTCCTGGAGCGCCACGCCGATCTTGCGACGGACGGCGCCGGCGTCCTTCGCGACGTCGTAGCCGGCCACGACGGCTCGACCGCCGGTCGGCTGAAGCAGAGTGGTGAGCATGCGGACCATGGTCGTCTTGCCGGCGCCGTTCGGCCCGAGGAACCCGTAGATCTCGCCTTCGGCCACCTCGAGATCGACGCCATCGACGGCCTTGATCCCGCCCTCGAACTCGCGAGCCAGCTGCTGCGTCTCGATCGCGGCCACGGTCAGAGGACGATAACCGGCGGCCGGGACCGGGCCTGGAGGCGCGTCACACTAGGCAACTGCTGCGGGACGAAGCTCCACGAACTCCCGGTCCGTGGCGCGCTCGAGCGCCTCGGCGGCGTCGAGCAGCATCGCGTCCGCGCCCCAGGTGGCGAGCAGCTGCAGCGCGACTGGCATGCCGGCGTCGAGCCGACGGGGACGCTGACGCCCGGGACCCCGGTGAGGTTCGCGATCACGCCGTGGGGGGCGTTGCCGGCATCGGCGGACTCGACGCCGGAGGGCAGCTCGATCAGCGGCTCGGTGAGGGAGGGGG
>CAVXQO010000003.1:0-10369 GCA_963763985.1 uncultured Solirubrobacterales bacterium | reverse complement strand
GCTGTTCGCGCGGGCGTGTACGGCGGCGATCGCGGCCTGCAGCAGTAGCGGCCCGCGGGCCCGGGCGCGCGGCGCGCCGACACGCCGAGCCCCGCGTCGATCTCACGCGTCCCAGAGCGAGCGGTCCTGGTCCGCCAGCAGGACCAGCTCCCCGTCCGCGTCCGACCCGCGCTCGCGACGCGAGTCGTGGAGCAGCATCAGCGCCAGCAGGCCGAGCGCCTCGGGCTCGTCCGGCATCAGCCGCGCCAGCAGTCCGCGCCAGCCGGATCGCCTCGTCGCAGAGCTCGCGCGCGGACGAGCGATCATCCGACAGTGCCGAGTAGCCCTCGTTGAAGATCAGGTAGAGCGACGCGAGCACGGCGTCCAGCCGCTCGGGCAGCTCCGGTCCGCCGGCACGCGGTACGGGATCCCCGCCGTCCGGATCTTGCGCTTGGCGCGCACCAGCCGCTGCGCCATGGTCGGCTCGGAGACCAGGAAGGCGCGGGCGATCTCCGGTGTCGCCAGGCCGCCGAGCATGCGCAGCGTCAGCGCCACCTGCGCCTCGGGCGCCAGCGCCGGGTGGCAGCAGGTGAAGATCAGTCGCAGGCGGTCGTCGCCAATCAAGGGGGCTTCCTCGAGCTCGTCGTCCTCGGTGGCGGCGGGGGGCTCGAGCGCCTCCAGCTCCTCTCGCTTCTCGGTGCCGCGGCGCTCGCGCCGGAGCCGGTCGATCGCCTTATTCCGCGCGGTGGTCGTGATCCAGGCGCCCGGGTTGTCCGGGATGCCGCGCTCGGGCCAGACCTGCATGGCGACGAGGAAGGCCTCCTGGACCGCGTCCTCGGCGAGGTCGAAGTCGCCGAGAACGCGGATCAGGGAGGCAACCGCCCGTCCCGACTCGCGGCGGAACAGGCGATCGACGAGCTCCGGCTCGCTACGCAGTCGCTTCCTCGATCAGGTTGCCGGCCTCGTCGAAGACCATGACGGGCCGGATCTCGACCGACCCGAACTGGGAGCCCGGGATCTTGGCCGCCCACCCGATCGCCTCGTCGAGGTCCTTGACGTCGAGCACGTAGAAGCCGCCGAGCTGCTCCTTCGTCTCCGCGAAGGGGCCGTCGGTGACGTCCTGCTCGCCGTCGCGGACGCGGACGCTGGTCGCAGTCGCGGTTGGGTACAGACCCTCGCCGGCCACGAAGACGCCCTTCTCCTCCATCTCCTGTGTGACGGCGGCGTAGGCCTGGGACACCTGCTGCTGCTGCTCGGGAGTCGCGCTTTCGCGCTGGCTCTCGTCGCCGTAGATCGTGAACGCGTACTTCATCCGAGATCTCCTTGTCTGGGGCGGCGCGGTTTCGCCGCTTCACCCTAACGACGAACCGCCGTGGCTCAAATCGACAGCGTGCCGGGCCACAAATAGACTCGCCGGGCGAGTGGTTGAGACCGAGGTCAAGACGGTGGTCTTCTTCCCGGAGGGGGCGTTCGGCCCGACCAACAATTGCGTGGGCATCGGGGAGGTCCTGAGGCGCGCCGGCCATCGCGTGATCTTCGTGATCGAGGAGTCGTTCGCCGGGACGCTCGAGGAGAAGGGCTTCGAGGAACGCCTGATGCGTCTGGCGCCGCCGCCCGAGGTCGAGGAGGAGCCCGGGCAGTTCTGGAAGGACTTCATCCGCGAGACGGCCCCGGTCTTCCGGAAGTCGACGTTCGATCAGCTCGGCGAGTTCATGGCCCCGACCTGGGAGGCGCTGCTCGACGGGGCGCGCTACGTCGACGAGCGGCTCGTCGAGATCTTCGAGGAGGTCCAGCCCGACGTGATCGTCGAGGACAACGTGTGCGCCTTCCCGGCGATTCCCGCCAGCGGCCGGCCCTGGGTGAGGATCGTCTCCTGCAACCCGCTCGAGCTCAAGGACGCTGAGCTGCCTCCGCCGTACACGGGGCTGCCGATAGACGACCGCTCCGCCTGGGACGACTATCGCGCCGAGTACCGGCGTGCCATCGACGAGATGCAGGCGGGCTTCAGCGAGTTCTGCACTGAGCGCGGCGCGCCGCCGCTCCCCGAGGGGGAGATGATCCACGCCTCCTCCTGGCTCAACCTGTACCTGTACCCGGGCGAGGTGGACTATCCGCGCTCCCGGCCGCTCGGGTCGAGCTGGTTCAACCTCGAGTCGAGCGTCCGGACGACCGACGCGGGGTGGAACCCACCGCCGGAGCTCGCCGACGGAGATGGAGCCCTGATCTACGTCAGCCTCGGCTCCCTTGGCTCAGGCGACGTCCCGCTGATGAAGAGCCTGGTCGAGGCGCTCGCGAAGACGCCTCATCGATACGTGGTCTCGAAGGGCCCTCAACACGCGGAGTACGAGCTGGCGGACAACATGGCGGGAGATGAGTTCCTGCCGCAGGTCTCTGTCCTGCCGCACGTCGATCTGGTGATCACCCACGGCGGCAACAACACGACCACCGAGTCCCTGCACTTCGGCAAGCCGATGATCCTGCTTCCGATCTTCTGGGACCAGCACGACAACGCGCAGCGGATCGACGAGACCGGGTTCGGCATCCGGCTGCCGACCTACTCGTTCGGGGACGGTGATCTGTCCGGGGGAATCGATCGGCTGCTCGCCGACCGCGAGCTCCACGGGCGCTTGACGGGGGTGGCGAATCGGCTTCAGGCGAACGCAGGCAACGAGCGCGCCGCGGAGCTGATTGAGCGGGTGGCGGCCACGGCGGAGCCGGCCATGAGCGGCTAGCATCCGCGACGGACCGTGCTAGGCGGGGAATTAGCGGTGCCCTGTAGTCCGCAACCCGCTCAAGCGGAGCTGAATTCCCGAACGAGGGACCGGCCCTCGGGGCCGGGCCGCCGCAGGCGGCGTTGACGGCCAGGTCCTGCGCAGTGTCGGCCTGCGAACCAGGTCAGGTCCGGAAGGAAGCAGCCTTAAGCGGTCGCCGACATGTGATGCAGGCAAGCCTGGCCCGAGCCAATCGCAGCGGACACGCCCGGGAGCCTCGTCTCGAGGACGGGTGCACGGTCCATTTTCAAAATCGCGGGGCTGAGCGATAGGTTGCAGGCATGCGGGGACGACGACCATTCGTTGCGCTCGTTTGCGTAGTGGCCTCGCCGCTTGTCCTGGCTGCGGTCGCTCACGCCGACAGGGCTCCCACGGCCAAGCAGCACCGCCAGATCGCCAAGGTGGCGGAGCTGCCTCCCAGATGCGCAGCGGTCCGGATCTCCACCGTCACGAAGAAGCCGAAATGGGCTTCGGTCTCCTGGAAGCCGGGCGGCGCGAAGTGCAAGCCCTTCGCCGCGAACGGCGTCGAGGTGGTGAAGAAGACGAACGGCCGCTGGCGCTTCATCACGGCCGGCAGCAGCTTCGACTGCGGCCCCCTCTACAAGCTGGTTCCGCTGGCGGTCGTCAAGGACCTCGGGATCAGCTGCATCTAGCTGCCCCGGCAACCGCTCGAGACCGGCCCGAAGCAGTCGATCTTCAGTAGTTCTCCGGACTGACTTCACTCACAAGTGGGGTTGACCGCCGCCTCGGGCAGCGTCGAGAATGCCGCGTCCACATCCGAGGGAGGGAACATTGAAGTTGCGACAGACGTTTCGCAGAGGGCTTCTCGCTGGGCTTTTGGGCAGCGTGATGCTGGTGGCGGCGGCGCCGGCCGCGAACGCGGCGGATGCCTGGAACGAATCGAGCCACGACTTCGGCAACCAGAACGTGAGCAGCGCGAGCGGGCCCGCCACCTTCGCGCTCGTGGCCACGTGCAGCGCGGACACGGGGTTTCCCTCTTTCGCTTGCACAAGTCCGCCGAGCGGTGTCCACAACTACGGCGCCATCACGGCGACAGGCCCCGGCTTCGCGATCGTCCCCGGCGACACCGACATCTGCAACGCCCGAAGTGGAGTCCTGGTAACACCCACGTTCACCGGCAGCCAGGACGCCTGCACCCTCCAGGTCACCTTCAAGCCCACGTCGGGCGGCGTCGTGACCGGCAGCCTCAGCACCACCACCGGCCCGACCGGCCCCCTCACCGTCGCTCTGAAGGGCACCGGCATCGCCACGGGGAAGGGGACCGGGACGGGGACAGGAACCGGTCAGGGTCAGACCGGGAAGAAGAAGTGCAAGAAGAAGGGGAAGAAGCGCTCGGCCTCAGCGGCCAAGAAGAAGTGCAAGAAGAAGCGGAAGTAGTGCCGCGGCGCGGAGCCGGCCTGGCCGCGGTCGTCATCACGGCCGTGGCTGGGCTATTCGCCTTGGCCGGCTCCGCGGTAGCTGCGACCCCGACCGTGACCGAGTTCAGCACGGGCCTCGACGGTGACGCCCGGATCGAGGGGATCACCGCGGCGTCGGACGGGAAGCTCTGGTTCGCCGACGATGGCAACTTCACCGCCGGCTCGATCAACCCGTTCAACCAGATCATCAGCGAGATCCCCTCGGGACCTCTCTTCAAGGTCGTCGGCATCACCAACGGCTCCGACGGGAACGTCTACTACGCGCGCACCGAGGAACAAAACTCGGTCGGCGGCATCATCCCGGCGACCGGCGACATTCGCAACACATATCTCGGTGCCGGCAATGTGGTCTGGCCGTTCATCCCGGTCACCGGCCCCGAGGGGAACGTCTGGACGACGGAGCCACGCGACCCAGCGGTGACGACCGGCAACGACAAGCTCGGGGTGTCAACGCCCCGCGTCGACACGAACATGGCTCCCCCCAGTGGCGGCCCGATTTATTTCCTGGAGCCCGAGCTGACGGGCAACGCTGATCCGCAGGGGATCGCCGCCGGCCCGACTGACACCAGCAACAACCCCGGCGAAGCGCTCTGGGTGGCCGAGTTCACCGCGAACAAGATCGCGCGGGTGCAACCGGTGTTCACCGCCGGCGGCGAGGCAACGTTGCTCACCGAGTACACCGGGCTGAGCAGCGGCGCCCACCCCGAGGGCGTCGCCCTGGGCCCCGACGGCAACATCTGGTTCACTGAGTTCAGCGCCGGGAAGGTCGGCCGGCTCACCCCGCCATCGACCCTTGGGGGCGCACCCGAGATCCAGGAGTTCCCCCTTCCGAACCCCGCCTCCCAGCCCTGGGGAATCGCCGCGGGGCCCGACGGCAATCTGTGGATCGCCGAGCTCACCGGCAAGATCGCGAGGATGACGACGGGCGGCGCGGTCACCGGCGAGTTCCCGACCCAGAACGGCGGCCCGCGCTACATCACCGCCGGGCCCGACGGCAACATGTGGTTCGGCGAGAGCGGTGACAACACGGTGGGGCGCATCACCACCGGCCTCGACCGGCCCGCGTTTAGGAACACGAGCGCCATTCCGATCCCGCTCAGCGGCGCACCCAACTCGCCCGCTTCGATCAACGTCTCAGGACTTCAGGGGACGGTCACCGACGTCAACGTCCGCCTGACCGGGATCAGCCACACCTTCCCGGACGACATGGATGTGATCCTCCAAAGCCCGACGGGCCGGACGGCGCTGATCATGTCCGACGTCGGCTCGGCGGTCAGCTCCCGGGCGACCAACAAGGCGTCCTATCCGGCCGATGGCATCACTCTGACGCTGGACGATCAGGCCACCCGCCGACTGTCGAACACCGACCCCCTGGTCTCGGGGATATACAGGCCGACGAACATCATCGACCCGAGCGAAGGCACCACGGAGGGCGACTCACCAGGACCGTCCAGCGCCAACTTCCCCAGCGCGCTCGGCACCTTCAAAGGGCAGAGCGCGAACGGGACCTGGAAGCTCTGGGTCGACGACGACAACCTGGGCATGAAGGACATCGGTGGCAAGGTCTACGGGGGCTGGGGCCTCAACATCACGACAACCGGCCCGCCGGTACAGCCGCCTCCACAGGGAACTCCGCCGACCACGAACACCGCGGTCCAGACGCCCGCCAAGAAGAAGTGCAAGAAGAAGAAGGGCAAGAAGGCGGCCGCCGCCAAGAAGAAGTGCAAGAAGAAGAAAGGGAAGTGACCACCATGCTCCGTCGCCTGACGCTCATCGCCGTGTTCGCCTTCGCCGCCATCTTGCTCCCGGCGTCCGCTTCCGCGGACATCCGCAGCTTCATCAACACGGCGGACCTCGGTCCCTCGGGCCCCTCAGCGCTATCGGGCCCCGCAAACCCGTACCCCTCGACCATCACGGTCTCGGGCGTTCCGGGAACGCTGACTAAGGCGACTGTGACCGTGATCGGCCTGGACTCCGGCAGTGGCGATGACATCGACATGGCGATGACCGGGCCGAACGGGAAGACGGTGATGCTGATGTCGGACGTCTGCGGGGTGAACCCCAACACGCTGCTCAACGAGGACTGGACCTTCGACGACGCCGCCCCGACCTTCCTCTCCGACAACGGTCCCTGCGCTCCCAATCAGACTGCCAGCTTCAAGCCCTCGAACCCGGGAGACCCCGGGCTCGATGACCTGAGCGCCCCGCCGCTCGGGGCGCCGAACGGGCCGGCGCCGCCCTACCTGAACGCGCTCTCCTTCCTAGCCGGCGGCTCCCCGAACGGCACCTGGAAGCTGTTCTTGCTGGATGACAACGCCACCGGCTTTGTCGGATTCGGCACCCGCGCCTGGGCGCTCACGCTGGACGTCAAGCCCCCGGTGACACCTCCGGCGACGCAGAGCAACCCGCCCGCGACCCCGGCCGCGCCGGTGGTAACCCTCAAGAAGAAGTGCAAGAGGAAGAAGGGCAAGCAGGCGGCGGCCGCGGCCAAGAAGTGCAAGAAAAAGAAGAAGTAGCGTCGGCCTACTTAGGGGGAAGCGAGGCGGCGTAGTCGGCGCCGGCGTCGACCCACTCGGGCAATCCCGCGTCGTCGGAGGTGCGGTCCGGCGCCACGTAGACGATTCCCTTCATCGGCTTGCCGGTGAAGTCGAAGGGGCGAACGCCATCCTCGGCGAGTGCCTTCTCACCCTCCTCGTCGCCTAGGCGCACGATCAGCTTCTCGCCCAGGACCCCGCAGGCCATGTTGCCCGCGAGCATGAAGGCGATCCCGCCGAACATCTTGCGCTCGCTGACTTCCGAGCGAGCGGAGAGCACATCGCGGACGCGCTCTGCGAGTTCTTCGTCGTAGGCCATCCGGGTCAGCGTAGGCGACGGATAGACTCGATTCGTGGCCGAGTCCGCCTCTCTCTACCGCCGCCACCGTCCGCAGAGCTTCGCGGAGGTGGTCGGGCAGGAGCACATCGTGCGCACCCTCTCCAACGCCGTCGAGAAGGGGCGCGTCCATCACGCCTATCTGTTCGTGGGCTCACGGGGGACTGGGAAGACCTCGATGGCGAAGATCCTGGCGCGCTCGCTCAACTGCGTGCATGGGCCGACGCTGACGCCATGCGGCGAGTGCGAGCCCTGCCGGACGATCGCGGCCGGCACCTCGCTGGACGTGATCGAGATGGACGCTGCCTCGAACCGCTCGGTGGACGACATCCGCGAGCTGCGTGAGCGGGTCGGCTTCGCTCCCGCCGCCGGCCGCTGGAAGGTCTACATCCTGGACGAGGCCCACATGCTCACCAAGGAAGCATGGAACGCCTTCCTGAAGACGCTCGAGGAGCCGCCGCCCAACACCGTCTTCGTCCTGGCGACGACCGAGCCGCAGAAGGTGATGGCGACGATCGTCGACCGCTGCCAGCGCTTCGACTTCCAGCGCCCCTCGCTCGAGCAGATCGCCGAGGTCGTTCGACGGGTCGCGACCGCCGAGTCGATCGAGATCGAGGACGGCGCGGTCGCCCTGATCTCGCGCTCGGCCACCGGCAGCTTCCGCGACGCGCTCGGAACCCTGGACCAGCTGGTCGCGTTCGGCGGCGACTCGGTCACGACCGACGAGGTGGTCGAGGTGCTGGGCGCCGCCGATGCGGACCTGCTCTTCGACACCACGGACGCACTTGCCAACGGCGACGCCCGCGCGGCGCTCGAAGCCGTGGAGCGCCTGTCTCGCTCGGGTCGCGACCCCGGCCAGTTCGCCAGGGACCTGATCGCCCACCTGCGCCAGCTGCTGGTCGCGCGGGCGACAGGCGAGGTCCCCGAGTCCTTCACCGTGACCGTCGCCCAGCCGGAGCGGCTCGCCGAGCAGGCGAAGGCCATCGATGACGCAAAGCTCGTCGGCGCGATCGACTCGCTCAGCGCAGCGGTCGCAGCAATGCGCGAAGGCGACGATCCGCGGTTGACTCTCGAAGTTGCCCTGTTGAAGGTGGCAACGCCCAGTCTCGATTCGTCGCGGGAGGCCCTACTCCGCCGCATCGAGTCGCTTGAGTCTCGATTGACGGAAGGCGTGCCCGGGGCTGCGTCCTCAGCAGGCAGGGCCGGCGCTGAGGCCGACGCTCGGGCTTCGGACGCAGATCAGCCGGCCATCGAACGGCCGGAGCCTGCTGAGGCCGCACCCCCGGCCACGCCTTCGGTGCCTGATCCTCCAGAAGCCAGCGAGCCGGAGGCAGGTGTGGCTACGGCCACGGTTGAGATCGAGAGGGTCGTCGAGGCTTGGCCGGCGGTAGTCGATCACCTGCGGGATTCCGGATCCGCGATGCTCTCCACCCTGTTCGACGAGGCTCAGCCGATTGGCATCGATGAGGAGCGGTCCATGCTCCATGTGGGCTTTCCCCCTTCGGCGAAGTTCAACAAGAAGAAGGCGGAGGCCCCCGCGAACATCGAGCGGATGACCGAGGCGATCGGCGTCGTCGTGGGGACGGCGATGCGACCCGTCTACGAGTTGATCGAAGAGGAGAACCAGCCGACCGCTCCCAAGGCATCGGCCGAGGTGAGCGAGGAGGACATGATCGATCTGATCAAGGACAACTTCGACGCCACAGAAGTGGTCCCCGACGACACGCGCGAAAGTGAGGCCGGCTGATGGCGCAGGGGCCCAATCTCAATCAGCTCATGAAGCAGGCTCAGCAGATGCAGGCCGAGATGGCGAAGGCGCAGGAGCAGCTCAAGCAGGAGATCGTCGAGGCGAGCGCCGGCGGAGGGATGGTCAAGGTGACCATGACCGGCGACATGCAGCTCCGTGAGATCAAGATCGATCCCGAGGCGATCGACCCGGAGGACGCCGAGCTGCTTCAGGACATGGTGACGGCGGCAGTCAATGAGGCGCTGCGATCTGCCCAGGAGCTCGCCGCGAGTCGGATGGGTGGCATTGCCGGGCTCGGTGGGGGCGGAGGCCTCCCCGGCCTGCCTGGGATGTAGGTCCGACGGCGGTGTTTGTGGCCGTCGATCATGTTGGGGCCCTACGCTTGTCGCCATGTACGCGGGACCGATCAGCCAGCTGATCGCCGAGCTGTCGAAGCTGCCGGGGATCGGGCAGCGCACGGCGCAGCGGCTCGCCTTTCACATCCTTCGAGCGGACGACGCCGACGCCATCGGCCTCGCCGATGCGATTCGCGAGGTGAAGGAGAAGGTGGGGCTCTGCGAGGTCTGCTTCAACCTCGCCGAGGGACCCCGCTGCCGGATCTGTGAGGACACGCGCCGCGACCAGTCCCTGATCTGCGTGGTGGAGGAGCCCGCGGACGTGATCCCGATCGAGCGCACGGGCGAGTACCGAGGCGTCTACCACGTGCTCGGCGGGGCGCTCTCACCGATCGACGGAATCGATCCGGAGGACCTGCGCATCGCCGAGCTGCTGGAACGGGTCAACGGCGAGGTCAAGGAGGTCGTGCTGGCGACGAACCCCACCACCACGGGCGAGGCGACCGCGCTCCACATCGCCGACGAGCTGCGCGACCGCACCACCGTGACCAGGCTCGCGAGCGGGCTGCCGGTCGGTGCGGATCTCGAGCACGCCGACGAGGTCACGCTAGGCAAGGCCCTGGCCGGCCGCCAGTCAGCCTAAGAAGCTAGAGACGGCGGGTCGGGTCGTCGTAGCCGCTGCGGGGCGGGTGCTCGTCACGGTCCTTCGGGCCGCCCTGCTGGACCAGCTCGTAGAGCAGCGATAGCGCCAGGCCGGCGCCGCCGGCGATCATCAGGATCAGCCCGACGGTCTGGATGTTGATCACGTCGCTGTTGACGTTGATCGCATAGCGCAGGATCGCGCCGATCGCGATCAGGAAGATGGCCGTGGCGATGGTCACGCGCGGCAGCATAGCCGCGGGCCTGGGGGTCACCGACATCCGGCCAGTGCGCGCAATGCGGATTTCCGCACCCCGAGGGGCCGCACTACCCTCCCTACTATTGAGTAGGGGTCCGGCATGCCGATAGTCACAGGAGGTGCTGATGCGCCCAGCAGGCCTCATCCGAGCAGGCCCGATCGCGGTTCTCGCCGCGGTCGTCCTGATCCTGCTCGCAGGCCACTCCGACGCGGCCGCCTCCCCGGCGCGCGGGTTCTCCCTGCATCCGAATTGGTGGCAGACGCCGCCGACCGGAGCGACCGACGCCGAGCTGGTGCAGGAGATCCAGGCAGCCCACTCGATTGGGGCA
>CAVXQO010000002.1:0-23545 GCA_963763985.1 uncultured Solirubrobacterales bacterium | reverse complement strand
CGAGCCGACGAGCATTCCCAGAGCCGCGGCCCGCTCAGGAAGAGCCCCCACATGGCTGCCGCCGCATCGTTCCAGTGCCTGATCAGCGTCACCAGGACGAGTGCGCCCGCAATCAGCGCGACGCCGGCGAGCGCGCCGGATGCCGCGGCCGCCCGGGGGCCCGCCGGACGATGCAGCAGCCAGATCGCCCCAACTCCCGCGACGAGGCAGAGGAAACCGGCGTTCGTCTCGATTCCGGACGCCCAGCTGGATAGACCGACTTCCTCCCCGAACCGGAGCCACGGCGCCAGCGCGCCGACGATCAGCGCAACGGCGGCGGCGAGGGTGAACTGCACGTCCCCGGGCCAACCCCTGATGCGCTTCAGCGGCAGCATCTGCTGATCGTCCCGCCCGCCCGGACGTTGTTAACCCGTGGCAATGGCGCGCGCGAGCACGTCCGCTATGCGGGCGGCCATCACCTTGACGTCGTGCTCCCCGGCGGCCCGGCGGGCCGCCGGGTTCGGGGAGGGGAGGCTCGCCGCCTCGTCCAGTGCCGCCGCGAGTGAGGCGTCGTCCTCCGGAGCGACCAGCAGCCCCGCCTCCGGAATCAGAACTCCGGCGAACCTCCCACCGTCGTCGCGATGACGCTGCGCTCCATCGCCATCGCCTCCAGGGCTGCCTGGCCAAAGGGCTCCATCAGCGAGGGCTGACAGAGGACGTCGCAGGCCGCCACCCACTGCGGGACCTCGGCCTGTGGGATCCGGCCGGCCAGCGTGACGCCGGCGCGACCTTCCAGAGCTCCTCGCAAGGGCCCATCGCCCACGAAGGCGAGCCGCCCCGGCCCAGCGACGCGAACGCATCCGCGAGCCGCACGACGTTCTTGCGCTCGATCAGGGACCCCACGCAGAGGAAAGCGGTCCTTCGCCGTCCCAGCCGAGCGCCTGTCGCGCCTCCGCCGCAGGGCGAGGTGAGAAGGCGTCCAGGTCGACTCCGCAATCGGCGATCTCGATCTTCGGCTCAGCCGCAGGGATCCGCTCGGTGAGCCGGCCGGCGAGCCAGCGCGAGTTTGCGATCACCGCCGAGGAGCGCCTCAGGACCCAGCGTGTCGCCGCTCTGACGCCGGGGATCCGCCCGAGGTTGGCGACGTCCTGCCCGTGCGCCATGACGACGAGTGGGGCGCCCGCGGCCCGCGCCGCAAGAGCGCCGGCAGCGCCGGAGGGGAAGAGGAAGTGAGCAAACACGACATCCGGCTTGAAACGGCGCGCGGCGGCGCGCGACTCCCTCACCAGCCGAACGTACTTCGAACGGGAGCCACCGCGCTGGCTGATCGAGGCGACCTCGACCTCGTGGCCCAGCGCCTCGATCTCCCGCGTCAGCGGGACGAGGAAGCTGCCCAGGTCCGGCTGCTCGGGGCTCGGCCACATCTGGGTGACGACCAGGACTCGCACGACTACGACCCTAAGGCCCGGTTGTATGCCTCCGCCGCCTCGCGGATCCCCTCGCCCCGACCGGGCATGAGCGCCTGGCGAGCGTGCAGCCAGTAGCGGCGGGAGGAGTGGCCCGGCAGGACGAGTGCAGCGCCGGCGCGCAGCAGGTACGGCCAGGCGAGCAGCGGGCGGAGCAGAAGCGCCCGAGCCCCGCCGAGGTGCTTGCGGAGGTAGAGGTCGCGGTTGCGGTGGTACTCGACGGTGCGCCGCTCCGCGCCGGAGGCGTCCTGTGCCATCTGGTCGTGATGGGTCGCCCTGGCGGAGGGGACGTAGAGGATCCGCCAGCCCGCGTCCCCGAGACGCTTGCAGAAGTCCGTCTCGTCCGAGTAGACGAAGAAGCCGGGATCGAGCCAGCCGATCTCGCTGGCGGCCTTCCTGCGAACCATCATCGCGCTCGACTGCACCCAGCCGACGGGACGCGTCCCCGCACCGCCGCTCTCAACCGTGAAGCGGCGGTGCAGGAATAATGCGCCGGCCAGGGCCGTCTCGGCACTCGGCAATCGCCAGGCGCAGGGGACCTCGCGGCCCGCCGGCGTGAGCAGCTGCGCTCCAGCCGCGGCGGCCCGCCGGTCGGACCGCAGCGCGCCGAGCAGTGCGGCCACCGCTCCGGGCTGCAACTCGGAGTCCTCATTGAGCAGCAGGCAGTACTCGCCCTTGGCCTCCTGGAGCAGCCGGGTGTCGTTCGCCGCCTTTCCCTCTCGTCGATCGAGTGCGATCAGCCGGACGTCGTTGTCCAGGGACCGGACCGCGTCCGCCGAGCCGTCGTCCGAGGCGTTGTCCAGGACGAGGACCTCGTGCTCGAGGTCGGGCGGTGTCGTCCGCTCGATCGCCTCGAGACAGGCGAGCAGGAGTTCCCGCCCGTTGGTGTTGACCACGCAGTAGGAGACCAGCACGGCGACAATGCTCGCCCATGCGGGTTCAGATCGTCGATCCGGCCGCCTTCACGCCACCGTACGACCACGCGCTGGCGGGAGCCCTCGCACGCGCTGGGGCGGATGCGGAGCTGATCACCTGCCGTTTCCCATACGGACCGGTCCCGGAGGAGCGTGGTTACGAGGTACGCGAGCTCTTCTACCGGCGCGCCTCGCGGGCCGGGATCGGCCACAGGCGCCGCCGCCTGCTGCGCGCTGCGGAGCACATCCCGGACATGCGGCGCTACCGGCGGGTCGCCGAGCAGGCCGACCTCGTCCACTACCAGTGGCTGCCGATCCCGGCACTCGACCGCCGCCTGCTCGCCCCGAAGCGCCCTCGCGTCTACACGATGCACTGGCGCCTGCCGGAGAACGGCAGCCGGATCGCCGGCACGCTCACCAAGCTGCTCGCCGAGATGGACGCGGTCGTGGTCCATTCCGAGCACGGCGCCCGGCGCCTCGAGGCCGACTTCCGCGTCCCATCGGACAGGCTGCGGGTGATCCCCCATGGCGCGTTCGACTACCTGACGCGGCAGGACCGGGAGGTGCCGTTGCCCGAGGAGCTGCGGGCCGTCGAGGGCCCGGTGATCCTCGCGTTCGGCCTGGTCCGCCCCTACAAAGGGACCGATGTCCTGCTCGAGGCGTTCGGGCGCATCGAGGGCGCCGAGCTCTGGATCGCAGGCATGCCCCGGATGCCGATGGACGAGCTGCGCGACCTGGCGGAACGCGCCCCGGGCACCGTCCGCTTCGTGGACCGCTTCATTCCCGACGCCGAGATACCGGCCTTCATGCGCAGGGCTGACCTCGTCGTCCTGCCATACCGGAACATCGAGCAATCCGGCGTCCTCTACACGGCCCTCGCGTTCGGCCGCCCGCTGGTGCTGAGCTCGGTCGGTGGATTCCCGGAGATCGCCGACCGCGGCGCGGCGCGGCTTGTTCCGCCGGGCGATCCCGACGCCCTGGCGGATGTGATCCGCGAGCTGCTCGCGGATCCGGGCGCCCGCGAGGCCCTGGGCGCCGCCGCCGCCCGTGAGGCCGCGACGACGTCCTCATGGGATCGGATCGGTGAGGCGACGATGGGGCTCTACCGCGACCTGCTCGATGGCATATGACGGGTCGCGCTGACGCGCGCCCTCGCATCTACCGATAATCCCCGCTAATGGCGCTCGAAATCGTCTTCTGGGTCGCCGCCGGCCTGATCCTCTACGCCCACCTGGGCTATCCGCTGCTGCTCGCGGCGCTGGTCGCCCTCTTCGGAGAGTCGAGGGGTACCTCCGACGACGGTGGGGACCTGCCCCTCGTCACCCTGATCATCCCCGCCTACGACGAGGAGCAGGTGATCGAGCGCAAGATCGCCAACGCGCGCGCGTTCCACTATCCGGCGGACCGGCTCGAGATCGTCGTCGCCTCGGACGGCTCCACCGATCGCACGGTTGAGCTGGCCCGTGCCGCCGGCGCCGATAGCGTGCTCGAGCTGCCGCGCGGCGGCAAGGTCGCCGCTCTCAATCAGGGGGTGCGGCAAGCGCGCGGGACGATCCTCGCCTTCTCCGACGCCAACAGCTACTGGCACCCGGACGCGCTCCGCAAGCTGGTCGGGCGCTTCGTCGACGGCCGCGTGGGCTACGCCTGCGGCCAGGTCCGCTTCGAGGGCGGAGAGGGAGGAAACCAGGAGGGCCTCTACTGGCGCTACGAGATGGCGGTGCGCTCGATGGAGACGCGCCTGGCGGGCATCACCGCCGGTAACGGCGCGATCTACGCGGTCCGGCGCGAGGCTTACATCGAGCTCGATCCGAGCCGAGGCCAGGACATCGGCTTCCCGTTCGAGCTCACCAAGCGAGGCTGGCGCGCCGTCTACGAGCCGGCCGCGGTCGCCGAGGAGAAGATGGCGCCGACCGTCGAGGGGGAGTTCAGGCGCAAGCGCCGGATGATGTGGGGGCTCTGGGACGTGATGCTGAAGTGGGGGATGCTCGACCCGCGCGGCTACGGCCCGGGCTACGCCCTGGAGATCTACTCACACCGCCTGCTCCGCTATCTGACGCCCTGGCTGCACCTGATCGCGTTCGCCGCCAACCTCGCGCTGCTCGGCGACGGCTGGGTATACGTGGCCACGATGACCGTGCAGCTCGCGGTGCTGGTCGGGGCCCTGCTCGGGCGCTTCGTCCCCGCCCTTCCGTTCCGGATCGCCTACTACTACGTCACCGTGACCGCCTCCATCGCAGTGGGACTCTGGGACCGCCTTCGGGCCGGATCCGTGCCGATCGGCTGGGAGAAGGTGGAAGGCACCCGATGAGCGAGACGAACGGCCCGGGGCCGAGCGCCGCCCAGCAGCGCCTGGACGTGCCGCCCCCCACCACACGACCGAAACAGGGCCTGCCGCGGTGGGCCGACCTGCTGATTGCGGCGGCCAGCCTCGTGCTCGTCTCCCCGATCCTGCTAGCCGCGGCGATCGCGATCCGTCTCGAGTCGCCGAGGCCCGGTGATCTACCGGCAGCGCCGCGTGGGCCGCGACGGTGTGATCTTTGAGATGTTCAAGCTGCGGACCATGCGCCAGGGAGCGGATCCGGTTGGGGTCGGCACCGCCGTCACCGCCGAGGATCCGCGGGTGACGCGCGTTGGGCAGCTCCTTCGCCGCTTCTCGTTTGACGAGGTCCCGAACCTCTTCAACGTGCTGCGGGGCGAGATGCGGATCGTCGGCCCGCGCGCAACGCTGCCGGCCCAGGTGGAGCTCTATACGCCCCGCCAGCTGCGCCGCTTGGACCTCCGCCCCGGGGTCACCGGCTGGGCCCAGATCCACGGACGGGCCGGGATCCCCTGGGAGGAGCGCATCGAGCTGGACGTCTGGTACGTCGAGCATCGCTCTCTGCGCCTGGACCTGAAGATCTTGGCGCGCACACCCGGCGCGCTGCTCGGCGGCGCCGGCAACGTCGCTGTGGACCCCTACGCGGGCTCCTCCCCCGACTCGCCGCTTCGGAAGGCCGCGGAGCGCGAGGAGGCCGGAGAGCGCTGATGGCCCGCGGCATCACACTCAGGGACTTCCGGCCGGAGGATGCCTCCGCCGTCCACCGTTGGTTCAACTCGCCCGCCGCGACGGCAAACCTGCTTGAACACCGCGAGGGGGAGTTCACTGAGGAGGACGCGAAGCGGTGGGTCGAGCGCGCGATCGAGCAATCCAAGGACCCTGAGGCGGAGGACCGCAAGTGGGCGGTCGAGGTCGACGACATCGAGGACGCAGTCGGCTTCACAGCTCTCTACGGGCTGAACCGCCAGACCGCCCCCGAGCTCGGGGCGATCATGGGAGACGAGCGGGTCCGAGGCCGGGGCGTGGGTCGCGAGGCGGAGCGGCTCACCAACCTGAAGGCATTCGAGGAGTTTGGGGCCCACAAGGTCTACGGCCGGATCCCCGCGACCAACGAGGCCGCGAAGAAGGCGGTCATCTACAACGGCTGGAAGCAGGAGGGCGTGCTGCGGAGGCAGGTCCGCCATGGCGACGAGCTGGTTGACGTCGAGCTCTGGGGCGGGTTTCGCGAGGACCTGCCGGAGCCACCCGAAGAGTGAAGGCGCGGCTGATCGCGGACGGCGGCACGGCCGCGTCCGCCGAGGCGGACTTCTTCCGCTCCCCGGCGTTCCTCGAGGCCGAGGGGGTCACTCACACCATTGAAATCGAGGGAGAGGGCGGACTCCGCCTGCCCGTGATCGTCCGCCCGATCGACGGAGGCGACCTGATCGACGCGATCTCGCCCTACGGGTACCCGGGAGCCTCCGGGCAGGCCCGAGAGCCCAATCGAGCCGAGCGAGATCGATTGGTCGGAGACCGGGCTGGTCAGCGTCTTCGTCCGCGGCCGGATCGGCGAGGTGGCTCTCCTGACCGGCGGCACGATCCGGAACCACGTCCACGTCGCGGATGGCGACGCCGGGATCCGCAAGCGCCTGCGAGAGCAGATCAGGCGCAACGAGCGCCGCGGCTGGGAGATCCAGGCGATCCCGGGGCCAGAGGCGGGCGACGACTCCCGCGCCGCTTTCGAGCGGGCCTATGCGGAGACGATGGCGCGCACCGGTGCGGCGGAGCGCTATCTCTACCCGAGCGAGTACTTCCGGGGGCTGCTTCGCAGCGAGAGGAGCTGGCTCGTGATCGCCGCTCTTGACGATGAGGCGAACGGACTCGCCGGTGCGATCGCGGTGGCGAGCGACGGCTACCTCCACTACTACCTGGGCGGCACCGCCGACGAGGCGCTCGGCGACTCACCGATGAAGAACCTGTTCGCCGCGATGATCTCCCTCGGCGGGGAGCTGGGCCTGCCGGTGAACCTGGGAGGCGGGTTCTCCGCCGGGGACTCCCTGGACTCCTTCAAGCGGGGTTTCGCGACCGGGGAGGAACCCTTCCGGACTCACGAGCTGATCTGCGATCCCGCCGCCTACGAGAGGCTCGCGGCGCGGGCGGGCCCGGTGCCCGAGGGGTTCTTTCCGGCCTACCGTTAACCGAGGTGGATCGGGATCGCCTGCTCGGGGCCGTTGCCCCGGTAGGTGTCGCGGAAGTTCCGGATCACGTCGAGGGCGACCGGGCTGTAGTTGGGACAGACCACCTCGTTGGTCCAGGCGGTGACCGCGACGTCATAGGGCATGTCGGGGTCGGGGTAGAGCAGCATCCCGTCGGGGTCGTCGTCGAAGACGCCCTTGATGGCCAGCTGCTCGTTCTCGGGCAGGCTCGGCTTGTAGTGGATCTCGATCCGCCCGTGCTCCATCGCATGGACCTCGTTGCGGATGTTGGTCTCCTGGCTGGTGTCGCTGGTGATCGGGGTCTTGTAGGCGCCATCGTCGATCGGCACCGGGTTGTGGTTGCCGGAGGTTGGGGGGACCGTCCCGTAGTGGACGGGAGTCGAGTTGGGCACATGGGTGTTGCCCTCGTCGGGGAGGTTCAGCTTGACCTGGCAGCCCGCCTTCTGGGCGGAGATGGCGAGGTCCGCGAACTGGATCGGCGCGGGCGGGGTTCCCGTGCGGCAGTCGGGCTCGAGGCCCCTGGTGGTGCCGCCGGAGTTCTGGATATGGGCGTTGTCGCAGGCGTTTGTCCCACCGCTCCCGCCGCCTCCGCTCGCGATCACCGCCACCAGGCCCGCCAGGACGGCCAGCCCGAGCATCCCGGCCACCACGTAGCCGGCCAGGAGGCGCCTGCGCCCGCCCGAGCTTGCCGCCTGCTCAGCGGCAAGCCGCTGCGCGCGCAGTCGCTCCTTTTCTTCCTTCCGGCTGGCCATCAGTAGCGCGGGGAGGCTAGCGGAGGTCATTCAAGCCTCGCTTAGCGCGGTCTCCGGCGTGCGCGTGACTCCCCAGACCTCGTCGAGGAACTTGGCCAGCTCGATGTCGAGCCGGTTGGGGGAGATCCGCCATTCGAGGATCGAGGTGGCCTCGATCAGCCGGGCGTTTGGGAGCTCCTCGGCCAGCATCCCGGAGTCGGAGAAAGGGTGGAGCGGATCGGCGTGGTGGCCGATCACCAGGGCCGGCTGCTTCATCTCCACCCGGAACTTGTGATGCGGAGCGGATGACCCCAGGAACAGCCCCTCAAGGACGGCCGACGACGGCGCCGGGTCCTGCCGGAGGAGATCGAGGCCGGTATCGATAAGGGGATTGGTCCGGGGGATTCTCCGAGCCGCGGCGGCGATCCTCCTCAGCACGGGTTCGCCGAGGCGGAGGCCGATCATGATCGGGGTGAAGATCACGGCTGCCGCGAGCAGGGCGTTGTCCAGGACGGGCATCTCCACCATCATCGCCCGCACCCTGTCGGGGGAGAGGTAGGCCAGCTCGAGCGTCGTGTTGGCGCCCAGCGAGGTCCCGCCGATGACCGCCTTCTCGAGCTCCAGGTGATCCAGCAGCGCCTCGACCTGCTGCGCGAAGAAGGTCATCGAGTAGTGCGACATCTCCGGTGGGCGATCCGATAGGCCATGGCCGAGCAGATCCACCGCGATCACCCGGTTGCCGAGCTCCGCCATCTCGGGCCCCAGACGATCGAACATCCGGCGGTTCATCAATAGGCCGTGGATCAGGACGAGCGGCCGATCCCCCTCGCCGTACTCGTCATAGGAGATCCGGTGACCGTTGTGTTCGAACTCGGGCATCTCGGCGCGAGGGAGTCTAGGCGGGGCTCAGGCTGCCCCGGCCGCCGCGGGCTCCCGCTGCTCCCACGGCTTGGAGGCGTGGAGCGCGCCCAGGATCGCGCGGGCCGCCGGCCAGCGGTTGAGCGCATAGAGGTGGATGCCGGGGGCGCCGCGGCGCAGCAGGTCGGCGCATTGCTGCGTCGCATAGGCCACGCCGAGCTCGAACTCGGCGCGCTCGTCCCCCTCGAGCGCCTCCATTGCGGATGCCAGCGGCGCCGGGATGCTCGCTTCGCAGAGCTCCGAGATCTTGGCGATCTGCTTGAAGCCGGTCATCGGCATGACGCCCGGGATGATCGGCACGTCGATGCCGGCGGCGCGCGCGGCGGGGACGAAGTCGAAGTAGAGGCGGTTGTCGAAGAAGAGCTGGGTGATCAGGAAGCTCGCACCGTTCTGGACCTTGGTCTTCAGGTAGGCGAGGTCGGCCTCCAGGCTCGGTGCCTCGGGGTGAACCTCCGGGAAGCAGGCCCCCCCGATGGCGATGTCGGGATGTGTCTCGCGGATCAGTGCCGCGAGCTCCGCCGAGCTCCCCAGCCCGCCCTCGGGCGGCTCGAAGTCCTTCTCGCCGCGCGGCGGGTCACCGCGCAGCGCCAGGATGTTCTCGATCCCGGCGTCGGCGATCCGGTCGATGATCTCCCGCAGGCTCTCCGCGGTCTCCCCGACGCAGCTCAGGTGGGCCATCGCCTCGGATCCGTACTCGTCGCGGATCGCTCTGGTCGTCTCGAGGGTGCCCTCGCGAGTCGCGCCGCCCGCCCCGTAGGTGACCGAGAAGAAGTGGGGGTCGAGCTTGCGCAGGACCTCCACGGTCTCGAACAGCACCTGGCGACCCTCGTCGGTCTTGGGCGGAAAGAACTCGACCGAGAAGACCGGCCGCGTCGAGGCGAGCATTTCGTCGATTCGCATCTCAGCAAGGGTATTGGCAGCCGCATAGCATCGGGGGCCGTGGCGTTTCACGTGGAGATCAGCAACGGCTTCAAGCGGGCCCGGGCCTTCAACCTGGACGAGCCGACGATGCGCAGCATGATCCTGGATCCGTGGATGCGCGGCCGCGTGATCCTGCTCGGGGACAAGGATTGGGAGCCGAAGGACTGCAAGTTGATCCTCCTCGAGGGCCCCGAGCTCGGCGACACGGATCTCTCGATGGGGCGGGGCTGGTCCAACGCGGAGCGGAGCGCGCGAGAACGTCACTCGCCGTCTGGTCGACGCAGCTGCGGCGCCGGCGGCGCCGGTCGTCGCGATCCTGGTGGAGAGCGAGTCGGCCGAGATCGAGATCGGTCGCATGCTCGAGCGCCTCGAATTGGAGACCGTCCCATGGGGAGAGCTTCGCGCCCGAATCCTGGGTCCCCCGCCCCCGCGCAGAGGGCCGGGCTACGCGGCCGTCCTGGCCGTTGAGGGCGCCGAGCCCTCGGCCTCGTGGCTGTTCGACGCGGGACTGGCGCGCGGGGCGCTTGGCGCGCGGGCCGTCGTAGCTCAGCTTGGGAACGCCGCGATCCCCGCGCAGTTGGCCGGCGCGGAGGTAATGCGGCTGGAGCCTGACGACGAGGGATCGCTGCGGGCCTCTGGCAGACCGGCTCAGCGGTTGACGGCTTCGCCACCAGGTCGCGGCTGCAGGCGGCCGCCCCACACAGTCGCTCCGGGCTTCGCCTTCGCTCCAGTAGCGGCCTGGCAGCCGCTTAGACCTTCGCGGCGACCCGCTGAACGAGGCCCGGCTTGGAGAACTTCACCTCCGTGCCGCGCGGGACCGCGATCACCGGAGTGTTGGCGGTCTCGATCGCGTAGCCGGCGCGGGCGCTCAGGTTGACGTGGCCCTTGGGCGATGCCGGGGACGAGCCGACGACCAGCAGATCGGTGCCCTCGTGCTTGTCGGCAATGTGGCGCCGAGCGCGTCGGCGAGGCCCTTGGCCGTCTGGAAAGCGGCCTCGTCGCCATCGTCCTCGGGCAGGACTCCGATGGTCTTGATCTCGCCGTGCTGGCTGCGGTAGTTGGCGGGGGCGACCGCGACGGCGGCGGGGCCACCGGTCAGCATCTTCTGGGCGGAGGTCCCGGGCAGGACGGCGCCCGAGGCAGTCCGGTAGTCAGAGCCGAAGACGATCACGTCGGCCTTCTCGCTCTCGGCGAGCTCCCAGAGGCCGGTGCCCGTGGAGGCGTGAACCACGACGTGGCGGGGGGTCTTGTCGTCGCCCAGGGCCCCGGCGCCATGCTCGAGAAGCTCCTCGGCCTCCTTCTCCTCCAGCGCCTCGCGAGCGCTGTCGGGCTGCTGGGTGTGGCGGACGTAGGCGAGCGAGATGTCGCCGCCCAGCTCGCCGAGCGTGCGGCCCAGGGCGAGCGCGTCCCTGTCGTTGTCGGTGTCGTCGTAGGAAACGATGATCTTTGCCATTGCCGTGGTCTCCTCTGTGAGAGTTTGAGAGGTTGCGATTTCGAAGTTCGCGGACATGGTCCCCGCATCCTGCCATTAGCGCAAGTACTTCTAATGATCGTTAGAATCAGCCACGCTAATGCTGAACGTGCAACGGCTGAAGGTCCTGCGTGAGGTGGTCGCACAGGGGTCGTTCTCCGAGGCGGCGGGCGTCCTCAACTACACGCAGTCCGCCGTCTCGCAGGCGATTGCGACCCTCGAGGCCGAGGCGGGGGTGCCGCTGCTCGAGCGCGACCGTCGCGGAGTCCGGCCGACCACCGCCGGCGAGCGGCTCAACGAGCACGCCGGGAGGATCCTCACCCAGCTCGACGCCGCCGAGGCGGAGCTCGGAGCGATCGCGGGCATCAAGGGCGGCGAGCTGCGGATGGCGTCGTTCCCGACTGCGGGCGCGACCCTGATGCCGCTCGCGATCGCCGCCTTCCGCGCCGCACACCCCGACGTCGCGCTCAGCCTGGTCGAGGGGGAGCCTGAGGAGCTCACGCCGCGCCTGCGAGATGGTGAGTTCGACCTCGGCCTGATCTTCGAGTTCGCGGGCACCGGAGAGCTCGGCCCCGGCCTGCGGAGCACCCGGCTGTTCGAGGACCCGATGAAGCTCGCATTGCCGAAGGGCCATCGGCTGACGGCCAAGGAGCGGATCACGCTCGCTGACCTCTCCGACGACGCCTGGGTCCAGACGTCAAGGCGAGTGCCTGCGCCCGCCACGTTGTCCGCATCTGCAGGACCGCGGGGTTCGAGCCGCGCGTCTCATTCGAGAGCGACGACTACCTGACCGTCCAGGGCCTGGTGGCGGCGGGCGTTGGGGTTGCGCTGATACCCCAGCTGGCGCTCTCTCAGACCGTCAGCTACGACATCGCGGTCCGCGAGCTCCATCCCGACGGGCCGGTCAGGCACATCGTCGTGGCGACGCCCGGGTCCGGCGTCTCACTCCCGGCGGCGGCCTCGATGCTCGACATCCTTCAGGACACCGCCCGTCAGTACCAGCCGTAAACGACCGCCGCCCCCACCTTGCGGCGGGGGCGGCGGTTGATGGGTCTTATCTCGCTGCGGTTACGGCTAGCCGCTGGCCCCGGACGGATATGCCAGCGAGGGCACGTCGGATGGGTAGACCTCGTGGCCGTGAACGGCCAGGTCGCCCTCCTCCATTTCCTCCTCAGACATGCGGAGCGAAACGAACAGCCCGATGATCTTGAGGATGATGAATGTGCCGATCGCGGAGAACGCGATCACCCAGAGAGCTGTCAGCGCCTGCCACCCGAGCAGATGCCCGCTGCCTGAGATCAGGCCGGGGGCGCTGCCCATCGCCTCGTTGGCGAAGACGCCGGTGAGCAGACCGCCCGCAAGGCCGGCGAATCCGTGCGTATAGACCACGCCCAGGGTGTCGTCGACATTGCGGAACGGAGCCACCCGGCTCAGGTAGTTGAGGGCGAAGTACACGATCACCGCGGCGATCACGCCGATCATCATCGCGCCCCAACCGTTGACGAAACCGGCTCCGGGCGTAATCGCCACGAGTCCGGTGATCATCCCGTTGACGCTCGAGATGAGGCTGGGCTTGTGACCGGTCGCGTAGTCGCAACCGACCCAGACCAGCAACGCCACCGCCGTACACAGGTTCGTGTTCAGAATCGCCGCGGAGGCGATGTCGTTCGCCAGGTATGGGTCCCCTCCGTTGAAGCCGTTCCAGCCGAGCCACAGAAGGCCCGCTCCGGTGGCGACCATCAACAGGTTGTTCGGAGCATCGATCTCGCGATCACGCTGCAACCTGGGCCCGATCACCGCTGCAGCGACGAAGCCCGAGACACCCGCGGCGAGGTGAATCACGTATCCGCCGGAGAAGTCGAGAGCGCCGTGCTGAGCGAAGTAGCCGCCACCCCAGATCAGGAAGGCGTTGATCGTGTAGACAATGCTCGACCACACGATTACGAACGGGATCCAGGCCCGGAAGTTGATCCGGCCCAGGACTGATCCGAGCATCAGGATCGGGGTGATCGCCGCGAATACGAACTGGAAGTAAGCCAGTGTCGACTGCGGGAACACCACGTCCCCAACGAGCGGAATGTTGCCCTGCTTCAACAGGTCATCGCTGTTCAGGATCGCCCCGGGCTTACCCCACATGTTGGCGAAGAATCCGTGGTCGGCTCCGAAAACGTGCATCGGTTCGCCGAAGCCGAACTTGTAGCCGTAGAGCACCCAGGTGATCAGCACCAGGGCGAACGCGATGAAGGCCATCATCATCGAGTTCACCGACCAGCGCTTCTGCATCACGCCGCCATAGAGGACGACGAGTCCAGGCACGCTCATCAGGCCGACCAACGTCGCCGCTGTCATCTGCCAAGCGTTGTCGCCTGGACTCAACCAATTCAAATCCATGCGCGGTGTCTTCCTTTCTCATTAAGGGCAGAGCCGGGCGCCCCAAACACAGAAACGCCCCTCCTAGAAGGGACCTGCCCAGTGGCAGACGGAAGCCTGCCGGGGCGGGCGAACGGCCGGTACATACAGGGGTCCAAAGATTCGCGAGCGGCGTTCGCCACCTTGTCGGAATGACGCCTGGACGACGTCTCAAACTGGCGCTACGAGCGGAATCGGGGTCCAAATCCCGGCTGGGGGGACCCGCTAAGCTGGCGCGCTCCATGCCCATGCAAGGACACTGGGAGCGGGTCAATACGCCGCTCCGGAAGCTCACGGGCCGCGAGCGCAACGTCGCGATCGGGGCCGTCGCGCTAAGCGTGATCGCGATCCTCGCCGTGGTGCTCGCCACCGCGGGGAACTCCGAGCCGAAGGCCGGCCCGGGCTGCATCTACGCGATCATCCCCGGGGTCATGGGGGCTGAGCCCGCGGACGCCTGCGGGAAGCAGGCCGAGTTCGTCTGCGCGAAGCACGCGACCGGCACCCAGCCCGGCTCCGAGACCATTAGAAACGCCTGTCGGAAGGCGGGCATCGTCGTCTCGCCAGCCGTCGCGAAGCAGGTGCAGACCGCTCCGGGCATCCCCCACCGAAGTACGGCGACGGGCCTTTAGCTCGGCGTCACGCGTGACGGCGCCGGAACGGACCCTGCGGGAACGCGATCTGAACCGGGCGCTGCTAGCTCGCCAGATGCTGCTCGAGCGGGTAAAGGGGCCGATTCCCAAGATCCTCGATCGAATGGGCACCCTGCAGGCCCAGTATGCCCCTTCGATGTACATCGGGCTCTGGTCGCGTCTGGAGGGATTCGAGCGCGAGCAGCTCGACGGGGCGCTCGAGCGGCGCACCGTCGCCCAGGGCACGCTGATGAGGGCGACGATCCACCTGGTCTCCAAGGCCGACTACTGGCGGTCGGCAATCGGGATCAGGCAAGCGCGCCGGGAGGCGTGGCTGAAGGCCAGCTATCGGCGCGACTACAGCGCGTCGCAGCTGTCGTCTCTTGCCCGGAAACTCCGCAAGCGACTCGGCGACGGGACCATGAGCCGCAAGGAGATCCACGAGCTGCTCGGTTCGGACAGCGTGCTCACCAACGGGGTGAACATGTGGTTCGACCTGGTCAGGGTGCCCCCCTCCGGGACCTGGGAGCGGCGCCGCGCCGACCTCTACGCCGCCGCGGAGGCCTGGCTCGGCCCACCCGCCTCCGGGCTCGATGAGGGCAAGGGCATCGAGACGCTGACGCGCCGCTACCTCGCCGGCTTCGGCCCGGCAACGTTGGAGGAGATAGCCAACTGGATGGGATTGCACCCGAAGCGGGTGTCCCCATCCCTCGAGCGGTTGAAGCTCCGCCGCTTCGAGGCTGAGGACGGTTCCGAGCTGCTCGACCTGCCCAGGGCACCGCTGCCGGACCCGGAGACGCCTGCGCCGGTTCGCTTCCTGCCGAACTGGGACGCGACCCTGCTCGTCCACGCGCGCCGCACGGGCATCCTGCCCGAGGAGCACAGGCGGAAGGTCTTCAATACGAAGACGCCGCAGTCAGTCCCGACCTTCCTCATCGACGGTCGCGTCGCCGGCACCTGGAGCTACGAGAAGGGCAAGGTGAAGACGAAGCCGTTCGGCCGCCTCGACGCCGCCGCGAAGCGCGAGCTCCGCGACGAGGCCGAGCGCCTGGCGGCGCTCCATTCCGACTAGAGCGCGAGCGTCGGCAGCCAGGCGCGGACGGCGGCGGCTACCGCCTCGGTGTCGGCCTTCAGTCCGTGGTCCCCGCGCACCTTGACCACCTCCCGGTTCGAGCCGGTCGGCGGCATGCCGAAGCGGTCGCTCTCACCCTGGACGACGAGCACCGGGAGCCTCACCGCCTCCAGCTCGGGCAGGCGGCTCTGAGGCGGTTTGTCGCCGCGCCGCGGCGGAACCAGCGGGAACGCCAGGCAGAGCACAGCAGCCGCACAAGTCGCCTCGATGGTGCGGCAGGCGACGCGGGCGCCGAGCGACCGCCCTCCGACGACGAGCGACAGCTTCGCCAGCTCGTTCGCTCGCAGATGCTCGACGACCGCCACCCACGCCGCGTCGAGCTGCTTGGCGCCGGCGGGCGAGCGCCGACCGGCGACACGATATGGCTGCTCGACGAGCGCGACCGCGAATCCCTCGGCCAGTGCCGCCTCGGCCGCGGCGACTAGGTCAGGCGCCTCGACCCCGCCGCCGGCCCCGTGGCCGAGGACGAGGCCGCCCTTCGGGCTCTCGGCCGGGTGCACGTGCACCCGAGCGGGTCCGGAGGGAGTGTCGATCTGGGCGGGCGCCAAGGCGAATAGATTAGGTTTTCGGGCGGGATGCGTCGGCTCCTGACAGGAAGTCTGGCCGTCGCCGCGGCAATCTCCGCGCTCGGACCCGCCACGCCCTGCCAGGCGGCGGGACGAGGGGCGAGCGGTCCGCAGCTTGCCAACGGCTGCTTTGCCTTGCGCTCCACGGCGAGCGGCCGTTTCGTGGTCGCCTCCGGCGACGGCTATCGCGCCGACGGCTCCATGAAGGCGGGCGCCGCCGCCTTCTTCTGGAAGCCCTCCACCTTGCGCAGCTATCTCCTGTGGGTCGCCGAGCCCGGCGACGGAGTGGGCCGTGGTTCCCGCGACGAGGCGGGCGGTGGAGCTCGCCTCGCTCGCTGACCGGCGGCGGCTCGGAGCATCCGCCTCGGGCCGGCTCCGCCTGCTCGGCGCGAGGTCCGGGGATCGTGCTCGGCTGTTCGAGCTCGTCCGGGACCGGGGTGCAGGCCCTTCCCGGAAGCGCGCCTGAACGCGAGCGGCAGGCCGTTCGGCGGGACGAACCGCAAGGGTGACGTCTTCGGGTTCGCAGACATGCACCTGCACATCACCGCGAACCAGCGCGCCGGCGGCGCGGTGATCTCCGGCGAGCCCTTCGATCGCTATGGCATCACCCGGGCGCTCGGCCAGGACGCGGGTGTCCACGGCGCCGACGGCAGCATGGACGTCACCGGCAATCTGTTGCGTACTGGCCTTCCCTTCGGGACGCACGACACGCACGGATGGCCCACCTTCGCCGGGTGGCCGGTCCACGACACGGTCACCCACCAGCAGACCTACTACGTGTGGCTGAAGCGAGCCTGGATGGCGGGCGAGCGCCTGGTGGTCGCGCAGACGGTCGACGACCAGCCGATTTGCGAGATCGAGCCGGTCAAGACGAACAGCTGCGACGAGTCCGAGTCGGTTCGCCGGCAGATTCAGACTCTCCGCGGGCTGCAGAACTACATCGACGCCCAGGCCGGCGGCCGCGGCAGGGGATGGTTCCGGCTGGTCTACAACCCGCCCCAGGCGCGCCGGGCGATCGAGCGGGGCCGCCTGGCGGTGTTGATCGGGATCGAGTCATCGGACCTGTTCGGTTGCAGCGAGCGGATGGACGTCCCGCAATGTGGACGGCGCGACATCGATCGCGGCATCCGCAGGGCCCGTCGCCTGGGGGTGCGAAGCGTCTTCCCGATGCACTGGACCGACAACGCCTTCGGCGGCGCGGCTCTGGAGGGAGACGGCCGGGGCACGTTCATCAACATCCTCGAGGCCTTCCAGACGGGGCACTACTTCAGGACGGGGCCATGCCCGGAGCCCGGGCAGGGCGAGAGCATGGGCACCCTGAGCAAGGGGGAGCTGGGCGTGCTGGCGAACTTCTTCCCGGCCGCGCAGACCCTGGCCCAGGCCGGCATGCCGACCTACCCGCCTGGCCCGCAGTGCAACGCGCAGGGGCTGACGCCGCTCGGCGCTTACCTGATCAAGCGACTGATGGCCAACCACATGCTGATCGAGGCCGACCACATGAGCGAGTTGGCCCGCGAGAGCGTCCTGGGGATGGCCAAGGCTCACCGTTATCCGCTGGTCTCGAGCCACACCGGGACCGGCGGGGCGTGGACCCCGGGGCAGCTCAGGGAGCTCTACAGCCTCGGCGGAGTGGCGGCGGCGACGCCCGACAGGGCGCCGGAGCTGGCGGCGAAGATCGAGACGCTCTCGAGGTACCGGAGCAAGCGCCGCTACTTCGGCGTCGGGCTCGGTACCGACACGGGTGGCTTCTCGTCGCTGCCCGGTCCGAGAGCGGATGCGTCCCAATCGCCTCTCGCCTATCCGTTCCGCTCCCATGACGGCAAGGTCCTCTTCCAGCGCCAGCAGACCGGCGATCGGGGCTTCGACCTGAACGTCGACGGCGTCGCTCACTACGGCCTGATGGCGGATCTGGTGGCCGACATGCAGCAGCACGGCGCCGCCGCCCTCAGACCGCTCTTCCGCTCGGCTGAGGCCTACCTGCGCATGTGGAAGCTCGCGTACGCGCGGTAGCTCACGCGGACGTGTTCAGTTCCACGGCGGCGCAAATCAGTGCCTTCAACGCCTTCTGATCAATCTCGTCGCCCTCATGGAGATCGATGGCACGCCTGGTGTTGCCTTCGAGGCTTGAGTTGAAGAGGCCTGCAGGGTCCTCCAACGAGGCGCCCTTGGCGAAGGTCATCTTCACGGCACTCTTGTACGTCTCACCGGTGCAGATGATTCCGGCGTGCGACCAGACGGGTGTTCCGGGGTTCGTGGGTTTCACCCACTTCCACTCCTCGACGACGTCGGGGTCCGCTTCCTTGATGATTCCTCGGACCTTGCTGAGCGTCTCGCCCCGCCAATCACCCAGCTCGCTGATCCTCGCGTCAATCAGCTGAGAGGGAGAGTCTCCTTCTGCTGTCTCTGCTGTCGCTTTATTCATGGTGTTCAGTGGAGCTAGCCGGACTCGAACCGGCGACCTCCTGGGTGCGATCCAGGCGCTCTCCCAACTGAGCTATAGCCCCGCAATGAGGTGGGACATATGTTGGCTCGCAGGGGACCTGGCAAGCGAACCGGGGGGCAAGGATACGCTGTCTCAGCGTGAGGTTTGGACGGCGCCTGGCGCTCTTCTTCCTACTGCTTGCGATCGTGCCCACCGCGGCGCTGATCGCCATCCTGCTGTTCGTCAGCAGCGATTCGCAGCAGGGCAAGGCAGACGCGCGGCTCGCGGCCGGCCTGCAGACGGCGGTCGCCGTCTACGGGGGCGCACGGCGGAGGCCACGGCGGACGCCAAGCGCCTCGCGCGAGACCCGGAACTGGCCGCGGCGCTGAGTGTGGTCGACCCATCCCGGCTTCGTGCGTTCGTCCGCGGCGCCGCGCGGGAGCCCGGTGTGATCAGGGTCGAGCTCCTCGACAACGCCGGCCGCCAGATGGCGGCCGCCGGACCCGTCGATGCGGTGGCGTTCGCTCGAGTGGGCCTGACGGAGAACGCGCGGCCCGTGGGTGCCATCCGCCTGTCGGCCACGACGGCGGACCAGTACGCCGCCGCCGTGCGTCGTTTGACCGATCGAGAGGTCGTGCTGAGCCGAGGAAACACCACTCTGGCGTCCACGGTGACGCCGCCGCCGGAGACACTGCGGCCCGACCAGACGGCGGACCTGACGATCGGAGGGGTCAAGTATCGCGGCCATGCGATCAGCCTCGACGCGAGGGACGGCGAGAGCGTGCTGCTGCTCGGCCCCCCCAAGTCGGGGGGAGTGCTTGGGATCGGACCTCCGGCCCTCGCCATCCTGGTCTGGTTCCTGGTCGCCGCTGTCGTCCTGGCGTGGGCGCTCGCCCGGACGCTGACCCGCCTTCATCAGCGCGTCGCGGAGCAGGCCGTCACCGATCCGCTGACCGGTCTGTGGAATCGCCGGTACATGGCGGAGACGCTCGATCGCGAGGTGGCGCGCGCCAAGCGCTTCGGGCACCCGATCTCGCTGATCATCCTCGATGTCGACGACTTCAAGCAGATCAACGACCACCGGGGGCACATGCAGGGCGACATCGTCCTCGAGAGGGTCGCCGACGTAGTTCGGGACGCGACACGGTCAATCGACGTGGCGGCACGCTACGGCGGCGACGAGCTCGCCCTGATCCTGGTCGAGACCGGGCGGGAGGGGGCGGGCATACTCGGTGAGCGCCTCGGCGAGCGCATGCGATCCGCGGAGGTGCCCCTCAGGGAGGGCGGATCGATGGGTGTCACGATCAGCGTCGGCGTGGCGACGATCCCGGACTCCGCCGAGGACCTCGACTCCCTGGTCGATGCGGCGGACCGGGCGTTGCTGCGAGCGAAGAGGGCTGGAAAGAACCAGATTCGTGCTGCGCCAGCAGGTCGTCGAGCCGCCGGAGCAGTGAGCGAAGGTCCTAGGCAACGCCCGTAAACTGGTCGCTTGGGTGCAGGTCCAGGCGACGATCCAGCTATCACATGTGCGCCTCAGCACCTAAGCTTTGAACCCTCGAGGCGGTCAGACCGCGCATCATGGGAATACTCGACGACGCGATTCGCGAACACCTCGATCTGAAGCGCAGGCACGGCGCCCGCGACGCCGATCTGCGCGAGATCGAGGATGAGGCGTTCGGTTCGACCGATCGCCCGGATCCGTTCGCGGCCAACGAGCTGTTCAACGAGGTCTCCTCGACCGGTACGGCGGAGGCCGAGCGCCCCGGCACGGCCCCATCTGAGGCCCCCGGCGGCCTGAGCGAGCCCGACCTGGGCGGGGAGGAGCCAACGCGGCTGGTCGAACCAGAAGCCCTTCGTCCTTCAGAGCCCGGCGCGGAGGAGGACGAGTCCCAGTCCCCGGCCGAGCCCGTCAGCCCTCCCGAGGGACTTGACCCGGTCCCCGGCCAGTTCGAGCTCCCGGGGCAGGATGAGATCCCGGGCCAGGAGCGCCTCGACGAACCGCCGTCCGAGTCCCTCGAGGACCTGATCGCGGAGGAGGAGCCGTTCCCGGAGGACGCCGCCGCACCCCATTCGCCCCCGCCCGAGGACCTGGCGGAGCCTCCCGCGCCCGCCGCTCCCCCCGAGCCGGAGGAGGCCGAGCCGCCTCCGCCCGAGCCCGAGCCGGAGCCCGAGCCGGAGCCCGAGCCGGAGCCGGAGAGCTCGGTCCCCGATCCGCCTCCGCCGCCACCCCCGAGCGGTTCCGAGCCGCCGGGCAGGGCGCGTGGCCGCGTGGACGTCCCCACTCAGGAGCATCCACCTCCGGGGGAGACCGGTGGCTTGCCGCCGCTGCCGCCCGAGCCGGGATTCGAGCCGGAGCCGCTTGAGCCCGGCGAGGAGGCGCCGTCCGGCGAGGAGCCGCTGCCGGCAGCCGAGCCGCTCGCAGAGGAGGAGGACGGCGGGGAGCCGGGCGGGCCGGCGCTCTACGACTTCGAGACCGACGAGGATCCAGTCGCCTCACCGGGGCCCGCGCCTGCGGATGATGACTTCGAGGCACTCGGGCCGGCGGAGGAGGAGGCGCCCTACCTGGAGGAGGAGGAGCCCTACGCTGAGGAGCCGGTCTCCGGCACCGAGCCTCCGGCCGAGGAGCCCGGGACCGAGGTCAGGCCGGCGCTCGAGGACGAGGAGGCCTACGAGGGCGGAACGCTCGATCCGGAGGAGACCTACGAGGAGGAAGAGGGGGAGGAGGGGCTCTGGTTCGAGAAGGGCCCGCCTCAGGACTTCGACTTCGAGGACGAGTGATTAATCGGGTCGCGCTGTCGCGCGCCCTCGCATCACACGTACCCGCGGGTACGGCTCGCCTCGACGACCCTCTCGATTCCGACCAGGTAAGCGGCCTCGCGGAGCGAGATGCGCTCCTCCTTCGCCCGAGCCGACACGTCCCGGTACGCCCGGCGCATGATGCCGCCGAGCTTGTCGTTGACCTCGCGCTCCGACCAGCGGAAGTGCTGGAGGTTCTGGACCCACTCGAAGTAGGAGCAGACGACGCCGCCCGCGTTCGCCATCACGTCCGGGATGACGTGAATGCCTTTCTCGTGCAGGATCTGGTCGGCCACCGGCGTGGTGGGGCTGTTGGCGCCCTCGATGATCATCTTGGTGTCGATCCGGTCGGCGTTGCCCTCGTGGATCATCCCGCCGAGAGCCGCCGGGATCAGGATGTCGCACTCGATCGCGAGCAGGTCGTCGGGGCTGATCACCTCGGCACCGGGGAACTCCGTGAGCTTGCCTCCGTCGCGCAGGTGGGCGGCGAGGTCGTCGGCGTCGATGCCGTCGTCGCTGCGAATCGCGCCCGTCGCATCTGAGGTCCCGACCATCTTGGCGCCGAGCTGCTGGAGGATGCGGGCAGCCCAGGAGCCGACGTTGCCGTATCCCTGGACCACGAAGGTGCTGTCCGCCGGGGTCAGCCCGATCTGCGGAGCCGCCTCCCGGAACATGTAGATGCAGCCACGGCCGGTGGCCTGCTCGCGGCCATAGGAGCCCTCGAGAGCGATCGGCTTGCCGGTGCAGATCGCCGGAGTGTGGCCGTGGAGCTTGCCGTACTCGTCCATCATCCAGGCCATCGTCTGGGCGTTGGTGCCGACGTCCGGCGCGGGGATGTCGCGCGTCGGGCCGAGGACCTTCTGGATCTTGTCCATGAACGAGCGTGTGATCGCCTGCAGCTCGGCACGGTCCAGCGTGTCGGCCGGGACGTTGACGCCGCCCTTGGCGCCGCCGAACGGGATGTTCGCGACGGCCGTCTTCCAGGTCATCAGCGAGGCGAGGGCGCGAACCTCGTCGACGTCGACCTCGGGGTGGTAGCGGATGCCTCCCTTGTAGGGACCGCGCGCGCCGTTGTGCTGGATCCGGTAGCCGGAGAAGGTGTGTACGCGGCCGTCCGCGAGCTTCACGGGGATCTGGACGGTGACCTCGCGGTAGGGGGTCCAGAAGACGGTGCGGATGTCGTCCGGGAGCTCGAGGCGCTCCACCGCCCGGTCGAAGTAGAAGCGGACGATGTCGAGGTTGGACATCTCCGCGTGCTGAGCGGGGCCGGACTTTCCCGTCGCCGCGCCGTTCCCCGCCGATTCAGGTTCTGTGGCCCTAGTTGCCATTGCCCCTCCTGGGTGCACCAGCCTGGCCAGTCTCTCACAGGGGCATTCGCGAGGTTGCGCTTTCCCGTCCTACAATCGGCTTCCCACGGGGCCATAGCTCAGTTGGGAGAGCACCTGGTTTGCAACCAGGAGGTCGCCGGTTCGAGCCCGGCTGGCTCCACTCCCTGGCGACGCCGTTACCGGTCCGTCGTCCCGCGTGGCCCCGCGGCGGGTGGGCTGGTCCCGCCGCCGCCCTCACTGGCCTCCTCGATCACCTTCCGCTCGATCTTCTCCAGCTCGGCGTCGAGCTCGCGGTCAGCGAGCATGCCCCGCAGCGCGCCCGTGATGGTCCGCGCCCACATCCGTGGACACTCCGAGGGTGCCACTCGAGCGTCTCGCGGGGCCCTGGACGGCGAGGAGGTGAACCGATGGAGTCATCGCCAAATATCTATACCCCTGATACGGCATTGCAAAGGCAAACGACTACCTCAGTAGAAGGCGCAGGTGCTGCCGAGCACGAAGAGCAGGGCCACTGGACAGGCGATGAGGCTGATCAGCGCGGGGATCCACCGCCCCAGGATCAGTGCGCCGATGCCCGCCGCCATCCCGCCGATCGCTGCGACCGCGGCCACGGGGTCGATCGGGCTCGTCCACGAGGGAGGACTGCCGCTCGTGTCGCAGCCGGGCTGAGCGAGGACGAACGCGAACGCGAGCACGCAGGTGACGGCCGTCAGGGCGATGGCCACGGCGGACAGCCATCGAGCAAGCTCCTCCAGGCGGGACCGTTTGGCCTGGCCCCTGGTGCCGACGTGGATCGCCAGCTTGCCGAGATGCAGGACCCTCTCCCTGATGTCGTCGGTCTGGCTCCTCTCGGACCAGCCCTCGGAGCGGCCGATCAGCGTCCCGGTGACCGCCGCCACCAGCAGGACGACAGGCAGCATCAACAGCGGCGCCGGCGGAGGCGTCACCGCGTTCCCGTCGGTGGCCACCAGGACCACGGTCGCCCCGATCCCGAGCCAGACGCCGATCACGCCGAGATTGCCGAAGATCCGCAGCCATTCGGTGCGATCATTCGACCGCAGGCTGTAGGCGGTCCCCACCGCGCCGATCGCGAGGATCAAGAACGCGTACAGCCAGGCGCGTGAGTCGTACCGATGCTGCAGGGGCTCACCGGCCCGCTCCCGCGCAAGCGACTCGCTGAGCTGCGCATTGAAGCAGGCCGCCTCGTCCGGCCGGCAGGCGCGGGAGGGGAATTCGGGCAGCCGCGACTCGGTGTGGGCCAGATCCACCCCGGCCAGGATCAGCACGAGGGCGCACAGCGCCAGGCAAATGAGCATTGGGCGCGAGGGGGCGCGTAGCCGTGACCCGTGGA
>CAVXQO010000001.1:0-63754 GCA_963763985.1 uncultured Solirubrobacterales bacterium | reverse complement strand
TAAATTGTTTTTACTTTGATCAAATTCTTCATTCAAACGATTCAATATGAAATTTAAAAAAAGTAATACGCCCGGAATTTTATTTGCCGGCGTTTGCCTGCTTTTTGTTAAAGAATAATTTTGCACAATACAAGCCCACGTGGGAATCCCTGGATACGCGGCCGGTGCCGCAATGGTACACCAATGCTAAGTTTGGAATATTTATTCATTGGGGCGTGTATTCTGTTCCGGGATATTCTTCAAAAGGTCAATATGCCGAATGGTACCAAAATGGTTTGAGAAGCGGTGATTCGGTAAGAATAAAATACCAGCACGAAAATTTCGATGACCGTTCTTATTATGACCTGGTTAAAAATTTTCATGCTGAATTATTTAATCCCGATGCATGGGCGCAATTGATTGAGAAGTCAGGTGCCAAATATGTTGTGCTTACATCAAAACATCACGATGGATTTTGCTTATGGCCGAGCAAAGAAGCCGACAGGGATTGGGGTTTTCCATGGAACGCAGTATCCGCAGGGCCGCACAGGGATTTGTTGGGCGATCTTTTTAAAGCGCTTCGTAAAACTTCCGTACACGCAGGCATGTATTATTCCTTGTATGAATGGTACGATCCTCTATGGTTAAGCGACAGGGATAAGTATGTGAGCCAACACATGTGGCCCCAAATGAAAGAACTCATCAATACTTATAAACCTGATGTTTTCTGGACAGATGGAGAATGGGATGCGCCGGCATCCACCTGGAAATCGCAGGAGTTTCTCGCGTGGCTGTATGATGAAAGCCCGGTTAAAGATAAGATAGTAACGTATGACCGGTGGGGAAGTGGTGTTCGCTTTCATCACGGTGGCGTGTACACGCCGGAATACCAGCCCGATCTTGATTTTGAAGATCATCCCTGGGAAGAGAGCCGCGGCATGGGGGCCAGTTATGGATACAATCGTGCAGAGGATGCATGGGATTATAATTCTGCTCAATCATTGGTGCTGCAATTAATAGATAAAGTAAGCCGCGGCGGAAATTTTTTATTGGATATCGGTCCTGATGCACATGGAAAAATTCCACCCATCATGCAGGAACGTTTATTGCAAATTGGTAGTTGGATGGACATCAATTCAGAAGCGATCTACAATACAGAAAGATGGAAAATATCTTCACAATGGAGCGAAGGAAACAGGAAGTATAAACCCAAAAAAGGTGACAATGATTTGTTGCTGAAGATCACTGTTGACCCTGATCCCGGCTATGCCGTGAAAGAAATATTTTATACCTATAACCCAACTACTAATTCGTTGTATGCCATTTTTCCAAAATACCCGGATGATAAAAAATTAGTATTAAAAGATATCACCTTACCCGGAGGGACAACCATTAATTTTCTATCAACAAAAGAAAATCTTTCATGGCAACAGCAGGGTAAAGACGTAGTGGTTTCTTTGCCCGATTTTAACCCTGATAAAATAAAAGCCCCTTACGCCTATGTGGTAAAAATTTACAACTATGGAAAATTTGCGCATAAACCTGCTATGGAGGTGTCTTATCCAAATGGTTCCTTAAACCCTGTTATAGCTTTTACCAAAAATGATGGCGGTGAGATTCGCTATACATTAGATGGCGGCGAACCTAACGGCAATTCATCCTTATACACGAAACCATTTTCCATAAATAAAACATCTGTTGTAAAAGCGATTGCGATATTGCCAAATGCCCTGCCCAGCGATATGGCTTCTGCTGAAGTGAAATGTTTTCCATGGTTAAAGGCAAGTAAAATAAAAAATTTAAAGACCGGCATTTCATGGAAATATTATGAACCGGATGGCACCATCGAGTTTGGAATCCATTCAAACTTCGCCGGTGAAAAAAGAAGGGATCACCGGTATCATATCTGAAAAAGTAAAACAGCGTGAAGAAAATTATGCCTTGCAATTTGATGGGTATATCATCATAAGCAAAGAGGGTATCTATAATTTCTTTACCTATTCTGATGATGGCAGTAAATTATTTATAGATGATGAAGAAGTGGTCAATAACGATGGGGAACATGGCGGCACGGAAGCGTCTGGCAGAGCAGCCTTGAAGAAAGGATATCATAAAATAAAGGTTGTTTATTTTGACGCAGGTGGTGGTAATGAGTTGAAAGTTTCCTGGCAAATTGTCCTCAGGTGAGTTAGACTTAGTTGACCTGTCAAACAGTTTAGCAAGATAACTTGACTCCACAACAGTTGAAAACTCAAGCACTTCCGTCCACGGATGCCTTCGGCCGGCTTCTCGAGGCACACGCCTCGCTCACGCGCGAGCTCAGCGCCTCTCTTGTCGCCAGCCACGGACTGACGATCAACGACTACGGGACGCTGCTGCTCCTATCTCGGGCCGGCGAGGAGGGGATGCGCCGGATCGATCTCGCGAACCAGCTGCAGCTCTCCCCCTCCGGAATCACGCGCCTGTTGGACCGCCTCGAGGCTCAGGGCCTCGTGGGCAAGGGCGAGTGCAAGTCGGATGCGCGCGTGAGCTACGCCATCCTCACCGAAGCCGGCCTTACCAAGCTGAGGGAGGCCGCCCCCGGCCACATCGAGGACATCGACCGCAGGCTCGGCACCGTCCTCAGCAAGGAGGAGATGAAGACACTCGCCGAGTTGCTCGGCCGGCTCGGTGACGCCGAGGGCGACTGCACGCCTGACTAGCGGCTGAGCGGGGGCGCTAGCCCGCCGGTGCCTCGGGTGCCGCCGATACCTCCGGCGCTCCCCCGCCGGCTTCGCTGCCACCGCCGAGATCGAAGAAGAGGATGCTCGAGACCAGAGCCCAGACCGGAGCTCCGATCACGTTGGAGATCACGCTGGCTACCACCATCCCGGCATCTCCCGCCACCCCAAGCCCGATGGCGGCGGCGACGACGTAGAGGGCGAGCAGGATGAGGACGGCGATTACGATCGCGCCGAAGACCGACCAGCCGTTGCCGCGCACCAGCTCGCGGCTGCGTCCGAATGCCTCCATCGCGCCGCGGTCCTCCACCACGATCGACGGAGCTACCACGGCCCAGATCGTGACCAGGATCAAGCCGGGCACGATCAGCAGCAGGAAGCCGAAGAAGACCGCGATCCCGAAGACGATCCCATTGAGGATCAGGGTGAGGATGAACGGGGCCGCCGCCGAGAAGAGCTCGCCCATGCTCTGGTCGAGCCGGCCATCGCGGACGTCCTGGACGAGCTTGACCACGTAGCCCGTGTAGAGCACCGTCGCGATCAGGGTGACGATCGACCCGACCAGCCTCAGCACGATGCTGTCCGTGGCGCTGAGCAGCCCGCTGATCAGCCCGGCGAGCCCGAGCAGGATCACCGCTCCACCGAGCAGCGGCCCGACGTGCTTCCCGTAGGTGTCGAAGGCCTCGCCGATCACGCGGCCGGCCTCGATTCGGTTGCCGCTCGCTTCCATCTCTCCTCCTCGATCTGTTCCTCACGCGCACGTACGCCGAGCGAGGCACCGTTTAACAGCGCTCGCGGACGGACGGGTCGATTCCGCCCCTGCCAGGCACGGATCCTGCAAGCGGAATTGCATCGGCTCCGAACCGTGGTTGACATTCCCGGATCCGCCAGTAGGCTGCTCCGCGAGTAAGGGTGAACCTCAGGTCGAGCCTGATGGACAGCACCCGGACCGAAGGCGCCTCCAGGGGAGGTACGGAGCGCCACAGACCACCCCGTCAAGGAGGTTGCTGTGGCTGTACCTACCCCAAGCACTGAAGAGCACGCGGTCGTCCCCTCACGAGCCATCCCCGAGGGCGCCCGCAACACCGGGCCCGGCCCGGACGACGAGTTCCTCGTCGCGCTGGCCAAGCACGGCCGGACCGACGCATATGACCAGCTGGTGCGCCGCTACCGGCGCTTCGTGCGGGTCAAGTCCTCCTCATATTTCCTGCTCGGCGGCGACGCCGACGACCTCATGCAGGAGGGAATGCTGGGCCTGTTCAAGGCGATCCGCGACTACCGGCCAGAGCGCGAGTCGAGCTTCCGGGGCTTCGCGGAGCTCTGCATCACCCGGCAGATCATCACCGCGGTCAAGACCGCGACCCGCAACAAGCACACGCCGCTCAACCAGTACGTCTCGTTCAGCCAGACGCCGGCAGCGGCAGGCCCTGATTCCGAGACCACCCTCGAGGAGGTCCTGCCGGGCCCGGCCGTGCGCGACCCCGCCAACCAGGTGATCGCCGGCGAGGAGCTGGAGAGCCTGGTGGCGTGCCTGACCAGCGTCCTCTCCGAGCTCGAGAGCCGGGTGCTGGCCCTGTACCTCGACGGTCACTCCTACGAGGTGATCGGCGAGCGGCTCGACTGCGACACCAAGACCGTCGACAACGCCCTGCAGCGCGTCAAGCGCAAGGTCGGCATCCACCTCGACTCGCGCATGGTGAAGGTCTGAATAGACATTCCACGTAGGTAACGGCACGGCAGCCAAGCGGCCGCTCCGAAAGGGGCGGTCGCTTTATTTGCGGCGCAATCCCTTGGCGAACCTGCTGGCGAAGCCGCTCGTGGCGACGGTCTTGGCCAGCTCGCGCGGCTCGGTCTTGGCGAGCAGCGCCTTGAGCTCCTTGCGCTGGCGGTCGGAGAGGTTCGACGGCCGCCCCTTCGACGCCTTGACGATCTCGACCATTCGCTGGCGGTCCTTCTCGCTCAGCCGACCGCTGATGTGGTTGCGGACGGCGAGCACGACCTCCGCGGCCGCGAGCAGCCAGGCGCCGCGCGCGAGCCAGCGTCCGCGGGCCGCGGCGGCGGCCGGGTCATTGAGGGACTCTCGGAGATTGCGTGGTGCAGCCACGCGAGGAGTCTATGCGTGCCCTGTCATCGATTCGGATTCGATGCCCGCATTTCGGGGTGCCCAGCGGGCCAGGTTCTGCCGATTAGAACTGGGTGAGAGTCAGGTACGCCATTGGAGGGATAGCCGCCGCCGCGCTGATCGCGCTGCCCGCGGGCGCGGCGGCCAAGCAGGGCGGTCAGGTCGAGAGCCTGGCCGCCCTGCAGTGCAATCAGGAGCGAGCCGATCTCGGCAAGAGGGCGTTCGTCAGGAAGTACGGCTCCAAGCACACGATGCGCGGCTGCATCAAGCGGACGAGGCCGCGGGTGAACGTCGCGATCGGGACGGCCGCCGGAGACTGCCAGGACGAGCTCGCCGAGAGTGGCGACGCCGAGTTCATCGACGACTACGCCGACAATCCCACGGACTCGATCGACAGCGCGATGGACGACGGCTCGGACGGCTAGGGCTCCGTGCCATCCAGGCTGGGCGGCCGCATACCCTTTGGGTTGCGCCCGCATAGCTCAACTGGCTAGAGCACGTGATTTGTAATCACGAGGTTCCCGGTTCGAGTCCGAGGGCGGGCTCTTGTCCTTCAGCGATCTGAAACCGCCCGGTGGGGGGAACTGGGTCGAGTTCGCCGACGACCGGCGGAAGCTCCTCCTCTATGGAGGGCCGATTACGGATCCGGTCGGCACGCTGGCGGGTGAGGGCTGGGAGGAATTCGAGCTGCTCTCCACGGCCCGCGCTCTCTCGGACGCGCCGGGCCTCGGCGAGGGCGCTGCCCGGACCCATCTTGTCCCCGCCGACCCGGTCCCGGAGGCCTCTGCCGCGGTCATCGCCGACGTCGGCAGCGACCGCCTGGTGGCGCTTGGCGGTGGGCGGGTGATCGACTCGGCGAAGGGGATCGCGGCGGTCCGGGGCGGTGAGGTGGCGGCGATCCCGACGACGCTCTCCGGCGCTCCGATGACGGCCATCCACCGGTTGCCGGCTGGATCGGAGGCGGCAGCGGGCGTGAGGCCCGCTCTGGTGATCGCGTACGCCGATGCGATGACGAGCGCCCCGGAGCCCCAGCTGCGAGCCACGGCGATGAACGCCCTGGCGCATGGGGCGGAGTCGCTATATACGCCGCTGGCGGACGAGACCTCGCGCGACGCCGCGCTGCGGGGTGCCGAGATGCTCGCAGGAGCGCTGGATCAGCGGCCCGAAAGGCGCAACCGTGCGGCCCTTGCACTCGGCGCGCTGCTCTGCGCGATCGCGGTCGACCGGGCGGGGATCGCTCTCCATCACGTGCTCGGTCAGACCACGGTCAGGGTGCTGGGCACGCCCCACGCGGAGACCTACGCGGCCCTGCTGCCCGAGACGATGGAGGCGATGCGAGCGCGTGCCCCCGAGCAGATCGAGGCGCTCGCCGGGGCCCTTGGATCCGACAGCGCCGGGGTCCGGGAGCGAATCGGCGATCTCGCCGGTCACCGGCGGCTCGGCGAGCTGGGGGCCGACCGCGGCCGGGTCGATCAGGTCGTCGAGGTCGCGATGGCGCGGCCCGAGCTCACCCACATGACCCCCGGGGAGGTAGCGCCCGCGGATCTCGCCGCGATCCTCGACGCCGCCTGGTAAGCGCCTGGGCGGGTATGACCTGCCTGTAACTGGCTGTCTCCGTAGGGTTGAGATCTGGGCATGGACGAGGAGAGGCTGCTCGGCTACCACCGCTTCACGCGGGAGCACGGCGTCAACCGCCCGCTCTACTTCCTCGCGCGCCTGATCCTCGTTCCGTTCTTCCTCGTCTACTTCAGGCTCTCGCGAATCGGCCGCGAGCACGGCAAGGTCAAGGGGCCGCTGATCGTCGCCGCCAACCACCGCAGCTTCCTCGACCCCTTCGTGATCGGCGCCTCGCTGCCCTGGCGTCGCCCTCTGCACTACGTGGCGAAGGTCGAGCTCTTCGAGAAGCGCTGGCAGGGCTGGATCCTGAACCGCCTGGGCGCGTATCCGGTGCGGCGCGGCCAGTCGGACGAGCAGACGCTGATCACCTCCCGCGAGGTCCTGGAGAGGAGCGGCGCGGTCTGCATCTTCCCTGAGGGGACGCGGCACCGAACCGGATCGCTGGCGCGCCCGAAGCGCGGCTTCGGGCGCCTCGCGCTCGAGACCGGCGCCGCGGTGCTGCCCGTCGCCGTTCACGGCTCCGAGCAGGTCCGGCGCGGCTGGAGGATTCGGCCGAAGAAGGTCAAGGTCCGGATGGGTCGCGCCCTCACCTTCCCGCGCACCGAGGATCCCTCCCCGACACTCGCCAACTCGGTCGGGGCCCGGATCTGGCCTGTGATCGAGCTGCAGTGGGAGTGGCTCGGAGGACTGCCGCCGCTGCGCAAGGCGGCGGTGATCGGCGCCGGCAGCTGGGGAACCGCCGTGGCGGTCCTCCTCGCCCGCGGTGGGCTCGAGGTTCAGCTCGGGACGCGCACCGGCGAGCGGGCCGAGGAGATGAACGAGACCCGGAGCAACGAGGAGTACCTCCCGGGCGTTCAGCTCCCGGACTCGCTGTCGGTGAAGCGGGCGGCTGACATCGAGCTGGCGGGTATCGACCTCGTCTGTCTGGCGGTCCCCTCCGCGGCGCTGCCGCAGGCCGTGGGGGCGATCGGCGACCGCGTGGGCCAGCGAGCCTCGGTGCTGCTGCTGAGCAAGGGGCTGGTGGCGCCGATGGCCGCGCTGCCATCCGAGTACGTCTCCGAGCGCATCAGGGCGCGGGCGATCGCATCCCTGGGCGGGCCGGCGCACGCGAAGGAGGCGGTTTCGGGGACCGCGGCGCTCGTCCTCGGCAGCCGCGACGCGGACCTCCGCGACCAGCTCGGCAGTGTCTTCGATGAGGCGGGCCTCGTCTGTGAGCGCTCCCAGGACATGATCGGGGTGGAGGTCGCGGGCGCCGCGAAGAACGCCGCCGCACTGGCGGGCGCGGCGGCGCAGGCACAGGGCATGAACGCCGCGGGGATCGCGACCGCGCAGGTCTGGCGCGAGTGCGTCGCCTATGCCCGCGCGCGCGGGGCGGAGCACGAGACCTTCGCTGGCATCGCCGGCGTCGGCGACCTGACGGCGACGATCCTCGCCGAGGGCAGCCGCAACCGGCGAGCGGGGGAGCTGCTCGGCGAGGGGACTCCCGCCGAGCAGATCCCCGGGATCATCGGACAGGCCTCTGAAGCCCTCGACTCAGTGCCACTGATCGCGGCGGCGGTCCGCAAGACGGGGATGGGGAGCTCCGCCCTCGATGGCCTGGCGGGCTTGATCGCAGGCGAGATCTCCACGGCGGAGTGGATGTCGCGGGTCAGGCAGGCGGAGCGTGCAAGGCGCGAACCGGCGGCCGGAGGCCGGGCGGCATGAGTTTGGATGACCGATTCCCAATCCACGCACCCACGGATGACGACGCATGCCGTCGCTGGATCGCCACCCGCGCCCTAGCGGGTAGCACCACTACCCGCTTCGGGCGCGTGCGGCGCCCAGCTCGGCCTGCGACGCCCCCGCGGGCACGTCGATTGAGAATCGATCATCCCGCCGCGAGTACGCTTGCTCTGTGTCAGACGCGGAGCAGGTCGCCGCTAACAACGGCGAGCCGAAGGAGTCGAAGGCCGATCTCGACCGTGCCTTCGAGCAGCTCTACCGCGACCATCTGCGCGACGTCTACTCGTACTCCTACTACCGGGTCGGCAACCACCACGACGCCGAGGACGTCACCGAGCAGGCCTTCCTCCAGGCGTACCGGCACTTCGAGCGCGCGCGCCGCGAGTCGAATGGGCGCCCGCTGCGTCCCTGGCTCATCCGCATCGCCCACAACCTCGCCTCCAACTACCACCGCGACCGTGCCCGGCGCCCCCAGAGAGCGCTGGACGAGTCGGAGCCGATCGCAGCCCCGCACGGCACCGAGCGGATCGTCGAGGGGCGGGAGGAGCTGAAGAGCGTCATGGAGCACCTGCAGCACCTGCCCGACGACCGGCGCGACGCGCTGATCATGCGCTTCGCGCTCGGCATGGACAACCGCGAGATCGCCAGATCGCTCGGCCGCTCCGACGGGGCGACCAAGGTCCTGATCCACCGCGCGATCAAGCAGCTCGAGGAGGAGATGAGCGTCAATGGCAGCTGAGAGTTCTGCGGACGTCGAGAGCCTGCTGCGCTCGGCCCTGCGGCCGATCGAGCCGCCGGAGAAGCTGTCCGGCCGCCTCGAGGAGACGCTGAGCGCCGTCACCGAGGCCGCGGCCGAGGAGCTCTCCGCGTGGGCCGAGGAGCTCTCGGAGTCCGAGCTTCGCTCGCTGCGCCAGCCTCGCAACTGGGTGCGCCCCGCGGCCGCGATCGCCGCCGGGGGCGTCGCGGCCGGGGGCCTGGTGCTGGTGGAGCTCCGTCGGAGGAAGCGCCCGTCCCGCCTGTCGGGATTCGCGGACCAGGTCTCCGAGATCGCAGATCAGGTCCGGGACCAGGTCCGGAACCGCATCGATTGAGGCCTAGGTTGCGGGTGCCGCCCTGCTCACGGGCCGTGAGGCCAGGTAGGCGATCACGCCCGTGATCCCGAGGATCAGGTGCAGGACGTTGTCCTCGTTGTTGACAGGGACCAGCTTGATCAGCACGTCGTCCTTGGCGACGAAGGTGATCCCGCCGTCCCCAGTGGCGATGAATCCGAGCACGCAGAGGACGATGTAGAGGATTCCCACGAAGAGCGCAGCAGGCCGCGCGGCCGATCCGGCCGCGACCAGGAGCAGTGCACCGATCCCGATGTGGACGATGTTGTGCCAGCCGTTCACCGAGAGGATCCCGAACACGTCCTCGGTCCTGATTGAGTCCCCACTGGCGAAGCTCGCCTCGTAGAAGAAGCCGATGATGCCGGCGATCACCAGCACTCCACCGACCAGCAGGCAGTAGAGCCTGGCGGGACTTGATTCCTCCATCACTACCTCCTTGCAGGCATGATCCGTTTGTGTGAATTGCTCGTAGCCATGTGCGTGGGAGGTCGTCAAGTAGATCACCGGGAGTCGACGAGATGACCCGGGCGGAGCTGCAGCGCCTCGCGGACGAGGACCTGATGCCCCTGGTCGCGCGCGAGGACCCCATGGCCTTCGAGGTCTTCTACGACCGCCACGCCGGAGCCGCCTATTCGCTCGCGTACCGGATCGTCGGCAGCCGGACCGCTGCCGAGGACGTCACCCAGGAGGCCCTGATCTCCATCTGGAGAAGCGGCGCGCGCTACGACCGCGCCCGTGGCAGCGTCCGGGCATGGACGCTCGGCATCGTGCGCAATCGGGCGATCGACCTGCTCCGCAAGGAGTCGGGACGCTCGCCCAAGCTCGCCGCGGGCGGCGAGGAGCTGCTCGAGCGCAGCCCGTCCGACGAGCTCACCGACGCGGAGGCGCTGCGCCGCGAGACCGCGCGCGAGGTCCGCGGCGCGATCAAGGGCCTGCCTGACGACCAGTCGAGGGTCATCCAGCTTTCGTATTTCGGTGGCTTCAGCCACTCCGAGATCGCCGAGATGCTCAACGAGCCCCTCGGGACGGTCAAGGGCCGCATGCGGCTGGCCATGGACAAGATCAGGGCGACCCTGGCGGAGGGCTGGTGATCGGCGACCACCCGGACAGAGACGACCTGGTCGCCTACTCGCTCGGGGCGCTCGACCCGCGCGAGGCCTCGGCCGTGGAGGCCCACGCGCCGAGCTGCGCCCGGTGCAGCAGGGAGCTCGAGGCTCTGGCCCCGGCGGTAGCCGTGCTCGGCGAGTCGGTCGAACAGCTCGAGCCGCCGCCGGAGCTGCGGCGGCGAGTGCTGGCGATCGTCCGCGACGACGTCGAGGCAAAGTCGGCGGCCGCAGCTGAGCCTGAGGTGAGGGAGGAGGCGACGACGAGGCGCGAGCGGCGAGGCCTTCAGGGTTTCCTGCTGCGCCCAGCGGTGGGCTTGACGGGGCTCGCGATCGTCGCCGCCGGTGCCGGCGGATACCTCGTGGCGGACAACAGCGGCGGCGGCGGAGGCGAAGCGACCGTGCCGGTCGTCGCCGAGAAGGGAATCGGCGGCACCCTCGCGGTCGGCGACACCTCGTCGATGCTCGACCTGCACGGGCTCAAGCGGCTGACGGGGCGCGAGGTCTACCAGGTGTGGGTCGCCCGCGGATCGAGCGTGCGGCCCTCCTCCAACTTCATCCCCGACAGCTTCGGCCGCGCAACCACCGCGGTCGACGGCCATCTCACCAAGGGGGCGAGGGTGATGGTGACGAGGGAGCCACATCCCGGGAGCACCATGCCGACCCGGCCGATTCTGCTCAGCGCGACCGTCCAGTAGCGCCGCGGGCGCGAGGCGGCACCGCCCGCTCGTTTACGCTGGCGGCGATGGAGGCTCGACTCAGACGCAGCGCCAGACCTGCTACCGGCATCCGAACCGCGAGACCGGCGTGTCCTGCTCGAACTGCGGGCGGCCGATCTGCCCCGAATGCATGACGTCGACGCCGGTTGGCATGCGCTGCCCGGAATGCGCGCGGCAGACCACCAAGGTCCGCGTCGGCCAGGGCGCCTTCGGCTCGGCCTCCTCCAAGATGCCGGCCACCTTCGCGCTGATCGGGCTCAACGTGATCGTCTTCCTCGCCGAGCTGCTCGGCGGAGGGTCGGGATCGCTCAACGGTGGAGGTCAGCTGATCCACGACGCCGGCCTGCGCGGGCCGGACATCGCCAACGGCGACTGGTGGCGCGTGATCACAGGAGGCTTCCTCCACGCCGGCTTCCTCCACCTGCTGCTCAATATGTACGTCCTCTACATCGCGGGCAGCATCCTCGAGCCGGGGATCGGAACCCCGCGCTTCCTCGGCATCTACTTCGTCTCGCTGATCGCCGGGTCGCTCGGCGCGCTGATCGTCGACCCCAACACGGTCACGGTCGGCGCCTCGGGCGCGATCTTCGGCCTGATGGCGGCGGTGATCGTGGTCGCGCGCGGCCGTGGGGTCGAGCAGCTCGCCCAGCAGTTCGGCCTGTTCGTCGTTCTCAACCTGGTCCTCACCTTCTCGATCTCGGGAATCTCGATGGGCGGGCACATCGGCGGCCTGATCGGGGGCGCGGTGGCTGCGTTGCTGGTGATCTTCGTCGAGCGGCGTATGAGCGGCCGCCCGGGATTCACCCTGGAGCTCGCCGGGATCGTGCTGATGATCGCCGCGACCTTCGCGGGCGCGTTAGCGGTCGCCGGCTAGCCCGCGTACGCGATCCGTGACGGCTCCGGCAACGTCGAGGCCGACGCCGACCGCACGGCGCGCGACGCCGAATCCGAGGCCCGCCGCACGGGCGGCGATCTTGACCGGCAGCTCGGCGATCGAGGCATGCTCGGCCCCGCCTTGCGCTGCGTCCCCGGGCCCGGTCCTGGGCGGTGTCGGCATGGCGACGGGGCGGCGGCTTGATCCCCGCCTTCTCGGCGAGCTTCGCCTCACGCTCGGTCGCCCCGCCCCCGTTGGCCGCCTTCGCCTTGGCTGAGTCGGCAGCTCGCCGCTCCGCCTCCTTCTTCAGGTCCTCGACGGAACCCTTCAGGGTCGACTTGTGCGCCCGCCGGGCGACGGGACCGGGCAGCGGGATTCCGACCTCGAGGCCGAGCTTGTAGGTGGCCCGGGTGCGGTCGTTGCCGAGGTCCTCGAACAGGTAGTGGCCGTCGGCTGCGTTGATTCCGTTGCCCTCGACGAAGTCCCACTCGATTCGCTTCGGCTCGTCATAGCTGTAGTCGAGCGTGTAGTCGACCTTGCGGACCTTCGCGTCCACGAACAGGCGCACCCGCTTGCCGCGCCCCTTCGCATCCCAGTCGAGGACCTCCGTGTCGACCACCGCGCCCTGCCAGGTGGGGAACGTCTCGTAGTCGATGATCGCGGCGTAGCAGGTCTCGATCGGCGCGTCGATCTCGACGGTGTGCTCGGCCCAGTTCAAGCCCATGCTCTCTCCTCTCGCGGTCTACGCGCCCAGGCTCGCAAGCTCGGCCGTGGGCACCGACTCGAATGGAACGCCCTTGGGCGCGTCAACCCTATCCGGGTGGAGCAGGTGGGCGAGCAGCTCGGTGCCTTCGACCAGACGGGGTCCGGGTCGCGAGAAGGAAGCCGCGGCGTCAACCGCCCAGATGCGCTCCGCGCCGATCGCGGCCACCTCGGGCCGTGCCCGCTGACCTCCGTGCGCGCCTGGGCTGCATCCCAGCCACACGGCATGGCCACGACGACATCGGGCTTCGCGGCCGCAATCTCGTCCCACTCCGCGGTCCGGGACTTGACGCCGGCAACGCCGAGGACATCGGTGCCGCCCGCGATCTCGATCATCTCCGGAACCCAGTGGCCGCCGATGAACGGCGGATCGAGCCATTCGAGGGCCAGAACGCTCGGCCGGGGAGCGCCATCCACGGCCCGGCGAACCTCCTCCAGGCGCCGCTCGAGGTCATCGCGGAGAGCGGCCGCCCGATCGGCCACCCCGGTCGCCTCGCCCAGGCGCGGGATGTCCGACAGCACCTGATCGAGGTTCGATGGGTCGAGGGAGATCACCCGCGGCCGGCTCGGCAGGCGGTCCGCCACGGCCACGACGTCGTCGAAGGAGACCGCGCAGACTTCGCAGACGGCCTGGGTGACGATCAGGTCGAGGTCGAGCTCGTCCAGCGCCTCCTCGTCCAGCGCATAGAGGTGCCTGCCCTCGCCCGTCAACCGCCTGACAGCGGCGTCGATCTCGCCCGCGGTGAGTCCCTCGGGTACCAGGCTCCGGGTCAGATGACGCTTGCCTGCCGCCTCGGGCGGGTAGTCGCACTCGTGAGTGACCGCGACGACTTGATCGCCCAGGCCGAGGGCGAATAGCATCTCTGTTGCGGACGGGACCAGGCTCGCGATTCGCACCCAACGAATATGGCACTTCTGAACGACGAGCAGATCAAGGAAGGCCTCAAGGGCCTCGACGGCTGGCGCCAGCGCGGCGAGTACATCGTCAAGAGCTTCGACCGCGGGGACTTCAAGGGCTCGGTGGAGTTCGTCGACTCGATCGTCGGGCCCGCCGAGGAGATGAACCACCACCCGGACATCGCGATTTCCTGGAGCCAGGTAGAGGTGGCGATCTCGACCCACTCAGAGGGCGGCATCACCGAGAACGACTTCGAGCTGGCGAAGAAGGTCGAGGAGCTGGCTTAACGTCGTTTGCGGCAGCGCTGCTTTGAGTGGCGCGTGCACTTCTTGACGTGTGAGTGGATCCGGCGCTCCGCCCGGGTGTCGACCTTGGCGGCGCAGCGTGGATCGGCCGGGACGTCACCGACGACGTAGGCACCGCCACCTCCCTGGTCGAAGTACGGCTGAAACTGCTCGGGGATCGAGCCCGGCGGGAAGGAGGCGGGCTGTCCCAGGAAGCGCAGGTTCTGGACGTTCACACCGCCCGCGCCGATCGCCTTGTCGAAGAAGTACTGGCCGTCCCAGTGCCAGAGCTCCGGACTCTGGCCCTGGACGATCGAGCCGGTCCAATGGTCGGACTGGAAGTAGAAGCACTTGTCGACCGCTGCGGCGATCCTCGTCGGCTCGTTCATCAGGAAATCGGCGATCCCGAGATCGGTGACGTTCTGCTGGGTCTTGTCGAACTCGACGCAGAACGGGTCGGCGGCAGGGTCCGGGAAGTCGGTTCCGGTGCCGACGTCCTGGATCGTGCAGTTGAACGGGTTGGATCCGTCCCAGGGCGCGACCGGCTGGGCTGCCGCAGCGGGCGCGGCGCACGCCATCAGCGCCGCGACGGCAATCCCTGTCGCTCGACTCCACATACCCCGCGCTGACAGTACCTGGAACCGGGGTGCAGGTGCGCCGCTTCTTGGTAGGTTCGCGCCGGGGTATGGAGGACAGGCTGATCCGCGGCGCGGTGGGTGCCGAGCTGTCTCGGCGGCAGTTCGTGCAGCGCGCCGGCGTGCTCGGCGCCGGGGCGTTGATCGCCGGCGCTCTGCCGTACGCCGCGAGGATGGCGATGCCTGCAAGGGCGGAGGCAAACGTGGCGCTCCAGGACGGGACGCTCCAGGCCTTCTACGACACGCTGATCCCGGGGCGGCCGGCCGGGACGACGGACCTCGGACACGAGATTCATCCGAAGGCGATCGCCGGGGTCGATCCCGATCCGGGCGCGGTCGAGGCCGACGCGCTGCTGCTGGGACAGGACCCGCGGCTTGGATTCACGGTGCTCGCGGTTCCGTTCCTGGCGGAGCTCGAGGCGCTCGCGGTGCTTCAGGGCGGCGACTTCCTCGACCTGCCCTACGAGAAGCGCGAGCAGGGTCTGCCTGAACGGACTCGCCTTCTCCAACCCGACTCGCGCGGTCTGGGAGGCCGCGGCCGCCGTCGCCTTCACCGCCTTCTGCGCGGCCGCCACGCAGATCAATCCCACCTCCGAAACCGCTTCCGGGTACCGGGTGATGGGGCACCCAGGCATCGCGCCTGACGGATATCGCGACTTCTCGTACGGCCGGCGGCTCAGCCAGGAACTGACGGAGAAGGGCTACCTGCCTTGAGCGAGCGCGTCGACGTCTGCATCGTCGGCTCGGGGTTCGGTGGCTCGATCGCGGCCTGGCGGCTGGCGGAGCTCTACCGGGCCGCGGGGGAGGACCCGAGCATCCTCGTCCTCGAGCGGGGCATGCGAAAGGGCCACACCGACTTCCGCCAATCGATGGACGTCGGCCATCTGTCGGATTGCTACGGGCTGATCCAGGGCGAGGGACAGAGTGCGGTGTCGAAGGGATCGAACGCCCAGGTGGTTGTCGCCAACCTCGTCGGCGGTGGTTCCAACCTGTACCTGGCGGCGTCGCTCCGAGCGCCGAGCGAGATCTTCGAGCGGCGCGACCACCGGCCAGATGACGGGCCCGACCGCCGGATGTGGCCCGCCGAGGTCAGCAGGGGCTCGCTGGATCCGTTCTACACCCGGGCCGAGGCGGGCCTGCGGGTGAACCAGCCCGCCTGGAACGAGATCTCCAAGTCGGGCGGCCTCTGGGCGGCAACGCTCGACCGCGCCGGCCACACCTGCGACCGGGTCCCGGTCGCAATCAACCAGGAGCGCTGCGTCGACGCGAAGTGGTGCCACACCGGCTGCATCTTCGGCGCGAAGAACTCGCTGATCACGAACTACCTGGCCTCCGCCGAGGCGGCCGGGGTAGAGGTGCGCCCGCTCGTTCAGGTCGACGAGATCAAGCAGTCGAGCGCCCGGCCTTATCGCTACGTCGTGAAGGCGGCGCCTATCGACCCGGAGACCAAGCAGCAAGGCCCGGAGGCCCCGGACATCGAGTGCAAGGTCCTGATCATGGCCGCGGGCGCGATGGGGACGCCGGTGATCCTGCTTCGCTCGAAGCAGAACCTCGCGCTGCCGGCGCTCTCCTCGCAGCTCGGCAAGCACCTCGGGGTCAACGGCGACCACGTCGCGGCGATCGAGTATGACGACGAGAGCAAGGTCTCCGAGCTGCTCGGCCTTCCCGGCTACGACGACTTCTTCAAGGGCAAGCCGATCACCACGATGAGTTACGACTGGTACGCCGGGCGGCCGGGACACCAGCACGACGGCACCCGCTTCACGCTCCAGGAGATCTTCCTCTCCCAGCTCACGAACTTCCTCTACGACGATGGGCGCGGCGATGGCGAGGAGCCGAGCTTCTGGGGCCGCGAGAAGAAGCGCTCCATCGCGACCTGGAGCCGGCACATCGAGATCCTCGCCATGGTCGAGGACACGAGCGACGGCACCTTCTACCTCCCGCCTCCAACCGGCGGGGATTTCGTCCGGACCGGCCCGGGGCCCGTCGGCATCGGGCTCTTCGACTACGACCTCTCCGATCAGTCGCTTGCGGTCCGCGAGGCCGCCAACGAAGCGATCGAGGGTGTAGTCGCCAGGGCCGGGCTCGGGAGATTCCTGAAGCTCTCGGAGACGCGGGGCGCCTATGCGGCGCATCCGCTCGGCGGATGCCGGATGGCGGACTCCGCGGACCTCGGGGTCGTCGACCACCGCTGCGAGGCCTTCGGCTACGAGGGCCTCTTCTGCATGGACTCATCGGCGATTCCGACCAGTCTCGGCGTCAACCCGTCGCTGACCATCTCCGCCGTCTGCGAGCGAGCGGCCTCGGAGCTCGTCGCTCGATCCGCCGACCTTGGGCTGCCGGCCGCACCGCCGGGATTCGCCGCGAGCACACCGCGGGAGATCCTCGGCGATCGCGTGGTCGGGCCCGACAACGATCCGCCCACCCCCTTGGCGACGCCCATGCCTGCACCCGCCACCACCACCGCGCCGGCGCCGGCGGGCGATGCGGCGGCGGGGCGTCACCGAAAGCGAAGGAAGCACCGCCGCCGGCGACGGCATAAACACCGTCACGGCGTCCGGTAGCCTTGGGCCGTCGCCTGTGACCGACGACGACCTCCCTCGAAGTACGAGCGCCCGACCGGGCGCGACCAGCATGAAACGGGTCGCGCTTACGCGCGCCCTCGCATCTCCGCCGCCTGAGTCAGAGCGGCTCCGATGACCGCCGTCCTCCTCATCCTGCTGTTCGCTCTGATCGCGATCAACGGCGTGTTCGTCGCCGCCGAGTTCGCCCTGGTTCGATCGCGCAGGTCGCGAATCGAGCAGCTGGCGGCAGAGGGCGCCCGCGGCGCGACAGGGGTGCTGGAGCAGCTCGACCGAATCGACGAGTACCTCTCCGCCTGCCAGCTCGGGATCACCATGGCGTCGATCGGAATCGGCTTCCTCGGCGAGCCCGCCGTGGCGAAGCTGATCGAGCCGGCTTTCGGCGGCCTCTCCCACGGTGTCGCGGTCGCGATCTCGGTCGGGATCGCCTACACGCTGGTCACGACGCTCCACGTCACGGTGGGGGAGCAGGCTCCGAAGTTGTTCGCGATCTCGAGACCCGAGGAGAGCGCCCGCTTCCTCGCCGGGCCGCTGCGCTGGTTCCGGCGGGTCAGCGCTCCGTTCACCGTCGCGCTCACCTGGCTGTCGAACGCGACTGGCGCGACTGGTTCGGGTGCGGCCCGGGGATCTCTCCGAGCAGCCGACAACTGAGGATCTCAAGGTGCTGATCTCGCAGTCCGCGGTCGGCGGCAGGCTCGACCCGGGTGAGGCCGTCATGCTGCGCGGCGTCTTCCACCTGCATGAGCAGGAGGCCCGCGAGGTGATGACGCCGATTCCGGCAGTCGTCACCGTCGACTACTCCTCGAACGTCTCCGAGGCCCTCGACATGTGCACCTCGTCCGGCCACAACCGGCTGGTGGTGGTCGAGGATGGCAACGCGGATCGCGTTCGGGGCATCGTTCATGCGCTCCGCCTGGTCCGGCTGCTGATGAGCGAGGGCCCGGACGGGAAGATCGAGGGAGCCGTCCGGGACGCACTGATCGTCCCTGAGACCAAGCCGCTCGACGACCTGCTCACCGAGCTGCAGCGCCAGCGCTCTTCGATGGGAGTCGTCGTCGACGAGTACGGCCGGACCGTGGGAATCGTCACCGTCGAGGACATCCTCGAGGAGGTGGTGGGGGAGATCGAGGACGAGACCGACCCGCTGGCCGGCTCCCTGCGCCAGCTGGCGAACGGCGACTGGTACGTGCGCGGCCACGTCTCTCTCGGGGATCTCTCCGACCGCGGTATCGAGCTCCCGGTTGACACCGATGCCTACAACTCGGTCGGCGGCTATGTCTTCGGCGAGCTCGGGCGCCTGCCGAAGCGGGGCGATCTGATCACCGCCGACGGGTTCGAGATCCGCGTTGAGTCCGTGCGCGAAAACCGGATCGAAGCGGTTCGAATCCACTCCCGGTCTGCGTAACCCCCAGGTTGCAGGACTTTTCCCTTCCGTCCGTTTACGCCTCTAGCTTCACCGCAATCCAGAGGGTCGAGGAGGCCACATGTGGGTCGTCCGGTTCAGCGACAAGCAGCTTGAGGTGGTCAGGGCGGTGCTCCGCTCCGAAGAGCACCGGGGGCCGGCACTGGAGGGCGCGCTGGAGGCGCTCGACCTGGCCCGCTGGGATGACCTTCCCGAGGCCCAGCTGCCCTGGGGCGAGGTGGAGGCGGAGGCCAGCAAGCAGGGCGTCTCGGAAGCCGATGTGATCTGGGATCGTTCCGGCCGCCATGACGAGCCGGCTGTTCCCCCAATCGGAACGAAGTCCCGCGTCAAGCGGAAGGGCAAGCAGGCCGCTTAGCCTCGCCGCGCTCCTGCTGGTGGGGGTCGCCCTCGCCGGATGCGGGAGCTCGAGCAGCTCCGAACAGGCGAACCGCTTCGACGGCGCTCGGGCCATGGTGCTCGTCCAGCGCCAGGTCGCGGTCGGGCAGCGGCCCGCCGGTTCTCCCCAGCTGCGCCGGCTTGCCGCCCGGCTTCGGCCCATGCTGCCCAACGGCACGTTCGAGCCGTTCGCCGGCACGGGCCCACAGCAGGGTCTCCGCAACATCGTCGGCGTGTTACCGGGCCGGGCGCCGGCGATCCTGATCGGGGCGCACTACGACAGCGAGTACCACCCGAAGGGATTCGTCGGCGCCAACGACAGCGCCGCCGGCACCGCCGCTCTGATCGAGCTGGCCCGCCGGCTTCCCTCCGAGCTGCCGAAGGACCACCGGGAGATCCGCTTCGTGCTCTTCGACGGGGAGGAGGACCCGCCGGGGTGCAGCGACAAGGACTTCGAGTTCTGCGCGCTCCGCGGCTCCCGCGCCTACGCCGCCGCCCATCCAGGTCAGGTCGGGGACATGATCCTGCTCGACTACATCGCCAACAAGGGCGCCCGCATCCCGCGCGAGGGCAATTCCAGCCCGGCGCTCTGGGCCCAGCTGCGCCAGGCGGCCGAGCGGGTCGGGACGGAGGACATCTTCCCGGCCGGCACCCAGGGTCCCGTGCTCGACGATCACATCCCGTTCCTCGAGCAGGCCGTCCCGTCGATCGACCTGATCGATTTCTCCTACCCCTTTGCGGACACCGTCCAGGACACGCCGGACAAGCTCGACCCGGCGGTGCTCGACAAGGTCGGGGAGACCGTCGCGCAGCTCGTGATCGACCTGAACGATCAGTAGTCGTAGAAGCCGGACCCCGACTTGCGTCCCAGCTTGCCCTGGTCGACAAGCGCCATCAGGTGGCCCGGCGGCCGGTGGTGCTCCTCGGTGCTGTCGGCGTAGAGCGCGTCGCCGATCGCGACCGCGACGTCGGCGCCGATCAGGTCGATCAGCGCGAGCGGCCCCATCGGGTAGTTCGCGCCCAGCGTCATGCAGCGGTCAACCTCCTCCGCCTTCATCCCGGTCTGCTCCATCAGCCGCACGGCGTCGAACAGGTACGGGAAGAGGAGGCGGTTGACCACGAACCCCGGCTCGTTCGGCACCTCCACGACGGTCTTGCCGATCGACTCACACCAGTTGCGAGCGCGGGGGCCGATCTCCTCGCTGGCGGCCTGAGGAATGCAGAGCTCAACGAGATCCATCCGCACCACGGGGTTGAAGGGATGGAGGCCGAAGGTGCGCTCCGGGTGGCCGCCGCCCGAGGCGATCTCGTCGAGGGAGAGCGATGAGGTGGTGGTCGCGAGGTCGGCGCCGCCGGCCGCATCGGCGACCGTCTTCATCAGCTCCACCTTGGGCTCGAGCTCCTCGACGATGGCTTCGATCACGACATCGCACGTGGCGATGTCGGCCGCCTTGGTGGTCACCTTGATGCGCTTGGGGTCCGCCCCGTCGACCTTGGCGCAGAGCGAATGCGCCTGCTCCTCGGCCTTCCAGGCCGAGGCGTCGGAGCGAGCCAGGAGCACGGTCTTGGAGGCGACGCTGGCGCAGGCGGCGAGCCCGCAGGCGATCGTCCCGCTCCCGGCGATCGCCGGTCGCTCGTATGTCTCGAAGGCCGCCAAGGGGCGAGTGGTGTATCACGCCGGGAGTGGAGGCGAGCAAGCGGGTCGAGTCGATACTTCGATTGGTCGAGCTCTGGAACCGCGACGTCGAGGAGTTCCTCGATGCGCTCGACCCTGAGTTCGAGTTCAGGCCCGATCCGAGCTTCCCGGACGCGGGGACCTACCGGGGAGATGAGCTCCGGCAATGGGTGCGCGAGTGGGCCCAGACCTGGGCGGACAACAACTTCGAGATCCTCGAGATCATCGAGCACGGCCAGGCCGTCGTCCTCGAGTCCCGCTGGCATCTGGCGGCGCCGCAGAGCGGAGGCGCGGTCCCGGTGAGCGACTTCAGCGTGGTGCTGTGGTTCGATCACGATCAGGAGGATCGGCCGACCCGGATGGCGGCGTTCTTCGACCGCGAGCGTGCCCTCGAGGCGGCGGACGCCACTGGCTGACTCGCCAGTCAAGGGGTGTATGCTCGTATCTACAAGGCTTGGTTGCTTGAAGAAACCGACTGAGGAGGCCCGAGGTGGCTGAGAACGGAAAGTTCAGTGGACGCGAGGTAGTGATCGTCGAGGCCGCCCGGCTGCCGGTCGGCCGCGGCCATGAGGAGAAGGGCTACTACAAGGACGTCCATGCCTCCAGCCTGCTGGCCAAGACCTATTCCTCCGTGATCGAGCGCGCCGGGATCGACGCGTCCGAGGTCGAGGACGTCGTCTCCGGCTGCGTGCAGCAGTTCGGCGAGCAGGGCATCAACATCGCCCGCAACGCCTGGCTCGAGGCCGGGCTCCCGATGGAGACTCCCGCCACCACGGTCGACCGCCAGTGCGGCTCGGCCCAGCAGGCCGTCAACTTCGCGTCGGCGCTGATTGCGTCCGGCGTCCATGACGTCGCCATCGGGGGCGGCGTGGAGCACATGGGCCACATCTCCTTCGCGGACTCCGCCGAGGTGATGAAGGAGCACGGCTTCGCCTTCTCCCCGGCGCTGATGGAGCGCTACAACCTCGTCCCGCAGGGCATCTCGGCCGAGATGATCGCCGACAAGTGGGAGATCCCCCGCTCCGAGATGGATGAGATCGGCCTGCGCTCACACCAGCTCGCCCACCAGGCGACCGAGGAGGGCCGCTTCGAGCGCGAGATCATCCCCTGGAAGAACAACGGCGACACCTATGTCACCGATCAGGGCATCCGGCCGCCGACCGAGGACTCGGCCGAGAAGCTGGCCTCGCTGAAGCCGGCCTTCAAGGAGGACGGCAAGGTCACCGCAGGCAACTCCTCACAGGTCTCCGACGGCGCCGCCGCGGTGCTGCTGATGACCCGCGAGAAGGCGGATGAGCTCGGCCTGAAGCCCCGCGCCAAGGTCGTCGACCAGACGACCGTCGGCGTCGACCCGGTGATGATGCTCACCGGCCCCATCCCCGCGACGCAGCTGATCCTGAAGCGCAACGGGATGAAGATGGACGACATCGACCTGGTCGAGATCAACGAGGCCTTCGCCTCCGTGGTCGCCGCCTGGCGCCGCGAGCTGGAGCCCGACATGGACCGCGTCAACGTCAACGGCGGCGCGATCGCGATCGGTCACCCGCTCGGCTCGACCGGCGCGCGCCTGATCACCACGCTGCTCCACGAGCTGGAGCGCTCCGACAAGGAGACCGGCCTGGTGACCATGTGCTGCGGCGGCGGGCTCGGCACCGGCACGCTCATCCAGCGCGTCTGATCTCACGATCAACCGCCCGCGGGCGTTGAGTCTCTGATGGCCCCGAGGCCCGCGGGCGCTCATGCCCGAAAACAGGCGCTGAAGTGGAGTGCGGCTGACCGCGCCCTGATGCGGGCGGACAAGGTCCTGCGCCGGGTGATGGAGGAGCGGGGCCCCCTGGACCCGGAGATCGATCGCCGGGGCAGCAGGCCGGATCCGTTCGAGGCCGTCGCCAGGGCGATCGTCGGACAGCAGCTCTCCACCAAGGCGGCGCGCTCGATCTGGGAGAAGCTGCTCGGCCAGTTCGGCGGTGAGACGCCCGCCCCGGAGGCGCTGCTCCGCAAGCGGCCGCAGACCCTGCGCAAGGCGGGCCTGTCGAACGCGAAGGTCGAGTTCCTTCGAGATCTCGCTCAGCGCGTCAAGGACGGCCGGCTGGACTTCGATCGCATCAAGGACCTGCCCGACGAGGACGTGATCGCGGAGCTGATCGAGGTGAAGGGAGTCGGCCAGTGGACCGCGGAGATGTTCTTGATGTTCCACCTCGCGCGAGAGGACGTGGTGTCGGTCGGCGACCTCGGCATCCGGCGGGCGGTGCAGATCGCCTACGGGATGGACGACCTGCCGGGCCCGGAGGAGCTCGAGCGGATCGCCGACGAGTGGCGGCCGCGGCGCACGCTCGCCTGCCTCTATCTGTGGCGCTCCCTCGACAACACGCCGGTCGAGTCGAAGCCGAAGTAGGGTGGGCGCCGTGTCCGCCCTAGACCGCATATCCATCGCGGCGATCGGCGACACGCCGGAGGATCTCGCTCGGCAGGCGATGGCCGCCGAGGCCGCCGGTATCGATTGCATCTGGACGCCGGAGCTCTTCCGCAGCTCCGTCACCCAGGCCACCTGGCTGGCGGCCAAGACGGAGAAGGTCAACGTGGGCACCGGCATCGCCTGGGCCTTCACCCGCAGCTCCTTCATCCTCGCGGTCAGCGCGCTCGACATCGACGAGATGTCGGGAGGCCGCTTCCGGCTCGGCCTCGGGGCGGGGGTGAAGCGACTCAACGAGACCTGGCACTCGGTCGACTACGGCAAGCCCGCACCGCACCTCCGCGAGACGATCGAGGCGACCCGGCTGATCATGGAGAAGGCCTCGACCGGTGAGCCGATCCGCTACGAGGGCGAATACCAGGACATCGACATCAAGGGTTGGGTCCGGCCACACAAGCCCGTGCGGGATCGCGTGCCGATCTACGCGGCAGCGATGCGAGAGGGCATGTGCCGGATGGCGGGGGACGTCGCGGATGGGCTGATCGGGCATCCGATGTGCCCGGTGCGCTGGCTCGATGAGATCGTGATCCCGAGCTTCGAGACGGGTCTGGAACGCTCGGGCCGGCAGCGCTCCGACCTCGACTTCATTCCCACCATCACGACGGTGATCGACGACGACGAGGCGCGTGCCCTCGACGCGGCCCGCCGCACCATCGCCTTCTACTCGACGGTCCGCACCTACAAGCCGCTCTGGGAGATGCACGGCTTCGCCGACGCCGCCGAGGCTGCGGGCAACGCCTTCCGCAAGGGGGACCTGGCGGCCGTCCCCGAGCAGATTCCAGACGAGATGGTCGAGGCATTCACCGCCGCGGGACCGCTGGACAAGGTGCGCGAGCGGGTCGCCGAGGTCGCGGAGCGCGGCGACGGCGTCTTCCTGACCCCGGCGACCTACTTCATCCCGCCGGAGCAGATCGGCGAGTACCAGGCCAAGATCGTCTCGGCCTTCGGCCCGGCCTAGTCGTCCAAGCCCTCGACGAACTCCCTGAGCTTCTGCGGGTCGCGCAGCGGGGCGCCGTGCCCGAAGCAGACCAGCTCCGGCTCGAGCGCGACCAGCTTGCGGGCCGATTCGCGGTTGCGCTCGGGATCGGGGGTGAGGGCCGGCTTGGGTTCGTGTAGCCCCGGAATCCCCGTGTACTGGTCCATGTTCGCCAGGACGTCGCCGAGGATCAGGACGCGGTCCGACTCCCGCCAGAAGGCGACGTGTCCCGCGGAGTGTCCCGGGACATCGATCACCTCGAAGCCGGCGACCTCGTCCCCGCCATTGATGGCGCGGTCGACCTTGTGCCCGGGTCCGTGGAAGATCCGCCAGAAGAAGTGGGCCATGAACTTGTCCGGCTGTCGCTCGTCGATCAGCTTGGGATCCTCCGCGGCGGGCACATCCAGCTCCGGGCACCAGTACGGGATGCCCAGCCGCTCGCAGACGTCGCGGCTTGCCCCCTGATGATCGGGATGCGCGTGGGTCAGGGCGTGGGACGTCACCTCGTGTCCGTCGAGCTGCTTCAGGATGCGGCGAGTCGATTGCCTGCAGCCCGCGTCGATCAGGACGTCGCCCGCCAGATACGCGTTGACCGCCCATGGCATTCCGGGCAGGCACTTGATGTGCCAGACGCCCTCCGCGAGCTCCTTCATCAGTGAGCCACCCCTGTTCCTCCGCGGGGGTCCCCGCTGTGCTGCGCGAGCTCCTCGAGCCGGGCGATCTGGATCTCGCCCTCCTGCCGGACGGGGTCACCCTGGGGCAACTCGGCGATCAGTCGCTGTATCCGGTTACGCACCTGCAGGGCGAAGTGGGGGGTGGAGGGGCCCGCCAGCGCCCGGATGTCCTCGACGGTGACCGTCCTGGAGAGCCTGTCGGGTCGCTCGGCTTCGCTCATTTCTTCTTCCCCTTCTGCGGTGTTGGATTTGGCTCCCCCTCGAGCCCGCCTGGCTGCGCAATGCCACCACTGGCGGTCCCCTGGGTCCCGCCCGTCGAACCGATCTGTGCCAGCTCCGCCAGCTCGTCGACCTCCGCCTGAACCTGTCCGCCGATCGCGGTCGCGTCTCCCATCAGCCAGATGTGGTTGTACACCGCCCGGGTCGGGTCCGTCTCGTAGCCGGGCTTGATGTCGAGAAGGAAGCCTCTCAGCTCGGGCGGCAGGACGTCCGTTGTCTCGGTCAGCAGCAGCGGGCCCCACTTGCCGCTCGAGGCGAGGGATGCCGCAGCCGCGGCGTCGAGGGGCCGGTCCGTGTTGGCGAGCTCCATCCCGTGTCCGGGATCGTTGATGTTCCAGCCGAAGGAGCCGTCCGAGTAGCGCGCGAAGAGGAGGGCGTTCTGCACCGCTCCGGTGGCGCCGACGCGCTGCACGGTGGCCGAGACTCTGCCGATCTGCTTCACGACGTCCTTGGAGATCACGGACTCCGGCCCGAGGACGTATACGGTCGCGGCGGCGTGGCGCCGCAGCGCCGCCAGGGTGGCCGCCGGAACCTGCCTGGGGCCGGTGAACAGGACCGGGTCGCCGGAGCGAGCGGCCCAGGCCGCCGCGGGCATGGCGTACCCGGCCTGATCCGAGCTGACGAGCAGGATGTGCTGCGGCTCGTCCTTCACCAGCCGCTGGCGGAGCTGGTCGATGGAGTTGGCGATCTCTGCCGGCGAGTCTCCATGGATGTCCTGCGACTTCAGGCCCGAGGGTACGGACGCTCCGCCGGCGGAGTAGACGGCGACGTCACCCGACGTGCCGCCCCCTCGAGGGTTGAGCTGGGCGAGGGCCTGGGTGGTGGCGTCGGGCACCGCGCCGTGCTGGCTGATCAGCACGGGCATGCGCGTGGGAGGGCCGGCGAGGACGGAGGCGGCGATCCCTGCCTGCCAGTCGTCGTCGGGCACCAGGGTCACCGCCTCGAGCGGCGCGGCCTCGGGCGCGGGAGGGTGCGTTGCGAGTGCGGCGGCCGCGGCGTCGTCGGTCGGATCGGGGCCGCTGATGCGGGTCGTGTTGCGCGTGGCGACCAGCGGGAAGCCGAGTACCCCGACCGGCGCCTGCTGGGCGTTGTCGGTCGCGACGGCGATCGTCACCACCCGGGTCCCGCCGTTGCCGCCCCCTCCGAACGGGTTGACCGCGATCAGCAGCGCGATCAGGCCGACCACGAGCACGCCTCCGGCCGCCACCAGCACCCTGCGGATCGAACCGTGGCAGGAGATCGAACCGGAGCCAGTCGATCGCGTTCTGAATCGGGCGGGGGAGGCGCACGGCGGGGAACGCTACCCACAACCCGGCGGCGCGCAGGGCCACGGACGGCTGCGCGGTATGTGGCAGGTTCCACTTCCGGTTGGGGTAAACTGGTTGACTGACCAGTCAGTCAATTCTTCGCCTCGAAAGAAAGGCCGCTCGAAAATGGACTTCGCGCTCACTGACCAGCAGCAGGAGCATCGGGACCACGTTCGCAAGTTCGCGCGCGAGGTCATCCGCCCCGTCGCCCGCAAGCACGACGAGGAGGAGAGCACTCCCTGGGAAGTGATGAAGGAGGCCCGCAAGTGGGGCCTGCAGGGCCTCGAGCACATGCAGCAGCTGGGCTCCGATCCGGGCGGTCAGCTTGGTGTGATCACCGCCGAGGAGCTCCACTGGGGCTGCGCCGGCATCGCCCTGGCCGTCCAGGGCTCCGGCCTCGCCGCCGCCGGCATTGCCGCCTCGGGCACGCCCGAGCAGATCGCCGAGTGGGTGCCCCAGTGCTTCGGCACCGACGACGAGATCGCCCTCGGCGCCTACGCGGTCACCGAGCCGCAGGCCGGCTCCGACGTGAAGAGCCTGAAGAGCACCGCGAAGCTCGACGGCGACGAGTGGGTCCTGAACGGCACGAAGGTCTTCATCACCAACGGCGGCATCGCCGACGTCCATGTGGTCGTCGCGACCGTCGATCCCGAGCTCGGCCACCGCGGCCAGGCGTCGTTCGTGATCGGCCCGGGTACTCCGGGGCTGCGCCAGGGCAAGAAGGAGTCGAAGATCGGCATCCGCGCCTCCCACACGGCCGAGGTGATCCTCGAGGACTGCCGGATCCCGGTCGAGAACCTGCTCGGCGGGCATGGACAAGCTCAACAAGAAGCTCGAGCGCGCCCGCTCGGGTCAGACGGGCGGCTCGTCGAACGCCCTGGCGACCTTCGAGATGACGCGCCCGATCGTCGGCGCCTCGGCGATCGGCATCGCCCAGGCCGCCTACGAGTGGACGCTGGAGTACCTGAGCGACCAGACCGTCGATGGAGGCAAGCCGGCGCTCGAGGAGCAGCGGATCCAGCAGGTGCTCGCCGACGTCGCGACCGAGATCGACTCGGCGCGCCTGCTCGTTCAGCGCGCCTCGTGGATGGGTCGCAACGGCATCCCGATGACCGGCGGCCAGGGCTCCATGTCGAAGCTCAAGGCCGGCGACGTGACCATGTGGGCCACGACCACGCTGATGGACCTGGTCGGGCCCTACGCGCAGACCACCGACTGCCCGCTGGAGAAGTGGTTCCGCGACGCGAAGATCTACCAGCTGTTCGAGGGCACGGCCCAGGTGCAGCGCCTGGTCATCTCGCGGATGCAGGCCCGCACCTACCAGGAGCGTTTCGCGGAGGCCGCTGAGATCGCCGGGCAGGCGGTAAACGGTGCTTCCACCAACGGCGCCGAGGCGCGCGGCAGTGCCAAGCGTCGCCTAAGAGATCGCCTGCAACCGGCTTTTCAGTAGCCCGGTCGCGGGCGTTCAACCTTTGACGCTCAGATGACGGGATCCAAGCGGTTGATGCTGGCGCTCTCCGGCGCCCTGGTGGCGTGCGCATGCGCGATGACGGTGGGCAGCGCCTCGGGCCAGAGCCTCCAGCAGAAGCTCAACACCACTCAGAACAAGCTCTCGCACGTCCGTGCGCACGCCGGTGTCCTCACCGGCCGGATCAGTCATGAGTCGGCGCAGCTCCAGCAGCTCACCGCCCAGGTCGCCGCCCTGCGAAACCGCGAGGCGGTGGTTGCCGCCGATCTGGCCCAGAAGCAGACGGAGCTGAACGAGGCGCAGGCCCGCCTCGATGCCCTCAAGCAGCGCCTCCACGAGGCGATCCAGATCCTGGAGCAGCGGCTCGTCGCGATCTACGAGTCCAACGAGCCGGACCTGATCACCGTTCTCCTTCAGGCGCACGGCTTCGACGACCTGCTGGCTCGGACCCAATACCTGCAGACGCTGCAGCACCAGGACGACGACATCGTCTCCCGGGTCCGCGAGCTTCGCAACGAGATGCAGGTGACGGTCAACACCGTCCGCGCCGCCCGCGACGAGATCGCGGCCCGCAAGCACGAGCTTGACGTGACCAAGGCGGCGCTCAAGCAGCGGACGACGCAGCTGGCCACAGCCCGTCGCAAGCAGCACTCCACGCTGACGCAGGTGCGAAAGCAGCAGGGCGGCCTGGAGGGCGACCTGAGCGACATCTCGCAGAAGATCGCCGAGCAGCTGGCGGCCGGGACCGGTGCGCTGCCCGCCGGCCCGATCAGGGCTGGCGGCCATGGCCTGATCTGGCCGGTGAACGGGCCGATCACCTCGGGCTACGGCTCGCGCAACATCGGGAACGGCTACGAGTTCCATCCCGGCGTCGACATCGGGGTGCCGACCGGAACGCCGATTCGGGCGGCCGCCGCGGGATCGGTGACGATCGCCGGGCCCGAGGGCGGCTACGGGAACTACACCTGCATCGACCACGGCGGGGGGCTCTCCACCTGCTACGGGCACCAGGAGCGGTTCCTCGTCTCCGTGCGGCCAGCAGGTCGCGCAGGGGCAGATCATCGGCCTCAGCGATTGCACGGGGTACTGCTTCGGCCCGCACGTGCACTTCGAGGTCCGCATCAACGGCCAGACGACCGACCCGCTCGGGTACCTGTAGCGCCGGACCGGCACCAACTGCCCTTTTCGCAAGTAGGGACTTCGTCCCGAGCTAGAACAAATAGCTACCCAGCAATGGGGTTTCTAACGTCGGCCCGATGCGCGACGATGCCCGTACTGTGAGTGCGCGCGAATGGCGTGCCGTGCGGGAGGGGGAGACTCACACGGCCACCAAGACATCAACGAACAACACCCCCGAGAGCTTCATAGTCGGGATCGGCGCGTCCGGTGCTGTGTTGGCCGGTGCCGCGATCGTCTTCGTGACCCTGGTGGGCCTCGTTTCCTTCAACGTCTGGCCGGCGTCGAAGGACACGACGGTGGACGGCAACGTCGAGCTCAGCGCCGCCACCAAGGGCGCCACCCCCAGCGCCTCCCTGACTCCCGGCGGGTGGCACATCCGTACAGACCATCGCCTCGACGGCTGTACCGGCGGGAGCCGCGGCAGGTGCCGGCAACGCCGGCAACGGCAACACCGGGGGTCAGCAGGGCGGCTCGGGTGGCGGCGGTGGAGCGGGCAAGGGACCCAAGTCCTCCCCTCCGAGCACCGCTCCAGTCACCTCGCCCCCCCCGAGCGACTCGGGTAACTCCGATTCGGGGAATTCGGACGGGTCCAGCGGCTCCGGAAGCGGCCCGCCGGTGCAGGCAGGCAAGGACCCGGCTCATCCGGTCCACCCGACGCATCCGGACCATCCCCACCAGAACGTGTCCAACGGGCTCAAAGCAGCCGGCCGGTGATGACACCGACGTGACGGGCAAGGGACCGTTCGCGAAGCCGACCCATTCCTCCGACTCGCACTCCAGCTCCGGCTCGCAGCTCCGGCTCGCACTCCAGCTCCGAGCTCCAGCTCCAGCTCCTCCAGCCATGGCAGGGGACACGGGTCCTCGCGGTCCTGGCACTGAACCGGCTCACCAGACCCAAGTAGCGCGACGGCTAACCCGCGTCGAGCTCGCGCTCGAGCCAGCGCAGCGCCATGCCCTGAAGCTCGGGATCATGCTGGACCGTGGTGTGGGCGCCGCCGGGGGCGATGACGAGCTTCCGAGGCTCGCCCGCCCGGTCGTAGAGCTCCTCTGAGTGGTCGCTCGGTATCTGGGTGTCCCCCTCCGCGTGCATGAGGATCAGCGGCCGGGGCGCGAGGCGCTCGACGGCGTCGCCGACGTCCTGGGCCATCAGCCACGCCTCGAGGTCCACCGGATCGGCGACTCGCATCTCGAAGCGCCCCTGTCGGACGCCGCGAGCGAGGTGGCTCTCGCTGGCGGGCAGATCGCGATCACGCCGGCGATCTCCGGCGCCGCCGACGCGGCGCAGATGGCCAGAAAGCCGCCCAGGCTGGATCCGCGCACCGCCACCTGGCGCGGGTCGACGCCGTCCTGCGCGGCCAGCAGATGGACCATCGAGATCACGCTTTCGACAGCGGCACCGGACATCTCGCCGTCGGACTCGCCGTGGCCGGGAAGGTCGAAGGTGAGGGCGGCCCAGCCGTTCGCGGTCGCGAGGCGAGCGAAGTCGGCGTGGTTCTCCTTGCGCGACCCCGCGCCGTGCACCACGACCACTGCGGGCCACGGCCCTCGGTCGTCAGGGAGCCAGAGCGCGTAGGCCAGCCCATTGTGCGCGGTCGACGTCCGGGCCGCCGAGGCGAAGAGCGCTCCATTGCGGGCATTGTGCTCGTTCCCGTCAGAATTGCCTCTCCCATGAACGCGGAAGGGAACAATCCAGGCTCCGTTGATGCGAGGGCGCGCGACAGCGCGACCCGTTTAGTGGAGGACCCGATCGCCGCCTCGCCGGTCTATCCGGCGGGGTCGCGCGTGAACGAGGACGGCCACCTGGAGATCGCAGGCTGCGACGTGGTCGAGCTGGCGGAGCGGTTCGGCACGCCGGCCTACATATACGCCGAGGACGACATCCGCCGCCGGGCGCAGGAGTACGTGCGCGCCTTCGAGCAGCGCACCGACGCCTTCGAGGTGATCTACGCGAGCAAGTCGCTTCCGTGCACGGCCGCGTACAGGCTGATGCGCGATGCCGGCCTCTCGGTCGACGTCGCCTCCGGCGGCGAGCTCCACATGGCTCTGGCCGCCGGGTTCGACCCCGCGCGAATCCACCTGCACGGCAACAACAAGACCGAGCGCGAGCTCCGCTACGCCTTCGAGGCGGGGGTGGGCCACCTGATCCTCGACTCCTTCGACGAGATCGAGCTGGCGGACCGGCTGCTGGACCGGCCCCAGAAGGCCCTGATCCGCGTGACTCCCGGGATCAAGCCCTCGACCCACGACTACGTCCAGACGGGTCAGCTCGACTCCAAGTTCGGGTTCGGCCTGGCCGACAGGCTGGCCGAGCGAGCGGTCGAGCGGGTCCGCGAATCCGCCAACCTCGAGCTGGTCGGGCTGCATGCCCACATCGGCTCTCAGATCTTCGAGCTCGAGCCCTACGTGAAGGCGATCGAGGTGATCGCGGACTTCTGCGACTCGGTCGACCTGGCGCCGGAGCTGCTCAACGTCGGCGGCGGGCTCGGAATCGCCTATCTGGACTCCGACGAGCCGCCCTCGATCGATGACTACGTCGAGGTCAAGGTCCGCGGCGTGCAGCGCGTCTTCGACCCGGCGCCGACGATCCTGGTCGAGCCCGGGCGCTCCCTGGTCGGCAACGCGGGTGTGACCGCCTACCGGATCGGGACCGTGAAGGAGATCCCGGGCGTGCGGACCTACGTCGCGGTCGACGGGGGCATGTCGGACAACCTGCGCCCGATGCTCTACGGGGCCCGCTACGAGGCCGTGATCGCCGACCGGGCGGGCGAGGCACCCGAGACGCTGGCGACGATCGCCGGGATGCATTGCGAGTCGGGTGATGTCCTGATCCGCGACACCGAGCTGGGGACGCCGCGGGTCGGCGACGTCCTGGTCACGCCGGCCACCGGCGCCTACGGCTATGCGATGGCGAACAACTACAACGGGGTACCGAGGCCCCCGGTGATCTTCTGCCGCGACGGAGAGGCGAGGGTGGTCGTCCGCCGCGAGACCTGGGACGACCTGCTGGCCAGGGACGAATGACACCCAGACGAGATCCGGCGGCAGCGGACGCGAAGCCGAGCAGCCGCCAGTTTACGTCGGGATTCTCGGCAAGGGGACCGTTGGAGGCGCCTTCCGCAAGCTGCTGGAGGATCGCGCCGACATGGTCGAGGAGGTCTCCGGGCGCCGGCCGAAGGTGACCGGCGTCTTGAGCAGCAAGAAGGGGAGCTTCGACGAGATACTCGCCGCCAGCGACATCGTCGTCGAGCTGATCGGCGGGATCGACCCGGCGCTCGACTACGTCACCCGCGCCCTGAAGGAGGGCCGCCACGTCGTCACCGCGAACAAGCAGCTGCTCGCCCAGCACGGCGAGGAGCTGGTGGCCGCTGCGCGAGAGGGCGGCGCCCAGCTCCGCTTCGAGGCCGCGGTCGCGGGGGCGATCCCGGTCATCCGGGTTGTCCAGGAGAGCCTCGGCGCGATCCCGATCGAGAAGGTCTTCGGGATCGTCAACGGGACGACCAACTACATCCTCACGGAGATGACGCGCAGCGGGCTCTCCTACGAGGAGGCGCTGAAGCAGGCTCAGGACCTCGGCTACGCGGAGGCGGACCCGACCGACGACGTCGGCGGCGCCGACGCCGCGGCCAAGATGGCGATCCTCGCCCGGCTGGCCTTCGGCGCCCCCATCGGCCTCGACGACGTCCCGTACGAGGGGATCGAGCAGGTCAAGCCCGATGACATCGCCTACGCGAAGGAGCTCGGCCTCTCGCTCAAGCTGCTCGGGGTCGCGGAGCGGGTCGGCGAGGGCGAGATCAGCGTTCGCGTCTTCCCCTGCTTCCTGTACCCCGGCCATCCCCTGGCGCCGATCTCCGGGCCCTTCAACGCGGTGATGGTCGAGTCCCCCGCGATCACCGAGATCACGATGTCCGGCCCGGGCGCGGGTGGCCCCGAGACCGCCGCGGCGGTCCTCGGCGACGTCGTCTCTGTGATCGGGGGCGGCTCGCCGCTCTTCGAGGAGAACGCGAAGCTGAAGGTCGCCAAGGACGTGGAGATGGCGTTCTACCTCCACCTCGAGGTCGACGACCAGCCGGGCGTGCTCGCGCAGGTGGCCGAGGTCCTCGGCGACAACGAGGTCTCGGTGCGGAGCGTCGTCCAGCGCGGCCTGGGCGGAGAGGCGCAGCTGATCATGGTCATGCACCCGGTCAGCGAGAAGCGCTTCGCGGCGGCGCTGAAGCGGATCGCCAAGCTCAAGTTCCTGCGCTCGCCGCCCCGCTCGATCCGGGTGATCGAGGAAGAGTTCGGCTGAGATGCCGACTCCGCTGATCGAGCGCTACCGCGATCACCTTCCCCTCGAGGACGGGGACCCGGTGGTCACCCTGAACGAGGGCTCGACGCCGCTCATCCACTCGCCGCGCCTCTCCGAGCGGGTCGGCGCCGAGGTCCACCTCAAGTTCGAGGGCGCCAACCCGACCGGCAGCTTCAAGGACCGCGGCATGACGGTGGCGGTGTCGCGGGCCAAGGGGAGCGGCGCCGAGGCGATCATCTGCGCCTCGACCGGGAACACGGCGGCGAGCTGCGCGGCCTACGCGGCGCGCGCCGGGATGCGCGGGGCGGTGATCGTCCCGGAGGGGAAGATCGCGATCGGCAAGCTCGCCCAGGCGCTGATGCACGGCGCCCGCGTGATCGCCCTGGAGGGGAACTTCGACCAGGCCCTCGAGATCGTCCGCGAGATCGCGAAGAAGCATCCAGTCGAGCTGGTCAACTCGGTCAACCCGTACCGGATCGAGGGCCAGAAGACGGCGGCCTTCGAGACCTGCGACGAGCTCGGCCAGGCCCCGGCGGCGCTCGCCATCCCGGTGGGCAACGCCGGCAACGTCACCTCGTGGTGGGCGGGCTTCCAGGAGTACGGGGAGTCGCCGATCCTCTACGGCTTCCAGGCCGAGGGCGCCGCGCCCCTGGTCGAGGGGCATCCGATCGAGAACCCCGAGACCGTTGCGTCCGCGATCCGGATCGGCAACCCGGCGCGCTGGGAGGAGGCGATGAACGCCTTCACCGCATCCCGGGGACGCGTCGCGGCGGTCAGCGACCAGCAGATCCTCGACGCGTATCACTGGATCGCCTCGAGCGAGGGCGTCTTCTGCGAGCCCGCGTCAGCCGCTTCGGTGGCCGGGCTGCTGGCTCACGGGCTGCCCGTCGCGGACGGCGATGGAGGCGCCCGAGACGGTCGTCTGCGTTCTCACCGGTCACGGCCTGAAGGATCCCGACACCGCCCTGGGCAAGGCCCCGGCGGTCACCGGGTGCAAGGCGGAGCTGTCGGCGGTCGAAAAGGCCGTCTTCGACTAGAGGGCGCTCGGCGCTAGTGCCGCTTGTGCCTGTGGCGGTGCTTGCGCTTCTTGCACTTCTTGTGCCGATGCTTTCGGTGGTGCTTGTGGTGCTGCTTGCGATGCTTCTTCTTCGTGCAGTTGCCGAGCCGGCCGGTCTGGCCCTTCTGACCGCCGTTCCCGGCTCCCTCGCCGTTGCCGCCACCGCCACCGCCGGGCGCAGTCGCGGCTTGGAGGTCGAAGTCGTGCACCGGCCCGAGGTTGCCCGCTTCGTCGGCCGCCCGGATCGCGATGTGGCGCTCCGCGCCGGCCGGGACCGCAATGACTGAGCCGTTCCCGCGGCGGCGGGGGTGGGCGCACCGCTGGGGGGGTTGCGGAGTCGAAGCTCTCGGGCGTGATGGCGTCGGGGGAGGTGGCGATGTCGTAGTGGTCAGGCGTGCCGTCGTACCAGTCGTCGCCGGGTGCGTCGGGCGCTGCGACGGCCGCGGACACGGAGGCGTCGCGCGGTCCCGGGCGGGCGGGTGTCGACGCCGTATTCGCCGGTGTTGCGCTCATCGTGGTGTGAGCTCCACCACTCCTGGTTGGCGCTCGCCCTGCCGTCCGTCCTCCAGGACATCGGTAGCCCTCGCGCGTGGTCGCGACGTGTCGTTTGGCCGTCGCCCTCGAGTCGCCGACGGTGGGCCGCACGTCCGCCGCCGGTGCTTCGGGGCCGCTCGCCTGGGCGCCGCCGGTGGTGCGCGTGGAGCGCCGAGCTGTCGCCGCCCTGGTCACGTCGGGCTGGCCGTCCCGGTGACGTCGGCGATCACCGGTGCCCCGAGGAGTCGAGCCCCTGGGCCGGCGCGGGGAGCCCGGCAGCGGTGCGCCCGAGGCCGCGTCATGCACCCGCATGTAGTTGTTGATCGGGGTGCCGAGGCCGGGCAACAGGAGCGACGTTGCCACGCTCGCGACGCCGCTTCCTGGCTCGGCCACCGCCAGCGTGCTCGTCGCGCCAACCTTGCCGATGCGCCCGTTCCGGTGAGTTGACGGGCGCGTCGTCGGGCAATCGCCGGCGAGGATCCCCGTGATCGCGGTGGCGTCGAGGGTGCCGTTGGCGAGTCCTGAGAGCAGTCCGAGGGTCGCGTCGGGACAGGCCCGTAGCCCCCATCGTCGAGCCGTTCGGTGAGAAGAGGTAGCTCCGGCGAGCACGGGCTGAGACTCGCCGCCGTGCCCGATCTTGACCGGGAACCCTGGGGTAAGAGTCGGGTCGTGGTGGACCGCGATCGCCCGCCGCTCCTCGCCGACGCGGCCGTCGGAGTCCGTCACCTGGATCCGGAGCGTGACCGTGTACCGCTCGTTCGTCTCCAGGGTCTTGTCCTGTGAGAGGTGGAAGGCCGCGTCCCAGAAGGACTGGGCACGTCGTTCAAGTTGATCGAGCCCAGCGTGCCGTTGATCGGGCCGCTGCCGCTGCCGGAGTTGGCGGTGATGAACTGGCCGTCAGTCGGCTCCGCACCCGGCGCGAACTCGAGCTTCCAGGTGTACGGCTCAGAGCGAGGCGCGTCGACGTGGCCCGTGACGGGAACTGTCTGAGTCTTGGCCGGGTCATAGAGCGAGTACCAGGCCGGAGAGTTGAACCAGGCGACCGGCGGGATGGCGTCGTCGTGACCGCCTGCATCGCCTTGTGGACATTGGGGCGCCCGTATCCGTACTGGAGGTCGAAGCCCGGCTTGCCGTCCAGCCGGTGGGCGGGTTGGGGTTGTCGGCGATATCCGAGGAGGTGGCGCGCACCACCTGAATGGCCTCGTCGTTCGTGAGCGGCGAGGAGATCAGGTGATCGGCGGCGGCCTGCTTCCCATAGGAGAGCACGAGGGCCATCACTCCGCCGACGGTGGGCGTCGACTCCGAGGTCGTTCCGCCCGTGGTGGCGACCGAGAACATGTTGTGGGTCCCCCAGGAGGTGTAGCCGGACCGCGCCCGGTACGTGGTGGTCAGCGGGTTCGGAGGGGGCCACCGACGCCCGGGACCACCCCCAGCCCATGGACGTTCGAGACGAGGCCGTTCCCCGGCAGGACGTGCTGGTGGAACATTCCCCCCTGGTGGTCGGTGGAGTCGAAGTCGTTCGGACTCACCATCACGACGCCGTGGTTCCAGGTAGTCCACCGCCTGAGACATGAAGCTGGAGTAGCCGAGGTCCGCGGTCGTCGAGACGATCACGTCGCGCCGGAATCACCGGCGAACAGCCAGGCTTGGCAAGGTCGTCGGTGCGGTCCAGCGCCTCGCCCCCGCCTTGACCGGCAGCAGCCTGCATCTCGACAGACACCCGCTCCCTCAAGCCGTTGTCGCCTCGCCGCAGCCTGCTTCATCTGATTGTTGCGTGGTCGTAGTGGAGTCGAGTGTCGCCGGTCGTTCTGGTGTTGTAGAAGTCCCAGCCGGAGATGTCGTCGACGTAGCCGTTGCCGTCGGTCTTGCCCGTCGCCCCATAACCGTCGACACCGTCGGAGAAGCGACGATGATGTCCTCCGGTCCACGACGCCGTTGTCGTTGCGTCGGGAGTGCACGCCGTTGTAGATGGCGTAATCGTCGGCGTTCAGGCCCGGCTGGCCGTCGGGATTGGTCGGGTCGGCAGCTCCTTCGGTTCAGATAGACCCTGTTGCGAGCTTTTGCGCATCGCCGGCGTGCCAGTTGATCCCGCCCTCGACGTAGGCGATCACCGTGCTCGGATCGCCCGCCGTGTAGTCGCGCCAAGCGGAGTCACCGACATGCCTGCGGCTCCCTCCGGTCCGAGCGGCCGGATTGCATTGAGGCATGTGCTGAAGAGGTAGTGCTGCTGATCGTCGGCCGACTTGGTCAGGCAGTCGGTCGGGCTGCCCTCGGCCGGCGCGTAGTCCGGGTCGTTCGGCGGGTCCTGGGAAAGGTTGCAATGGCCGCGGTAGCGCAGAGCAGGCAGCCGAGCAAAGCGACCAGCGTCGCCCGCACGGTCGTCCTGCAACGGTTGCCTCCCGAGGCCCCCAACACGGTGGATGACGGTACATAACCGGTAGGCTTGGCGGCAGTACTTCAGCTCGAGGAAAGCGAGGGGGAGAAGTGGGACTGTTCAAGTCGATGAAGGACCTGTCCAGCCTGACGAAGGAGGCGAAGCAGCTTCAGCGCCAGCAGCAGCAGGAGGCGGGCTACAAGCCGGGTTTCGGCGGACAGATGCAGCAGATGGGGGACATGCTTTCCCAGGCCAACGAGCAGCTCGCGGACCTCACGGACAACTCAGGCGAGCGCGGCAGGCTCCTCGCGAACGGGATTCCGGGGCAGGGCGACATCGTCGGCCATGGCACGCCCGAGCGCGGCGCGCAGTGGTTCAACCTCGACATCGACCTCGAGGTCCACGTCAGCGGCCGCCAGCCCTATCGCGTCAACAACCAGTACATGGTCCCGGCTGGGGCTACTCTCGGCCCAGGCGTGAGCCTGCCGATCAAGGTCGACCCGAACGACCCGGCCAAGATCGCGATCGACTGGGAGAGCGCACAAGAGGCCCGGCGCAGGGCGAGGTCCGGCCGGTGCGGGGTCCGGTGGCTTCGCGCCCGCTCCAGCGCTCCGCCATCCGGGCCGGCGGCGACCACGTGGCCGAGCTGGAGCGGCTCGCGAAGCTCCGCGACTCCGGCGCCCTCACCGACGCCGAGTTCGAGCAGCAGAAGGCGAAGATCCTCGGCTCATGAAGACGGTTGCGCTGCGCGCGCCCTCGCTTATAGCCTGAGGCCATGACCGCGCGGCGAAGGCTGGTCAAGGTGCCGGCCTCCTCGGCCAACCTCGGCCCGGGATACGACGTGCTGGCCGCCGCGCTCGCCATGCACCTCGAGCTCGAGGTGGAGGAGGCTGATGCCTTCTCGGTCGATGCCGAGGGGCTCGACGTGCCGCGGGATCGCTCCAATCTCTGTGTTCGCGCCTTCGAGTCGCTGCGCCCTGCGGACGGGATCGCCTTCCGCATCAAGAGTGAGATCCCCCTGGCCGCGGGGCTGGGCTCGAGCGCCGCGGCGATCGTCGCCGGCCTGCTCGCGGCCGACCACCTCTACGAGCTCGCCCAGGAGCCCGAGGACGTCCTCGCCAAGGCCGCGGAGATCGAGGGCCATCCGGACAACGTGGCCGCCGCGCTCTTCGGAGGCTTCGTCGTCTGCGCCAGCCAGGACGGCACGCTCACCTCGACACGGCTGGATCCGCCGCAGGGTGTGGAGGCCGTGGTCGTGATCCCCGGCGAGCAGGTGCCCACCGAGGACGCTCGCAGGCGATCCCGGATCAGGTGCCGATGGCCGACGCCGTCGCCAACATCTCCGCCGCATCGGAGCTCGTGCTCGGGATCCAGCGCTCTGACCTGACCCTGATCGGGCGCGGGCTCTCCGACCGGCTGCATCAGCCTCTGCGCGCTCACCTGTACCCGCGCTCGATGGAGATCGTCGAGGAGGCGCCGCGGATGGGCGCGATCGGAGCGACGATCTCGGGCGCCGGCCCGACGGTGCTCGTCTGGACCTTCTGGCAGAGCACCGGCGAGGTGATGAAGGCGCTCAGCGAGCGGGTGGGGGATTGGGCGGAGGTTCGCCGCGTCCCCTTCTCCCCGACGGGCGCGGACGTGCCGGAGCTTTGAGCTCAACGACGGGATGCGAGCGAGCTAGCGACACTCGTCAGCCTGTGGTCCGAGGACTCGTTCCTCTCGATCGCCTCGAAGGGCTCCGCCCTCTCGATCGGATCGGTCGGATCGTTCGCCTCGATCGGGTCGATCGGCTCTGCCGGGTCCGCGCTGTCGGTGGCATCGGCCGGGTCCGCAGGATCGGTCATGTCATTCGCCTCGGCCGGCTCGGTGCTCTCCGCGCGAGCGCGTGACTCGGTCATGGGCGACCCGGAGCGGAGCGAGGCAGGACTGCTCTCGGCGGGAATTCTGATCGCCTGCGGCGCAGCGATCGCCGGATGGGCGATCTATAGGCGCCGAAAATAAGCAACCGGACGGGACGACCCCGCAGCGTCCGGTAGGCCGCGGGGCCGCCCGTCCGGATCCCCGATTAGGTGGTGCCGTCGTGGTCGTCTCCGTCTCGGTGCTGGTCGTCGACGGAGTAGACGTGGTGGTGCTGCCAGGGGCGAAGCCGCACTTCTTGCCCTTGTTGTTGGGCTTCGGCTTCTTGTGGTGGCGCTTCCCTTGGCAGGACACGGCTTCTTGTTATGCGGAACGCCGCCCTTGTCGGCGGAGCTCAGAACCGGAAACGCTGCCGCGAGTCCGAGGCAGGTCACGAAGACCGCCAGCTTTCGCGTTCTCAGCTTCACGTCGTCTTTCACCTCCATGGCTATTGACTCCCCACCTGCGTAAGCGCCGGGGAGCGCCGGAGGGTTACTGCCTGATCTCGACTAGTCGAGCAGGCCGACCTGGCGGAGGATCGAGACGGAGTCCGAGTAGACGTCCTTGCGCTTGATCAGGCCGTCCTCGTAGGGGATCACGTCGACCCCGCGCCACTCGATCTTCTCGCCGGTGGGCTCGGCGACCAGGTCGCCTCGGCGCATCGTGTTGGAGTGCGTGGCGCTGGCCGTCCACTCCTGGGTGACCACGCCGTCACGGACATAGAGCCTGCGGGTATCGAAGTGGAGGTCGGGCCAGCTCTCGAAGATCGACCCGATGTGCTCCCTGACCTCGTCCGGGCCCTGCGCCGACTCGCCCGCGGTGTGGTTCTCGAAGACCATGTCCGGCGCGTGCATCGACATGATCGCGTCGAGGTCGTGGTCGTTCCACGCGTCGTTGTAACGCCCGATCGCCTCCTCGAGACTCTGGGCCGAGTCCTCTCCCACGCGAAGAGGATATGTTCGCGAGCCGGTCCAGACAAGGGGACGGAAAAGAGGAGGAGCGATGGCCGAGGGCTACACGATCAAGAGCATCGACGAGTTCGAGGAGATGGAGGGGAGCGGTGGAGCAACCTGGCGACTGGCGCGCAAGTCGCTGGGCGCCGAGGCATTCGGCTTCAACGTGGTCGACATCGAGGCCGGAGGAGAGATCCCCGCCCACGACCACACCGGCGACAACCAGGAGGAGGTCTTCATCATCCTCGAGGGCCAGGGGAAGATCGTCACCGACGGCGAGGAGCACGATGCCCCTGCCGGCACCTTCTGCCGCTTCGCCCCGGAGGTCAACCGCACGATCCGCAACGAGTCGGATGCGAACGTGCGCGCCCTGCTGATCGGCGTCCCGGTCGACAGCGGCTACGTGCAGATGCCCTGGGGCTGACGGCCGGTCGGCGTCAGAGGCCGGGCTTGACGGCCATGTCCAGCACGACCAGGATCAGCAGGAGCAGCTCGATCCGCGATACCACGAAGATCCTGGCGAGCCTGCGCTGATACTCGGCATCCTCGGGACCGCGCTCTTCGGCCATCTTGCTGAGCCTGCCGGACTCCGGTCCCAGATAGCCGGCGCCGGCGATGAACGAGAGCAGCCAGACGACGAATGCCGAAGGTCACCCACCCCTGACCGAGGTCGTAAGCGCCGCTCGGACTCGTGCAGCAGGATGAAGCCGAGGACCACCACGTCAGCGAGGAGGGAATCAGGACGCGGGTCCCGTACCACTCGATCTCGCTCGCGAAGTAGGCGAGCCGGTCGGCGCCGGCGCGCTTCGCGCGGATCACGAAGATCTGGATCGCGGTGTTGCTCCCGACCCACACCACCGCGAAGCAGGATGTGGAAAGCGAGAAGCCACTTGTAGGCGTCGCTGCCGACTACGGCGAGCAGCATCGGCGCGAGAATCTAGCGACGGCCGCTGTCGGAACCGAGGAGGCTAGGCCGGTCTGGGCGGCGGAGGTAGGGACCTGGTGCAGACGGTGAATGCCGAAGCCCTGCACCGCCGCCCCGCCGGCATTGAGCACATCGATGGCCTGTGCCTGAAAGGCCAAGGCCGCACCAGGCTTGTGATGACGCAACGCACGGAGACTTTCAGCGGTGTGGATCGCGTACTGCCGTAGCCCGGCTATCCACCGTGCAACCGCGGCTTCGTCGCCGGGCGCGGGGGACAAGGGCAAGCTGCTCAGTGGTGGAGCTGATGTCCGCTTGAAAGTGCGAGTCATGCGAGCGACTCGATTGGCGATCGGCCTCCACTAGAACAATGAGGTCGCTCCCTGGACGGCGCGCAGTGAGCTCGGAAGCAGTCCGAAGGACGGTCTCTGGCGGACCGTCTCTTGAGCCTCGGCCCGACGTGCGGTGTCCGTGAGCTTGAAGAAATCTGTTCGCCCTCGGCGACTTACTCCGACGGTTGTTGCCGCGCTGTGAAGTGGCGGTGATCGCCAGCGCCCCGCGATCGCGAGGGCGATCGACTCCGTGCGATGCGGCATCCCCGTTGAGAATCCGTCCACCCTTGCCGGCGAGCCTGTAGCCAGGCGCTGACGATCTCCTCGTCGCCGGGTGCGGGGGAGACCGAGGAGAGACGATTCGTGACGCCGCCGTAGACGAAGGCCATCGCCGGTAGAGCCTGGCTGACGGACGCGCCAGCTGCTTGGCGAGCCTGCGCTCGTTTACGCCCTTCTTGAAGGCGCCCTTGCGGCGGGCCGTTCTGAAATACGCGCCGAAGGCGTTGAGGAACGGCTTCTTCGCGCTGCGGCAGATCGGGTCGGCGTTGGCGACATATTCGGCGCGGGTCGTGGCGGCGCTCGCCGGAGCGGCAATCGCGAGCGCGACCGCGACGATCGCGAGCCCGATCAGGGGCCGAGCCTGGTGCCGGCACCGGACGGCGGCTTCCCCTCTCCTCGACACAGGCGCCAGCGTAGGTCGGCGGTCGCTCGCCTTTCAATCCCAGAATTCGCCGTGATGGGCGGTGGGATGGATTCGGTTTGAAGCGCTGCGGCCTAGGAGAACTCTTCGAGCGAGCGCGTCTGGCGGCGCAGCTCGTGGTCCCGCTGGTTGGCGGGGACTCCGGACTCGCCGGTCACCGCCTCGTTGTGCCTGACGTCCGCGATGGCCCGGAAGCGCTCGGTCTCCGAGCCCGGGCTGGACGGTTCCCCGATCGGCTGCTCCCCCGTCTCTGCTTCGTTCTGCTTAGTCATCCTTCTCCGTCATTCCCCACTGTTGCTCCCCTTGGTGATAGTTGTAGCACGTTTGTGAGCGTTCGCTAAACACTATGTAGAACCGCTCACCAGGCTGAAAGTAGCGCTGCAGCAGGCCGGAATCGGCGGTCGGCCGCCTTAGCAAATTGCGGAGAAAGCGAGAGGCGGTCACGTGACGACCGGGGCGGGGCCGGGTAGGGGCCCGCCTATAATTCCCGGTCCGTCGGTCCACCCCCCGTCGCGCGCCCGCTCGAAGAAGGCGCGGAACCGGAGACCAAATTGAAGAACTCGTCCCCAGAGCGTGAGCGCTTTTCCCCCGAGCGCGCCTATCGCCCACTCGTCTCTCCCCCGAGCGTTGAGGACAAGGACGCGTGTGCGATCTACGCGTCGGTCCGCCGCGACGCGACCCCGAGCCACGATCCCGTAACCCTCGCGCTCGAGTCGCTCCAGAAGATGCTCCACCGCGCCGGCAACGTCGACGGCGAGGGCGACGGCTGCGGCCTGCTGGTCGACATCCCAACCAAGATCTGGGCCGAGGAGGTCCGCCAGGGCGGACACAACCCCTCGCTCGCGCTGGACGACGCGTTCGCGGTCGCTCACGTCTTCGTCGAGCGCTCACAGGACCTGGAGAAGGTCCGCCACGGCGCCAGGGAGCTGCTCGGCAAGGCGGGCTTCCGCATCCTCGCCGAGCGGGTCGGCGCCGTCGATTCCGCGGCCCTCGGCCCGACCGCCCGCGAGGAGGAGCCGCAGTTCTGGCAGTTCGCAGGCCTGGTGCCGGAGGCCGCCGATGCCGATCGAGCCCTCTTCAACCTGAAGGTCGTCCTCGAGGAGAAGCTCGGCGTCCACGTGGCCTCGTTCTCCGGGCGGACCTGCGTCTACAAGGTGATGGGCAACCCGAAGGTCCTCGGCTCCTACTACGTAGATCTCTCCGACGAGCGCGCCGAGACGATCGGCTGCTTCGGCCACAACCGCTATTCGACCAACACCTGGCCGTCGTTCACCCGGGTCCAGCCCTTCGGCGTCCTCGGGCACAACGGAGAGATCAACACGATCGAGCAGCTCCGCCAGGAGGCGCGGATGCTGAACGTCCCGATCGGCGAAGGGAACTCGGATTCGCAGGACCTGAACCGGACGATCGAGACGCTGGTGCGGCGCCACGGCCTCTCACTGGCCGAGGCGATGGAGACGGTCGTTCCGCCGATCGTCGCCGAGATCGCCGGCCTGCCCGAGGAGCTCCACCCCTTCTACATGTACCTGCGCCAGACGATGGGCCCGTTCGCGCAGGGCCCGGTCGCGCTGATCGCCCGCCACCAGGACGAGTGCGTGTTCTCGGCGGACGCGATGGGCTTGCGGCCGCTCTGGCAGCTCGAGACCGGCCACGACTTCATCTTCAGCTCGGAGCCCGGGGTCGTCCCGGTGGACGAGATGATCTCCGAGCCGAAGCCGATGGCGCCGGGCGAGAAGTTCCTGGTGCTGATCGACCGAGACCGCAAGCGCTCGACGCTCCATCCACACGCCGAGATGCTGCGCCGCGTGCGCGATAGCTGGCTGAAGAGGACCGGCGCCGAGCAGGTCGCTCCGTATGACCGCGCGCTCGAGACCGGCGGTCCGCTCGAGGGCCCGGAAATCCCTGGATACACCGACGCCGGCCCCGAGGACCCGGTCCAGGTCGAGGACAGGGTGCTCGCGGGATTCGGCTGGCAGCGCGACGACGTGAAGCTCGTCCAGCAGATGGCCGACAACGGTGCCGAGCCGATCGGCTCGCTCGGCTACGACGGCCCACTGGCCGCGCTCTCGCCGGAGCGGCAGAACCTCGCCGACTACTTCAAGGAGACGGTGGCGGTCGTCACCAACCCCGCGATCGACCGCGAGCGCGAGATCGAGCACTTCTCCACCCGCGCGGTCTTCGGTCGCCGGCCGTCGCTCGTCAACCCGGCCGAGGACACCCAGACGATCGAGACCGACTTCCCGGTGATCCTCGGCGGCCACCACGACCTGGCGCCGCTCCCTCACAGCTCGTACCGCCGGATCGCCAGCAAGCAGGGGACGTACGTGCTCGAGGACCTCTGGGCCGCTTTCGGCGACCGTGCCAAGGCGATCGACATCGCGCTCCTGGAGTCCGAGACCACCCAGGGCGCGATCGAGCGGCTCCGTCAGGAGGCGGTCCGCGCGGTCACCGAGGGCGCCGAGCTGCTGGTGCTGACCGACCGCACCGTGCTACGACGGCGAGCGGCGCTACATCGATCCGCATCTCGCCACGTCCGCGATCGATCAGGCGCTGAAGCAGTTCAGCGGCGAGGGGGAGAACCTGCGCCGACGTTGTTCATTGGTGCTGCGCTCGGCCGCGATCCGCAACGTCCACGACGTCATGCTCGCCCTGGGCCTAGGGGCCAACGGCGTCTGCCCGTACGTGATGGTCGAGGTGATCTGCGTCGACGACTACGAGAACGACGTCGGCAACCTCTGCGCGGCGCTCCGCAAGGGAATCGAGAAGGTGATCTCGACGATCGGGATCCACGAGGTCCGCGGCTACGCCCGCCAGTTCTCCTCGATCGGGATCCAGCCCGAGCTCGCGGAGATCTTCCACACCGAGGCTTTCGCGGCCTCGGAGACGGGCGGCACCGGCTTCGCCCACCTCGACGCCGACACCGACTCGCGGCACAAGGTCCTCACCGGGGACGAGGAGGCGAAGCCGGCGAAGACCTTCCGCTTCTATCCCAAGGTCTACAAGGCTGCGATCGCAGCGGCCAACGGGACCGCGAGCTTCGACGAGTTCTCGCAGAAGGTGCGCGAGCTGGAGGCGCAGAGTCCGATCTCGATGCGACACATCATGGGGTTGAAGAAGGAACCCGACCGCGAGCCGGTCGACCCCTCGCAGGTGGATGCCTCGGTCGGCCACCACGACTACCCCGTCGTGATCAGCTCGATGAGCTTCGGCTCTCAGTCCGAGCCGGCCTTCCGCGCCTACGCCGAGGCAGCCAAGGCGATCAACATCCTCTGCATCAACGGGGAGGGTGGAGAGATCCAGGACATGTACGGCAAGTTCCGGAAGTGGCGCGGGCAGCAGGTCGCCTCGGGCCGCTTCGGGGTCTCCGCCGAGATGCTCAACTCCTCCTACGTCGCCGAGATCAAGATCGGCCAGGGCGCGAAGCCCGGCGAGGGCGGGCACCTGCCCGGCAAGAAGGTCTCCGAGAAGGTCGCCGCCGCGCGGAACGCCTCACCCGGCACAGACCTGATCTCGCCGTCCAACAACCACGACCTCTACTCGATCGAGGACCTGGCCGAGCTGATCGACGAGCTGAAGACGGTCAATCCGGACCTGCGCGTGTCGGTCAAGGTCCCCGTTGTGCCGAACGTGGGCACGATCGGACTCGGCATCGCCAAGGCCGGCGCGGACATCATCACCCTGAGCGGGTTCGAGGGCGGCACCGGCGCCGCCCGCCAGCACGCGCTGCGCCACGTCGGCCTGCCCTCCGACATCGGCACCCGCGCTGTCCACCGAGCCCTGATGGAGGCCGGCATTCGCAACCGGGTCGAGATCTGGGCCGACGGCGGCTACCGCCACGCCCACGACATCGTGAAGCTCCACTGCATGGGGGCAAACCGGGTTGCCTTCGGCACTCTGGCGATGGTCTCGCTCGGCTGCACGATCTGCCGCGGCTGCCAGCTCGACACCTGTCACGTCGGCATCGCCACCCAGATCGAGACGGTGGAGCAGGCCGAGGAGCACGGTCTGAAGAAGTTCACCCCGCCGGGAGCCAACGCCGCCGAGAGCTGTGCCGCCTTCTTCCGCCAGATGGGCGAGGAGGTCAAGGAGGTGGTCGGCTCGCTCGGCTACGACCGCGCCCAGGACCTGATCGGCCGCTACGACCTGCTCGAGCAGGTCTCGCACCATGACAAGGTCGACCTCGCCCCGCTGATCACGCCGCTCGAGGAGTTTCTGGACCTCGAGCCGATCGACCTCCCGGTCGAGGAGGAGGCGCTGGTCGAGGCGCGCGCCGAGGCCGGCCTGGTCCGCGCCAAGCCGCTCCGGATGGAGCCCAAGCAGGCCTCCGCAGAGATCGCCCAGGTCGCCGACCGCGTCTTCGACGGCTCTTGCGTGAGCGTCGAGTTTCCTCGCCGCACCGACGCCCACGACCGGGTTCTGGGCACCGAGCTCTCAGGCGCGATCGCGCGCGCCCGCATTTACGACGGCGCCCCCGAGGGCACCGAGAACGACGAGCTCGCCGAGCTGGTCTTCAACGGCGGGAGCGTCGCCGGCCAGGGATTCGGCGCCTTCAACGAGTGGGGTGTGACCTGCCGGGTCGAGGGCGGTGCTCAGGATGGCGTCGGCAAGACGATGCTGGGGGGGACCGTCTCGATCATGAAGGGGAAGAACGCCGAGGGCGGCCGCGTCAACGGCTCAGTCGGCAAGTCCTTCGCCTACGGCGCCCAGCGGGGCAGGCTCTTCGTGCAGGGGTCGGCCGATTCGCGGTTCTGCATCCGGCTCTCGGGCGCGGACGTGGTCCTGGCGGGCGAGCCCGAGGCGCCAGTCGACGATTCACAGGGCTGCGTGGTCGACCGCGCCAACGCCAAGGGCTTCGCCTTCGAGTACATGACCTCTGGTCGCGCGGTCGTGCTCGGCGACATCGGGCCGTGGGCGTGTGCGGGGATGACCGGTGGCCGGGTCTACGTGCGGATCGACGACGAGCTCAACCTCGACCGCGACGGGATCCAGAGCCGCCTCGGCGAGGGCGCCAAGGTGGCGCTCGAGGAGCTCGACGCGGAGGGCCAGCTCGACATCCAGGACCTGCTCGGCCATTACGCCGGCGAGCTGCGCGCGACCGACCAGGCCGAGGAGGCCGACAGGGTCCAGGCGCTGGCCGGGGATGCACAGCAGAGCTTCCTGATGATCATTCCGCAGAAGGTTCAGGCGGACCCGAGCATCTCCACCGAGTAGGCAGGAGCCCGCGGTGGAAAAAGCCGCCGCGCGACTCGAGGACGTTCAGAAGGTCACCGAGGCCGCCCTCGCTTTCCTCGACCTCGACGACCTGCTCGCCGAGCTGTTGCAGCGAGTTACCGACATCCTGGGTGTCGACACCGCCGCCGTGCTCTTGGTCGAGGACGACGGGCGGACGCTTGCCGCCCGAGCGGCCAAAGGGCTCGAGGAGGAGGTCGAGCGCGAGTTTCGCCTTCCGATCGGTCGCGGGTTCGCCGGGCGTGTGGCCGCAACCCGGGAGCCGGTGATCATCCCGGACCTGGACAACTCTCCCGTGGAGGTCGTCAACCCCCTGATGACGGAAAAGCGTGTCCGCTCGCTGCTGGGTGTTCCGCTGGTCGTTGAGGGTGCTGTGACCGGAGTTCTCCACGTGGGAACCCTGACGCCGCGGGAGTTCCGGGAGGGCGACGTCGAGCTCCTCCAGCTGGTCGCCGATCGGGTTGCCCTCGCGATCGAGCGATCCCAGCTCGCCGTCCAGGGGCAGATCGCGGAAACACTTCAGCGCAGCCTCATGCCTCACACGCTCCCGCGGCTTCCCGGTCTGAGCATGGGGGCCTGGTACCTCCCGGCCGCCCAGGAGTCGGCGGTCGGCGGCGACTGGTATGACGTCATCAAGTTGGGCCACCGCCAGCTGGGCCTCACAATCGGCGACGTGGCCGGCCACGGACTCGCCGCGGCCACCTACATGGGCCAGCTCCGCAGTGCCGTTCGAGCTTATGCGCTCGACGTCGAGCGCCCGGCGGATCTTCTCGGGAAGCTCTCTCACTTCGCTGATCATCAGCACTCACGCATGGCAACGGTCATCTACGCGACGCTCAACCTGGACACCTGGGTGGTGGACTTTGCCCGAGCGGGCCATCCGTATCCGCTGCTGATCCGGGCCGACGGGCAAGCAGTCTTCCTCACGGACGCGAGCGGGCCACCGCTTGGCTCCGGCGCCGTAGGCGATTACGACCAGCAACGCGTCACGCTGGGCGCGACTGAAACCCTGCTCTTCTACACGGATGGGCTGATCGAGCGCCGGGGGCGGACCCTCTCGGAGGGGGAGGCAGCTCTCGCGAAAGTCGCTGCCGCGGCCCCCGACGAGCCGGAGCTCAAGTGCCGCGCCGTCATCGAGCGGCTTACCGAGGCCATCGAGGTTCCGGATGACATCGCGGTGCTCGCCGTCAGGGCGGTCGGCCTTCACGAGCTGCTCGAGGTTGATGTGCCGGCGCATGCCGAGCAGCTGGCGACCATCCGGCATCTGATCCGGCGCTGGGTGACGGCGAACGACGGCACCGACGACGACTGCGCGGCATTCGCGATCGCCGTCACCGAGGCCTGCGCGAACTCGGTCGAGCACGCCTACGGCCCTGGCGACGCGAGCGTCCAGGTGCGCGCGGCGCTGATGGACGGTGAGGCGACCGTGACGATCCGGGACCGCGGCCGCTGGCGAACCCCGGGAGGAGACGACCGGGGCCGCGGCATTCCTCTGATGCGGGAGTTCATGGATGATGTCGTCATCGACACGGGGGACGACGGAACCACGGTGGAGCTCAGCCGCCGGATCGGGGTACAGCGGTGACGCCCGAGCTCGCGAAGCTCTCGGTCGAGAGCGACGGCGACGTGGAGCTGGCCCGAGTCACGGGCGAGGTCGACGCATCCAACGTCGGGGACCTGAGCCAGAGGCTGCTGGAGGCCGTCTCGAACAAGGCCCGCGCGCTTGTCCTGGACCTGACGGAGACGAGCTACATCGACAGCTCCGGGATCAGCCTGATCTTCGATGCGGCCGCACGCATGCGGACTCGCCGCCAGCAGCTCAGGCTCGTGGTGGCGCCCAAGTCGTTCGTCGGAGAGGTCCTGGCAGCCGTCTCCATGGAGGACTCGGTCCCGATCGATCCTGTCATGGCCGACGCGCTGCGCGCTTGGGTCGGCGGCTAGACGCTGCCGGCGCTCTCGATGACGCTGAGCGTGTAGCGACCGATCTGGAGCTCGTCACCGTCGGCGAGCGGGCTCCAGTCGACGGGCTCACCGTTCACGCAGATGCCGTTCATCGAGCGGTCATCGAGCACGCGTAGATCGCCCTCGGGCGTCTGCACGACGACCGCGTGGCGGCGCGAGACGGTGGGGTCGTCCAGGCGGATGTCCGCGGAGCGGCTCCGCCCGATTCGCGACCAGCCATCGGACAGCTCGATCAGGTGCGTTCGGCCGTCCGCGAACATCGCCAGGTACTTGCCGGGTTCCGCAATCGACTCGCGCACGCCGTCGAGCCACTCGGCGGGCTTGGAGGTGGGACGCGTGATCGCGAGGTTCTTGAGCGTTGGTTGCTCGAACATCGAGGAGCGGCGGAAGTCGGTGCCGCCGCAGTTGGGGCACTTCGGAATCGATTCGGCCGGCTCGAAGGAGACCGGAAACGAGCACCCTTGGCAGATGAAGGAGCCGACTCCGCCGGCGGGTTCACCTGCATGCCGGACATCGTCCTGACTCTGTCCAATTAGCCATCATCGGGGGTGCGGCCGATACTACTCGGGGTACTGCTCAATGGCTAGTCACTTTTCGTCAGGTGGTACGGAAAGTCCAGCATTTCCAGGGTTCCTGGCCGATCAGCCAGTGCCCCCGGCGGGCCGCCCAACTAGAATCGCGCGCCCGTGGGGCCGATCTCGCTCAATACCTCCGTAGACGCCCCGCGCGAACGCGTCTTCGACTTCATCTGCGACCTCTCGACGCGGCTGAGCTGGATCGACCACTTCGCGAGCGACTACCGGCTCGAGCGGGTTGCCGCCAGCGGGCAGGGCGCCGCGGCGCGGTTTCGCGTCGACGCCCCCGCGGGCGTGCGCTACATGGAGACCGTGATCGCCGAGGCCGAGCGGCCCCTATCGGGTCGTCGAGCACGGCCGGGGCGGGCGCCTCGACCGGGTGTCGATGCGGCTGGTCTGGGAGCTCGAGGAGGGCCCCACCACCAACGTGACCCTGACCTTCTGGACGACACCGGCGTCGAGGTTCGACCGCTTCCGGGAGCTCGGGCGCACGCGTTGGTGGCGGCGCCGTTGGGGCACGGCGCTGCGGCGCATGCGCGAGCAGATCGAGTCGGGGGCGGCCGCTCCGCGCACCGGGGTAGCGGGCGGCGACCGCGTGCCTACGACCGTCTGACATAGACTGCGCGCCCTCATGCGGCCCGCCAATAAGGGAGCCCTGGCACTCGTGTTTCGCCCTTGCCCTCGCCCTGGTGGGTGTGGCCGGCTGCGGCAACGATCTCGGCAAGGAGGCCGACGAGGGCGTCCCGATCAAGCTCGGGGACCTCAAGTTCAACGTGCAGGAGACGCGCTTCCTCAACCCGGCGCAGGCCGACGACAAGGAGTATCTGCAGGGCCAGAAGCTGCCCACCCCGGCGGGGAAGTCCTACCTCGGCGTCTTCCTGACGATCGACAACGATGGCGACAACGCCGTCAGGCTTCCGACCAACGCCCAGATGAGCGTCGTTGACACGACCGGCGCCGCGTACCAGTCGATTCCGAGCAGCACCGACTTCGCGGCCCCGCTGGGCACCGAGCTGGCCGGCGGGGCCGACATTCCGGCCCCGGGCACAGCCGGCGCCAACGGGCCGACGCAGGGGGCCATCGTCCTCTTCCTGGTTGACCAGGCGGTCAACGAGAACCGGCCGCTGAAGCTCGAGATCGAGTTCGAGGGCGAGACGGGCGAAATCACCCTGGATATCTAGGCTCGAGGGAGGGGAGCCCTCCGTCGCATGAGGAAGACCCAGCTCCAAGCCCTGCTCGTCATCGGCGGGATCGGCGCCGCGCTCGCCCTGATCCAGCTGCTCGGGGTCGCCGGCGGCGTGGTGGGAGTCGGCCTGATGGCCGTCTGCACCATCCTCACCGCACCGGCGGCGCCGGAACCCGACGCCGGAGGCCTCAACTGGTGGGCCCTGATCGCCGGAGGCACCGCCCTGGCGCTGATCGGTGTCCCGCTCGGCCTCGCCCTGGAGGGCCCGGGCGGAGTGCTGACCGCCGTCGGCGGGGGAATGGCGATGGTGGGAGTGGCGTTCGGGATGCCGTAGCGGCTGCCAGGCCGCTCATCCAGGAGCGGAGGGCGAAGCCCGTAGCGACTTATGTGGGGCGGCCGCTTGCAGCCGCGACCTGATGGCGAAGCCGTCTCGCCCCTACAGCGCAGACCCCAGGATCTCTCGCGCGATCGGCGCGGCGGTCGTGCCGCCGTCGCCGGAGGCGTCGATCAGCATCACCGCGATCGCCAGCTTCGGCTTCTGGGCCGGTGCGAAGGCGATGAACCAGCCGTCGATGATCTGCTTGGCCGTGTCCTCCTGGCCGGGCGGGGGCGGCGGCTGGCCGGGCTTGGGGCCGAGCTCGGCGGTGCCGGTCTTGCCGGCGACGTCGATGCCCGGGAGGTTCGCGGCCACGCCAGTGCCCTGGGTGACGACTGCGCGCATCAGCCCGGTGAGGACGCGCGCGTTCGCCTTGGAGGTGACCTGGACGGGCTTGACGGCGCTCTGCAGCGCCGGGTCCTTGACGATCGGGGTCGGGTCTCGCACGCCGTCGTTGGCGACGGTCTGCGCCACCGACGCCATGCCGAGCGGGGTGGCGAGCACCTTGCCCTGGCCGAAGGCGGTCACCGAGAGGTCGGTGTGGGTCGGCTCGCCGTTGAGCTCCGCGGCGCGTCGGGATCGTCATGCTTGCCCCGGGTCTGCGTGGCCGCCGTCGCCGACGGCGTTGTAGAGGCTGGTGGGCTGGTTGAAGCCGTATCGCTCCGCCGTATCGACCAGCCGCTCGGCGCCGACCTTGACGCCGAGAGGAGCGAAGACGTGTTGCACGAATCCGCGAAGGCCTCGGTGAAGTTCCCGCCGCAGGTCTCGTCGTGCGCGTTGTGGACGACGCGGGCACCGGCGTCCGGGTCCGGGTTGATCTCGGTGAGGACGGGGAAGGTGTCGCTGAGCTTCACGTCGTGACCCTCGAGCGCGGCCGTGGTGGTGATCACCTTGAAGGTCGATCCGGGCGGCTGGGGAGACGAGTAGGCCGACCCGGCGAGCGCGAGAACGTTGCCGTTGCGCGCGTTGAGGACGGCGACGCCGCCGGACTGCCCGCCCAGCGCGTTCACGGTGGTCGACTGCAGCCGCGGGTCGATCGTCGTCCTCACCGGCTGGCCGGGGCTGCCGTGCGCGGTCGCGAGCACGCGGCCCTGTGTCCCGGCTGGGACATCCGGGGTCGAGGTCCCCTCCTTGACGGCGAGGAGCTGGCCGCTCGGCTGTCCGGCGAGCCGGGAGTTGAAGGCGAGCTCGAGGCCGCTCACGCCGGTGTCCTGGTTGGCGGGGTAGCCCGCGTGCTGGAGCTTTCGCCTGCTCCTCGGCATCGGGGACGCCCGTGTCGCCGGCGACGTCGATCGCGTCGGAGCCCAGGGGCGAGCTGCGATCGTCGGTCGGCCCCTCGGCGAGCGGAACGCCGTGCTTTGCGATGATCGCCGCCCGCCGGCCGAGCGTCAGGCGCCGGCCCACCTGCTCGCCGGGCTGCAGGTTCGGGAAGGTCAGGTGCGGGTCCCAGGCCACCTTGCCGCCGTCCAGAGGCAGTCGCAGCGCCCCGTCGATCTTGCCGAACAGCCTGGTGCGGACGCCCACGCCGACGTCCACGACGTCCGTGCCGTTGACGCTCTTCGGGCCATCCGCGTCGCCGGGGTCGATCGCCGTCGCGGTCGAGGCCTCCTGCGCCTGCTGATAGGCGGCGGCGAGGTCCTGAGCGGAGTACTTGGGCCTGCGCCGAGTCTGAGAGCTCGTCGTGCATCGCCTTGTAGTCCTGGTGCGCCCAGTCGTTGACGAATCGCTCCGCCATGTCCTGCTCCGGGCTGCCGGCGGAGCTGATCACCCCGAAGATGAACGCGACCAGGGCCACGACGCCGAGGGGGAGCGCGCGCTGACGCAGGCGCCGCTGGCGCTCTGTGAGGGGTCCGCGCTGCGCCCGGGGCGACCTGATGGGCCGCCTGGGCGGTGGCGTCTCCCCGTCGCGGGTCCGTGACCGTGTCACGGGCGGATTCACGAGGGCAAAGTTAGTCGCTCGTACGCTTGTATTCGGGAAACCGTGACCGGCCTCGACTGGCTGATTCTCGCTTTCGCCCTGGCCATGGGGTTCTGGGGGTACCAGCAGGGCCTGATCGTCGGCCTGCTCAGCCTGGGCGGATTCGCGATCGGCGCCTTCCTGGGCAGCCGCCTCGGCCCGGCGCTGCTGCCGGACGGCTCTCATTCCCCCTATGCGCCCGCGACCGCCCTCGCCGGGGCGCTGCTGATCGGAGGGATCGTCGCGGTCTCGCTGGAGGGGATCGCGCTGGCGATCCGCCGGCGCCTGCTCGGCCCCGCGGGGCGCCGGCGAGGGGTCGCGATCGCCGAGGCGTCCGGAGGAGCGCTGCTCCTCGTCGTGGTGGCCCTCGGCGTGGCATGGCTCTTCGGGGCGGTCGCCCTCAACGCGCCCGGCGCAAAGGGCCTGCGCACGGCGGTCCAGCGCTCGGCGATCCTGCGTGCGCTCAACGACACGTTCCCGCCGTCGAGCTCGCTGATCAACGCGCTTCACCGCATCGACCCCCGGGTGGCGATCCAGGGCCCGAGCCCGAATGTCGCCGCTCCGGACTCGAAGATCGCGCACGACCCCGAGGTGCAGGCCGCGGGGAACAGCGTGGTTCGGGTGCTGGGCACCGCCTGCGGGCTGGGCGTGGAGGGATCCGGCTGGATCGCCGCGCCGGGCCTGGTGGTCACCAACGCGCACGTGGTGGCGGGCGAGAGCGACACCACGGTCACGCCCGCGGGCTCGAGCTCGTCCCTTGACGCGACGCCCGTCCACTACGACCCGGAGAACGACCTGGCCCTGCTCCGGGTGAACGGGCTGGACGGGTCGCCCTGTCGCTGGCGCCGGACGTCCAGAGCGGCACGGCGGGCGCGGTCCTCGGCTACCCGGAGAACGGCCCGTTCACCATCGCCCCGGCACGCGTCGGCGCCACCGGCCCCGTCGTCACGCAGGACTCCTATGGCCGCGGGCCGGTGACGCGCGAGCTCACGGCCGTGCGCGGGGAGGTCCGCAGCGGCAACTCCGGCGGGCCGCTGGTAGACGGCGCCGGCAAGGTGATGGGGACCATCTTCGCCGCCACCACGCAGGGCAAGCCGGGCGGCTACGCGGTCCCGAACGACGTCGTCTCGCGCGCCCTGAGCGACACGACCGGCCAGGTGACGACGGGGCCCTGCACGGGTTGACGCGAGGTTGCCCGTAAAGGGCAACCCGTTTCGTGTGGGAAAACACGGTTGGCCGGTCCCTTACGATCGGTAAGCTTGGAATGAGGTGAGATCGCAGTCCGGCGTCGGCCCTACCAGGGGGGCGGCCAAGCCAAAACAAGTGTGTCCCCATTACCACGGCGCGGTGGAGCTGATCGGCCGCCGGTGGGCGGGGGCGATCCTCTACGCGCTCACCGACGGGCCGCTCCACTTCGCGGAGCTGAAGGAGGCGGTCCCAGGCATGTCGGACCGCCTGCTCTCCTGCCGTCTGAAGGAGCTCGAGAAGGCGGGCCTGGTCCAGCGCGAGGTGCAGCCGGGCAACCGCGTGCGGGTGAGCTACGAGCTCACCGACAAGGGCCATTCGCTCGAGCCGGTGATCGGCGAGCTCCGGGACTGGGCCCGCCACTGGCACCGGGCCTAGCCCGCTACCAGGCGCTCGGGTTGCCCTCCGGGATCCTGTCGATCACCAGGGTCGCCTCGTGGCGATCGACCGGGTACGGGGTCGTGGCGAGTAATGCTCCAGCTCTCCCGGGCCGAGCGCCTCGAACCCTGCTCGACCGCGGCGGCGTAGGTGGCGAGGATGATCGAGTCCTCCGGCGGCTCGGGCGCGAAGTGGAACTCCTTGGCGGTGTAGGTGACGATCCGCTCCGGCAGCTCTGAGCCCTCGACCGACCCGGTGACCTCGACTCGGTCGTAGCGGATCTCGCGAATGTCGAGGCGGTCGAGCTCGGCCTCGGTGAGCTCGATGACGACGCCGTTCACGGGCCCGCGTTGTCCTCACCCTCCTCGACGTTCAGGCCGAGGACCCACTCCGGCCGCCAGCCGCCGTCGCATTCGAAGGTCTTCTCGCAGGTCAGGTTGTCGCGGCGCTGCGAGAAGCGCCGGCGCCAGTCGCGTAGCCGAGCGGGTCGCAGCTCGCCGGCGGGGCGTCCAAGCGTCATCGAGGCGCTCTCGTGCAGCACCAGGGAGCCGTAGCCGAACAGGCCGAGGCGACCGTCGCTCATTGACCCTCCAGCAGGCTGAGCTGGGGCTCGGCGCCGCCCTGCTCGGATGATTCATCGTGATCGCCGTTCTCGCGGCCGCGCGGCTCCACTGCCGGGTCGGGGGACTCGCGCAGCAGGTCGGCCCTGGCGTGGCTGCAGAGGCGATCGCGCGCCGGGCAGTCGGCGCAGAGGGCTGCATGCGGGTGCCGGGTGACCTCGAAGCTGCCGCCGGCAATGCCCTCGAGCAACTCGAGGATGTGACCGCGCGCCCGGCTCAGCTCCTCGTCGGAGTACTCCATCTCGACGGGATCCTCGGGTTCTTCCAGGAAGACGTATGCGGTCCGAACGGGCTTTCCGCCGCCGGCCACCGCCAGCGCGTAGATGTCGCGCTGGACCGAGTAGCGCTCGATCAGGCAGCGGGTTCGCCGGCGAGGCGATCGGTCTTGTAGTCGAGCACGAGCAGGCGGCCGTCGGGGTGGCGGGCGAGCAGGTCGATCGAGCCGCGGATCAACGCTCCCTCCATGGGCAGCAGGAACGGCTCCTCGGGACGGAGCTCCACGCCATCGGCGCCGAGCTCCTTGCAGAGCGGGGAATCGAGCCATCCACCGAGCACGCCCGCGGCTCGCTCCACTTCCTCGTCGTTCCGGGCAGGCCGCTGTTCCGCAAGAGGCGCAGGATGCGCTCTGGGTCGGGTCCGCGCCAGCCGTTCCGGGCACTCCATTCGAGCAGCCCATGGATTGCGTTGCCGAAGCCGAAGCGGGCCTCCCGGGTCGGCACATCACCGGGGTCGGCCTGCCCTCGTCCACCGAGGCCGCCGCAGGCAGGCCCGCCCCGAGCTGGGCGGCGACGCCGAGCCCGAGCTCCCGCTCCACCAGGAACCGGTAGCCGCAGCGGTGATATTGCGACAGGGCTGAATAGGAGAGCCGTGCGCTCGAGACGGGCTCGGTGGCGAGGTCGAGGAGGGGGGAGGGGCCGTCACGCCGGGCTCCTCCGGGGGCGCCTCGTCTACGAGCGCGGGCGCCAGCGCCCGCCCGGCACCCTCGACCGGGAAGGCGATCGAGGCCGCGATGCGCGCCGGCCCGAAGCTCGTCTCCAGGCCCGGTCGCGGCGACGGTGATGGAAACTCGATCTCCGTATCCCCTGACTCGCCGAGAGCGAGCAGCGCGCCGAGCGGCCCCTCCCGCAACGCATGGATCAGCCGGTCGGTCACGGGCGAGCCCGGCAGCATCGCCTTCTCGGGGTCCTTGCCCGGGTTGTAGGTGCCGCTCAGGATCAGCTTTCGCTTCGCGCGGGTGAGGGCGACGTGCGCGAGGCGGAGCTCCTCCGCGGCCTCCTCGACCTTGGCTCGCTCCTCGAGCTCGTCGAGGTCGTAGAGGCGCTCGGAGGGCCGGCCGAGGCGCGCCAGGCGCAGCCCGATACGAAGGGGCGAGGGCGAGTCCTCCTCGTCGTCCTCCGTCTGTGCCTCGGCGGTCCCGATCCGGATCGCCGGCGGGAAGCCCGCCAGGATCCGGCGACCAAGCTCCGGGACCGCAACCGCCTCGAACTCGAGTCCCTTGGCGCCGTGGACGGTCATGATCCGGACGCCGTCGTGCTCCTCGGCCGCGATCGGCGCCTCGCCCTCCCCGGCCCGATCGGTCTCGTCCGCGGCGTAGCCGAGAAAGCCACGCAGGTCGGCCCCGTCGTTCGACTCGTATTCCCGCGCCAGCCGCATGAGCTTGCGGACGTTCGCCCAGCGAGCCTCGCCGCGATCCCGCATCAGGGTGGCGAGGTCATAGCCGAGCCGCTCGCAGGTCGCCTGCACCGTTCCCTCGAGTCCCAGCAGCGGCGCATCGGTGCGAAGCCCCTCGATCCCGTCGGTGAACCGGCGCAGTCGCTCCATCTCCTCATCCTCGATCGCATCCGCCCATCGGCGGCCGTCGGCGTCCTCGGGCACCTCATCGCGGGCGACCTCGCGCAGGGCGGGCCAGAGCCGAGTGGACCAGCCGCGCTCCAGCCGGTCCAGTGCGACCCGCCGAAGCAGCCAGAGGGTGTCAGGTGTGACCGCACAGGCAGGCGAGGCAAGCGCGCCGAGAAGTGCCTCGTCGTCCAGCGGGTTGGCGATCACGCTGAGCAGGGCCAGTACGTCCTCCACCTGCTGCTGCGACCAGTAGCCGCGGCCGCCGATCACGTAGGGCTCGAGCCCGGCGTCGGCCAGCGCCCGCTCGTAGGTGTCGACCCAGGTGTAGGAGCGAAGCAGGACCACGATCTCGCTTCTCGGGATCCCATCCTGGTGGAGCGCCGCCAGACGCGAGGCGAGCAGGCGCGCCTCCGCGATCCGATACGCAGGGGCGGGCTCGTCCTCGTCGAGGTCCAGTCCGACCTGATCGGCCGACCAGTCGTTCTCCTTGTTGTCGGCCGCGACGAGCATGAGCTCCACCGCGGGCGTGGCCTTGGGCTCCGAGGCCTGTTCCTCGCTGCCCACCGTGAGGGGCTCGAAGCCCTCGATCAGAGCCTCGCCGATCGCGTTCACCGCACCGAGGATCTCGGTCTCGGCGCGGAAGTTGCCGGTCAGCGGCAGGATCCGGCCGGTCCCGTCGTCCAGTTCCTTGAAGCGCTCGCGCTCGCGGCGGAAGACAGCCAGGTCGGCGTGCCGGAAGCCGTAGATGGACTGAAGCTCATCGCCGACGCAGAAGAGCCGGGTGTCGGGTCCCTGCAGCAGCCGGATCAGGTCGCGCTGCACCTCGTTGGTGTCCTGGAACTCGTCAACCAGCAGGTGATGGAAGCGCTCGCGGTAACGGGTCCGCACAGCCTCGCTGTCGCGGAGCAGGTCGCGGGCGCGAAGCTGAAGGTCTTCGAAGTCGAGGCCCGAGCGCGCGCTCTTGAGCCGGTCGTACTCGGTGCCGTAGTCGGCGAGCAGCTCTGGATCAGCTCGTAGGAATCGGCCATCTCGGCCTGGGCGAGCGCCTGGCGGGCAGCGGCCCAGGCCTCGCGGTATCGCTCAGGCCGGCCGGCGAAAGACCTGTGCTTGGTCTTCAGCTCCAGTGCGATCACGTCATCGAGTCCCGTCTGCTCGCCTGTGGCGATCTCTCGCGCACGGGTCATCCGGTCGAGCATCTCGGGGGCGGCCGACCCGGTCGCCTCGGCGCAGTCGGAGAGGGCCTCGGAGGCCGCCTCCCCCAGCTCCGCCAGGGCCACCGCCGGGTCGACCGATGGCGGCTCGGGCAGCAGCGCCTCCTGGCCGCGGCTGCGGAGCTCATCATGGGCGCTGATCACGATCGAGCGCAGGCCCTTCGGCGTGACCGCGGCGACGATGCGGCTCGCCGCCTCGGGATCGCCCCCTGAGAGCATCGAGTCGAGCGCCGCCCAGAATGCTCGGCCGCGCAGGCGCGAGGATTCCCCCTCGTCCAGAACGCGGAAGCGGGGATCTATGCCGGCCGCGACGGGATGTGCGGCCAGCAGCCGCCGGCAGAAGCCGTGGATGGTGGAGATCCAGGCAGCCTCGGTGTCGCGCGAGAGCCGCTCGAGCTCGAGTCGCCGCTCGTCGTCGCCGTTCGCTCCGGCCTCGCGGGCGCGTGCGCGGAGGGCGCCCCGGACGCGCCCCCGGAGTGGTTCGGCGGCCCGTTCCGTGAAGGTGAAGGCCAGGACGTCGGTGATGGCGACCTCGTCGTCGCAGACCGCGGTCACGAAGCGGTCGACCAGCACGCTGGTCTTGCCGGTCCCGGCGCCGGCCTCGCAGAAGACGTCGATCTCCCGTCGGCCGACCGCCTCGGACTGCTCGGGGGTCATCCGGCTCACGGCTCGTCGTCCTCGTCGTCGAGGTCGTCGGGATCGCCCATGCCCCGCTCCTTGCGGCAGATCGTCTGCCAGCGGCAGAAGACCGGACACTCGCCGCCCAGCGGGTCGCGCCTCACCCTGCCGCGTGTGATCTGGCCTGCGATCTCCGAGGCGCGCTCCGCGGCGCGCTCGAGCGTCGCCTCGAACTCATCCGCGTCGAGCCCGTCGCCGCCGATGATCTCAGTGCCTTCGAGCGCGTCGCCGGCGCTCTTGTTGAGAAAGCCGCGGGCCGGCGGCCCGTGTCGCCCGGAGCGGCACGTAGACGCCGCCCACCGGCTCGATCCCCCACAGATTCCTCAGCGTTTGGGCGTAGAGCTGGAGGTCGAGCTTGCCGTCGGTCTCCAGGTCAGCCCCCTTGGTCACCTCGCGAGAGAGCTTGTAGTCGTTGACGAGGCCGACGCGGCCGTTCGCGCCATCCGAGACGTCGACTCGGTCGATTGAGCCGTGCAGGCGGAAGCCGTTCAGCTCGAGGGCGCCCGGCCCTTCCTCATCCTTGTCGTCGAAGTGCGCCTCGATCAGCTCAGGGTCGGGAAGGAGTGCCCGTTCGCTGGCCGCCTCGTCGGCGAGGTAGGCGGAGATCAGTCCCTCGACGCGGCGGATCTGGGCGAGCGCGACGGGGTTGGCGGCGGGCAGGTCCGATTCCTCGGCGTGCTCCTCCACCAGCTCTCGGGCGCGGCGCTTCCACGCCGCCAGGGTCTCCGGCGTCGGCCGGGCACTGCCCTCGGGGCGCTCCTTGTAGAGGTCCTCGAGGGTTTTGTGGGCGAGACCCCCGAGGACGAGGGGCTCGTCCGTGGGGTCGAGGCGCTGCGGACGCAGCTCGTGTCCGATCAGCCACCGGTAGGAGCACCGCGCGTACTCCTCGAGCGTGGTGCCGCCGAACGCGTCGGTCTCGCCAATCGCGGCCAGGACCGCCTCGGACTGAAGGTCTCGCGGGCGAAGGCGGCGTGGCTCGGTTATATCGCCGGCCGCCGCGAGCCGGGCTGAGATGTCTCGCGCGACCTCAGCGGGCAGCTTGATCGCTTCCAGGGCGGCGCGCCAGCCATCCCGGCCGCGAGCCGCGAGACCGCGAGCCAGCTCGGCCGGCGTGGAGGCGAAGCTCGGGGCCATCACCACGTCGCCGGGGCCTCGCTCCCGCCTGATCGTCTCCATCAACGGGTCGGGCTCGTCGGGGTCGTCGGGCTGCTCGGGCTGGAGCAGGTCGCGGACCTCGTCGACGAACGGTGAGCGCGCGGAGGGATGGCCCTCGTCGTCGGTATCCGCCAGGAGAGGGCGAGCCCGAGCTCGGGCGGGAGAGGCAGATCGCGAACAGGTAGCGCTCCTCGTCCTCGGGTTCGGAGCGACGCGGCAGGCCGAGCTCTCCCCGGCGGTCCTCCGGGATCAATGGAGAGGCGGGATCGCGGCGCGGGAACTCGCCGTCCTGCAGGGAGCAGACGAACAGATGCTGTACCCGCCGGGCTCGAAGGCGGTAGGGGCTGAGGACGCGGACCCTGCCGCTCGCCGTGCCCTGGTGCTGGCGCACGCTGATCGCGTCGAGTAGCTCCTCGAGCTCCGGCGCGCCGAGTCCCTCGGGGTCGAGTTCTGCGACCTCGAGCAGTGCGCTCTCGGCGGCCGCCGCCGCGCGCAGCTCGAGCGCCCGCACCGGGCCGGGGATCTCCGCCTCCCGCTCGACTGGGAACTCGGCGATCATCCGCGCGAGCCGCGCGGCCGTGCGCAGCAGGTCCGTCCCGCTCCCCGCGTCTCGCATGTCCGCGAGCTCGAAGAGCTCGCGATTCCCGTCTTGGCTCGCCCAGAACGCCTCGGCCTCGGCGGCGGACCCCATGCCGCTGCGGCGGACGGCTCGCTCGAGCCGATCTACCTTGCCGCTCGAGGCGCGGCCCGGCACCCGCAGGAAGGAGATCAGGTCCTCAGACCTCGCGTCGGGGCCGGCCAGACGGGCAAGCGCGACCAGGCCGCGCCCGACGGCGGTGGCTTTGAGTGGCATCGAGGCCTCAACCGCAACCGGAATGCCGAGCCTGCCCAGCACCTCCGCCCACAGCCGACCGGAGCGGGCCGGGCTTCGGAGGACGACCGCGATCTCGTCCGGCTCCGTCTCGTGCGCCAGCAGGCTCGCGATCTCGCCGCCCACCAGCTCCGCCTCCGCGCGCTCGCCCGCCGAGCGCAGCAGCTTCAGTCCGTCGGCCGGTTCCACACGCACGGTCCCCGGCTCCAGAAAGCCACGCTCGAGATGGCGGAGCACCGGGTTCGGTGTCGCGTCGGGGTTGGTCTCCAGATACCGCTCGGACCCCAGCCGGTCCGTGGGCACGAGCGCCTTGAGGTTCTCGAGCAGGGTCGCCCTGGCCCGCAGCGCGAGGCGATCCTCGTAGGTCACCGCGACAGTCACCTCGGTGACCTCGGAGAGGGCGCCGACGAGGTCGAGCTGCTCCGGCGTCAGGTCGTCGAAGCCGTAGAGATACGCGGGACGGGACCCCCACCGAAGGCCCTCGGCATCGGAGCGGATGGCGGTGGAGACCGAGGCGGCGAGGCGGTGCCGGTCGGTCAGGCCGAGCTCGTCGCGGAGCTCGCTCCACGCTCCGTAGAGGCGGGCGAGCTCCCGCTCGTACTCGCCACCCTCCTCCGCCTGTGCCGCGAAGGTCTGCGGATCGACGGCGGCGGACTGGAGCTCCTCGATCAGGTCCGCCAGCGCGGGGGCGAACCCTGGGCGCGAGACGGATCGGCTCAGCCCCCTGGGTTCGACCCGGCGCGCCGCCGCCCGCGCCAGCCAGGTCCGCTGCGACCGGCTCATCCCCGATTCCCAGGGCAGCTCGTAGGCGCGAGCCAGCTCGCCGAAGAGACCGCCGAACGTCAGCACCGAGCCACCGAGCAGTGTTCCGGGGGAGATCAGCTCACGCTCGAACCGCTCCGCGTCATCGGCCGTCGGGACGACCAGCAGCGGGTCGCGCTCGAGGTTCTCCCGGAAGCCGCCGAGGACCGCACCGGCTCGGGCGGAGTTTGGGGGCCCGGCGATCAGATTCAGCGCCATTCGATCCAGCATAGGCCGGGTCGCGGCGCGGGTCCAAGCGATCGAAAGGCCCCAAAACGACTCGGAAACCCGCATAACGCGCGGAAACTCGTCGCAGCTTTTTTCCGCCGGGGGCGACTCTACCTTGGCTCTAGATCACCCCTCCAGAGCCAAGCACGGGAGGCCCCACCGAAATGACACTTTGCTTCGTAGATCCAGCTGACGCCATCAGGGCAATTGCAGATTCGGTCGGCCGAGAGGCCCGCCGCCAGCTCCTCGGCGAGGCGGTCCGCGCCTGGGTCGATGAGATCCCCGACACAGAGCTCCAGGAGCACTACGCCAAGGCCATCTCCGAGCTCGACGAGCACGACATCTCGATGCTCGCCGCCTGGCACGGCTCGATGGAGGTCGGCCAGCCGCTGCCCAACCGAGACTTCCTGATGGGAGCGTTCGACTCGCTCGGCGACCATCGCCGCGAGGCGCTCAAGCTGGCCGCCGGCTTCCGCGGCGAGGAGGCTTTCGAGGAGGGGATCTCGGAGGAGCGCGCCCTGGACCTCGTCCTCGAGTGGCTCTCGCCCCCCGCGTGATGGAGCTCTGCCGAGAGGCGACTGAGCTCTACATGTGGGACCGGTACGGCTCGGACAACTGAGCTGATCAGAGCCCGAGCGTTTCGCGGATCTCCGGGATCGCCTGGTCGTTGTGCTGGTAGTGGACGGCCGACATGCCGAGCTCACGGGCGGCGTCGCAATTGATGTCGATGTCGTCGACGAACAGGCACTCCTCGGCCGGGACGCCCATGCGTTCAAGCGTGATGTCGTAGATCTCGCGGTCCGGTTTGCGGCAGCCGACGAAGCCTGAGTCGACCACCACCTCGAAGATCTCGTCCACCGGCAGCATCGAGCGCCAGAGCGGCTCCCACTCGCGGACGTTGTTGGTGAGCAGCCCCATTCGATGCCCGCCCTGCTTCGCCTCGCGCATCAGATCGATCATCGGCTCGTTGGGGTGGAGCGCATCGAAGTAGATCTCGCTGAACCGGTGGAGCTCCGGTCGGTGTCCGAGCGCAGGCTCGAGTGAGTCGCCCAGCTTCCGGAGGAACTCGGCCTCGGTGAGCTTTCCCATCTCGAGCTCGTAGAGCGGGTGCCTGCCGTCCTCCTCCTGGATGCGGGCCATGGCCTTCGCCAGCTCCTCAAAGGCGATGCCGGTCTCGTCCTGGACCGCGGCGAAGGACTGGACGAGCGGTGTGGTGAGCACCCCGCCGAAATCGGAGATGACGGTCGTGATCTTGGCCGGGTCGCTCATGCGCGCCAGAGCACGTAGCTGCCAAGGCCCTCGGTGCCGTCGGTGTGGCAGCGGAACAGGCCCGCCCAGGTTCCCCCGATCCGGGCACCGCCCAGCAAGGACCCGGTGACGCGCGTTGCGCCGGCGCGAGTTGATTGGTCCGCGTCGGGCGGCCAGAGCTCGAGCC